>DXXM01000014.1 GCA_019416285.1 Bacteroidales bacterium
CTCAGTCACTTACTGACGTAAGCTCCTTCGACTTAAAAGCATTTTATCTAAAAAAATTCGCTGCCCCTCATTTCACTTTTGTTTTTAAACAGCCTCTAAGGTGCAAATTTACGAAATTTCACCGAATTGCAAAACAAGCATTAACACCGAGAACAAAATTTTAACCCTCTCATATACTCCTCTGACCAATCCGGCAAAAACACATAAACGGATTTCTGCAAGAAATAGGATAAAATAGTATCATTCATCTGACTCCGTTTTGCATAAATTTGCAAGCAGATGATATGACAGTCAGAGGATTTTCCTATCCCGGCATAAAAACCGACAATAATTCGACCTTAAAACGAGCCATTATATCAAACCCTTATATCAAACCCTAAAAACAATTTTCAGCTTATGATGAAAAATTTACTCGCAAGTGCAGTGATGATTGCAGCCTCTCTTTCGGCTTCCGCATCGACAATCAAGGTCTGGGAAGGCAAAACCGAGCTCAAAGGCTGGAGCGACAATGTGACTGTGGCCGCATCGGAATTCACCGCCGCCTCAGCAGGGTGCCAGCTTGTGGTCAACATCACAGTCGACATGACCCTCGACACATCAATCAACTACACCAACCTCGGTGTCAAGACCAATACCGACGGATGGCCCGCGCTCGACGGCACGGGATTTCAGAATCCCACCGGCGAAAACGCCACCTGGGAGATTAACGCCACCGCAGCCGAGCAGCTCAAATCGACAGGACTCATCATCCAGGGGCAGAACGTGGTCGTGACCTCCGTGGATCTCGTCACAGCCGATGACATCGACCCCAACCTGCTTTTCGATGGAAGCTACACCGCCTCCGGCTGGAACAAGGGTGCAGACATCAATCCCGCAAGACTCAAAGCCGGCGACGCTCTCCGCTATACCTTCACGGAAGCCGGTTCGGAATCAGGTCAGATTCTTGTGAAGAATTCTTCATGGGCCAATCTTCTCGGAACCGCCAAAATCACTCCCAAGGACATGGCAACCGGTTCAGTGACAGTAGGCGTTACCGATGATATGCTTGCCGACGCCAACGGCGCCATCTTCCTGCAGGGCGACGGCGGGGGCACTGTCAGCAAGGTCGAGCTCATCCCCGCAGCCTTTGACCCCAAGAACGTAATCTGCTACGGCGAGCGCATCCCCGGCGTCAGCATCTTCGCCACCATCCCCGAAGGCACTGAGAAAATAGCCGTCGATTTCAAGACCAAACCCAACTGGGCACAGCTCTGCAACAGCAGCTGGACGGCATTTACCGACAACGAGGCGGCTACCACTACCGAGAACGCCGACGGCACCGTCACAATGGTGTTCCCCCTCACCGCTGCCAATATCGCCGCGGTCAATGAAACAAAAGAGGTAATCGTCAACACTGACGCCAATTTCCTCTCCATCTATATCCCCTCGGCCACAAGCGCCATCACTGAAATCGAAGCGGCTGACGAAAACGCTCCCGTTGAATACTTCAACCTTCAGGGTATCCGCGTGGCCAACCCCGAAAACGGTCTCTACATCCGTCGTCAGGGCAACAAGGTCAGCAAAGTGCTCGTGAAATAAACGAAGCCGTATTCTCATACAACTTAAATATATATATACAATACATAAGGAACTAAACGCGTAATACATCATCATTTTTAAGTCATTCCAAAAAATTACAAACCTAAATCAGAGCAGAGGTCCCGCATCGAGATGATGCAGGACCTCTATTTCATTATATCCTTATTAATAATGTGTATGGTAGTCGGGATATGAGGGCTCTCACCGGCCACTGCCCGAAGTGATTATGGCGAGAGCCTTGTCAAGCGCCTCGGAAGCGGGCACGCTGACATGTGGAATGGTGCCGTGGACCGGATCGCCGTCCTTAGCGCCATAGTGGTAGAATATCTTCCAGGGGAGCATCACGGAGAAGCCCGTGTTGGGGAGAGTGCACCTTATCACGTCGCCAGTAGAGATGTTGACTCCGCCGGTCTCCTCTCCGATTACCGTTCCGGGCACAAATTTCCAGTATTCCCACGCGAAATTTGCAGCCGAGGAGTAGGTGTTGACGCTCGTGAGGAGGTATGTCTTGCCGTCGAAGCGGAAGGCCCGGTCGTAGGGCAGACAGAGTTCATATTCATCCTCGACAGTATTGTCGTAAATGGTGTCGCGCTCGAATTTCTCATTATAGTGGTCGCATACGGGGCGCGAAATCCTGACTTTGGAGCCGCCGAAGCCGGCGAAAGGACGGTCGGTGAGGTAGCGGCACACTTCATCGCCTGTCGCGGAGTTGCCGCCGCCGTTGGAGCGGACGTCGATAATCAGATGACGCACTCCTGTGCGTTTCGCCTCGGCAAACATCTTACGGACAAAACGGTCGAAGCCGCGGGTGTCGCAACTGTTGAACGTGAAGAGCATCACGGAATCGTTGAGCATCTCATATTCAAAGGGTTTCCAATCCTTTCCGCCCGAATCATCCGGACGCGTCATATCCTTGCCGTTCTCGGCCCTGAAGGTGTGACGGATTTTCCTGCTGCCGTCGAGCATCTCAACGTCGAATATGGTATCGCCGGGGTTCTCGCAGGCCATAATCATACCGAAACTGCGCCCGAGCCCCGACGAGCGGAAGGCGTCGGTCTCGCCGCTCATCATGGGAAGATAGTCGGCTACCATATCCGAGACCTTGCGCCCGTTTATCGACAGAAGTCTCGTGCCGCGTGTGAGGTGCATGCCCTGGACGTCGGCATCGGCTTTTACAGTGAGTTCATGGCTTCCGGAAGTCACGTCGAGCAGATACATAAGCGGGAAGGCTTTTTCCCAATGTTTTCCGAGACCACCGATGCCAAGATGTCCCTGCCGGAACATGCCGGTGAGCCTCTTGAGTCCGAGATATAGGTTCAGGGTGCTGACGCTGTCGGCCGGAAGCGACTGCTTCAGCGAGTCAACCGCCGAATAAAAACGCTCTTTCGGCAGAAGCATGTAGGGGTCGACCTCAACTTCTTCAATCAGGCTGACAAGCGAATCGATATCGCTGACGGCCTCCTGACGTGAAATTTTCTTTTGTGCATGGCCCGGCATACAGCCAATCACGACCGCGAGCAGCAGAAGCACGATTGTTTTTTGCATAATTATGTATGAATGTAGAATGGGGTTTATATAATATAGACGTGAAAAAGGTGCAATTTGTAACACCGCATAGCGAAAAAATATTTATGCAGGACAAGATATTAGATTATGGAGCTTAATTATGGCGAATTCGCCATAATTAAAACTTCAGTCCCGCATCAAATGATGAGAAATAGCGTGCGTTTTGGATAAAAAAACATAGCGCTCCGGAGGTAGATTCCGGGGCGCTATGCGTGTATGTTGTCTTTGAAAGGCCTCCGTCGGCCCGGGGAGGGGCAGACGTGAGGCGTGGACGTGTGTCAGAGACTGATTACTTCTCGATGTGAGGACCGGCAGCGACAAGAGCCTTGCCTGCTTCGTGGCCTTCGAACTTCTTGAAGTTGTTGATGAACATCTCGGCGAGCTTGTCGGCCTTCTTTGTCCATTCTGCGGGATCTGCGTAGGTGTCGCGGGGATCGAGGATCTTGGGATCGACACCGGGGAGTTCGGTAGGAATGGTGAAGTCGAAGATGGGGAGCTGCTTGGTGGGAGCGGAGAGGATAGCGCCGTCGAGGATAGCGTCGATGATACCGCGGGTGTCACGGATAGAGATACGCTTGCCTGTGCCGTTCCAGCCGGTGTTCACGAGATAAGCCTTTGCACCGCTCTGTTCCATACGCTTAACGAGTTCCTCAGCGTATTTGGTGGGATGGAGCGAAAGGAAAGCTGCGCCGAAGCATGCGGAGAAGGTAGGAGTAGGCTCAGTGATGCCGCGCTCTGTACCTGCGAGCTTGCTGGTGAAGCCGGAGAGGAAGTAATACTTGGTCTGCTCGGGAGTGAGGATAGACACGGGAGGAAGCACACCGAAGGCATCAGCCGAAAGGAAGATTACGTTCTTTGCGGCGGGACCACGGGAAGGAACGATGATGTTCTTGATGTGGTCGATGGGGTAGCTTACGCGGGTGTTCTCAGTCACGCTCTTGTCGGTAAAGTCGATTTTGCCTTCAGCGTCAACGGTAACGTTCTCGAGGAGAGCGTCGCGGGTGATAGCGTTGTAGATGTCGGGCTCGCTTTCTTTGTCGAGGTTGATAACCTTGGCGTAGCAGCCGCCTTCGTAGTTGAACACGCCGTTGTCGTCCCAGCCGTGCTCGTCGTCACCGATAAGGAGACGCTTCGGGTCGGTGGAAAGAGTGGTCTTGCCTGTACCGGAGAGACCGAAGAAGATAGCGGTGTTCTCACCCTGCTTATCGGTGTTGGCAGAGCAGTGCATGGAAGCGATACCGCGGAGGGGGTTGTAGTAGTTCATGATTGAGAACATACCCTTCTTCATCTCGCCGCCATACCAGGTGTTGATGATAAGCTGCATGCGCTCGGTGAGGTTGAAGGCAACGCAGGTCTCGGAGTTGATGCCGAGTTCCTTCCAGTTCTCAACCTTAGCCTTGGAAGCGTTGAGCACAACGAAGTCGGGCTTGAAGTTCTTGAGCTCGTCCTCAGTGGGACGGATGAACATGTTGGTCACGAAGTGAGCCTGCCAAGCCACTTCCATAACGAAGCGGACAGCGAGACGGGTATCGGGGTTAGTGCCGCAGAAAGCGTCAACAACATAGAGGGTCTTGTCAGAGAGTTCCTTATCGGCAATAGCCTTGAGAGCCTTCCAGGTCTCGGGAGTGATGGGCTTGTTGTCGTTTTTGTATTCTTCGGAAGTCCACCAGATAGAGTTAGCGCTGGTGTCATCCTTTACGAAGAACTTGTCTTTGGGAGAACGGCCGGTGTAGATACCTGTCATCACGTTGACAGCACCGAGTTCAGTTTCCTGACCTTTCTCATAGCCGGTGAGAGCGGGGTTGGTCTCATCGATGAAAAGCTGGTCGTAGCTGGGGTTGTGGATCACCTTGGCGCCGGTGATGCCGTACTGGGATAAATCAATTGTACTCATTGTTGTATGAAAGAGTTTGATATAAAATTGATAATGTTATTTCCTAAAATCTTTTAAACCTTTGTAACGGCTGAATAGAAGTTCCTTCTTATCCGACTGCAAAGTTACTTACTTTTTTCGGTATTAAAGGTCAGTATTAAAGAAATTTTTCTCTATTAATAATTTTTAAATAAAACAGTAAAAAAGGGGCCTTAACACTGGCTTTTACCGCTCCAAATACTATAACAGCCCGGGGGGAGAGATAGTTTCGGGCTTTACTGACGCCAGAGGTGTTTTAAGTTTTTTTAATAGTCGCGCCATCCATTTTTCACTTAGAATATAGTGAACAGGTTAAAAATCCTCACTACCTTTGCGTCACAAACCATACCGTCTCTCAAACGCCACCGGAGTGTGGCCCGAACAACACCACCGTGGGAGACTTCTGGATGTTCCCTCTGTCTGGAAACCGCCAACAATTATTCAGTCCGCGGGGAACAAGGATAAGAAATAGTTTATATGCTCGAAATATGGGCTGAACTCTTCCTACACTTGTTCCGTGGAAAAGGCGCTTGGCGGTGCCACAGACTGGGAACACGGTAGTGACAACAAGGGTTCAGCCCTATTTTTTCACCCCGCTATCAGACTGCGCAGCGACCCCGGGCCAAAGGCCTCTCTACAGGAAGCGAGCCAAACACTGCTTCCTAATGTGAATACATAGACTAAGAATAGTAATTTCCACTTCATCCTTACTGCTACGCAGAAAAGCCGGAAAGACGCCGGCTCGTTCTACTTTCGACAGTACACTACTTTCCTGACATATCACTCTCCCCTCAAGTACACACACATTTCTTATTGACATGACGACTATATTTATTGGCAAACTTATCAAGGACGAGCTAAAGACGCAGCAAAAATCTGTGGTGTGGCTCTCGCAGGAGCTCGGGTGCAACCGCACCAACATCTACAAGATTTTCAACCGTCACAGCATTGATGCCGAGCTTCTGCTGCGCATCTCTCGTGTCCTTGGCCGTAACTTTTTCGAGCCGTATGTGACTCGCCTGCCGGACGACTGACCTTCCCGGCCGTCTGCATGACTGCCATCGCCTCATTCCAGAAATCCATAGACAGCCCCGCCCTCCACGCCTGTACGGACCATACGAAAAGAGGGCTAAAATAATTGACAATTTTCAAGGACAATGACAGCCGCCGCCCCACCCCTACGGATTATCCGCAGATGGAGCTGTGGCTTCCTTTATGCGTCGCGGCCGGAAACAGCCGCGGTCTCCCCGCTGAGCATACCGCAGGCGGCTTCGATGTCCTCGCCACGCGAGGCGCGTATGGTGGCCGTCACACCCAGTTCGTTGAGGCGGTCGCGGAAACGCTCCATTGACTCAGTGGAGGCCGTGGAGTGTTCGAAGCCGGGTATGGCATGGAAACGTATGAGGTTCACGCGACAGTCCACCCCCTTGAGCAGCCTGGCGAGCGCATCGGCATGGCGGAGGTCGTCGTTGATACCTGCCCACATTATATATTCAGCCGACAGGCGGCGCTGATGTGCGAAGTCGTAGCCGCGGAGGAAGTCAATCACCCCCGCAACCGGAAAGGCTTTCTGCACCGGCATCAGCCCTTCGCGCTCGGCGGCGTATGGCGAATGGACGCTGATGGCCACATGTACCTTCGTCTCGTCGAGCAGGCGGCGCAGGCCGTCGAGCTTGCCGATTGACGATACGGTGATGCGCTTCGGGCTCCAGGCGAGCCCCCACGGTGCGGTAAGCACTTCGAGCGCCTTGAGCACCTCGTCGACATTATCCATCGGTTCTCCCATGCCCATGAACACAAGATTGGTCAGCTTCCCGCTCTCCGGGATGGCGAAAATCTGGTTGATGATTCCGGCGGCGGTGAGATTGCCGTGGAAACCCTGGCGGCCCGTCATGCAGAAACGGCATCCCATTCTGCAACCGGCTTGCGACGACACGCAGAGCGTGGCGCGGTCATGGTCCGGGATGTAGACGGCCTCCACATCGCGGCCCCCCTTGCCGTCGAGAAGGAAATCGAAGTCCTTGCCGCGGGTGGCGAAAAGGTATTTCACGGTGCCGTCCGCGGAGCGCGCGGCTTTGACCGGCGCCTGAAGCCCGACGCAATAATGCTCGTTGAGCCATTCGCGCGCCGTCTTGGGGAGTTCGGTCATCTCGTCGATGCTGCTTACGCGGTTGACATACAGACGTCGCGCCATCTGCTTGGCGGCAAACTTGCGGAGCCCCGCTTCGGCGGCCACGGTTTCAAGTTCGGAAAGAGTCATGCCCAACAGGGGGCGGCGGATGGCGGAGGTCTGGGAATTCATATCGGATGGGGATTTTGTCAGATGATATTGTCTATATTATAATGTGGCGGGATGTCGCAAAGTTCCCGGGCAGGATTTCTTTTTTAAAGCACCCACAAACGTCTGCGAATCAGCTGGGCTGCTGTGGACGTTTTAAAAAACGTCCCTACTGCCGGACACGTATGATCGGCTTTGCGACGCCCACCGTAAACAAAAGCAATTGCAAAAATACGAAAAAAATCTTCAACCCCTTGCAAAAATCAAAAATCCTCATTACCTTTGCACCGCAAACCAAGGGGTATTAGCTCATCTGGCTAGAGCGCGACACTGGCAGTGTCGAGGTGAGCGGTTCGAGTCCGCTATACTCCACTGATAATCAGCAAGTCGGGATGACTTGCTGATTTTTTATATCCGACAATCATACACAATATATATTGAGATTTTGTTTATTATCTCAAAATATCTAAAGGATTAGGAACTGATAATGACACGAAACGATATTGCAAAAGTATGGCTGACAAATGATGCTGTATGGATTGAACTCCATAATGGTCAGCAGGGTGTAGAACGCTTTACCGACTATCCGCGACTGCTAAACGCCGATGAATCGCAGCGGGCTGACTACAGTCTATCGCATTTCGGAATCCATTGGCCGAAACTTGATGAGGACCTTTCCTTTGACGGATTTTTCTATAAATCGTAGTCACTCTCCAAATCCTAATCAACCACCTGAAAATATAAAGCCCGGGGCTGCGACTATGAGGTATGCAGCCCCGGGCTTTCAGGTTGTTATTTATGCGGGATTTCGAATCACTCGGCTACGGCATGACGGCGGCTCTGCCAGTTGAGCCACCAGGCCTTGCATGCTCCGATGAAGAAGGGCACGGCGCCGAAGAGGATAAACACTACGTCGCCCGGCATACGCAGCCATCCAATCAGGCTCATGGTGTGGTTGGTGACATAGTCGATTGAGCGGGCATGCCAGTAACCGTTGTGCACCACATCCCAAAGCTGAATAAATCCGGCCGGAAGGAGGCTGAACACAATCATCATGGCCAGACCGATATTGAAGCCCCAGAAGGAGCATTTAAGCCACGGTTTGACCTGCGACCACTGGGCGTCGGTCATGTTTTTGCGTATCGCATACACACAGAGACCGAGCGACATGAAGCCGAACACTCCGAAGAGTGCGGCATGACCGTGGTTGGGAGTCAGGTAGGTGCCGATTTCGAAATAGCTGACAATTGGCATATTGATAAGGAAACCGAACACGCCTGCGCCGATGAAGTTCCAGAATCCCACGGCCATGAAGTAGTTGAACACCCATTTGTGGCGAAGGCCGACATTTTCCGTGCCGCCCTTACGCGAGATGCTGTAGAAGCGCCATCCCTCCATACACAGCAGCACGAGGGGCACTACCTCCAGAGCCGAGAAGCATGAGGAAACGGCAACGTTAAATGTGCTCTGACCCTCGAAATACCAGTGGTGGCCGGTGCCGATAATGCCGCCCATGAATGTGAGTATCGCCTCAAGGATAATAATCTTGATGCCTCTCCCGCGGCTCACGATACCGAGCTCCACAAACACCATGGCGACCATAGTGGTGGCAAAAGCCTCGAAGAAGCCTTCGACCCAAAGGTGAATCATCCAGAAGCGCCAGGTATCGACCACGGTATAATTGGTCATACTGTCGAAGAATATGGCCGGGATATAGAACACGGGCACGCAGATGGCAAACACAAGGAAAAGCCATCCGAGGAATCTCTTGCCAGGCACTTTGAGGGCGGGGAGGGTGTTGCGGATAATCACGTAGGCCCACACGAGGAAGCCCGCAATCATGAGCAGCTGGAAGCCTCGGCCCATCTCCACATATTCCCAGCCCTGACTGCCGAGCCAAAACGAGCCGTCACCGTTGCCCCACCATCCGGCGAGGCCGGCCCATTCAGCAAGAAGAGAGCCGAAAATCACAAGTCCGAAGGCGCCGAAGAGGAAATAAGTCAGCTTGACGAGCCCTTTCCACCCCTTTCCGCCGAAAATTCGGGAAATAATCAGACCTCCGAGCACGAATCCCGTCGCAATCCACAGGATAGCGAGCTGTATGTGCCACGTTCTGACCAGCTGACTCGGGAATATGGCCGAAAGGTCAAGTCCGTAGAACGAGCCGGGGTCGGAGCGGTAATGCGCTACGGCGCCACCCACAAGTGTCTGGGTAAGCAGGAGCAGACCCACCACCACGACAAATTTAAGCAGGCCTCTGATTGAAGCCGGCTGGTTGCCGTCGGCCGTCATCATCGGGAAGGGAGGCACAGCGGCTTTCCAGTCAGCTTCCTTGTCGCGCCCGACAAAGAAAAGACATGCGCCTATGCCCATGAGAAGGAAAAGCAGCGAAGCCACGCTCCATACGGTCAGAGCATCCGAGGGGCCCTGGTCTATCACCGGTTCGTAGGGGAAATTGTTTGTATAGGAATAGTCCTCTCCCGGTCTGTTGGCCGAACAAGCCCATGCCGACCACGCGAAGAAGGCGCTCAGCTGATGCAGTTCGGTCTCGTCGCTGATGAGGTCGTGCCGGAGACCGCCGTTGTTCTCAGGCTTGCTGAAATAGGTTTTCCAGTATCCGGGAGCCTCGGCGAACACAGCGGTCTGCGCGTCGTCCATCACAAGGACGCCGGTGACTTCATCGTAGCGGTTGGTCTTGGCGAGCCTGTTGATTTCATCCATCTGCATGTAGGGATTCAGCCTGCGGGTTTCCAAGGCTACCTGATGCAGATAGTCGGCGGAGAAATCAGGGCCGAGATAGGCGCCGTGGCCCCATACGGTGCCGTTGTCGTGAAGGCCGTAGCGGAGAAAGACCGCCTGGCCGTGGCGTATGTCATCACCGGTAAAGAGCACATTGCCTTTCATATCCTTTACCACCTCCGGAATCGGAGGTTTGTCGGAATAAGCCTTGTGAGTGACTGTCAGGAGGACTGCAAATCCATAGATAAACACAAAGCAGAGGACGAGTATCCACCAGCGTGAGATGACAGGCGAAGAGTAATCTCTCTCGAACTGTAGATTCGGACTATCCATCGTAAAAAAATTTTTTAAATAGTGATTAAATGAGTTTTCGGAAACGGGAGGAGAGCTGACTTCTGCCGGATGTTGCCGGATTACGCAGCATGCCCTCTATGGAAATCCGCTTCCAGGTCTGTAGGTAAAATGTGGTAAAATGTGGATTCCTAAAATCTCTTATGGCTCATATATGATAAGAAAACAAAATTAACCTAAAGTTTGTTTATAAGATATAACGGCTGACTCCTACCGATTTCCATGCCGCAACACCACACCGGCGAAATATGGTGCAGGCGACGCATTAACCCTAACTGACCGACACAACTCACCCCCCGAACATATACATTTTACACATTATGAAGATTGGTTTCTTTGTCCCATGCTATATCGATGCGATACACCCGCAGGCGGCCATCTCCACCTACAGTCTGCTGAACAAACTCGGCCTCGACGTTGAGTTTATCGAGCGTGGAGCCTGCTGCGGACTTCCGGAACTCGACATGGGCTATATCAAGCACTCATGCACTCTTGAAAAAGGCATCGCTCCATTCGTGGCCGATAAAGGCTACGACTATGTGGTGGTGCCATCCGGCATCTGCACCGACCAGTTCAGAGACCATTTCAACGAAGTGGAGCAGACCCCTGAAGTAAAACATTTCAGATCCACCGTCTATGATCCGGTGGAATTCCTCCACGACATTCTGAAAATCACCGAACTGCCCGGCCACCCGAGCTTCCCCTACCGCGTGGCCCTTCACAACGGATGCCATTCGTTGCGCTATCTTATGGAAGCCCGTCCGAGCGAACTCATGATCAAACCTTTCGACAAGTGCGCCGACTTGTTGCGGCTCGTCGACGGCCTGGAGGTGGGCTATGCCACACGACGCGACGAGTGTTGCGGATTCGGTGGCACCTACGCTATATGGGACCCGTCGTGTTCGGGACAGCAGGGACGTGACAAAGTCAGCGACTATGTCAGCAACGGATTTAAATATGTCACATCGCAGGACATGTCCTGCATGATTCATCAGCAGACAATAGCCCGGAAAAACGGACTCGATCTTAAGATGTTTTATATCACTGAGATTTTAAACGGAGACGCACAGCCATGAGACAGGTTAATCAGGTAAAACTCGGAGCCGAGTTTATAAACAAACGCGCGCACCGCGAGATGCACGACCGCTGCCTGTGGGCGGCACGAATGAGACGAGACAAAGTGGCCTCGACGATACCCGAATGGGAGGAGATGCGCGAACTCGCCTCGCAGATAAAGATGCACACACTCTCGAATCTCGACTACTACCTCGAGCAGTTCGCGGCCAACGCCGAAGCCCGCGGCATCCATGTCCACTGGGCGCGCAACGCCGAGGAGCACAACGAGATTATCCTCGATATATTCCGCCGCCACAACGTCAGGGTGGTCACCAAAGGTAAATCCATGACTATGGACGAGTGCAATATGCGCGAGTTCATGGGAAAACACGGCATCGACATCTACGAAGCCGACCTCGGTGAACGCATCCAGCAGCTCGATAACCAGCGGCCTTCGCATATCGTCATGCCCGCCATCCACAAGCTCCGCAGCGATGTGGCCGACCTGTTTGCCCGCACGCTCGGGTCGGACAGGGACATCGACGACCCGCACTATCTCAACAGCGTGATGCGCGCCGACATGCGAAAGAAGTATGTCAAGGTCGACGCAGGCATGTCGGGCGTGAATTTCGGAATAGCCGAGACTGGAGGAATCGTGGTCTGCACAAACGAGGGCAACGCCGACATCAGTGCCAATGTGCCACCTCTTTATGTCGCCACAATGGGGCTTGAAAAACTCATCCCCCGGCAGAGCGACCTCCCCCTCTTCATCCGTCTGCTCTCGCGCAGCGCCCTCGGGCTCGACATGACCCAGTACACATCACACTACCACGGCCCCCGCAAGGGTCAGGAGATGCACATCATCATCCTCGACAACGGCCGCAGCGAGCGCCTGACGGCTCCCGACTACTGGGAAGTGCTGAAATGTATCAGATGCGGAGCCTGCATGAACACCTGCCCCGTGTTCCGCCGCACTTCCGGCATCAGCTACGACGCCATCTACATGGGACCCATCGGCATCGTGCTCGAACCGAGCTACGACCTCTACAAATACGCCCGGCTCCCCTATTCCTGCACCCACTGCGGGTCATGCGGCGATGTCTGTCCGGTCAGAGTCCCGATTCCCCAACTCGTATTCTACTGGAGAAGCGAGGTGGTGAACCACGGGTTCGGCCAGTTCACCCACAATATTGAGGAAGGCCTCGCGGAACCGATACTCAAAAACAGCACCAATCTCGCCATGGCCGAGAAACTCGGTCTGTGGGCCCTGCGTAATATTCCGAAATCAATAATGCAGTCGCACCTCAATCCCTGGGCCATTGAACATGACAATCCGATACCCCCCAAAGAGACTTTCCGCCAGTATTACGAGCGCAACATCAAGCCCGGAAAGGACAAGAAGGCCGATGGCAGTCAGCCTGCTGAAAAATAACCGGATTCCACCCATCCCAAAAAGACAGACAGTAATGAACCAGCAAGATATAAAAAACGAGATACTCGCCCGTATCAGGTCAGGCAAACCGGCGCTACAGCCGTTGCCGGAGGTACCGATGTATCCCTACAATGGTAATCCTCTTGACAACTTCATCAGCCAGTTGCTGTCATTCGACGGCCGTGCGGTCAAGTTCAAGACCCGTCAGGACGCAATAGCGTGGCTCAAGGAGCAGCCGGAGATGGACGCATCGAAACATGTCATCTACTCCTCGGCCACAGGCGTCGACGGCAATATCGGCGAGGAGGAGCTCACCGACCTCCACAACGCGCACCGGATAAACACCTGTGTCACCGAAAGCAGCATGGGTGTCGGCGAGATGGGCTCCGTATGGGTCACGGACGACAGCCTCGTCCACGCGGCATGCGCCCTGCTCTCTCAGCGGCTTTTCGTATTCCTCGATAGTAAAAAGGTGGCTGGCGGACTCCATGAGGCTTACGCAAGTCTGAAACTCGGCGACCATCAGTATGGTTCGTTCTACACCGGCCCCTCCGCCACAGCCGACATCGAGGCCGTACACATCACCGGCGCGCAAGGCCCACTCTCTCTCACCGTGATGCTCTACAATTGCGACAAAGCCCCCGCCACCCCCGAACTCCTCGTCAACCCCAACGCCGACACATCCGTCTGGCAGTAGCCCCACTCTCTTCCCGCCCCCCTTACCAGCCCCGCCCGCAGAAAGTCATCACCCACACTTTCAGCGGGCGGGTCGCTCTGTGATTATATGTTACTCATCGGATTTCCGGAAGGCCATTTAAATGGGCTATGATTCTGTCTGCCCAAATTACTGAAATTTTTCTCTAAATTATAGCTGGCGGTTGAAAACTTTTCTGTAAATTTGCATTGCAGAGGGAAAAGCGGCCTCACAGTGCATCCTGCCCCCTCGCTTCCAATTCGTAAAATTCCTATCCATCAATTCTATAATAAATTTAAACAGATTTGTTTTATGTCAAAGGTTACAGTTGTAGGCGCCGGTAACGTGGGCGCTACTTGTGCTGACGTGCTCGTGAAATATGGTATCGCTGACGAAGTTGTCCTCCTCGACATCAAGGAAGGCGTTTCCGAAGGCAAGGCCATGGACATCATGCAGACAGCCAACATCCTCAACATCAACACCCGTCTCACCGGTGTCACCAACGATTATGCCAAGACCGAAGGCAGCGACGTCGTTGTCATCACTTCCGGTATCCCCCGCAAGCCCGGCATGACCCGCGAGGAACTCATCGGCGTAAACGCCGGTATCGTGAAGTCTGTGACCGACCAGCTCCTCAAGCACTCACCCAACGCCATCATCATCTGTATCTCCAACCCGATGGACACCATGACCTACCTCATCCACAAGGTCAGCGGACTTCCCAAAAACCGCATCATCGGTATGGGCGGTGCTCTTGACAGCGCCCGCTTCAAATATTTCCTCTCCATCGGTCTCGGCGCCAACCCCACTGAGGTTGAAGGCATCGTGATCGGCGGTCACGGCGACACCACCATGATTCCCCTCACCCGCTACGCAGCTTACCGCGGCGTGCCCGCTACCAACTACCTCTCGGCCGACGAGCTCGCAAAGATTGCCGCCGACACTATGGTAGGCGGCGCTACCCTCACCAAACTCCTCGGCACCTCTGCATGGTACGCTCCCGGTGCGGCAGGAGCTCAGATGGTCAAGGCTGTGCTCCACAACGAGAAGAAGCTCATCAGCTGCTCTGCCCTCCTCGACGGAGAATATGGTGAGAAAGACCTCTGCATCGGTGTTCCCTGTATCATCGGCAAGGACGGTATCGAAAAAATCGTCGAATTCGACCTCAACGCCGAAGAGAAAGAACTCTTCCACAAGAGCGCCGAAGCTGTTCACAAGACCAACGCTGCTCTCACCGGCGCCCTCTGATCAGGCCACAGCGACGACACCCGCATAAACCTTTCAACCCACATTTCTCCTGCTCTATGACCTCAGCTTCATCAGAGCCCGAGAAATGTGGGCTTTTTTAAGAGGCACCAACCTCGACTCAACTTCAAAAACATCTCCCCCAAACTCCTAATCCCTCCCCGAAATGACACTCCGACTTATCGCCACATCGCTCTTCGCCGCCGCACTCTTCTGCTCGTGCGGAAGCGGCAACAGCGCCACCACCCAAGAAAAAACTCAGACTGTAGCCGAACCCGCTCAGGACAATGCTCCTGTGGTCTACACCGCCAACTCCGCAATCAAGCCCGACGCCAGCCTGCCGATAATCATAGACTTCAACGCAACCTGGTGCGGTCCCTGCCAGCGCTTTGCCCCGATATTCGAGGAAACAGCCAAGGCATACAGCGGCAAAGCCATATTCATGTCGGTCGACGTCGACAAATCACCCGTCGCCGCCCAGCAGTTTGAAGTGTCAGCCATCCCGCAGGTCAGCATCCTCATGCCCGACGGCAGTGTGACCTCGACCGTGGGCTACATGGAAAAAGCCCAGTTCCTCGACTTCCTCAAGCCGCTCAACCTCTAAGAGGGTGTTTAATAACAATAGTTAAAATCTGAGTGGTGTATCTTTTAGATAAATTGTTGTAAGGGAGGAAGAAGCATAGCGCGCTATGCGACTGACGAGCTTCAACAATTTAGCAAAAGAGACACCAAGGCTTGGGTAACTTAAAAATTTTTATTTATGAAACAGAATACAGAAGAAAAGACAATACCATCGCCTCCGAAAGTTTTGAGTGTCTATGACTCTTCATTTCAGTCACATAGCACGCTATGCTCCTTCAATTCAGAGCCATATCCATCTCAAAACTTTCGCTCAGATTTTAACTATTGTTATTAAACACCCTCTAAACCAATATCTCTCACAGGTTCCCTTAATCCCTCTTTCATGGAGAAACGCCTCTTTCTGCTCGACGCCTACGCGCTCATCTACCGCGCCTACTACGCCCTCATCCGCTCGCCCCGCTTCACCGGGGCCGGCTTCAACACATCGGCCATATTCGGTTTCTGCAACACTCTCGACGACCTGCTGCGCAAGGAAAATCCCTCGCACATAGCCGTCTGCTTCGACCCTCCCCACGGAGTCACTTTCCGCCACGAGGAATATCCCGACTATAAGGCCCAGCGCGACAAGCAGCCCGAGGACATCACCGCCTCCATACCCTATATCAAACGCATACTCGAAGCCTACCGTATCCCGGTCATCGAAATAGCAGGCTTCGAGGCCGACGACGTCATCGGTACCCTCGCCACCCGCGCCCGCGCGGAGGGTTTCGACACCTACATGATGACCCCCGACAAGGACTACGGCCAGCTGGTCACCGACCATATCTTCATGTACCGCCCCGCTCTCCGCGGTGAGGGTTTTGAAATCCGCGACAGCGCCCGTGTCTGCGAGAAATACGGCATCTCCGACCCGATTCAGGTCATCGACCTCTTAGCTCTGGAAGGTGACGCGTCCGACAACATTCCCGGCTGTCCGGGAGTAGGCGAAAAGACCGCACGCATACTCATCGAGACATGGGGCTCTGTCGAGAACCTGCTTGCCAACACCGACAAACTCAAAGGCGCCCTCCAGAAAAAAATCATCGAGAACGCCGACAAGATACGCATGTCGAAATACCTTGCCACAATACGCACCGACGTGCCGGTCGACATCGACCCCGCCGATCTCGAGCGCAAGGAAATCGACATCGACAAACTCATTGAAATCTACACGGAACTTGAATTCCGCACACTACTCGCACGGCTGAACGCATCCCGCAAATCCTCCGCGGCAGTGGCCGAAGCATCACGCGAGCCACGGCCCGTTCCGGTAGCACCCGCTCCGCAGCCCGACGCATCCGGCATGGGCTCGCTCTTCGACCTCCCGGCCGTTGGCACGGGCGAGGACGACACCCTCAGCGCTCCCTGCGAGGAGCGCCACTACAGCGTAGTGACGTCGGCCGCCGAAGCCGCCGACGAAATCAGGCGACTTTCGTCCGCAGCCGCCGTCGGCATGGCCCTCTACGCCGTGGGTGAGGAAGCCATGACCGCCAAATGGGAGGGCATTGCGCTGACCGACAGCGAATGTCACTGCATCTACATCCCCCTCACCGGCAAGGAGCGCAGCGAGATGCTCGCCGTCATAGAGCCGCTTTTCACCGGAAGCACCACGCTCGTCAGCCACGACATAAAGCGTGACTACCTGCTTCTCAAAAACGCCGGCATCAACCTCACTGCCCCCTATTTCGACACAGCGGTGGCACATTACCTCATCGACCCCGAGATGAAACATGAGCTGCGCTACGTGGTGAGCCGCTTCCTACATCTCGAACTCACCGGCGTGGCCCCCGACGCCAAGGCCGGACATCCCAAAACCGCGCTCGGCATTGACGAGGCCGTCAGCCGCTAC
This sequence comes from Bacteroidales bacterium, assembly GCA_019416285.1. GTDB lineage: Bacteria > Bacteroidota > Bacteroidia > Bacteroidales > Muribaculaceae > Duncaniella. The sequence continues at coordinate 17,322 of DXXM01000014.1, forward strand.
TGCGAAGAGGCCGACCTCAGCCTGCGTCTCCGCGCTCCGCTCTTCGAGGAAATCTCAAAGCGCGACATGGCCTCGCTGCTCGCCGAAGTCGAACTGCCGCTTATCCGCGTGCTCGCCGAGATGGAATATACCGGCGTGCGCATCGATTCCTCCGTGCTCACCGACCTCTCCGCACGCCTCAAAGAGCGGGTGCGCGAGCTGGAGGAGGAAGCCTACCGCATGGCCGGAGGACCGTTCAACATCGGTTCGCCAGCACAGGTGGGCATGGTGCTCTTCGAGCGTCTGCAAATTGACCCGAAGGCCAAGCGTACGGCCCGCGGCTCATACTCCACCACGGAGCAGATTCTGGAGAAATATGCCCCGAAGGTGCCGGTGGTAAGCCTCATTCTGAAAATACGCCGTCTGCGCAAGCTGATTGCCACCTATCTCGACGCACTCCCCGAACTTGTCAATCCCAAGACTGGGAAAATCCATACGTCCTACAATCAGACCGTCACCGCAACCGGCCGCATCTCCTCCACCAATCCCAACCTGCAGAACATCCCCATCCGCACCGACGACGGGCGCGAGATACGCCGCGCCTTTATTGCCGATCCGGGCGACCTCATCATGAGCGCCGACTATTCGCAGATTGAGCTCCGCCTCATAGCCGACCTCTCGGCCGACAAGGACATGATAGAAGGTTTCCTCTCCGGCGACGACATCCACCGCATCACGGCCTCTAAAATCTACGGCGTGCCCCTCGCCGAAGTGACCGACGACCAGCGCCGCCACGCCAAGACAGCCAACTTCGGCATCATCTACGGTATCTCGGCCTTCGGACTGGCCGAGCGTCTCGGCATAGCCCGCGCTGACGCCCGCAAACTCATCGACGGCTACTTCGCAACCTACCCCCACATCCGCGACTATCTCGAAAAGGCAGTCATCACCGCCCGCGAGCAGGGCTATGTCACCACCAAGATGGGACGGCGCCGCTATCTCCCCGACATCAACTCGCGCAATGCGGTAGTGCGCGGCTATGCGGAGCGCAACGCCGTCAATGCTCCTATCCAGGGTTCGGCCGCCGATATAATAAAGGTGGCGATGGTGCGTATATATAATAGGATGGAGGAACTCGGACTGCGCTCACGCATGATAATGCAGGTCCACGACGAACTCATATTCAATGTGCGCCCTGACGAACTCGACCGCATGCGCACGCTGGTCATCTCCGAGATGGAAAACTCCTTCCACGGCGCCGTCCCCCTCACCGTCTCGGCCGGAGTAGCATCAAACTGGCTCGAATCCCACTGATAAGAGCCGGAATCCATCGAAATCAAAATTACAACACAGATACATGACACCCGAAGAAAGAACCAAAATAGAGGAACGCATCGTCACGATGCTCAAAACGGTCTATGACCCCGAAATCCCCGTCGACATCTACAATCTCGGTCTCATCTACGCCATTGACCTCGACGATGACGGCAATCTCAAGATAGACATGACCCTCACCGCCCCCAACTGTCCGGCGGCCGACTTCCTCGTGGACGACGCCCGCATAAAGCTCGAAAGCATCGAGGGAGTGAAGAGCGTCGACATCCGCATCGTATTCGAACCCGAGTGGAACAAGGACATGATGACCGAGGAGGCCAAGCTCGACCTCGGATTCCTCTAAACCCGCACCTCCGCCACCATAATCCCGATGGACACCCGGACAAACACATATTTCATAAGTGACCTTCACCTCGGCGCCTCCTATATAGCCGACCCGCGCGAGCATGAGCGGAAGGTAGTCAGTTTCCTGCACCACATCGCCCCTACATGCCGCCGCCTCATACTGCTCGGCGACATACTGGACTACTGGTGGGAATACCGCAACGTGGTGCCCCGCGGTTTTACCCGTTTCTTCGGTGCCCTCGCCGAACTCGCCGACTCAGGGGTGGAGATAATATGGTTCAAGGGGAACCACGATATATGGATTTTCGACTATCTCCCCGAGGAAATCGGGATGAAAGTCCACGACGGGATGATGATAACCGAACTCGACGGAAAACGCTTTTTTCTTGAACACGGTGATGGCGTAGGCCGTCTGCCCTGGAGCTTCCGACGCCTGCGTGCGCTCTTCCGCAACCGCACCGCTCAGAAACTCTTCGCCGCCATCCATCCCCGCTGGACCATCGGCTTCGCCCATTCATGGTCATCACACTCGCGCAAGCAAGGTGGCTACACTCCGTCGGAACGTGCGGGCGACAATCTCATCAGCTTCGCCGGTGACTACAACGAAACCCACCCCGCCGAAAAGGTCGACTATTTCATTTTCGGCCACTGCCACATCCTGCTCGACCGGCCCCTACCGGCTGGGGGCAGAATCGTGATTTTAGGAGATTGGATCAGCCGTTTTTCCTATGCCGTATGGGATGGAAAGACATTAAAAACCGACATTTTCAGGCTCTGAAAAAGAGAACAATTGTTGTTATTAACGTATTTTAACAATAAAAGGCGATTTGTTTGCAAATTATTTAATTGCTGACTAATAGCGATTTAGACTCAAATAATGCAATATTTGCAAAGAGTTGGATATAAAATTATGTTGGATAACATACTGAAATATTTGTCTAAGGCCATTTCTTGGCCTACCTTTGCATCACGAACCTAAAACAATCTTTTTTACCTTAGAAATTGTACCTATTGGAAACTCATAAAAGGGAGCCGCGTGAAGCTGCTCCCTTTTAATTTTAGGCTGTCGGGAGCGGTTTTATCCTCCCGCGCAATCCGTCCAAGAGGGCGCATATATATTATGGTGTACCGCCGGGGTGGGACAAAAATTTTTCCTGAAATTTTAACAATTTTTTTTCATGGAATATTGCAGAATTAAAAACAAAGCATTAACTTTGCAACGAAATCAAAATTGTAATTGTTACAAATCTGAACAAATTTCAAATGCAGGTCACACCACCGACAACCCAGGAAATAATCGACATCTTGTCTGACGGAGGAGTCAAGCCCTCCGCACAGCGAATGATGATACTCCGCTTTCTGATGGAAAACCGCATCCACCCGACCGTCGATGAAATCTTCAAGGCCCTGCAACCTGTTCACCCCACGCTCTCGCGCACGACGGTCTACAATACACTCCGTCTGCTCTCGGCTGCCGGTATCATCAACTGCATCGGCAACTCCGGCGACGGTGCCCGCTGGGACTACTCGCGTCACCCCCACTCACATTTCCTCTGTACGGAATGTGGCCACGTGGCCGACGTAGGCTTCTGGTTCACTCTCCCGGACTTTTCCGACGAGCTTCCGCACTACGATTTCAAATCGGCCGAAGTGATATTCCGCGGTCTCTGCCCGCAATGCGCCGCAGCCCGCTGATGCGCAGGCAAATAACAACCGAAAACAATCAAAAGAAATAAATTTCGTATAATTATAAACAACTCTAAAACAATCATCAATCATGAAGAAGAAATTCATCTGCACAGTATGTGGTTATGTTCACGAAGGTGACGCAGCTCCCGAAAAATGCCCCCTCTGCGGCGCTCCCGCAAGCAAGTTCAAAGAAATCAACGAGGGCGAGGCACTCGAATTTGTGACTGAGCACGTAATCGGCGTGGCAAAAGGCACAGACGAAGAGATGATCAAGGATCTCACCGCACACTTCAACGGCGAATGTGCTGAAGTAGGCATGTATCTTGCAATGTCGCGTCAGGCTGACCGCGAAGGCTATCCCGAAATCGCAGAGGCTTTCAAGCGCTACGCTTTCGAAGAGGCAGAACACGCTTCCAAATTCGCTGAACTCCTCGGCGAGTGTGTATGGGACACCAAGACCAACCTCGAGAAGCGCATGGCTGCTGAGGCAGGTGCCAACGCCGACAAGATGCGTATCGCACGCCGCGCAAAAGAGCAGAACCTTGACGCTATCCACGATACCGTTCATGAAATGGCTAAGGACGAGGCTCGCCACGGCCAGGGCTTCCAGGGTCTCTACAACCGCTACTTCAAGAAATAAGTCATAACTACTTATTATGAACCCTCCATCCGGAGGCGGAAAGCATGGCTATCCGCCTCCGGATTTCGTTTTTCCGGGCGGCGGAAATCAACTCCGCCTGCCCCAATCTCCACCACACAGCGCCCGGATTCCGGTGCATGCAGCCCGACCCTCTGCCCGCGACTCCAAGGATTGTGTTATAAGCGAATTCTCTGAAAAGTTAATTATATTTAACGCCCACAAAATACTGTAACCATTTTGTCGAACTTTTGTAACTATGTTGTAACTTTGCCGCGTAATACCTTGACTCGCCATGTCGTGAATGACATAGCACCCGGATATTTAACCAGAATATATTCAACCACAGCAAGCTAAGTCATGAAAACATATCATATAGCAGCGTTTTTCTCCATCGCTGTGATACTTCTTTCAGCAAGCTGTCGCCAGTCATCGTCTGTCACGAAGACCGGTGAGGATACCCGTGTGGAAAAAAAGCTGAAATCCCCGGCCAAATTCAATCGTGACAGTGCATATTCCTACGTGCGACACCAGGTGTCATTCGGCCCCCGGGTGTCAGGCACACCGGAGAATGTGGCATGCCGCAAATACATAGTCAACGAGCTCACGCGCCACGGCGGTAAAAACGTGCGCGTGCAGACCGGCGAGGTCGAAGCCTTCAACGGCGACCGCCTCCCCATCGGCAACGTCATGGCCTCATTCGGCCCCGATGTAAAGGACAGAATACTGCTCGTCGCTCACTACGACACCCGTCCCTGGTGTGACTCCGACATGAACGAGGAAAACCGCCTCAAACCGGTCATCGGCGCCAACGACGGCGGCAGCGGTGTGGGTGTGCTCCTCGAAGTGGCCCGCAGTCTCGGCCAGACAGAGCCTCCTATCGGGGTAGACTTCCTGATGGTCGACGCCGAGGACTACGGACAGGCTTCCGGATTCTCCACCCACGACACCTCCTGGTGTCTCGGAACTCAGTATTGGGTCAAGCACATGCCCTACGCTCAGGACTCGCTTCCGCGCTATGCTGTGATTCTTGATATGGTGGGAGGTATCGGAGCCAAGTTCCACCGCGAGTTCTTCTCCGAGGAAAACGCCCGCAATATTGTCGATAAAGTATGGTCAATCGCCGCCCGCTCAGGCTATGACTCCCGTTTCGTCAACAAAAACGGCGGTTCAGTGGTCGACGACCATCTTTTCATCAACGACGCCGGTATCCCCGCAATTGACATCATCGAGTCAAAGAACGACAACACCGGCACCTTCCCCCCCACATGGCACACCATCAACGACACGATGGAAAACATCGACCCTGCATCGCTTGAAGCCGTCGGCCAGACAGTGCTCAACCTCATCCACAACGAAATAGTCTGCAAGGAATAATACTTTCCGCCATCACCCCCGGAAACCACAATAGAACGGACTCCGCGATAAAACAGAATCCGGCATAAAAAATTTCAGGGAAACATTCTCTTCTCGAGAACGTTTCCCTGTTTTCATGAAAAAGAATTGATGATTATTTTAGAGGGTGTTTAATAACAATAGTCAAACACCCTCTTAGTCCTGTATATGCGGATTATTCAGAGTTCGGTCAGAGAAGCTGTCATTATTTGAGAGTTCCCTGATTTGCCTGCTCTATCATCTCCTTGCTTGCGGTGATGTAGATCTCGACACGGCGGTTCTGCGCACGTCCCTCGGCAGTCGAGTTCGATGCGATATAGTCCTGCATCGGGAGTCCTTCGGCTGAAAGGCGGGTAGCGGCCACCCCGCTGTTGAGAAGATAGTTGCGCACGGCGTCAGCACGTCCGTTTGCCACACGCTCGTTGACTGCGAGTGTGCCGGTATCGTCGGTATAGCCGTAGATCTGCACGTTTGTGCCGGGATTGTTGATGAGCGATGCAGCAAACTTGCTGAGGTCAGTGCGGGCATTGGCGCTCAGAGTAGTGCCGTTGGTGGGGAAGAGGATTCCGCCGTTGAAAGTCACCTGGATAGCCTGGAGACCGTTTTCGTCTGTCACCTGCTTGACTTCGGCCTGTTTTGCGAGTTCAGCCTGGAGTTCAGCCTGCTGCTTGTCCATCTTTTTGCCGATGAGGACACCGGCGCCTGTACCTACAGCCGCACCGATTGCTGTTCCGATAGCCGCGCCTTTACCGCCTCCGATGAGAGCGCCGAGGCCGGCACCGAGAGCCGCACCGCCGCCACCGCCGATGGCAGCGCCTTTGCCTGTGTTGGTCCAGGAGGAGCATCCCGTCGAAAGAAGCACACAGAGAGCCATTGCAGGAATACCTAAAGCTTTTGCGAGTTTCATTTTTTATATTTTTTAAGTTAACGTGTTAAATCTCGACGCAAATATAGGAAATTCCTACATCTTTCCAAAAAATTGACCGTTAATGACAGCTAATTTTCGGAAGCGTCTGTATAGATATTACGTCAGTGGTAAAATAAAGTTTTACCACTGCTGACAATCTTTGATAAAAAATTCTTAATTTTGTAATCGTTATGGCGACGTCAATTCCTTCCGTCGGCATGACAGGCCCATGAAATGCACTCACTCCGGGGTCTGAGACGAAGGTTAACCTTAAATAATGTCATGTCAACAAAGCGTTTTTCCCCCAAAGGCAACCTCTTGCTCTATCATGCCGGGGCCGCAGTTGCAGTCATGGCCTGGGGAGTCTCGTTCATTTCCACCAAAGTGCTCCTCGAAAGCGGACTGCACCCAATCGAGATCTACATTTACCGTTTCGCAATCGCCTACCTCGCAATGCTGCTCATCTGCCACAAGAAGATTCTGAGCAACTCGCTGCGCCATGAATTCATGTTCATGCTCTGCGGACTCTTCGGCGGCTCAATTTACTTCATATCGGAAAATGTGGCCCTCGAATACACCCTTGTCAGCAACGTGTCGCTTATCACATCGCTCTCGCCGCTGCTGACTGTGCTTCTCATCGGATTCATCTACAAGACCGACCGCGTCAGCAAGGAGACCATCCTCGGCTCCATAGTCGCGTTTCTCGGCGTCGGACTTGTGATATTCAACAGCAGCTTCAATCTGAGCATAAAGCCCCTGGGCGACCTGCTCTCGCTCCTGGCAGCCTTCTGCTGGGCCATCTACAGCCTCATTCTCAAGAAACTCAACCCGCTCTACAGCGCCCTCTTCATCACCCGCAAGACATTCTTCTATGGCGTGCTGACGGCACTGCCATTCCTGCTTATCGAACCGCAGATCACACCTCCGACAGTGCTCGTGGAGCCCAAACTGCTACTCAACATTCTCTTCCTCGCCCTATTCTGCTCAATGTTCGCCTATCTCATGTGGGCAGCCATCATCGGCAAGATAGGAGCCGTCAAAGCATCCAACTACATGTATTTCCAGCCGGTAGTGACACTGGTGTTCTCCTTCATCATACTCGGCGAGAAAATCTCGCTTATCGGATATACCGGATGCGCGATGATTCTCCTCGGCGTGTGGATGTCGGACTATCTGCAGAAACGTAAATTACGCACAATACAATAAACCAAATCAGTTTACCCATCTACCCCATCATGAAGAAATCTCTGTTAAGCCTTCTATGTCTCGGCACAGTGTTCGGGGCAGGCGCCATCACTCCGCTCTGGCTCCGCGATGTACGCATCTCGCCCGACGGCACGAAAATCGCCTTCACCTATAAGGGCGACATCTACACCGTCCCCACCGCCGGAGGACAGGCCCGGCTGCTGACAGCTCAGCCCGGCACACTGGAATCGGAACCCGTGTGGTCACCCGACAGTAAAAAAATCGCTTTTGCCTCAGACCGTGAAGGCTCTAACGACGTATTCATCGTGGACGCCGACGGAGGCGAGGCAACACGCCTGACTTCCAACTCCGCCGCAGAACTGCCCCAGGCCTTCAGCCCCGACGGAAAATATGTGCTCTACTCAGCCTCCATCCAGGACGCTCCCTCCGCCCACCTCTTCCCCGCAGCATGGCAGACCGAGCTCTACGCCGTGCCCGTGGCCGGCGGACGTCCGCGCCAGGTGCTCTCCACTCCCGCCGACGCAATGAGCTTCCTCCCGGACGGCAAGTCATTTGTCTATGTCGACCGCAAGGGAGGCGAGGACCAGTGGCGCAAACACCACACCTCGTCCGTCACCCGCGACATCTGGAAATATGACGCGGCCTCCAAGAAGCACACGAACATCACCGCCCACGCCGGCGAGGACCGCAGCCCGGTGCTCTCGACCGACGGCAAGACGCTCTACTTCCTCAGCGAGCGCGACGGCGGCTCATTCAATGTCTACTCCCTCCCCCTGGCCGACCCCTCCAAGGTCAACGCCCTCACGGATTTCAAGACACATCCCGTCCGCTTCCTCTCGCGCAGCAACGACGGTACTCTCGCCTTCACCTACGACGGTGAAATCTACACCATGCGCGACGGCGCCAAGCCCGCAAAGGTGAAGATTGACCTCATCGCTGACCAGGCTGACCCGACCTACGTGCGCTCGTTCACCACCGGCTCTCGCGGAGCAGTGCCCTCGCCCGACGGCAAGCAGGTGGCCTTCACCAACCGCGGCGACGTGTTCGTGACCTCCGTAGAGTATCCCACAACCCGCCAGATTACCGCCACTCCCGGCGGCGAGAGCGCAGTGGAATGGGGCACAGACAACCGCACCCTCTACTACACCTCTGACCGCGACGGATATTTCAACATCTACCGTGCCACCATCGGCCGCGCCGAGGACCCCAACTTCGCCAACGCCACCCTCATCAACGAAGAGCCTCTCTTCAAGGGCAACGACAGGATAGACCGCGCCAATCCCGTGATTTCGCCCGACGGCAAGAAGATGGCCTTCCTGCTCGGACGCCGCGACATCGCCGTGATGGACCTCGCGTCGGGCAAGGTGACACAGCTCACCCACGGCAACGTGTGGAACTCGCGCAGCAGCGGCATCAACTACTCGTGGTCGCCCGACAGCAAATGGCTCGCCGCCTCTGTCGACATGCACCGCCGCAGCCCCTATTTCGACATCGCCATCATCAACGCCACAACCGGCGAAATCACCAATATCACCAACTCGTCATACTCCGACACCAATCCCCGCTGGGTGATGGGAGGCGACGCCATCCTCTTCACCAGCGACCGCTACGGCATGCGCAGCCAGGCATCATGGGGTTCGCAGGATGACATCTTCCTCGTGTTCACCAACCAGGCCGCCTACGACCGCTACCGTCTCTCGCCCGAAGACTTCGCTCTTGTCAACGAAATGAAGGCTGCAAAGAAGAAGGACGGCGCCAAGGCATCGGCTGACAAGAAAAACGCTTCGGCCGACAAGAAAAACAATGATAAGAAGGACGACGCCAAGGCCGACGACAGCAAGAAGGCATCCGAAAAGAAGGATGTTAAAATCGAGCTCGACGGCATCAGTGACCGCATTGTCCGTCTGACCCCCTTCTCCTCGGAAGTGGCCGACTGCTATGTCGACGACAAGGGTGAGACTCTGTGGTTCCTCTCGGCTTTCGACGACGGCTATGACCTCTGGAAGAAAGACCTCCGCAAAGGCGACATCTCAATGGCCAACAAGCTCAACGCCGGCGCCCTCTCGATGATTCCCGACGCCGCAGGCAAGAACCTCTTCCTCCTCGGCGGCACGTCGATGCGCAAAATGGCGCTTCCCGGCGGAAAGATGGAGCGCATCAGCTTCAGCGGCCGTCAGAAGCTCAACCCCGCAGCCGAGCGCGACTATCTCTATGACTATATGCTCAAGGAGGTCGATGCCCGCTTTTTCATGCCCGACATGAACGGCTGCGACTGGAAAGCTATGGGCGAGGCTTACCGCAAGTTCCTCCCTCACATCAACAACAACCATGATTTCGCTGAACTCGCAAGCGAGATTCTCGGCGAGCTCAACATCTCGCACTCCGGCGGCCGCCACCACTCTCCCGTGCGCTCCGACGAGCCCACAGCATCACTCGGCCTCCTCTACGACCTCACCTATATGGGTCCCGGCCTGAAGGTGGGCAGCATCGTGGCCAAAGGTCCCTTCGGAGGTGCTGACACAAAGATGGTGCCCGGCTCGGTCATCACCGCAATCAACGGCCAGACAATCGGCAGCGACAGCGACTACACTCCGCTCTTCAACGGCATAGCCAACCGTAAGACACTCGTCAGCTTCACTCTCCCCTCGGGCGAGAAGGTCGAGGAAGTAGTGCTCCCCATCTCGTCTGCAGCGCTCACCGGCCTGCTCTATCAGCGCTGGGTCGACCGCAACGCTGAACTCGTCGACTCGCTCTCCGGCGGTCGTCTCGGCTACGTCCACATCAAGGCTATGAACGACGAAAGCTACCGTCCGATGTATGCCAAGCTCCTCGGCAAATACAATGACTGCGACGGTGTAATCATCGACACCCGCTACAACGGCGGCGGCCGCATGCACGAGGACATCGAGGTGCTCTTCAGCGGCAAGAAATATCTCAATCAGGAAATCAAGGGTGAAGTAGTGGGCGAAATGCCCTCGCGCCGCTGGAACAAGCCTTCAGTCATGCTTACCTCCGAGGCCAACTACTCCAACGCACACGGCACTCCCTGGGTCTACCGTCATGTAGGCATCGGCAAGATTGTCGGCGCTCCCGTCCCCGGCACCATGAGCTCCGTGAACTGGATTACAATGCAGGACCCCACGCTCGTGTTCGGTATCCCCGTAATCGGCTTCAAGACCGCCGAAGGCAACTATCTTGAAAACACCCAGCTCGAACCCGATGTGAAGGTGCTCAACGACCCCTCGCGCATCATCTACGGTATCGACGATCAGATTTCCGCCGCCGTCAACACCCTCCTCAAAGACATCGACGCCCAGAAGAAGAAATAACCGTGCCGACGGACTCTGTGAGGATGTTGCAAAATACATCCTCACAGCCTGTCCGGTAGGGACATTTTAAAAAACGTCCACAACTACAAAGCAACAGGTCACACAAAAAACAGAAGGTAATCCAGCCCGATTCAGTTCGGGGGATTACCTTCTGTTTTTTGCGTCCCTGCGCTATATGAATGGCTGCGGGAGTATTGGTTTGGTTTATCCGAATACGAATGTCTGCGAGGCTGAATTACTGTTGTTGTGGCCGGGAGCGCTGTGGAGGCCGGATTCGATGGCGCCGTTGCGTACGTCTTCGACAATCTTGCGGTCACGCTTGTAGGTGGGATAGTTTTCAAGAATATCGCAGATAGCATCGTCATCGAGCTGGTTCACACCGAGGATGATGGTCGAGGGGCGGTTTTTGCCTTCGGTCAGATCCTTGATTTTATTCAGGCCGTATTCGTCAATCAGACGTGTGTCAGGAACCTCGACGGTAGCTTCCTTGGCGGGAGCCGCGGGAGCCGGGTGATGGGTAGCAGGCGCTCCCTGAGCCACAGGATTATTGCCCTGAGCGGAAGCCTTGACAGAGGCCGGAGGCGCCGGAGGGGTGGCCGGACGCGAGCCGGGACGTCCGCCAGTAAAGCCAAAGCCTCCACCACTCTTCATGATTTCATCCTCCTCGTCGCTGAGAGTCACGTCGAAACCTGCGGCGAGAATAGTCATCTTCACGCCGTTGCCAAGCGATTCATCGAAGCCCACACCCCAGATTACATCGACCTCCGTGGTGATCGAGGCGATGAAATCGGTGATTTCACGGGTCTCGCTCATGAGGAACTTGTCCTCGGCATTGGGATTGAAATAGAGGTTGAAGAGGAGCTTTTTCGAGCCGAGAATGTCGCGGTTTTTCAGGAGCGGTGAGTTGAGAGCGTCCTGAATGGCCTGTGTGACACGTCCCTCACCCTCGCCGTAGCCGGTCGAGATGATGGCGGCGCCCCCGTCGCGCAGAGTGGTGTCGACGTCGTTGAAGTCAAGGTTTATGAGGCCGTTGCAGGTGATGAGTTCCGAGATGGAGCGGGCGGCGATTGAGAGGGTGTCGTCCGCCTTGCCGAATGCGTTGAGGAAGTCGAGGTCGCCGTAGATTTCGCCGAGGCGCTCGTTGTTGATTACCAGGAGCGCGTCGACATGCTTGGCCATCTCGTCGGCACCGGCGATAGCCTTCTTGATTTTCTTCTGACCTTCGAAAAGGAAGGGAATGGTGACGATACCGATAGTGAGCAGACCGCGCTCCTTGGCTATACGGGCCACGACGGGAGCAGCACCGGTGCCGGTGCCACCGCCCATACCGGCGGTGATGAACACCATCTTGGTCTGGTCGTCGAAGAGAGCGGCAATCTCGTCGGCACTCTCCTCGGCGAAGTCGCGCGCCTTCTCAGGCTTGTTGCCGGCACCGAGGCCGTCGCCGATTTCGAGAGTGTGGGGAACCTGCGAGTGGCAGAGGGTCTGACGGTCGGTGTTGATATTTACAAACGACACATTCTTGATGCCCTGGACATACATGTGGTTTACGGCATTGTTGCCGCCGCCGCCCACACCGATTGCCATTATGTTGCAGGCAAGGTCCGAGGCCATATTGTTGCCCTTGAAGGCGGAAGTGTCTGAGATATCCTGATTATATGTCTTGTTTTCGTCCATTTTTCGTTGCGTAAGTAAGTGTGGTAGTTGATTGTGCGTTTTTTAGGAGTTATTGAAACGTATATTTGGAATTATCTGTCGTCATTGTCAGGTTCATCATCCTCGACAGGTTCGGTCATGAGCGAGACCACACGGTCGCGGAGGGCACCCCATGCGCGCGAGAAACCGCCGGGTTTCCTGGCAGGTTGTACGGAAGGCTGCTCATGCTGCTCCTGATTAGCCTGCACGGTGATGTTACGAGCCTGCTCGCCGTAGGGATTGCTCGGACGCTGCTGATAGCCTTCGCGTGGAGCGGCCTGAGTCTGCACAGTCTGCTGGGGCCGCTGATAGGGCTGCTGGGCCGGAGCCTGAGGCTGATACTGCTGCTCGGCGCCCTGCTGAACCTGCTGCGGCTGATAGGGAGAGGCGGCGGGAGCGGCAGGCTGATAGGGCTGCTGAGCCTGCGAGGGAGCGGGCTGCTGGGGCGCCTGCTGCTGGTAGGGATACTGATAGGTTCCCTGCTGGTAGGCCGGCTGCTGAGGCTGTACGGGCTGCGAGGGTGCGGTATAGGCGTGTTCCGGAGTCAGACGTCCCATGCACTCGCGTACATTGCGTTCACGGGCGGCGGCAGCGAGGATGGAGATGACGTCGACATGGTCTGTGGCGTTCACGCGGCCGTCGAGGATGCGCAGGCGGTTGACGGGAGAGCCGAAGCGGACCTTCATAGTAGTCTGGTTTCCGAGACGCTGGTCAAAGCCTGTGAGCTTTGAGCCACGGCCCACGAGCACAATGCCGGCGGGGAGTTTGTCGGGTGTCAGGCCGGCATATTTGATCTGCTCGTTGACATTGGCGATGATTTCGCCTGCGCGGGCAGAGACGTAGTTGTTGATCATATTGAAGTCCACGCCGGTGGTATAGGGGTTGCCCATCGGTTCGTTGACCACAAAGGCGTTTCCGCCCTCGATTTTGAGCTCCTCGGCGCGCTCTTCGAGATAGTTGAGCGCGGTGATGTCGCGGGTGATGTTACGTGAGCCCATGGGGATGGTGGAGAGGTAGACGAGGACGCCGTTCTTGTAGATGGACACCGTGGTGGTGTCGGCACCGAAGTCCACGAGCATACAGCCCTGACGCTTCTCCTCGGGATAGAGCACCAGATCGGCCTCGACCAGCGGACGGACGAAGATATCGTTAACGTTCAGATGCAGGCGCTCGTCACACACCACATTGAGGTTTCTCATGAGCTGGTTGCGGCAACTGATGAGGTTAAGGCGTGCGGACACGTGCGAACCGAAGGTCCCGACCGGTGCGCGGGTGGGAAGATTGTCGACACGGAACTCCTTGGGAGTGACGCCGATTATCGAGCGCTCGTGGAGCTGATAGCCCAGAGCCTCGGCGGTCATGTCGGCTATAAGGTCGTTGGTGATTTCCATATCCGAAGGCAGACGGCGCTCGATTTCGATATCCTGTGCCATGAGAGATCGACCGCCGACAGAGACGTAGACCCCTGTCACCTTGCGCTGCGGCTCACGCTGCTCAAGGCGGTTTATTACGTCGCGGATAGCCGTTGTGGTCTCGACGACATTGCGGATGCAGCCGTAGCGGACGGCATCAGTGAGCTTCTCCTCCTCGACAGCCTTGACGCTCAGGGCTCCTGAGGCATCGACGGTGCCGATTGCTCCTTTGATTTTCGAGCTCCCTATTTCGAGAGCCACTATATATTTCTCTTCTTCCATGGGGATATGGTGTTGTATTTTTTTGACAGCGTTATGTTGTTAGTTCAGTTGTTTTGCCGGAATCGGCTTTTCGGAGTGGGCTTTCACGCCGGGGACAGTCTGACCGGGGGCCACATCATCGCCTGCGAGCATGGTGCCGGTGTCGACCGCCTCGTCGTCGTCATACTTTATGGTCTCCACCCGCTGCGGTGCGCGGCGGCGTTTGGAGGCCACGAGCTGACCGTTCCACTTGAGGGTGAGGGTGTCGTATTTCTCCCATCCCTGAAGCGGAAGCACTTCGGAGTAGAATTTCTTCAGACGGGCGAACTTGTCGTCGAAATTGTTTGGGGCGCCGATGTTGATTACATGCTCGCGTATCACGGGGATGAGGATGATGTCGTTGGGCGACTTCACCTTTATCATGGAGATGTAGGCGTTCCACACCGAGTCATTCGAGATATAGCTCAGGAGAGGCAGCAGCGACGCGGGAGTGAAAGTCGAGTCATTGCTCTCGAAATGGCCCTCGATGACGGGGACATCCTTATGATAGCGGGCATCGGCGCTGACGCGCTTGCCGGCGCGGTTGATATAGTATGACTCACCGGAGTCGAATATGCGTGCGACGGGGATTATCGGCGTCGCCTTGATGCGGATTGTGCCGTCGGTGAGTCTGACCACCTCGACGTCCTCTATTTTGTCGAGGTCGAGAAGGTGGCGGCGTATGGTCTGGGTATTGATGTTGGCGAGCGCCATTCCCGGAGCCTTTTCAGGGAGGGAATCGAGTTCGCGTGCAAGCTCGCCGGGGGTCACGAAACGCTGCTGGCCGTCGCCGTCACCACCCTCGACCGTGATTTCAAAGGCGCGGCAGAGCTGGGTGTCGGGCTCGGATGCGGTCATGGTGAGGGCTATCACGAGATAGGCCGCAAGCATAAGCGAGAATATGACTTTGAGATAGCGAGACATCTGTTAAATAAGCATTTTTATGTGTTAGCTGTTAAGCGAGGCTATTATCTCCGGAATGAAGGTGTTGATATCGCCTGCGCCGAGGGTCAGTAGGATGTCAAAGTTACGATTTTTCAGCGTTTCCACCAATTTTTCTTTGCCAATTAAGATTTTATCCCCGCATTTAACATTTGCGAAGATAATCTCCGAGCTCACACCCTCGATAGGCTTCTCGCGGGCGGGATAGATGTCGAGAAGGATAAGCGAATCAGCGGCGGAGAGAGCGTCGGCGAAATCAGGGGCGAAATCGCGTGTGCGCGTATAGAGATGGGGCTGGAAAGCCACGGTGAGGCGGCGTCCGGGATAGAGAGCCTTGACAGATTCGATTGACTTGCGGATTTCCTCGGGGTGATGGGCATAGTCGTCGATTATGACGTGGCCCGTACCGTTGTGCTCCTTGAGGTGGGTCTCGAAACGGCGCTTGGTGCCGCGGTAGCTGTTGATGGCCTGGCGCACAATCTCGGGATCCCATGCGCTGGTAAGGCAGATGGCTGCGGCGGCTGCGATGGCGTTTTCCACGTTGACCTCAACGGGGACACCGAGGTTGATGTTGCGGATGGTGCCGCGGGGTGTCACAAGGTCGAATGTGATTGTTCCGGGCGCGCGGCGCACGTAGGCGGCATGGAAGTCACCCTTGTCGCGCGAATAGGAGTAGACTCTCACTCCCTCCCGCGGACGGGGCTTGAGCTTGAGATTCTCATGGATTATGAGCGCTCCGTCGGGGCGGATGAGCTCTGTGAAATGAGCGAAGCTTTCAAGATAGGCTTCCTCGGTGCCGTAGATGTCGAGATGGTCCGGGTCGGTGGCGGTGATTACGGCGATGTAGGGGGTCAGATGGTGAAACGAGCGGTCAAACTCGTCGGCCTCGATGACGCTGAAGTCCGAAGAGGGACTGAGCAGGAAATTCGTGCCGTAGTTGATGAGCTCGCCGCCGAGGAAGGCATTGCACCCAACCGAACCGCTGTTGAGGATGTGGGCGGCCATCGACGATGTGGTGGTCTTGCCGTGTGTGCCGGCGAAGCAGAGCGAGCGCGAGTTGCGGGTGATGAGGCCCAGGACGGCGGCACGCTTGAGAATATCGAAACCGTTGTCGCGGAACCAGGCGAGAATCGGCATATCGGCGGGGACGGCCGGAGTGTAGACAACCAGTGTGTCGGCCGGATTGCGGAAGGAGGCCGGGATGCTGTCGGGATTCTCCTCAAAGCCTATCTCGACACCTTCGGCGCGGAGCTCGTCGGTCAGAGCGGTAGGTGTGCGGTCGTAGCCTGCCACGTTTTTGCCTTTAGCGAGAAAATAGCGCTCAAGGGCGGCCATGCCGATGCCGCCG
Organism: Bacteroidales bacterium; assembly: GCA_019416285.1. Classification (GTDB taxonomy): domain Bacteria; phylum Bacteroidota; class Bacteroidia; order Bacteroidales; family Muribaculaceae; genus Duncaniella. The sequence continues at coordinate 33,841 of DXXM01000014.1, forward strand.
GCACCGACGAAATATATGTTCTGTATTTTGGATAAATCAGGATTCATGATATATGCTGATGTGATGATTATAAATGATGGAGATGCTATCGGGTGATTTCGGCAAGCTTGTCGACAATCCTCTCATCGGCATTTCGGAGGGCCATTTTGGAGATTTCGCGGCTGAGGGCGGCGCGTCGGGGCGCATCGGCAATCAGGCCGGAGATTTCCGACGGAAGTTTTCCGACCGCGTCGGCGTCGAGAATCATCACGGCGGCGCCGCGGGTAGAGAGCGCTTCGGCGTTGTGGCGCTGATGGTCCTCGGCCACATTAGGCGAGGGAATGAGGATGCAGGCTTTGCCGAGATTCTGAAGTTCGGAGATTGTGCCGGCGCCCGCACGCGACACCACGAGGTCGGCGGCGCGATAGGCGGTGGCCATGTCGGAGATGAAGGTTGTGGCCTTCACGTTGTCGTAGCCTTTGGCGAGCGACTGGAACTCGGCTTCGCCGTAGCGTCCGGTCTGCCACAGGAGGTTGATTCCCTTGTCGCGGAGCATGTCGAGCGAGGCGGCCACGGCCTCGTTGACGGTGCGTGCGCCGAGAGAGCCACCCACAGTCAGCACAAGCGGCTTCGCGGGGTCAAAGCCGAGTTTCTTCTTGGCCTCCTCCTGCGTGAGCGTGCAGCCCCCGAGGTCGGTGCGCACCGGATTGCCTGTCTTGACGATGACTTCGGCGGGGAAGAAGCGCTCCATACCGTCGTAGGCCACGCAGATGGCCTTGGCTTTCTGGGCAAGGAGTTTGTTGGTCACTCCGGCATAGGAATTCTGCTCCTGGAGCAGCGTGGGTATTCCCTGCTTCTGCGCCTGCTTGAGCACCGGGCCGCTCGCGTAGCCACCGACACCCACCGCCACATCGGGCCTGAACTCGCGCACGATGCGACGGGCCTTGCGCAGCGACTTCCACAGCTTCCAGAGCACACCGAAATTACGCCATAGGCGTTTGCGGTCGAAACCGGCCACGGGCAAGCCCTCGATGGGATAGCCTGCGGCGGGGACGCGCTCCATCTCCATGCGGCCGAGAGCTCCCACAAAGAGGATGTCGGCTTCGGGATAACGGCGTTTGACGGCATTGGCGATTGAAAGGGCCGGGAAGATGTGGCCTCCGGTACCTCCGCCGGAAATCAGGACTCGCTCAATGCGTCCGGAAGTGTTATTTTTTTCAGTCATCGTTGTTTCTTTTGCTTTTGAGGTTGGTGAGAGAGCGGGGGGATTGGGCCGGGAGGATTTTTTGGGGTTGGGGGGTGGTTTTTGGGGTTCTTAGGGTTCTTAGGGTCTTTAAGGTCTTTAGGGTCATTAAGGACTTTAAAGACCTTAGAGACTTTAAAATCCCTCCGGGTCTTTCAGTTTTATCAGAGCTGCATCTGGTTTTCGGCGCCGAACTGCTCGGGGAGGGCGTCGATTTCGTCGCGGATATCCTGCTTCTTACCGCCCTGGCGTGTGGCCGTGCGGCTGATGGAGAGCATTATTCCGAAGGCTATCGCGGTCACTACAATCGAGGTGCCACCCTTCGACAGTAACGGGAGAGGCTGACCGGAGACGGGAAAGACGCCGCTGACGATGCCCATGTGGAACAGCGCCTGGAAAGCAATCATCACCGCCATACCTATAACAACAAGCGCAGGGTAGGTTCGGTTGCAATGTGAGGCGATGCCTGAAGCTCGTCCGAGTAGCCACAGGTAGAGAACCAGCACCACAAGACCTCCTATCAGACCGAGTTCCTCGACAATGATTGCGAAAATGTAGTCGGAGAATGCGAGCGGCAGACGCGATGCCTCGCGGGAGTTGCCGGGGCCGACGCCGTAGATGCCGCCGTTGGCCTGGGCCATATACGAGAGGATTTCCTGACGGTTTTTACCCGTGGCGGGAATCTCCCATTTGGGCACGGAGTCGCCCGAATGTCGCTGCACGCGGGCAATCCATGTGTCGATTCGTGTGGGATTTTTCTTTGCGGTGCCGTTGACCATCTCCACTTTCTGCTCCGCGTCGGCCGGGATGTCCTTAGGCTCGCTGAAAAGCAGATAGAGGATAAAGACACCTCCGCAGGCGGCGTAGGCGATGGTCAGCAGGAAGAGATGCAATATCCTCACCCCTCCGATAATCATCATCGAGTAGCTGATGGCAAGCAGGAGCAGGGTGTTGGTCAGACCCTGCTCTATGAGCAGGCCGCTCAGGAACAGCACTATGCCTCCGGAGTAAATCACTGCCTTTGAGGTCACTCCGACCTTTTTGGTGTTCGGATTCCAGGTCATGACAAGGGCTATCAGCAACACGGCCGACAGCTTGACCATCTCGGCCGGATATATGCCTATACCCAGGATGGTCAGCGAGCGGCGGGCGCCGTTGACTATCTCGCCGAAAAACATGACATAGACCATCATCACCACACTCACCAGCGCGAAACCGAGAGTGAAGGGGATGAAGTCGGAATAGTGGCGCCGGGAAAGGAACCACACGATGAGTGCCCCGCCTGCAAGCATGACGATATGGCGCAGGATGGGCCCCATCACTCCGATTGACGAGCTGGCCACCTCACGGGAGGAGGCGCTGTAGAGCTCGATTGTCGAGATGATGCACAGGGCTATGAAGATGCCCCAGATGTGTTTGTCGGCCTTGGCGACAGCCTTGGGTTTGGCACCCTGCTGCACTTCTTCGGCCGGTATGGAGGGAGATTGGAGGGCCAAGTCGGTTTAAAGTTTAAAGTTGAGAGTTGAAAGTTTAGAGTTTAAAGGAGGCTTATCAGAGCTTTCTGACGAGGGCTTTGAACTGGCGGCCGCGGTCCTCGTAGCTGCTGAAGAGGTCGAAGCTGGCACAGCAGGGCGAGAGGAGCACCGTGTCGCCTGAACGGGCAATGCGGTGGGCGGTCTCCACGCACTCCTCGATGGAATGGGTGTCGTGGATTTCGGCCACTTCTTTGCCGAAGAAGTCGAGCAGCTTGGCATTGTCCTTGCCCATGCAGATGATAGCTTTCACCTTCTCGCGGACGAGGGGCAGGATTTCGTTGTAGTCGTTGCCCTTGTCCTTGCCTCCGAGGATAAGTATGGTATCCTTGGGCATGGATTCGAGCGCATACCAGCAGGAGTTGACGTTGGTTGCCTTAGAGTCGTTGATATAGCGCACGCCGTCCACGGTGGCCACGTACTCCAGGCGATGCTCCACACCTTCGAAATCGCTCAGCGCCTCGCGTATCTCCTTCTTGTCGATGTCGAGGATACAGGCGGAGAGGGCGGCGGCCATGGAGTTGTAGAGATTGTGAAGACCGTTGAGCGACAGCTCCGCACGCGGCATCTTGAGCGATGTCTCCGGAGTGTCGATGATGAGCGAAGCCTCGTCGTCGACCCATGCGCGTGTCCCCTCCTCGTGGTGCTCGGCGAAAGGAAACATCTGAGCCTCGGTGCGTATCTGTTCGAGCTGACGGGTGATGACGGGGTCGTCCTGCCAGTAGATGAAGGCGTCGCAGGGAGTGAGATTGTTGAGGATGCGGAACTTGGCGTTGATATAGTTCTGCATCTTGTACTCGTAGCGGTCGAGATGGTCGGGGGTGATGTTGAGAATCACCGCTATGTTGGCCCGGAAGTCATACATGTTCTCCAGCTGGAAGCTCGAGAGCTCGATGACATATACATCGTGCTTGTCGCGCGCCACCTGAAGGGCAAGGCTCTTGCCGACGTTGCCGGCGAGCCCCACGTTGAGCCCGGCGTTCTTGAGTATGTGGTAAATGAGGAGTGTAGTGGTCGTCTTGCCGTTACTGCCGGTGATGCAGACCATCTTGGCGTCGGTATAACGGCCGGCGAACTCGATTTCGGAAATCACGGGGATTCCCTTCTCGGCAATAGCCTTCATGACCGGAGTGGTCGGGGCTATGCCGGGGCTTTTCACCACTTCGTCGGCGGCGAGAATGCGCTCCATTGTGTGGTGTCCGTCCTCCCACTCGATTCCCTCTTCGTCGAGGGTCGCGCGGTAGTGGTCGGCTATGGTTCCATAGTCGCTGAGAAACACGTTCATTCCTTTTTCTTTGCCGAGGATTGCGGCTCCTACGCCGCTCTCACCTCCGCCGAGTATGACGAGATTCTTTGACATTTTCTTCTGTTGTTGTTTGCTTGCTTATCACTAAGCGGGAATTTATCTGATTTTGAGAGTTACGAATGTGATTACGGCAAGGAAGATGCCGACAATCCAGAAGCGGGTGACAATCTTCGACTCGGGGATGGCACGCAGAGGAGCCTGTATGAGAGCCTCGATGCCGGAGTTGCCGGGCTTCTGATAGTGGTGGTGGAGCGGCGTCATCTTGAATATGCGCCGTCCCTGGCCGTATTTACGTTTGGTGTATTTGAAATATGCCACCTGGAGCATCACCGACAAGTCCTCCACGAAGAAAATCGCGCAGAGAATCGGAATCAGCAACTCCTTGTGGATGAGGATGGCGAATACGGCTATGATGCCTCCGATTGTGAGCGAGCCGGTGTCGCCCATGAACACCTGTGCGGGGTAGGCATTGTACCAGAGGAAACCGATTAGTGCCCCTATGAAAGCAGACATGAACACCACGAGCTCCGACGACTGCGGGATATACATGATGTTGAGATAGGTCGAGTAGATGACGTTGCCGCCGAGATAGGCCATAATCGCCAGCGCCACACATATTATCGCCGATGTGCCTGCACAGAGGCCGTCGAGTCCGTCGGTTAGATTGGCACCGTTGCTTGTGGCGGCCACAACCACTATCACCACCAGCACGAAGAGAATCCAGCCGCCGGCCTGGGCATACTTGCCCATCCACTGTGTCAGATAGGCATAGTCGAAGTTATTGTCCTTGACGAAAGGTATGGTGGTCTGAGTGGATTTGACGTCGTGCGACTCTTTGACATAGACCGTTTCGGTGCTGTCCGACGAATATGTCACGGGAACCACCTGACGCTGGGTGATGTCGGGGCTGAAATACATCGTCAGGCCGACGATGAGACCGAGGCCTACCTGTCCTACAATCTTGAACTTGCCTTTCATGCCCTCCTTGTCGTGTTTGGCCACCTTTATATAGTCGTCGCAGAAGCCGAGGGTGCCGAGCCACACGGTGGCTATGAGCATGAGCAGCATGTAGATGTTACTGAGATCGCCCACAAGCAGACAGGGTATGAGGATGGATATGATGATGATGACACCACCCATTGTGGGTGTACCGGTTTTCTGCATCTGTCCCTCAAGACCCAGGTCGCGGATAATCTCGCCCACCTGCATAAGCTGCAGACGGTCGATAATCTTGCGGCCGAAAACCAGGGCGATGAACAGCGACAACAGCAGCGCCGCACCTGAGCGGAATGTGATATAACTCATCAGGCGCGAACCAGGAAAATTGAATTCCTGAAGGTATTCAAAGAGATAGTAGAGCACTCTTTCTGAAATTTAAATTTGACAAAACTTTTTTTGCTTGGGCAGGGGGGTAAGGGCTTCAAGGGGCTTTAGGGTCGTTAAGGTCTTTAGGGTCTTTAACGTCCGGGAGGCCTTAAAGTCTTAGAGTCGTTAAAGACCTTAAGGACCCTAAGGACTTTAAGGACCTTAGAAGTTTAAGGACCTTAGAAGTTTAAGGACCTTATGATTTCAGCTCAAATCCCTTCGGCAATCACTTCCCTGACCACTTCGCGGTCATCGAAATGATGCTTGACGCCCTTGATTTCCTGATAGTCCTCGTGGCCCTTGCCGGCAATCAGAATCACAGTGCCTTTCCCGGCGAGGGTGGCGGCTGTGCGGATTGCCTGACGGCGGTCGGTGATATGGAGCGTGCGGGTACGCGCTTCGGCGTCCAAACCCTCCTCCATGTCGCGGAGTATATCTTCCGGCTCCTCGAAACGCGGATTGTCGGAGGTCAGGATGAGACGCTCGCTGCGGGCGGCGGCTTCACGGGCCATAATCGGGCGCTTGCCCTTGTCGCGGTTGCCACCGGCACCCACTACGGTGATTATCTCGCCATCCTTGCCGATTACCTCGCGGATTGCGTTGAGCACATTGACCACCGCATCCGGGGTGTGGGCGTAGTCGACGATTACCGTGTAGCCCTTGGGCGAGTGGAAAGCCTGGAAACGACCGGCCACCGGCACGAGGCGCGACATCTCGCGCAACACATCCTCCTTGTCCCAGCCTATCAGCACACAGGCGCCATAGACCGCAGTAAGATTGTAGGCGTTGAACTTGCCGGTGAAAAGCAGTTCGACCTCATGGCCGTTGAGCGCGAGCAGCGTGCCGTCGAGACGCGACTCTATGATGCGGCCGCGGAAATCGGCCTCGCTGCGGAGCGAGTAGGTGTATTTATGGGCGCGCGTATTCTGAAGCATCACCTCACCCACCTTGTCGTCGGCGTTTGTGAGGGCGAAAGCCTCGCGCGGGAGCATATCGAAAAATTTCTTCTTCGCGGCCAGATAAGCCTCGAAAGTCTTGTGATAGTCGAGGTGGTCGCGGGTCAGATTGGTAAAGATTCCTCCGACAAAGTGGAGCCCGGCAATGCGCTGCTGGTCGGCGGCATGTGAGCTCACCTCCATAGCCGCATACTCGCATCCGGCCTCAACCATGAGGTGAAGCATCTCGTTGAGAGTGATGGGGTCGGGGGTGGTATGGTCGGTGGGATAGGCCTTGTCATCGACATAGTTGCACACGGTCGAGAGCAGACCGGCCTTGTGGCCGAGCAGACGCGCCATCTCATAGATGAGCGTGGCGGTGGTGGTCTTGCCGTTGGTGCCGGTCACACCCACGAGCTTGAGTTTGCGCGAGGGGTTGTCAAACCACTGCGAGGCGAGATAACCGAGAGCAAGGGCCGACGAGGACACCACTATATAGGTGACATGTGTCGACAGATCGGCGGGAAGTTCCTGACACACAATCGCCACGGCGCCTTTCTCTTCAGCCATGGGGATGAACTTGTGGCCGTCGACACTCACGCCCGGGACAGCCACAAAGAGTGTGCCGGGCTCAACCTTGCGTGAATCCGAGGTCAGGTTTGTGATTTCCTTGTCGTCGCCACCGATCATCTTGGTGATGTCGAGCGGGGAGAGAAGTTCTTTAAGTTTTTTCACCTTATTATATAATATATGTGTTATGTTCGTCAATAATTCTATCAGTTGGCAAGCACGAGGCTTATCTTAGTGCCGCGCGGAGGGCGCGAACCGGCTGCGGGCGACATCGAGCGGACATAGCCCGACCCGGTATAATGCACGTTGTAGCCGGCGTTTTCCAGGGCGACAAGCGCTTCGCGCAGGCTGTAGCCCTTCACGTCTGGCACGGTGCCTTTCGCCTCCTGCGCCGGTGCTTTCAGCGCGCGGTGCGAGGGAAGCGAGAACTGCGCCTTGACGGTCTCGTAGGCCTTATGTCCGGAGGCCGAGGCGTAGAATGTCGGCGCGACAGCCGAGGGAGTGTTGTCGCGGTAGTCCGAGCTATTGTCGAGCATGCCGCGCGAATAGAGCTTGAGGGCTATGTTGCGGAGCACCTGACCGGAGGTCGTGGCCGCTCCGAAGAAATTTTTTGTCGGGTGACAGGTCAGCACCACGCAGGAATACTTCGGCTTCTCGGCGGGGAAAAATCCGCAGAAGGCCAGTCGCTTCTTCGAGGTGTTGTAGACACCATTCTCAATCATGTAGCAGGTACCGGTCTTTCCGGCGATACGGACAGTGTTGTTGCGGAGGAAACGGCCTGTGCCGTGGTCGCCCCACACCACATTTGTGAGCATCTGGCGGAGGATACCGGCTGTTTTCGGGGAGCATGCGCGCCCGTTGCCCATATAGCCGACGGGGAGGATGGAGTCGACTTCGCCCTTGACCTCCTTGACGAGACGTGGACGCACGAACACACCGTCGTTGGCAATGGCGTTGTAGATGGCAAGCGTGTAGAGCGGCGGAATCTCCGTGGCGTAGCCGTAGCTCATACGGGAGAGGGCTATGCGGCCGCCGCGGTCATTGGGTATGCTGTCGAAGCGCGGGGGCACCTCGCCTGCTATACCGGTGTTCATCGGCTCGAGAAATCCGAGAGCCTTCACGCGTGAGTAGAAGGCGCCGGGATTGTCATTGTATTTGCGTGTGATGATGCGCGCCATGCCGATGTTCGACGACTGCTCTATCACATCGCCCACGCGTATCGACATCGAATGGTGGGCGTCAGTGATGGGACGGCCTCCGGCGTATGCCCAGCCTCCACCTGTGGGGAGCACTTCGTTGAGGTCGGGCACCAGACCGTCCTCCACAGCAATCATCATCGAGAGGGTCTTGACCACCGAGCCGGGCTCATAGCCCATCACGGCGCGGTTGCGGGCCTCGATGTAGCCTTCTCCACGCGGATTGCGCTCGAGGTTGGAGATAGCCTTGATGTCGCCGTTTTTCACATCCATCAGCACTGCCACGCCCCAGTCGGCCCCGCAGGTGTCGAGCACATTGTTGAGTTCGCTCTCCACTATGTCCTGCATGTTGATGTCGATGGTGGTGACGATGTCGCTACCGGGTATCGCCGGCACATCGGTCCAGTCGGTGATTTTCTTGGTGAGATTGATCATCTTGCTGTAGCCGATTTTACCGTATAGGAGCGAGTCGAGCGCTTTTTCAAGGCCCGATATGCCGTGGATTTCCTTGCTTTCGCTTGTCTCGCCCACACCGCCTATGCTTCGGCGCGCCATGTCGCCGTAGGGATTGAAACGGCGCATGTATTTCTCGAAGGTCAGACCATTGCGGTTGCGGTTCCTGATGCTGAAGAAGGGGAAGGTGCGCATCGTCTCCATATCCGTGTGCGAGAGGCCGGAGAGGAGTTTGTAGGCACGCGGACGTTTCTCGCGCACCTTGTCGAGCGGCTTCAGAAGATGCTTTTTCCACCCGGCGGCGTCGCGCACGGGAAACTCCTCGGCCATGCGTGCCGCGAGCTGGTCGATGGTATCGCGGAAAAGTTTCTCGTTAAACTTCTCGGCGCGGTAGTCGAGGCGGGCGGTGTAGAAGTTGAGATTGGTAGCCAGCACACTGCCGTCTGAAGCAAGGATATTGCCGCGGCTGGGCACTATCACATTGGTCTGCGAGAGCAGTTCATTGGCGCGCTCGTTCCACTTGTCTGCGTCGACCACGGTTGTCTCACAGAGTTTCACTACTATTCGTCCCGAAAGAAGCAGAATGAGTAGTATCACCACTCCGTAACGGAGGAGAATATGACTGCGGTTATCCTTTTTCACTACTTCGGAATCTTATAGGGAGGTTGTGACTGAACTTTGAGGTTAAGGTGGAGAGAGTCGACCATCTGCTGCATGGATGTCTCGCGGATGCGTCCCATGAAGGCGCTGCGCTCACGCGATTTCTCGTTGTTGACAATCTCGAGGCGGCGTTCAAGCTCGGCGATTTTCTCCATGTTGGTCTGGCAGGTGTATTTGGTGGTGATGTATATCATAGCCACAAGCACACCGATTACCACCGGAAGCCAGTGGCGGGCGAAAAAGTCGCTCGACAGAATCTGGCCGCGGAAAAGGCGGGTGATTATTGAAGGATGCCCGGAGGCTTTTTCAGTTCGTGTAGCCAATTTATCGTGGTTTTGAGTTGAGAGATTATATTAACTTGCCTATGGATTCATAATTTGACCGCCACACGCAGTTTGGCGCTGCGCGAGCGCGGATTGCGGTCTATCTCATCTTCGCCGGGGACTATGGGCTTGTTGCCGAGGGGCTTCATCGGGGCGTTGACCTTGCCGAAGAAGTCTTTGTCGGCCTTACCTGCGAAATCGCCGGTTTTCATGAAATTCTTCACCAACCGGTCCTCAAGGCTGTGATAGGTGATGACCGCCAGACGTCCGCCGGGCTTCAGGACCGCGAGAGCGCCCTGAAGCAGTTCCTTCAGCGCCCCCATCTCGTCGTTGACCTCTATGCGGAGAGCCTGGAAGAGCTGTGCAAGCTCCTTTTTCTCCTTCCGGATATCGATGTGGGGTTTCACTGCTTCTATGAGCTGCCCGATGGTGGTCAGCCGGGCCGACTGGCGCGCCTTCACGATGGAGCGGGCCATCGCGCGGCTCTGTTTGAGCTCGCCGTAGATGTAGAGGATGTCGGCTATTTTCTCTTCCGGAGCCTCGTTGACTATGTCGGCCGCCGAGCGCTGGGCCTGGCGGTTCATCCTCATGTCGAGAGGGCCGTCGAAACGGAAGGAGAAGCCTCGCTCCGTGTCATCGAAATGATGGAATGAGACTCCGAGGTCGGCCAGCACGCCGTCCACACTGTCAACGTCGTAGTAACGCATGAAATTCGTGATGAAACGGAAGTTGGAGTAGACCATCGTGAACCTGTCATCGGACGGAGCGCGTCTGACCGCATCCTCGTCCTGGTCAAAAGAGTAGAGATGACCGCCTTCCGCGGCGTCGAGACGCTCCATGATGGCGCGCGAATGTCCTCCGCCGCCGAATGTGGCGTCGACATAAATTCCTCCGGGACGCACGTCAAGTGCCTCAAGGGTTTCCGGAAGCAGGGCCGGGATATGGTAGACTTCTTCAGTCATAACGATGGACTTACGAATTAATCAGTGATCACTACAGTCTAAGAGAGTGTAAAATTACAAAAATTTGCAAAACTAAACTCTAAAATTTCATCACTTTTTTTAAGAATTTATTAACACGCGCATAGATGACTGTAAATCAACGGTAATTTCTGACCTGTCAAAAATTTACAAATGCAAACCAGCTCAGACCATCGCAAGGAGTCCGGGAAGAGGCGTGAAGCCGATTTCGGCTCTCCCGGACAATATTAAAACCCCTGTTTTCGTTAATGTTTAATATGCAAGACATCGTATTCGCCACCAACAATCAGCACAAGCTTGAAGAAATCCGCCGCATAGTCGGCGGAAAGTTCCGCATACTCTCACTCAAAGAGATTGGATGTGAGGAAGATATACCCGAAACCGCCGACACTCTCGAAGGAAACGCGCTCATGAAGGCCCGTTTCGTCAAGGAGCATTACGGCTACGACTGTTTCGCCGACGATACCGGCCTGATGGTCGACGCCCTCGGAGGGGCTCCGGGAGTCTACTCCGCACGCTACGCAGGCCCCGGCCACGACAGTGCCGCAAACATGGCGCTCCTGCTGAAAAACCTCAATGGTGTCACCGAGCGCAGCGCCCGTTTCGTCACCGTCATCGCCCTGATACTCAACGGGCAGGAGATGACCTTCGAGGGCCGTGTCGAAGGTGAGATTCTCACCGTTCCCGCAGGAACATCGGGCTTCGGCTACGACCCCGTATTCAAGCCGACCGAAAGCTCCGTCAGCTTCGCCGAGATGAGTGCCGACGCCAAAAATGCCATCTCCCACCGCGGCCGCGCCACAGCAAAACTCATGACCTACCTCACATCACTCTGAGCACCCCCGGCTCAGGCTCCTACAGCTCCCTCACCCCTGCCTCCTCCGCCAACTCTCCCGCCCCCTGCCGCCTCTCTCACCTCCATATTCACCCCTGCTCCCCCCTCTTCCCCCTCTCCCTAAAGACCTTAAAGACTTTAAAGACCTTAGAGACCCTTTTTTAACCCCAACTCTCCGCTGAAAAATGCAAAAAATTTCCGCCATACTCCTGTCGCTGCTTCTTCCGCTCGCAATAGCCGCACAGCTCCCCACCGGGAGCTGGAAAGTCTATCCCGCTTTCGGCGATGCCGACAAAATCATCGAGACTCCCCACTTCGTCTACGTCGCCACCGCAGGCTCACTCCATTCCTACGACAAAGACAATGACGAAAGCCGTTACTACGAGCCCCGCACAGACCTCAGCGGAAACAGCGTCCGCAACATCTACTACAACTACGACAAGCGCTATCTCCTCGTAGCCTACACAGACGGCAACATCGACATCCTCCCCGACGATGCCGAGCGCATCAACCTGCCCGACATCCGCGACGCCGGTGTCACCGGGGCAAAAGAAATCAACGACGTAAAGTTTGATAACGGCAAAATCTACATCGCAACGAGCTTCGGCATAGTCATCTACAGCGATTCAGCCTTCGAGGTCATCGAGTCAGGCATATTTAATGTCAGTGTAATCGGCATAGCCACCACCCCTGACCATCTCCTTGTGATTACCAATCCGGATGAGTATGTCTACCGTCTCCTCTCGTCGCCCAAAACCGAGCGCCACAACCGTCTCGACAAGTTCAGCCGCCTTCTGCAACTCCCGTCGCGCCCCTATGACATTGTGCCGCTCGGCTCCGCATCCTCCTCAACCGATTTCGCTGTCCGCACCAGCAATAAGAGGCTCTATCATCTCTCGGTTTCACCCGGGGGCTACTCGGCATCGTTTGACGCCTCTGACCTCACCGGCGCCACAGCCCTTTTCGGCACCCCCGAGGGCGAGGCTTTCGCCGTGGTTTCCGACAATCTCTACCACATCACCTCTCCCTGGTCCTACACCCGTGTCGCCACCGTTCCCGAGCCTCTGCGCGGCAACTTCGTGGCCACACTCTCGGGAGCCGCATCCGTCTGGGCCGCAGACCGCAAGGGCCTCGGAAACTACAATATCACCGACGGAGGCATGACCGTTCTCCGCGACAAATTCCGCCCGTCGGACGCAACGACTTTCTCCGACATCTCCAACATTTTCCCGATAAGCGACGGCAGCGGTTTCCTCGTGGGCAACCTCGGCCTCAGCCTCCACTTCGCCATAGGCGATGTCGACGACCAGGAGTGCATATTCTCGGGCAATATAGTCACCGACGGCCATGTCAGCGACATCGAAGTGAACTCTCCCGTCACCATAAAGACCTCCGGCGCCTCCTACGCCCAGCAAGCCAAAGGCAACCACATATTCAGCCCCACTTTCGTACTCCAGGACCCTGACGACCCCTCGATACATTATGTCGGCACAGGTCTTGAAGGCATCTATGTGATAAAGAACGGTGAGGAAATCGGGAAATTCGACGAAAATTCCAAAATATACAAGGTCGCTAACTGGGCGTGGCGCGTCTGCTCGGCTGATTTTGACGACGACGGCAATATGCTTGTCACCGTCTCCACCGAGCGCTCCGACGAGCCTGTGCTGATTGTCCTTCCGGCCGACAAACGCCGCAAGGACCCGCGCACCATCACCGCCGACGACTGGGTGGCGCTCGACATGGGCGGAGTCATGGTACGCCGCGACATGGTATTCGCCGCATGCAGGAAATCACCGGTCATCATCATGCAGGACGGCCGCGACAATGCCGGCTTCTGTGCCCTCTACCACCGCGGCACCATCACCGACCCTTCGGACGACGTGACAAAGGTTGTTGCCACCATGACCGACCAGGACGGCAAGACATTCTCGCCCCAACACACCCTCTGCTTCACGGAGGACAAGCGCGGTCGTGTGTGGGCCGGCTCAACCCAGGGTATCTACGAGATTCCCAACCCTCTGGGCATCTTCAATTCCGATTTCCACATCAACCGACTGAAAGTGCCCCGCAACGACGGCACAAACCTCGCCGACTATCTTCTGGAGACTGAGAAAATCTACGCCATAGCAGTCGACAACTCCAACCGCAAGTGGATAGGCACGGCGGATTCGGGCCTCTATCTCGTGAGCGAAAACGGCGACGAGGTGCTTGCCAATTTCAACACCTCCAACTCTCCTCTCGCCACCAACTGCATCACCGACGTTCACGTGGACCCCAACTCCAACTCCGTATTCGTCTCGACCCTCAACGGTCTCTACGAATATTCCTCCACCTCATCGCCCGGGCGCCCGGACTATTCCGACGTCTATGCCTACCCCAACCCCGTCACCCCCGATTTCACCGGCCTCATCACCATCAAGGGCCTCATGGATTCATCGCTCGTGAAAATCATGGACTCCGGCATGCACCTCGTATATCAGACCACATCGGAAGGCGGAATGGCTCTCTGGGACGGACGCACACTCAGCGGAGCGCGCGCCAAAACCGGCGTATATTACGTCCTCGCCTCCCGCACGGGCGAAAATGACTCCCGGGGCGACGTTGTAGCTAAAATACTTGTTGTGGATTAGGGATTAAATTTTTAACTTCGCACTCCAAAACCCATCGCATCCAACGGGCGTTTTCATTATTGGACGCTTTCATCATTTATGAAACTGACTCTATGGAAAGTTTGAAATACACTGACGACAAGGACCGCAGCTACGGCGCAACCGGAATGGCTATCGGTCTTATGGTTTTTGACGGCGAAGATATGCTCGCATCAATATCCATCGACGGCGACCCCAACGAGATGGTCGCCATGACTCCTGAATTTTATTTCGCAGGCAATCCCGGCGTTTCCGCCAAGACCGCCTGGAACCAGATGCTCAAAAACTACAATTTAGGCATCGGCATGCTCATGGCCAACCTCCTCTGCCGCCATGTCGTCAACGGGCGTCATCCTCTGCCCGATTCACTGCGCGACTTCCTCCACGACCTCGCCCGCGAGGAAGGCAAGGAATCCTGCTCGCTCGACGACGACGAAATCGACCGCCTCTTCGACAAAAACTTCAGCTACCTAAACCGCGTGTTCACACACCGCGGAGTCCAGTCCGTGGCCCACGACTTCGCCGCCACCCTCCTCTCGCGCCGCACCCTCTCCCGCCTCGACGTCCTCGAACAGCTCTCCGCCCTCCACATGCTCTAAAGCCCACCCTACACTCTATTCTCCCTCCTTAAAGACCTTAAGGACCCTAAGGACCTTAAAGACCCTCTAAGTCAAAGACCCTCTAAGTCAAAGACCCTCTAAACTCCACCCCCCTCACTCACCCCTTATGCTTGACCACGCCCTCCACTTCGCCCCCTACCTCAAATCCGTGATTTGGGGCGGCGACCGTATAGCCACCTACAAAGGCATCCCCACCGACCAGACCGCCATCGGCGAAAGCTGGGAAATCTCGGCCGTCCCGGGCCACGTCTCGGTAGTCGACCGCGGCCCCCTCACCGGAAAATCGCTCACCGACCTCATCGGCGAATACGGTGCGGAGCTCGTCGGAGCCGACATCTTCAACCGCTTCGGCACCGGCTTTCCTCTCCTCATAAAAATCATCGACGCACGCGCCGACCTCTCCGTCCAGGTACATCCCGACGACGAACTCGCCGAAAAGCGCCACCACTGCCCCGGAAAAACCGAGATGTGGCACATCATAGATACCGCCTCCGACGCCAAAATCTACGTCGGCCTGAAAGAGCGGATTACCCCTGACGAATATGAGCGCCGCGTGGCCGACAACTCCATCATGGACGTCATAGCCTCCTACGACTCAGCTCCAGGCGACACCTTCTTCCTACCCGCAGGCCGCATCCACGCCATCGGCGCTGGCAACCTTCTCGCCGAAATCCAGGAGACAAGCGACATCACCTACCGCATCTACGACTACGACCGCCGCGACAAGGACGGCAATCCGCGCCAGCTCCATACAGCCGAGGCGCGGGACGCCATCGACTACACCGTCTACCCCAACTACCGCTCGCGCCCGACCGACTCGATGCTCGCCGATTGCAGATATTTCGCCGTGCGCAGTTTCGACCTCGCCGAACACACCCTCTCCCTTCCGCGCGACCGCGAGTCGTTCACCATCATCATGTGTCTCGACGACAACGTGGAGGTCGAATACTCCACCGGCGCCCCCGGGTGCGAAATCCGTTTCCAACGCATAGACCGCGGCGACACCTGGCTCCTTCCCGCCACCGTCCGCGACATCAAAGTGACCGGTCCCGGCGCCAAAATCCTATCTATCCAGGCATAATCACCGCCTGAAAACACCGGACCGGACAAAAAATACCGGGGTGCATGAAAATGATTCATGCACCCCGGCTTTTTATGCTGTCGGATCAGCGTCCGTATCCGGTTATTACCAGATTACCACGCGCTCAGACTCGGGACGGAACATGGGCTGACCCTCTGTGATGCCGAAGGCTTCGAAGAAGGGAGCGATGTTGCGGAGAGTAACGTTCACACGGTTCTTGCCGAGCGAGTGAACATCGCCGGTAGTGAGCGAGCGGATTTCCTCGTCGCGGATATTGCCTGCCCAGAGGTTGGCGTAGTTCATATAGAACACCTGTTCGGGAGTAAAGCCGTCGATTTTGGCCTCTTCCGACTTGATGTCGACACCCTTCTTCTTCTGAGAGTCGAGGAAGGCAGTCATGGCGATGCGGAGACCGCCCTGGTCGGCAATGTTCTCGCCGAGAGTGTACTGGCCGTTAGCGTGTACGCCGGGGAGCACCTCTACTTCGTCAAACTGAGCGATAAGACCCTTGGTCTTGGCCTCGAAAGCCTTTGCGTCGGCTTCGGTCCACCAGTTGACCATATTGCCCTTGGCGTCGAAGTTGCGGCCCTGGTCGTCGAAGCCGTGAGTCATCTCGTGTCCGATTACCACACCGATACCGCCGTAGTTCTCGGCGTCGGAAGCGTTGGGGTCGAAGAAGGGAGCCTGAAGGATGGCGGCGGGGAACACGATTTCATTTGCCAGCGGGTTATAGTAGGCGTTGACAGTCTGCGGAGTCATGCCCCACTCTGTACGGTCCACGGGTTTGCCCCACTTTGAATAAATCTCTTTCTGATGCCACATCGACACATTGTGCATGTTCTCGTAGTAGCTGAGTTTCGGGTCGATTTCCATCGAGGAATAGTCCTTCCACTTGTCGGGATAACCGATTTTCACAGTGAAGGCGGCGAGTTTCTCATGTGCGCGGGCCTTGGTGGAGTCGCTCATCCAGTCGAGGTTGTCGATATGCTTGCCGAGTGCGGTGCGGAGATTCTCCACAAGGCCGAGCATATACTCCTTGGAGCTTGCGGGGAAATATTTCTCCACATAGAGCTCGCCCACAGCCTCGCCGAGAGCGCCTTCGGTAGCGTCGAGAGCGCGCTTCCAGAGAGGACGGAGCTCCTGCACGCCGCTCATCACCTTGGAAAACTCGAAGTTGGCGTTGGTGAAGTTGTCGCTGAGCTGCGATGATGCCTGGCTGACATATTTCCAGAGATAGTAGTCCTTGACCTCACGGTCGCTGAGTGAGGCCATGAGCTTGTTGGCCTGGCCCACGCTCTTCGGATCGGTCACGATGATGGTGTCAGGCGACTGGATACCCATTGTCTCGATGAAGAAACGGTCCCAGTTGACCGAGGGATAGTTCTCCTTGAGCTGCGCGAAAGTGCGGGGGTTGTACATCGCGGGGATGTTGCGGCTCTCCTCGCGGGTCTTTGCGGAGTCAGCGAGAGCTGTCTCGATTTTCATCACGTTGCTGACGATGCGCTGTGCGTCGGCTGCGGAGTAGCCTGCATTCTGCATCTGGTCGGCGATGAGTTTCTTGTATGCGTTGCGCACCTGGGTGTTGCGCTCGTCATCCTTGAGATAATAGTCACGGTCGCCGAGACCCATGCCGCCGCCCGACACATACATGGCGTAGACATTCGAGTTGCTGAGGTCCTCCATAGGGCCTGCGCCGAAGAAGGGGCTGGCATAGTTGCCGTGCATCCAGAGGAAGAGGTCCTCCATGCCTTCGTGGGGAGTGTCCTCGATTTTCTTAAGGTCGGCGAGAATGGGCTGCGCACCCTCTGCATTGCGGCGGGTGGTGTCCATGGCCTGGGAGTAGACGGTCCATACCTTGTGGGCCACGGTTCCGTTCTCGGGCTTGGAGTCGCCAAGATGCTGGATGAGGTCGCGCACGCGGGTTTCTGATGAATCGTTGAGGATGTTGAACTGGCCGTAGCGGGCATATTCCGCGGTGAGGGGATGTGCCTCCATCCAGCCTTTGTTTACGTGGGTGTAGAAGTCTGCGCCCGGAGCTACTGTCGAGTCGATGTAGGAGGCGTTGAGACTTGCGAGATGCTCGGTCTTGTGCGACTGGCACCCCGTCCCTGCAAGTGTCAGTGTCATGGCAACTGCTGCAATCGGAAGAATTTTCATGAGTTGGTTAAAAAAGTTTGATTTGTGTTTCATGTGTTACTGCCCGACTCGGAGCCGAGTGCGGCGAGTATGTCGCGCAGCTCCTCCTCGGTGGCGGTCAGACGCGAGCGGCATGCCTTCAGGAGCTCTGTGGCCCTGCGTGTATAGGCCGCGAGGTGGTCTATGTCGCAGTTGTCGCTCTGCATCATCCGGAGAATGGCTTCGAGCTCACTAACGCTCTGGGCGTATGTGAGCTCGCTTACTGGTTTGAATTCTGACATGTTCTGTGAGAGAGTGGTATTGGGTTTCTTTAAGTGGCGGCGCGCCCCCGGCTCAGGCTTTGAGGGCCGGGTGACCGTCGATGGCCTCGGTGATGCGCGAGAATATCTCGTCGACATGGCCGCTGCCGTGGATAGAGGTGTACTTTCCTTCTTTGGTGTAGTAGTCACGCAGGGGGGAAGTGGTGGAGTGGTAGACCTTCAGGCGCTTGCCGATAGTCTCGGGATTGTCATCGGAGCGCCCGCTCTCGGCGCCGCGTTTCACAAGACGCTCCATCAGCTCCTCGTCGGCCACTTCGAGACCGATTACGGAGTGTACCTCCTCGCCGCGCTGCTCGAGCATCACCTTGAGAGCCTCGGCCTGAGGGATGGTGCGGGGGAATCCGTCGAATATGAAGCCGTTTGATTCGGGACGCAGGCGGTCGACCTCCTGAGCGAGAATATCGACCATCAGCTCGTCGGGTATCAGCTGGCCTTTTGATATGTAACTGTCGGCGATTTTGCCGAGTTCGGTTCCTGCGGCTATCTCCTTGCGGAGCACGTCGCCGGTTGAGATATGGGTCAGACCGTAGCGGTCAATGAGTTTCTGACTCTGGGTGCCTTTGCCGCTTCCGGGCGCACCGAAAATTACAAGATTAAACATTCTTTGATCCTTTTAATACCTAAAATTCAACCTTTTGAAATAATTTCTTTTAAATCTGATTTCTGATATCGCAGACGGGCTCCGCGGCCACACACGGCGCATCAGCCTGTCCCTGACAAAATGATTATGTGTCGGCAGTCACCGTCGGCCCTGTTCGGACCGCACCTTTGCCGCGGACTGCCACGCGAAGGGGAGAATGTATGTGATAATGATTTCGGAGACAGAGGTATTTTACTCCTCGTCGAGAATATATATATCGTTGAGATTGCGTGCGAGGCCGTCGATGTCGAGACCGTAGCCGATAATGAATTTTTTGGGAATCTCGAATCCCACATAATCGGGTTTCAGTTCGGGATGCTGCAGCGCCGAAGGCTTGAAGAGCAGGGTGGCTATGCGGATTGAGGCCGGCTTGTATTCACGCAAGTCATCGAGGAGACGGACCATGGTGTTGCCCGTGTCGATTATATCCTCCACGAGTATGATGTCGCGGCCCGACAGATCCTCGCTGAGCCCCATTACCTTCTTGACCACACCGGTAGAGCCTGTGCCCTCATAACTTTTGAGGCGCATGAAAGTCAGCTCCGCATCCATGTCCTCGCAGGCACGGAAGAGGTCGACGGCAAAGGGTGCGGCACCGTTGAGCACACATATAAACAGAGGCGTGCGGCCCGCGTATTCGCTTGTTATAGACTTCGCAAGCTCGCCTATGCGCTCTTTAATCTGGGAACTGGTGATATAGGGATGGAATGTCATCCCCTGATAGCATTTTTGTTTCATGGTTCCGGACAGAAAATTTTGCGCAAAGTTAGCTAAAAATCCCGATATGACCGCCATTTTTTGACCCTGCGAAGTTAAAAATTAGAGCCATTTATTGTGATTTTTGACTCTTTTCAGCTAAAATCTGCAAGTCAGGGTGAAACCGGGCGCTCCGCCAACCATGGCGGGCATAAGCGACGACTCGAAGCCGTAGCGGTCGTGGCGCACCGAGGGGTTGTCGACACCGAGGTGTGCCTTGCGCTCGTAACTGCCGCGAAACAGGTTGACAACCTCATTGACCGGGTCAACGAGAAATACCACTATATTGCCCAACACTCTCGAGCCCCACAGCGTATAGTCATGCTCTACGATATGACGCTTGCATTTGTAGAAAAGCTCGCCGAGTATGCTGCCGACCACCGGAGTGATGACAATATCCTGATACGACGGACGCTCCATGCAGGCCTCCACTCCGAACTCCCACCCCACGGTGGAGATGAGCACCGAGTAGAGCATCGAGCCCCAGAAACCGAATCCGCAGGAACGGGCGGCCATGAAGTAGGCGGCGCCGGCGTAGGGGTGCAGGATATAGTTGAATATGGCGTTGTCGTGGTCTATCTCCGGATTTTTCACGAAAATATTGCGGTACCAGCGTGTGTAGAACTCCGTGTTCTGTATCGCCGCGCGGTTCCAGGCCGTAGCGTCCTCGGGCAGACACTGGAGCACGAAGAGCGTCCCGAGAAACGCGCCCGAAAGCACTGCGGTGTTTATCCACATGCGGTGCCAGTCACGATGGTCAGAGCCGTGGCGGGAATAGGGTTCGAGGTAAATGCTCCAATGACGCTGCGGGATGTCGGCCGGGGGAAGGATGATTGTGGTGTCGTATTCCACAGCCTCCACCGGGGTGACGGCGGGAAAAGCGGCCGCGGAGTCATCCGTCAGCGGTATGACAGTGATTTCCTGTCCGCGTACCGCTGTGTAGCCGGCCGGAACGACTGAAGGGGTGATGGAGGCGGCCGTGGCCTGTGCCCTCATCCTCGGTATGCTTGCCATACATAGACAGGCTAAGAACAGCGATGCTATGCGTCTTGTGTGTGTTTCTCTCGTTGCCATAACTAAATAGTTTATATTGCTACAAACCTAAAAACTTGCGCACGTGAGGAGAAAAAACGGAGTGAAGCAGCTCTCTGCTCCGGACTTGCTGTAGGGGGGTGCGTTGTGTCTGTATGACGTGAGTCTTTTAGCGTTGCGTGAGTTTGTTTGTTTTGGATATTCTTTATTTATATAACGCCTCCCGGCGTCGGTCGGTAAGCTAAAAAAACTTAACGGGAAGGTGATTCAACTTTTGCCCCTCCCGCAGTGTTAATAAAGGACAACGAACAGATAAAATTTTAAAACTATAAATTTATGAGCGAGAGAAAAAAAACATCCACCACACTTTGGCTCGCTATCGGAGTTGTGGTCCTCATTGTCCTCCTGATGCTTTGGCTCACCATCGCCGACCTTCTCGGCGACACCGACGTGGCCGCTGCCGTGACAACTTTTGTCCGATAGACTAAAAAAGTTAAAGAGCCACGCGTGCTTACTCATCTCACGATGATAGGGCCGGTGGCTCTTTTTATGTCCGGGCGATGGAGTTGGGGGACGCCCGGACGGGCGGGTATTCAATATCTTTACGCCTTCTTCACTACGCGACGCTCTTTGATACGGGCCTTCTTGCCTGTGAGCTGACGGATGTAGTAAAGTTTTGCACGGCGTACCTTGCCATACTTGTTGATTGTGATTGAGTCGATGAAGGGTGACTCGATGGGGAAGATACGTTCAACGCCGATGTTGTCAGACATCTTGCGGACAGTGAAACGGCGCTTGTTGCCTTCGCCTGAGATGCGGATCACTACGCCACGATACTGCTGGATACGCTCTTTGTTACCTTCTTTGATGCGATATGCCACTGTGATGGTGTCGCCGGGGTTGAAGTCGGGGTGCTGTTTGCCCGAAGCGAAAGCTTCTTCAGCAACTTTAATTAAGTCCATTTTTCTATATATCTTAAAAATGTTAACACTACTCGCAATATTCGCAGGCTGCATGTCCTTGCCAGAGATTGCGAAATCGGCTGCAAAGTTAAGCGAAAATCAGGTGAATTGCAATAGTTTGAGCAAAAAATCCACACCCATCCCCGCCATTTTTTAATTATTTTCACCTGAAAATCTTCCTAATACCGACAAAACCCCTAAACTTCAAACCCAAAACCACCCCAAACCTCAAACACTAAACCTTATAAATACTTCTCTAAACTCTATACTCTAACTTTCAATTTTAAACTTTAAACTTTATTTTGTCATCCCGACAAAAAGGCCTAATTTTGTGATAGCTATCAACATTCATCTCTTTCAGAAAACCAATCAAACCGATGATGAACAGATTTTCCAGTCTCCTCTTCCCGGTCATAGCCCTGCTCGCAGTGTCCTGCTCGGGTTCCGGACAACTTGACGTCGACCCAAACGACCCGGGCATACTCTACATGGGACGTATCCTGCGCACCGACTCCACAGCCCCGACATTCACCTATCCCGGCACCACCGCCATGCTCAACTTCGAAGGCTCGTCGATAGCTATGGCGGCCTCGCCCGGAAGCGGCCAGTTTATGGTGGAGATTGACTCGCTCGCACCGTTCAAAATCAACTTCACACCCTCCGACTCACTCATTACCCTCACCGACTCGCTCGGAGAGGGCGCCCACTCGCTGCGCGTCACCTATGCAATCGAAGGCTACGAGAAGCATCCGGAATTCCGCGGATTCGTTATCTCGGGCCCCGGAAGCAAACTCCTCCCCGCCCCCGAGCGTCCGAAACTCCGCATCGAGTTTATAGGCAACTCCATCACCTGCGGCTATGGTACGGAAGCCGACAGCGGCGACACACACTTCTCCTATGACACTGAAAACCATACCCTGAGCTACGCCTACCTCACGGCGCGCGCCCTCGACGCCGACTTCAACGTTGTGGCCCGCTCCGGCATAGGAATGTACCGCAGCTACAACGGCCCGCGCGAGGGAACACCCGATAACCGCATCCCGGCGGAATATGACCACACCCTCATCTACGACCCCGCCCATTACTGGGACCACCGCTCATTCCGCCCCGACATTATCTGCATCAACCTCGGCACCAACGATACGTCAGTCGACAACTATGACATCAATCTATTCGAGGAGGCCTATAAAAAATTCCTCGCGCATCTCCATCTGCTCCAGCCGCAGGCAAAAATAGTGCTCCTGACCGGCCCGATGCTCCACGGAAAGCCGCTTGAGGATGTGACCGCCGTCCTCGACAGTCTTGCCGAAGGGAAAGACTATGTCTACCGCTTCGATATGTCGGAACAGACCGGCGAGTTGGGCTACGGCGCCGACTATCATCCCTCACGCGCTCAGGCTGCAAAAAATGCCGCCGAACTCACCGCTTTCCTCAAAAAAATCGGCTGACACACAGTAAACACGCTCACAGTAGATATACTCAGTGGAAAATCGTATCCTAATCCTTGATGGCGCCACCGGCACCATGATTCAGTCCTACAGACTCACCGAGGCCGACTTCCGCGGCGAGCGCTTTGCCGCATGGCCTTGTGACCTGCGCGGCAACAACGACGTGCTTGTCCTTACCCGTCCCGACATAATACTCGAAATCGCCGACAGTTACATCTCAGCCGGAGCCGACATCATATCGACCGATACCTTCAACGCCAACGCCATCTCCATGGCCGACTATTCGATGGAGGCGCTCGTCGGCGAAATCAACCGCGAGGGAGCCCGCATCCTGCGTGAACTCGCCGACCGCCGCTCTGCCGAGCTCAGACGCCGGATTTCAGTGGCCGGTTCTATCGGGCCGACCAACAAGACAGCCTCGATGAGTCCAGATGTCAGCGACCCGGCTCTCCGCGCCGTCACCTACGACCAGCTTTTCGACGCTTACCGCGAACAGGTCACAGCCCTCATCGAAGGGGGCGTGGACCGTCTGCTTTTCGAGACGGTATTCGACACTCTCAACCTCAAGGCCGGTCTCGACGCCGCACGCGCAGCCATGAAGGATGCCGGGCGCGAGGTCCCGGTGATGCTCTCGGTGACACTCTCGGGGCCCGACGGCCGCACATTCTCCGGACAGACTCTCAAAGCCTTTCTCGCCTCCGTGGAGCATTGCCCCATAGCATCCGTGGGCATTAACTGCTCATTCGGAGCGGCCGACATGAAGCCCCACATAGCCGAACTCGCCCGCATAGCCCCCTACCCGATTTCGTGTCACCCCAACGCCGGCCTCCCCAACGCGATGGGTGAATATGAGGAGACTCCTGAGCTGATGGCCGCCCATCTCAGACCTTTTTTCGAGGAGGAACTTCTCAATATCGTCGGCGGATGCTGCGGCACTACTCCCGCACACATAGCCGCCATAGCCGCCGAAGCCCGCGGCCACAAGCCGCACGAAATCCCAGCTCCGGCCCCCGGACTGCACCTTTCAGGACTTGAGGCGGTGGACATCGTGCCCGACTCGCTCTTTGTCAACGTGGGCGAGCGCTGCAACGTGGCCGGCTCGCGCAAGTTCCTGCGCCTCATCCGCGAAGGCTCGCTCGACGAGGCGCTGACCATAGCCCGGCGCCAGGTGGAGGACGGCGCCCAGATTATCGACATCAATATGGACGACGGCATGATGGACGCCCGCAAGGAGATGTGCGGCTTCCTCAACCTCATTGCCTCCGAACCCGACATTGCCCGCGTGCCGGTGATGATTGACTCCTCGAAGTGGGAGGTCATCGAAGCCGCTCTCAAATGCGTGCAGGGTAAATCGATAGTCAATTCCATATCACTCAAAGAGGGCGAGGAGGTCTTTCTCGCCCACGCCCGGCGAATCATGGAGCTCGGAGCCGCAGCCGTGGTCATGGCCTTCGACGAGGAGGGGCAGGCTGACACTTTCGAGCGCAAGACCGCCGTGTGTGCCCGCGCCTACCGCCTGCTCACGGAGCGCCTCGGCTTCAACCCCGAGGATATTATATTTGACCCCAACATACTCGCCATAGCCACCGGCATGAAGGAGCATAACCGCTACGGGCTCGACTTCATCCGCGCCGTCCGCTGGATAAAGGAGAATCTGCCCGGAGCCAAAGTGAGCGGCGGCGTCAGCAATCTCTCCTTCTCCTTCCGCGGCAACAACTATCTGCGCGAGGCCATGCACGCCGTATTCCTCTACCACGCCATCGCTGCCGGAATGGATATGGCCATCGTCAACCCTTCCTCGTCGGTGACATACGAGGATATAGACCCGCAGTTGCGCACACTGCTGGAGGATGTGGTGCTATGCCGCCGCGAAGAGGCTGCGGAGGAACTCATCAACCGTGCTCAGGAGATGCTGCGGGCCAAGGAAGAGGGGGCTCAGGCGACATCCGCTTCCGCCGCACGCGAGAAGGAGTGGCGCCACCTGCCGGTGAATGAACGCCTGACCCATGCGCTGGTCAAGGGTATCCACGACCATCTCGAAGAGGACCTGACGGAAGCGCTCGGCGTGTATTCCGACCCAGTGGCGATTATCGACGGCCCGCTGATGGAGGGAATGAACCGCGTAGGGCAGCTTTTCGGCGAGGGCAAGATGTTTCTGCCGCAGGTTGTCAAGACCGCACGCACAATGAAGCGCGCAGTCGGCATACTCACCCCCGCTATAGAGGCGCGCAAGAGCTCACGCGAAGTCACCCGCGCCGGAAAAGTCCTGTTTGCCACGGTCAAAGGTGACGTGCATGACATCGGAAAGAACATTGTGTCGATTGTGCTCGCATGCAACAACTACGAGGTCATCGACCTCGGGGTCATGGTGCCTGCCGAGAAAATCATAAGCGTGGCGCGTAAGGAGAAACCGGACCTCGTGTGTCTTTCGGGGCTCATCACCCCGTCGCTCGACGAGATGGCTTACGTAGTCAGCCTCATGGAGAGCAGCGGCCTGAAAATTCCAGTGATGGTGGGGGGCGCCACTACATCGCGCATCCACACGGCGGTGAAAATCGCTCCACACTACTCCGCGCCGGTAATCCATGTGCCCGACGCGTCGCAGAATCCGCTCATAGCCGCCCGCCTGCTCAACTCTGAGACCCGCGACGAATACATCTCGGCCCTGCGCGACGAATACGAGTCGCTCCGCGAGCGCGAGCGCAACCGCAACACACCGAAAGTGCCTCTCGAAGAGGCCCGGCGCCGCGCCATCCGCCACTCGCTCGCACCTTATACGCCCCCGGTTCCGGCCATGCCCGGACGAAGGGTTATCGAAATACCCGTCGGCGAGGCGGTGCCCTACATCAACTGGCGTTTCTTCTTCAACGCCTGGAAGATGCCGGGTGACTATGCCTCCGTCGCCGCGCTCCACGACTGCCCCGCATGCCGCAAGGCGTGGATTGAGCGCCATAGCCCCGACAATCCGGCCAAGGGGGAGGAAATCATCCGCCTCTACACCGACGCCTCCGCCCTGCTTTCGCGTCTGGAGCGCGAGGGGGTGGTGTGCAAGGCCATTGTCAACATAGCCGAAGCCCGCGCGGAGGGGGATGACATAATAATCGACGGCGTCCACATCCCGACAATGCGCTCGCAGGCCATTGCCCCCGGCGAAGCCTCGCGCTCACTTTCAGACTACATCCAGCCCGCGGGTGACTACGCCGGAGCCTTTGCCGTGAGCGTCGACCTGAGCGCACTGCGCGCAGCCTGCGACGCCGAGGGTGATTCCTATCGCTCACTGCTCGTGCAGAGCATAGCCCACCGTCTTGCCGAAGCCGCCTCGGAGTATCTTCACGCGCTTGTGCGCCGCAAACTCTGGGGCTACGCGCCCGACGAAGAGCTTTCAGTTCACGATATGTTCCAGGCCCGCTACCGCGGCATCCGCCCAGCCGTCGGCTACCCCTCCCTTCCCGACCAGAAACTGACATTCACCCTCGACCGGCTGCTCGACTACGGCCAGATCGGGGTAACACTCACCGAAAACGGGGCCATGCACCCGTCGGCCACCGTAAGCGGCCTCTATATCGCCCATCCAGAATCATCTTACTTCCTCCTGGGGCCGCTTGCCGACGACCAGATCACCGACTACGAGTCCAGGAAGGACCTCAAAACCTGACACCATGTTAATCAAGACCTACGGAGCGGCCGTGCAAGGCATCGACGCCCTCGTAATCACCATTGAGGCCGTGGCCGAGACCGGCGTGCAGTTCTCGCTCGTCGGCATGGCCGATACCGCCGTCAAGGAGAGCTATCAGCGTGTCCTCTCCGCCATCACGCAGTCGGGCTACAAGTGGCCGCGCCGACGCCTCGTCATCAATCTATCGCCTGCCGACGTGCGCAAGGAGGGTGCGGCCTACGACCTGCCCCTCGCCCTGAGCGTCCTTGCCTCATGCGAGCAGATTGCGCCCACTATTCCACTCGATTCGTTCATGATTATGGGTGAACTGTCGCTCGACGGGTCGATTCTGCCGATCAAAGGGGCTCTCCCGATGGCTATCAAGGCGCGGGAGCTCGGTTTCAAGGGGATGATTGTGCCGATTGCCAACGCAACGGAAGCCGCCGTAGTCAACAATCTCGAGGTCTACGGCATGGCATCGCTGCGCGAGGTCATAGAGTTCGTGAGCGGCAAAAACGCTCCGGAACCGGTGCGGGTCAACACGCGTGAGGAGTTCGCGCGTGCGTCGGCGGTGTTTGACTGTGATTTTTCGGAAGTGAAGGGGCAGGAGAGCGTGAAGCGGGCCTTCGAGGTGGCTTGCGCGGGTGGCCACAATATCCTGATGGTAGGCCCTCCGGGGGCGGGTAAGTCGATGATGGCCAAGCGTATTCCCACCATACTCCCGCCACTGACTCTCGCGGAGGCTCTTGAGACTACTAAAATCCACTCCGTAGCCGGAAAGTTGCGCAGCGGCTCGCGGCTGATTACCTCCCGGCCTTACCGCGCTCCACACCACACCATATCGCCTGTGGCGCTCGTGGGCGGAGGGGCGAATCCCGCTCCGGGAGAGATTTCACTTGCCCACAACGGAGTGCTCTTTCTCGACGAGTTTCCGGAGTTTTCAAGACAGGTGCTTGAGGTGATGCGTCAGCCGCTCGAGGACCGCCATATCACCATAGCCCGTGCGAAATACACCATAGATTACCCTGCGGGATTCATGCTTGTGGCCTCCATGAACCCGTGTCCCTGCGGCTACTACAATCATCCGACCAAGGAGTGCATGTGTACGCAGCAGGCGGTGCAGAAGTATCTCAACCGCATCAGCGGGCCGCTGCTCGACCGCATAGACCTGCAGGTGGAGATTTATCCCGTGCCTTTCGAGGAGCTTTCGTCGGCGCGCGAGGGGGAGAAGAGCGAGTCGATGAAGCGGCGGGTGGTCATTGCGCGCGAGATTCAGGCACAGCGCTTCGCAGGGAACGCGGGAATACACTGCAACGCGCAGATGAACGCGCGGTTGCTGCGCTCGCATGCCGCAATAGACGGCGAGGGGCTTGAGACGCTGCGCGAGGCCATGACGCGCCTCGACATGAGCGCCCGCGCCTATGACCGCATCCTCAAAGTGGCGCGCACCATAGCGGATCTCGAGCAGGCAGCGGAAATCCTCGACAAGTACGCCTCGAATCCGGCTGCACAGATTGCAAAAGAGACCCTCCGCGCGGCCGCTACCGCCCCGATTCTCCCCCATCATATCCACGAAGCAATCTCCTACCGCAACCTCGACCGCGGTAACTGGGGGCAGAGCGTCAATAAGATGCCATTCTGAGCTGGGGCTTCCGAAGGATTTTTCTTTTGAGAGCTAAAACTCTTTACCTTAACAAATCACCAAATCAGCAAAGAAGCAAGCCAGGAAATCAACAAATCAGCAAGGCAACGAGCCAGCAAACCGGTTTATTCGGGCCTAATTTGTTGAGGTGCGGAACTTCAGTTCCGCTTTTCTCCTCCTTCCATTTTCTCTTTAACTGTCAATTAAATTCACTTCTAAAATGGGCAATCCCCAAATCTATAGGGCATGGTGGCATGATTACCGCTCAAGGGCAATCTATATGATTACTCTTTCGAAATCTCCGGGGGTTCCGGCGTTTGGGGCTCTTGCGGGTGACTGGTCAAAGCCTGTCGGCTCACGGGAGGGTAGCTTCATAAGGCTTTCGCCTTTAGGCAAAATCATCAAGAACACCCTTTTCCGTCTCCATGAAATCGAACCGGCCATCCGCCTGCTGCAATATTCGGTCATGCCTGACCATGTGCATTTTCTCATTTTCGTCCAGCAACCTACCGCCGAAGCGCTTGGCTATACAATCGCGCGACTGAAGGTAGCGGTAAACAAGGCCTGGAAAAATCAGCCGGTCTTTACCGAAGGATACAATGACAGAATCCTCAAATCAGGGCGTAAACTCGACACCATCTTCCGCTATATCCGGGAAAATCCCTACCGTCTTGCCATCCGCAAGGCATTTCCCGACTATTTCCATCGCGTCAACCTCATCAGCATAGCAGGCCGCGACTGCCAGGCTTACGGAAATCTGTTTCTGTTAAGAAATCCGTTTAAGGAAGCCGTTGTGGTTCATAGGAAAGATTCTGAGGAGACAAAAAGATTACTTCACGACCAATGGCTTTACACGGCCTCAAACGGCGGAGTGCTGGTTTCACCGTTTATTTCACCGGCAGAAAAGGCCATACGCCGCGAGGCGGAAGAAACCGGCGGAAAATTCATCCTCATCCAAGCGTGCCGGTTTCCGGAGCGTTACAAACCCGCGGCCCATGATTTTTCTCTCTGCATGTAGGGGAGGCTGCTTATCATCACCCTCGCTCTTGACATCGATAGCTCCACCCTATCCCGCAGCAATTGCCTCGCAATGAATGAACTGGCACAAAAAATCGCATCCTGTCAGGATAAAAGTCGATTAAGAAAATGTTAAATATTATATGTTATAAAACATATTTTAAAAACATTTCTTATCTTTGCAGTGTTGTTTAAGAGAAAGCAACAAACACATAGGTTTTATTAAATTCATTTTTATTATGACCAACTTACTTAAAAAAGCAGCAAACGCATTTCGCACCGCCAGCTATTGCATGGCACGAGCAGAACTTTATCTCAATGAAGCGAAACATGCCAATGAAAAGTAATCCCGTCCGCGAGATTGCCAAGTAATCAACCAAGCCGCGTTCCTTTCAGAAAAAGGGGCGTTTTTTTATGTCCGGACGGGAGCGGGAAAAGTTTTTTTGAGTATTTTTGTTCTGTAAATTCACACTTCAAATGACCCAACAATCTCCAATTGATACCCAGCGGCGAATACCCGCACGTCAGGGGTGGCTCGCGCTGTCGCCGGTGGTGGTGTTTCTCCTGCTATATGTAGCCGTGTCGGTGATTCTCAACGATTTCTACAAGATGCCGATAGCCGTGGCATTGGTTGTGGCCTCGATGTGGGCCGTGGCCATCTACCGCGGACGGCCCCTCACCGAGCGCATCGAGACATTCTCACGTGCCGCCGGCCATTTCAACATCCTGTATATGATATGGGTGTTCGTACTCGCCGGAGCCTTCGCCACTCTCGCCAAAGAGATAGGCGCCATCGACGCCACCGTCAACCTGACGCTGCGCTTCTTCCCGCCGGAGTTCGTCATCCCGACACTATTCTTCGCCGCCTGCTTCATCTCCCTCTCGGTAGGCACATCGGTGGGCACCGTAGTGGCGCTCACGCCTTTAGCTGTCGAGATAGCGCAAATGGTCGACGGAAACACGGCCTTCTATGTGGCCGTGGTGCTTGGGGGCGCCTTCTTCGGCGACAATCTCTCCTTCATTTCCGACACCACCATTGCCGCCACCCGCTCGCAGGGGTGCAACATGGCCGACAAGTTCAAGGCCAACCTGTGGATTGCGCTTCCGGCCGCCGTCATAACACTCGGCGCCTACATAGTGATGGGTCAGGACACTCCGGCCATCGCACTCGCCCAGGAGAGCGACTATCTGCTCATCTTACCCTACATAGTTGTGCTCGCCACGGCAATAGCGGGAATAAATGTCACAATAGTGCTTTCATTAGGCATCCTGACAGCGCTCGTCATGGGGCTCATCAACGGCTTCACGCTGATTGACATGGCCTCCTTTGCCGGAACAGGCATAGACGGCATGGGCGACCTCATCATCATCACCCTCCTCGCCGCCGGTATGCTCGGCCTCATCAAAGCCGCCGGGGGTATACAGTTTCTGCTTCAGGGCCTCACGTCGCGTATCTCCGGACGGCGCGGCGCACAGGCGATACTCGCCCTGCTCGTCAGCATAGTCAATCTCTGCACGGCCAACAACACCGTGGCCATCATCACCGTGGGAGGAATCTCGCGCGACATCGCCGAGCGCTATGGCATCGACCCGCGCAAAAGCGCCTCGCTGCTCGACTCGGCCTCCTGCGTGGTGCAGTGTCTCATACCCTACGGCGCGCAGACACTCCTGGCCACATCGCTCGCCGACATATCGCCCGCGGCACCTTTCCCCTACCTCTTCTATCCCTGGGCGCTTGCCGCGATGATAGCCCTCTCAATCATCTTCCTCTTCCCACGCAGACTCAACTAACCCCATCCGAATGTCACGTAACCTACTTGCACGCTATATCTGGCTCATCGACACCATACGCCGCTACGGAGCCATCACACGCGAGAAGCTCAACGAGCTGTGGATGCAGTCGCCCTATTCCGACGGCTCACCCATGCCGCGCCGCACCTTCTACAACTACCGCGGCGCCATTGAGGAGCTTTTCAACATCAATATCGAATGTAACCCGACAACCTACGAGTATTACATCGACTCCGGCGACTCTCACCAGGCGAGCGTCACCGACTGGCTGCTCAACTCCGCGGCCATGAGCAATGTGCTTTCGTCGGTCCGCGACGTGTCGGAGCGGATTTTCCTTGAGGACGTTCCCTCGGCGCGGCTCTATCT
The DNA here is from genome assembly GCA_019416285.1 of Bacteroidales bacterium. Taxonomy (GTDB): domain Bacteria; phylum Bacteroidota; class Bacteroidia; order Bacteroidales; family Muribaculaceae; genus Duncaniella. The sequence continues at coordinate 65,332 of DXXM01000014.1, forward strand.
CTCGCAGGTCATATCGGCCCTCCGGGAGCGCCATCCGCTCCACTTCACCTACCGGCCCTATACGCGCATCAACCCGACACGCGACGTGGTGATAGAGCCGTATTTTCTGAAAATATTTAAGCAACGCTGGTATGTGACCGGATTCAATATCCGCGACAACTCCATCAAGACCTACGCGCTCGACCGCATGGCCGACGTGAGCCTCGGAAGCGAAACATTCACGATGGACCCCGATTTCGATCCGGAAAACTTTGTGCGCGATTCATTCGGCATTGTATTCACTCAGGGCGAGACGCATGAAGTGGTGATACGCGCCAACAGCCGCCGGGCCAAATATCTCCGCGCGCTCCCGCTGCATCATTCGCAACGCGAGGAAATCCACGACTCGTTTTCCGACTTTCACTACCGTCTGCGCCTGACACCGGATCTGGTGCAGGAACTGCTCTCACTGGGGTCTGAAGTCAAGGTCATGGCTCCACCCGAGCTGCGTGTGATGGTGACAAACGCTCTGCGTCTGGCGCTCGAACAGTATGAGTGAGGTTCTTGATACGGGCACCTGAGACCCGAAAAGGTGCGATAATACAAAATGCCGGGGCCGGAATCAGTCATTTTGATTCCGGCCCCGGAGGTATAATATGTGTTATGGTGAAAGATTAATCTCGTGTGATTACAGGCTTACTGCTGATTTTCCTGTTTATTATAGAAAAGGTATCTGAGACTTGCGTTCACGCCGAACAGACCGCCGTCAACATCTTCACCGAGGTCGATGGTAAAGCTGATGGTTGCGCCGTAGTCAAGAGATGCTGTGATGAGCACATTGCTGACACTCTGGCCCTTGACAGGCTCTGTTGTGGATTTGTCGCTCCATACATCATACTTCTCGTCGACCTTGGTTCTGATGACGTAACCGTTGGTTGTGAGCTCGATAGGAAGGTCCTTGACGCGGAAATTATAGCGGTTCATACCCTGCTTGTACTGTGCGCCGCTGACAAGAAGCTGTGCGGTCATCTTCTCGGGATTGATCTGCACGGCATAGTAGGATTCCTTGTCATCTGTGATTGAGAAATCCGTGTTGTTGTTCAGATCCGAGGCGGCGATTGAGCCGAAATACACGAGCTGGGTCGGATAGACCATCACGCGATAACGGTTGTTGACGGTATATGTCATATAATATACAGGAATACCCATATTGCCTATAGTACGCGTCGGAAGGGCATTGAGATTAAAGCTGTTGAACACAAAGCTTGACGAAACGCCGTAAGGAATTACGTCTTTGGCCGAAGTTTTCCAGAAATAATCTTCTCCCAGTGAGAAGCCCATGCCGGAGAGCTTGAATGACATGCCGCTGTAGCCGCTATCGCCAAGTTTGATATTGGACATATCGACGTCAAGAGTAGCCTTGGACATGTTGTAGACAAATGAATAGGTAGGATTCAGAGTGATACTGTATTCCTGTGTATCCATGTCGTAAACACGGTTGAAACAGTCTGTATTTCCATAGCCGAAAGTATATTTCTGATCGCTGCTACTGTTACTTAGACAGGAAGTCATCGAGAGGGCGGCCGCAGCGAGGACGCCGAATGACAAGAGGTATTTTTTCATACAGAATGGTTTGAATATATGCTTTAATGATTATACCCGTGAAATATGATACTATTATCTATTCTTTAACGCGACCGAGGGCGACATATTGTCCGGCACCACATACGCTTTAGTTAAAAAATTACAAATTAGAGGCTGTTTAACAACAAAAGTGAAAATGAGGGGTCACAAGGTTGAGATGGA
>DXXM01000015.1 GCA_019416285.1 Bacteroidales bacterium
TCAATTATAACGCAGTGGCTTAAATACATAAAATATTTTTGAATAGTTACTTAAAAATTAATTTATACTTGATGCGAGGTTTATTTCGAGGAAAAATCGAAGTGTGAAGAGGGAGTTTATAGTTATAAACGACCGATGAACAGTTTGATTTTTACCGGAATAAAACCGCAGGAAGTATAAAAGCATTCTGGAATTGCTTTGTAAAAAAACATATTGCGTTTAATTTTTAAGAGTTACTTAAATCTTTACCCCGGAATTAACCCTTTAAATACCGTTTCCCTATGATGACCCTTGTCGACATCCGAAACCGCCACTTCATCTCTGCCGTGAAAAACCTCATCGACGCTCTTCCCTCCGGAGCGCCGGTCGACATCGAGGCCGTGGCCGCGCGTGCCGCCATGCACCCCGCTCCCACCTACTACTGCACCTACGAATACGCCCTCCGCATGCTTCGCGTCTATCGTCACGGACGCCTGCGTCTGCGCCGCGACCGCCGTTTCGCCCTCTGGACCGAACTCAACTCCCGAGTGTCGCGCCTCATGGAGCGTCGCCACGTATCGCTCCCCGAGGCCCTGGCCAATGTGCTTGCCGACGGCCACGCCTCGCAATTCTTCATTGCCCCGGCCACCGCCGCCTCCCTCGCGCGCCGCTACTATGATTCCCGCACAAAGACTATGATTTTACCCTGACACCCCTCCTGCCCGATGACATTCTCACTCTCCTTCGGCCGCCTGACCGAAACCGTCCACGCACTCGCAGCCCTCGAGATGCTGACGGCTCCTGACTCCTACCGCCTCATCCTTGCCCCGCTCTTCGACCGCGAGCGTCCCGAAGCCCTCGGCCGCCTCATCCTCGACTCATTCGCCTCCCTCCTGCTCGAAATCCTGCCTTACGTCGAATCAGCCGACACCGACACCCTTTCGGCCCTCAGCTCAGACTCTTCGGCCCTCTCTTCCGGTCTCTTCAGCCTCGACCTGCGCCTCCCGGCCGGTTGCCGCGACGCCGCCTCGGGCGTTATTCTCCGCAATCTTGAGCTCGCCGTTGCCGCCGGAGTGCTCGAAAGCGCCTTTCTCGCCGGCACCGCCTCCGACTTGGCCGAAAAGTTCGCCGCAAGCCGCTCCGCGGCCGTCGCCACACTTCTCGCCACCCTTCAGACCCCGCCTGCCCCCTTCGTCCGCAACCGTGGCTTCTGAAAATCAGCGCCCGCTTATCCCTGACAATGCCCCCTTATCCACGAGAGACAAAAGAAACACCCCCGAAAACGGTTTCTTTTGTCTCTTTTCTCGTTATGTGCCCCTCTTTCTCTCAGCGGATTCGGAATTTATTACTAATTTTGCACCCATGAATCAGCACACAGCCCCACAGACAAAAGGCGTAGCGGTCTACTGCGCCTCATCATCGGATATCGACAGCATTTATCTCGCCACTGCCCGTGAGATGGGCCGGCTTCTCGCCGAGGCCCGGCTTCCGCTCGTATGCGGAGGTGGTGCGGGCGGCATGATGGCGGCAGCCATCGAAGGAGCTGTCGCAGCCGGAGGCGAGGCCGTCGGTGTGCTCCCTCATTTCATGATGGAAAAGGGGTGGAACCATCCCCGCCTCACCTGCTGCATCGACACTGAGTCGATGCACCACCGCAAGCAGACCATGGCATCCATGGCCCGTGCCGCCGTAGCCCTCCCCGGTGGCATCGGCACTCTCGACGAGCTCGCCGAGATTATGACCTGGAATCAGCTCGGTCTCTTCACGGGACCCGTGATCATCGTCAACACAGCCGGGTTCTACGACCACCTGACCGCCCTCTTCGAATCCATGCGGGCCAAAGGATTCATGCGTGGCGGCCACATCCCCGCCACAGTTGTCGCCACCCCCGCGGAGGCAATGGAAATCATAAACCACTCACGATGAATCCCGTAGAGCAGACCGATTCTCTTCCCCTGCCATTCGCTCCGGTGCTCTGCCGCGAATACCAGGCGCCATCCTCGGCGGCCGAACAGCTGCAGATGACCGTGGGGCGCGTGCCCTACACCCTCGGCATCACTCCCGAGCCCCGCGAGCAGCTCCCCGGCTACGACTCCGGAGTCCTGTGTCTCATCATAGGTGTCTTTCTCCTGCTCGCCTTCAACTTCCGTCACTATTCCACCTTCCTCAAGAACTTCTCCTACGACCTCTGGTCAGTCCGCCGCACCGACGACACCTCCGGAGTGCGCACATTCAGCGAGACAGGCATCCAGATGTCCGTCGTCCTCCTCGCATGCCTCTGCGAAGGCATCATCATCAACGCCGCCATTGACACCGGGGGCTACACCCTCGGCTTCCCCACCTTTCCCGTCATAGCCGGCCTGAGCCTCACCGCCGTCATCTACTACCTGTGGCAGCTCGCAGCCTACCGCATCGTCGGCTACGTGTTCACCGACAAGGTCTCCGCCCGCCAGTGGCTCAAGGGCTTCAACGCATCCCAGGCCCTACTCGGCATAGCTCTCACGATTCCCGCCCTTCTGGTGCTTTTCAATCCCGAAGAGGCCCCGGTGGTCGTAACAGTCGGCGCGATTTGCTATGTTTTGGCTCGTTTGATATTTATTTTCAAGGGTTTTAGGCTTTTTTACGACAATTTTGGTTCCATACTGTATTTTATTTTGTATCTTTGCACTCTCGAAATTGTTCCCCCGGTTATCCTATACAGATGTATCGGGTTTTTAAGCGAATTACAACCCTAAGCGCCATTGACAGTGAAAGTAAAAAAAGTATTAGTTTCCCAACCGAAGCCTGCTTCCGAGAAGTCCCCTTACTATGACATCGCCGACAAGTATGGAGTGGAAATTGAGTTTCGCCCCTTTATCAAAGTTGAGGGCCTTACAGCAAAGGAATTTCGTCAGTCAAAAATAGCAATCTCTGATTTCACTGCTATTATTTTCACAGCCCGCACTGCAATCGATCATTTCTTTAGGCTTTGTGAGGAGATGAGAATCTCCATCCCTGACACTATGAAGTATTTCTGCACAACAGAATCTATCGCTCTTTATCTTCAGAAATACATCGTCTACCGCAAACGCAAGATTTTCCACGGCGAGACAGGAAAACTTGAAGGTCTCCTCCAGCTGCTCATAAAGCACAAAAAGGAACGCTTCCTTTACATCGTCTCCGACGTTCACAAGGAGGACACAAGCATACTTGACCAGAACGGTATCAACTACACCAAGGCAGTCATGTATCGCACCGTCTCCAACGACTTCGGCCCCGACGAAAAGTTCGACTACGACATGCTGCTCTTCTTCAGCCCCGCCGGAATCGACTCACTCCTGAAGAACTTCCCCAGCTTCGAACAGAAGGATATCCGTATCGGATGCTTCGGTGCCACAACAGCCCAGGCCGTCCGTAATGCCGGACTCCGACTCGACCTTGAAGCTCCCTCCGTCAAAGCTCCCTCCATGACAGCGGCTCTTGAAAACTATCTCAAGCAAGACGCCGAAAGTTGATAAACCCATTTCCCCGCAAGGGGTTTAATTGCCGTTCATCACGCGCGCAGATCACATGATTGGACTGAGGCTTTATAAAATCGAAAAACTCCGCAGCGAGATTGCAATCGGTCAGCTCTTTGACCGCAGCAACCCCGCTGCGCAGTCTGTTATGGCATATCCTCTCCGGGCTGTCTGGCGAGTCAACACATCACGCCGTTCCGCCACCTGCCCCCAGTTTCTCATCTCCATCCCCAAGAAGAAACTGCGACATGCCGTCGACCGCGTGCAGATGCGCCGCCGTGTGCGCGAGGCCTACCGCCTCAACCGCCACCTCATCCCCTCCGACCTCCCCCTCGACATCGCCTTCATCTACATCCCCACCACCCTCACCCCCTACGCCGACATCGAAAAATCCGTCATCCGCATCCTCACCCGCATCACCCACACCCTCCAGGCCCAATAACTCCCCCCCACCCAATAATCCCCTCAGGATAATCCCCCATAATCCCCTCAGGCCTCAGAAATCGTCCGGGTTGCCCCTTCCCTCCGCGTCGCTAAAGACCCTAATGCCCTTAAAGACCTTAAGGACCCTCAAAAAACTTCCCGAGCCAAAAGCCTCCCCAACTCTTATCCCCCTAAACATGCGCCATCTCTTAATCCTCCCCATCCGCTTCTACCAGCTCTGCATCTCACCGCTGTTTCCACCGGCCTGCCGCTTCACCCCCACCTGCAGCGCCTACGCGATAGAAGCCATCATGAAGCACGGCGTCATCCGTGGCACATGGCTCACCCTCAAACGCATCAGCCGTTGCCATCCCTGGGGCGGCTCCGGCTACGACCCCGTCCCCTAACCCCCTCACTCACCCGTCCCGTCCATCCTTGCTCCAGTCTCTTCCCTTCAATCATGCCATAGTCGAGACCATCCAACCATGATAGACGCTCACACCCATCGGCTCAAACGCAACGCCATAGTCAATATCGACCCCGTTGATATCCGCCAGCCCCACCCACCATCCACTCACCCCCAATCCATTCACACCCCGGCAGCCCCAGCACCCCCTACTGGCGCCCAGCTCCCCGGTTGCTCCCCCGTATTGCTTCCCGGATATTCCTACTCCGTCGGCATCCACCCCTGGAATGTCTTTACCGTCACACCAGCCGATCTGCGGCTCCTCCGCGCCCTCGCCGCCGACCCCCGAGTCCTTGCCATCGGCGAATGTGGCCTCGACCCCAACCTCCCCGCAGCTTCCTCCCGCTCCGCGGCGCGCGAGCGCGCTGAAGCCCCCGGAGCTGCCTCCCTGTCAGCCCGATTTGTTTCGGTGGAGGGCTTTAGCCCCCAATCAAAAAAACTTCAACCCCAAAATTCCCGCACCGAAATACTGGCAGCCCAGACCGCCCTCCTGCGCATCCACTACGAACTGAGCGAAACCCTCCGCAAACCCCTGATTCTCCACATAGTAAAATCCTTCCCCGAGATAATCGCACTCAGAAAACAGTGGAAACCCACGCAGCCCTGGATAATCCACGGCTTCCGCGGCAAACCCCAGCTCGCCCGCGAGCTCCTCGCCCACGGCTTCCATCTGTCCTACGGCAAAAAATACAACCCAGCCTCCCTCGCCATCACCCCCGTCTCCCGCCTTCTCCGCGAGACCGACGAAATGCCCGATTCATCTACCGTTTTCTAAAAAGAACCAACTGATTCCTCTTCACTTCCATGTTGATTCCTGCTGACTGTGGAGGTCGGCGGGGAGGCGGCGAGAGAAGAGGGCGCAGACGAGGACTATGGCGGCTACCGCGATAAAGACTATGGCGGTGGAGTGCATGATGTCGCCCAGCCCGACGAGCGGCGAGACTATCGCGCCGAAAATATAGCCCGCTATGCCGATAATAGCCGAGGCGCCTCCGGCATCAGCCTTCCCCTCGTTCATAGCCAGGGTGTTGCTAAGGCAGCTCTGCCTGTCACTGCTTCTCCGCGGCTATTGCCCGGGCGTTGCGTTGGAGGCCGGCGAGTTTGGTGCGCTTGATGGCCGATTTGCGGAAGATGGCGGAGAAATCTTCCTGCCGCATTTCGAGGATGGCGTCGGTGTCGAGGCGGAGTATGGCCGCACGTGGCCGGAACTCCTCGAAGTCCGACAGCGGAGCCTTGCTGTTGTGGGGACAAACCTCCTGACAGACGTCGCAGCCGTAGATGTGTTTACCCGGCCGGGTCCCTTCCGGAAACTCCCCGCGGTATTCGATGGTGAGATACGACAGACAGCGCCGTGAGTCCAGCGTGATTTCCGAGGCCGGATTCCCGGGAGCTTCGTTATTCTCCCGCAGTGCTCCGCCGGGGCAGGCGCGGAGACAGCGGCGGCACTCTCCGCAGGTAAGCGTGCAGGGAGCGTCGGGGACGAGGTCGAGTGTGGTGATTATTTCCCCGAGAAAGAAATGAGTTCCCGCGCCGGGAATTATGAGCTGCTGATTGAGGCCTATGAAGCCCACTCCGCTCCTCACGGCCCAGTAGCGTTCAAGAATCGGGGCGGTGTCGACACAGACGCGGCACTCCGCGCCGGTCTCGGCGGTAATCGCGTCGGCCACGCTCTGCAGGCGCCCGCGCACAACGTCGTGATAGTCGTCGCCAAGCGCGTAGGAGGCCCAGCGAAGCGGGGAGTCTACAGGCCCCCACCAATAGTTGAAAGCGCAGGAAACCACGCTCCGGGCTCCGGGAAGAAGCAGAGCGGGATTACTGCGGATGTCGTGATATTTTTCGAGATAGGCCATCTCTCCGTTCATACCCTCGGAGAGCCAGCGGTCGTAGCCTGTGACGGTGTCGGCATCCACTGCCTCCACACGGGCGATACCGCTTTTGAAAACACCGGCGTCCTTGAGCCGTCGCCTGAGTTCGCTCGCGTCCATCACCATCGGGCTTTACATCTCAAGGGCGCGGAACTCGTAGCCCTGCTCCTGGAGCCATTCGATTGCGCGGGGGAGAGCATAGCGCATGTTGGTGTGGGCCTTGAGCGAATCGTGAAACACGATGATGGACCCGTTGCGGGTGTAGCGCTTCACATTGTCGAGCACCTGCTCCGGAGTGACGCGCTTGGAATAGTCGCGGCTCACCACGTCATACATTATTATATTGTAATGCCTCTTGATGAGCTTCGTCTGCCAGGGGGAGATTATGCCGTGGGGCGGACGGAAGAGAGTGGAGCCTATGAGCCGGTCAGCTTCGGTGATGTCGCGGAAAAAGGTGGTGGCACACTCCTTGAGACCCTGCAGATGGTGCATGGTGTGGTTGCCGTAGGAGTGGCCGCGGCGTTTCACCTCCTCGAACACTTCCGGATGCTTCCTCACATTGTCGCCTACCATGAAGAAGGTGGCCTTGATGCCGTAGCGGTCGAGCACGTCGAGCACCCACGGCGTCTCCTCGGGAATCGGGCCGTCGTCAAAAGTGAGATAGACGACCCGTTTCCCTCTGTGGAGTATTCGCCAGATGGCTTCGGTGAATAAAAGACGGTAGAAAAATGGCGGCTGTTCAATCCACATGTCGCTTATTCCTCAACGTCCATACTTGATGAGCGCACTTCGCTGCCTCCGTGGATAATCGACACGATGCGGTCGAAGTTCACACCCATGTCCGACAGACGGTCGACCATCGCTTCGGCATCTCCTCCGAGGTCCTGATAGTCATTGAGGAGATATACCATATAGTATGTCTCGATGTAGCGGTCGGTCTGCGGGAGGGTCGCATACTGCCAGGGATTGAGGCTCTGATAGTATTTCACATTGCCGGCATAGCGCATGATTTCATTTTCGAGCAGCTCCTTGGCGCGGGCGGTAGCCTCCTTGTTGCCGGTGGCTATGCCGATGCGGGCATAAATCTGAGCCATCTTCTGAGGAATCTGTATCGCGTAGGGTGCGGCAGCCTCGGGGAGCTTGGTCTCGATTATGTTCAGGAGGTTGAGGGCCTTGGCGTAACGGTCGGCCTTGAATTCCTTGAGCTGGTTGCGGGCATTGTCGTCGGCAGCCACCGAATCGGCACGCTCGGCCATCGCAGCCTCGTTGATGAGGGCTGTGGCGGCGGCGAGAATGTAGGAGCGGGTGGTGGTGACCATCTTGCGCACAGTCTCGTCGAGATAAATCTGACTCGGGTCAGTCACCTTGTCGAGACCGCCCCAGCGGAACTTCTCGGTGATGTTGCGGTAAGCCTTGTCGGTGTTGACGGCTGTGATGTCGTAGTCGCTGTTCTCCTCGTTGCGGACGGGTGTCACCTCATAGGCCATACCGGTCGAGCGCATATAGGGCTGGAGGGCGATATAGTAGTCGGAGGGCACGGTCGAAGCGAAGTAGATGGGATTCTTCCAGCCGTTCTTGGCCGAGGTAGCGAGCATGTCGAGCGAAAGAATCTGACTGAGGGTCATGCCGCCGTGACGGGATGCCTCCCGGTCGTCGGCCATGTTCGCGCGGATCACTGTGTCGGCCACCTCGGACTCGGCTCCGGTGATGACTCCGGCCTTTACAGCGGCGGGGACGTCGACAGGAATGATGAAGTTGTTGTATTTCATCATCGGAGCGCCCCAGGCGTTCTTGCTCGAGCTCTGGTCATAGACCTGACGCAAAGCGGTGTAGGCGTTGACCGGAGTGGTGTCGCAGTCGGCAGCGAAGTAGCTGAAATTCATGCGCTCGTAGCCGTAGTCCTCGGGTTTGGCGAGAGTCGGGATGCCGGCGGCCTCGTAGGTGGGATGTTTCACCTGGTTGGCATACCAGTCGGTGGTGAGATACGAGAGGTTGACCACCTTCACGTCGGTGCGGTGTCCCTCCACCTCCTGTGCATACCAGAGAGGGAAGGTGTCGTTGTCGCCGTTGGTGAATATGATACCGTTCTCGTCGACGGAATCGAGGTAGTTCATGCCGAAATCGCGGGTCACATAGCGTCCGGAGCGGTCATGGTCGTCCCAGGTCTGCGAAACCATCTGCAGTGGGACAATCAGGCCGATGATGCAGGCGAAAACCGCACCTGCGAGGCTGACTTTGTTCTCCTTGGCTGCGAGGGCCTCTTCCGAAAGGGCTGCTTTGCCCTTGTCCTTGGCGCCGCGCTTGCCGAAGAGCTCGCGGACGAGCGCCCACAGACCGGCCACACCCATGCCGAGCCAGATGGCAAAGGCATAGAAGGAGCCTGCGAAGGCATAGTCACGCTCGCGGGGCTGGGTCGGGGTCTGGTTGAGGTAGAGCACGATGGCGATACCTGTCATGAAAAAGAGGAAGAAGATTACCCAGAACTGTTCGATGCCGCGCTTGGAGGTGAAGGCCTGCCAGCCGAGACCGATTATGCCCATGAGGAGCGGAAGCATGAAGAATACGTTGTGGCCCTTGTTGCCCTCGCCGTCGGAGTAGGGGAGGAGGCTCTGGTCACCGAGGCGGGGATTGTCGATGAAGGGTATGCCCGAAATCCAGTTGCCGTGGTTGACCTCGCCGTTGCCCTGGATGTCGTTCTGACGACCGGCGAAATTCCACATGAAATAGCGCCAGTACATGTGGTTGAGCTGGTAGACGAGGAAGAAGCGGAGGCTTTCGCCCATGGTGGGCTTGATGGCGTCGACCGTCTGAAGCACTTCGCCGTCGTGGACATAGCGGGTAGCGCTGACGGGCTTGCCCTTGAGTCCGCCGATCCAGTCGGAGTAGGCGGCGGTGTGGGCTCCGCTGTAGATGCGTGGGAAGAGCATATTGAGCTCGGGAGCCATGACATAGTCCTTCTTGTAGCCTGTGATTTCATAGTGGTCGGCCTGGTCGGGAGATGTCTTGACTACCTTTGCGTAGAGAGGCTTGCCCTCCTTATACATAGGAGATGCGGCGCCCTGGGCGTCGATTTCGTAGACCACGGACGACTGGTTGGTCTGTCCGTAGAAGAGGGGCCGCTCGCCGTACTGCTCGCGGTTGAGGTAGGAGGCGAGGGCGAATACGTTGTCAGGGGCGTTCTGATTCATCGGCGGGTTGGCGCTGGCGCGGATGAGCAGCAGGGCGTAGGAGGAGTAGCCGATGAAGATTACGAAGATGCTCATCACCACAAGGTTGAGTATGCGCACCGGAAGTTTCTTCGCAAAGAAGAGGTAGGCTATGAGCGCCACCATGATGATGACCGGAATGAGCATGCTGTCGCCGATGAAGGGGATGCCGGAGAAGAAGATGCTCAGAAGGACGCTGATGCGTATCTTGGCCACGCTTGTCTGCTTATAGAGCTCGCTGATTGCCCAGATGAAGCAGGCCACGGCAAGGATGGCGTAGATGAGCACACCCATGTTGTAGCTGCAGCCGATGACGTTGACGAAGAAGAGTTCGAAATACTGCGACACCTCGATGAAGCCGGGGACGAGTCCGTAGAGGATGAGTCCGACCACCACGGCCGAGACCGCAAGCGTGATGAGCGAGCCTTTGGCGGTGGTGTTGTGCCAGAGCTTGTAGTAAATCACAAGGGCGATGGCGGGGATACAGAGGAGGTTGAGCAGGTGGACGGCGATGGAGATACCGATGACGTAGGCAATGAGTATCAGGTATTTGTCGCTGTGGGGCTGATGCGCGCGGTTTTCCCACTTGAGAATCAGCCAGAACACTAAGGCCGTGCAGAATGAGGAGAAGGCGTAGACCTCACCCTCGACTGCCGAGAACCAGAAAGTGTCGCTCCAGGTGTAGGCGAGCGCGCCGCAGATGCCTGAGCCGAAAATCACGAGCATCTGAGTCAGGGAGATTTCGCGGGCTTCGTCCTTGACAATCAGTTTCCTGACAAGATGTGTGATGGTCCAGAAAAGGAGCAGGATGGTGCCTGCCGAAAGGAGGGCCGACATGGAGTTGACCATCAGGGCCACTTTGCTGACGTCGCCGAAAGCGAAGTTTACGAAGAAGCGCGCGGCGAGCATGAAGATGGGGTTGCCCGGCGGGTGGCCTACTTCGAGTTTATAGCCCTGCGAGATAAATTCCGGGCAGTCCCAGAAACTTGCGGTCGGCTCCAGGGTGAGGAAATAGGTCACCGCTGCGATGAAGAAGCAGAGCCAGCCAAGCGAGTTGTTGATGAGGTTGTATTTTTTCATTAGTCGGGGTGATGAGAGGATAGGAGAGTTCAGAATTTGCGGATGCCCATGATTTCGCGGACTTCGGCGAGGGTCTTGGCGGCGCGCTCGCGGGCACGCTCTGCGCCCTGACGGACTACGCGCGAAATGTAGGCGTCGTCGTTGCGGATGTCGTGGTAGCGCTCGCGGATGGGAGTAGTGACCTTCAGGATATCCTCGGCGAGCTGCTTTTTCATGTCGCCGTAGCGGATTGAGCAGTCGGCGTAAGCGTCGCGGTAGCTCTGCACGATTTCAGGTGCGGTGGTGAGCTCCATGAGAGTCAGAAGGTTGTTGACGGGCTCGGAAATGGGCTGGTTGGGCTCTTTGGGACCTTCGTCGGTGACGGCGCGCATCACCTTCTTGCGGAGCACCTTCTCCTCGTCGATGAGGTAGATGCAGTTGCCCTCGCTCTTGCCCATCTTGCCTGAACCGTCGAGACCGGGGACTTTGACGGCGTGGTCGCCAAAGTTGAAGTTCTGCGGTTCGGGGAAGAGGTCGACGCCGTAGAAAGAATTGAAGCGGCGTGCGAAGCGGCGTGTGAGCTCGAGGTGCTGCTCCTGGTCCTTGCCGACGGGTACTTTGTGGGCTTTCTGAATGAGGATGTCGACGGCCATGAGGGTGGGATAGGTGAGGAGCCCGGCATTTACACGCTTGTTGGAGTCATTACCGATAATCTGCTTCTCGATGTCGTCGCTGTCGTTGTCGGTCTTGATGCCGAGCTGCTTGCGGGCCTTGTCCTTGAACGATGCGGTGCGCATGAGCTCGCCGATGCCGACGTGCATGTTGAGGAGGAGATACATTTCGGAAATCTCGGGGACGTCGCTCTGCACGAAGATTGTGGCTTTCTCGGGGTCGATGCCTGCGGCGAGGTATTCGGCGAGGATGTTTTTGACGTTTTCGTGGAGGGCGTCGGGCTCGGGGTTGGTGGTGAGGGCATGGAGGTCGGCTATGAAGAAGAGGCAGTCATAGTCGTCCTGCATTTTCACGAACTTGCTGAGGGCTCCGTAGTAGTTTCCGAGGTGAAGGTTGCCGGTGGCGCGGATGCCTGACAACACTATTTCTTTATCGTTCATAATGTGGTGCGGGTTAGGGTTTTATAGGGGATTGGCAGCCGATTGGAGCCAATTCGGGTACAAAGGTATAAAAAAAACCGCTATCAAGCGGTTTTTTAGGGGATTTGTTTTGGGGCAGAGGGTGGGTTTAGGAGTTGGGGGCTTTTGGATTGGGGGCTGAAGCCCTCCACTTGGACAAATGGGAGTTCAGAGGGATTGTAGGTGAGAGTTTAGATGGGCTGTAGGGCCATCGCATGCGGTGGCCGCGTGGAGGACCGCGTGGAGGACCGCATGGAGGGGTGCGAGGTGGGGCGCCTGGAATTCAGGGTCGTTAAGGTCTTTAAAGACTTTAAGGTCCTTAACGACCCTTGTTGCTGAACCGGGTGGGGATTAGGGAGGCACCTTGCGGCTTGGGAGCGAACCTAGAGTCGAGGGGGCTTGGGGGCGGCCATGGAAGCGGGGGGTGCCTTGCGGCTTGAGCCTGAGTTATTGGCGCCAGGTGAGTTCGGGGGTGCCGGTGAAGTGGTTGATGTAGCGGGCGAGGATGAAGAGGTAGTCGCTGAGGCGGTTGATGTAGTTGAGTACTACGGGGGCGACGTAGGCGCCGGTGGAGGTGAGGTTGAGGATTTCTCTCTCGGCTCGGCGACAGACTGTGCGGGCTACGTGGGCATGGGAGGCGCCGATGGAGCCACCGGGCAATACGAACTGACGCAAGGGGGGCACCATGGAGTCGAGTAGGTCTATCTGGTGCTCGAGGTCGGCGATGGCGGGGGTGAGGGCGCTGACGATGGGGGAGTCTGCGGGTTCTGCCGGGGTGGGCTGGGGGGTGGCGAGGTAGGCGCCGATGTTGAAGAGGGTGTTGTTGATGGTGAGGAGGGTGGCGTTGACGAAGTTGTCGAGTTCGGTGCAGTGGGCCTGGACAAGTCCTATCATTGCGTTGAGTTCGTCGAGGGTGCCGTAGGCGCAGACGCGGGGTGAGTTTTTGGGAACGCGCTCGCCGCCGATGAGGGAAGTGGTGCCGGCGTCGCCTGTGCGGGTGTAAAGGAGGCTTTTTTTCATGATGGGGAGGATTTTTATCAGAGTTATCAGGGAGATCAGAGTTATCAGATTTTAGCTGAAGGGATGGCCGAAGCTATGGGAATTTGGCTTTGATTGGCAAATTTCGTAAATTTGCGGCATTATATAAACAAACAGGAACCATAAAAGTATCTCCGATATGTTTTCAGGTATAGTTGAAGAGGCTGCGCAGGTGGTCGGTGTGTGCCGCAAGGAGGGCAATGTCGATCTGCGTGTGAAGTGCAGCTTTACAGATGAGCTTAAAATTGACCAGAGTGTGGCCCACAATGGCGTGTGTCTGACGGTGGTGTCGCTCCCGGGCGACGGTACCTATACGGTTACTGCCATTCAGGAGACTCTCGACCGCAGCAATCTCGGTATGCTCAGGGAGGGTAGTCTCGTGAATCTCGAGCGCTCTATGATGATGAACGGACGTCTCGACGGGCATATCGTCCAGGGCCACGTGGACTGCACCGCTGTCTGCGAGTCAATCGAGGAGGTTGAGGGGAGCCGCTACTACAAGTTTACCTACGATGTGGCTCCCGAGATGGCCGCGAAGGGCTATGTGACTGTGGAGAAGGGCTCTGTGACGGTCAACGGCGTCAGTCTGACTGTCTGCGACTCCGAGCGCTATTCTTTCCGCGTGGCTATCATCCCCTATACTTTCGAACACACGAATTTCAAGGAAATCGAGGTGGGCACGAAGGTGAATATCGAGTTTGATATCATCGGAAAGTATCTGGCAAGGCTGAAGGAGTTTTAGGAGGCTGGTTTTATCAGAGGAATCAGAGCTATCGGAGTTATCGGGGGTGGGTGAACCGCTGGCGCCTGCCGTTTGTTATACAAATCGGTAGGTTTCAGCAACAAAACGGTTCCCCGGAACGCCCGGCGCCGGAAATGAAGCGGCCCCTGAGAGGGCCCGCTGCCGCCGACACACGGATTCCGATGCAGTGCAATGACGATTTTAACTTTTTTAATTAAAATTTTCAGCAGCGTGCGCTAAAATAGCCTATCTTTGCAGACTTGATGACAACTAATTGATATAAAAATATGGAAAATAAAGAATTAGACCGTATCAGCTATGCTCTCGGTTTGAGCATGGGCAACAATTTCCGTGCCAGCGGCATACAGGAAATCAATGTACAGGATTTCGCTGACGGAGTGGCAGCCGTGTTCTATGGCAGTGAGCCCAAGATGACCTACGACGAGGCTAAGGCTGAGATTCAGAAATATTTCACCGCTCTCGAGGAGAAGCAGCGTGCCGAGGCCTCCAAACTGGCCGACATCAACGCCGCAGCAGGCAAGCAGTTCCTTGAGGAGAACGGCAAACGTGTGGAAGTCAAGACCACTGCCTCGGGCCTCCAGTATGAGGTAATCACCGAGGGCGACGGCGAGATGCCTACCGCCCAGGACCAGGTTGAGGTTCACTACACCGGCAAGCTCATCGACGGCACTGTGTTCGACAGCTCTGTGGAGCGCGGCATGCCTGCCACTTTCGGCGTGACCCAGGTAATCCCCGGATGGGTCGAGGCACTCCAGCTCATGAAGGCCGGTTCGAAGTGGCGTCTCTTCATCCCCTCGCAGCTCGCCTACGGTCCGCAGGGTGCAGGCGGCATCATCGGCCCCAACGCTACCCTTATCTTTGATGTGGAACTTCTCAAGGTAATCAAGAAATAATATCTACAAGACAAAACACCATTAAAAAATAACAGATAAAAAATTTATGAAAAAGCTTATCATGGCTTGCGGCGTGGCCGCACTGATGCTTGGAGCAAGCTCTTGCAGCAAATCCGCATCTTCAGACAATGCCAACAAGGGTTTTGGCGACTCTCTTTCAGTAGCTATGGGTGCCGCACAGGGCAGCCATCTCCTGTCGGAATACATGACTCTCCCCGAGGAGCAGAAGGCCAACATCAAGAAGGAGGACCTTCTCCGCGGTCTCAAGCAGGTCATCATGACCGATACCACCCAGCAGGGCTATCTCACCGGTCTCAGCTTCGGTCTGCAGCTCGCAGGTCAGATTTTCCGCTATGAAGAGGCAGGTATCCCCGTTGACCGTGCGAAACTCTATGAGGCTTACGCAAAGGCTTTCTCAGCCGACTCTATCAATTCTGACGAGATGCGCGGTCTCCAGACCAACTTCCAGGCTCTCGCAGAGCAGGCTCAGCAGAAGATGATGGAATATTATCAGAAGCAGCAGGAAGAGGCTCGCGCCGCCAAGGAGAACAGCCCCGAGGCTAAGGAAAACACCGAAAAGGGCGAGGCTTTCCTCAAGGAGCAGATGGCAAAGGACCCCTCTATCAAGGTTACTCCCTCAGGTCTTGCCTACAAGGTAATCAAGGAAGGTGAAGGCGAGGCTGTCGGTGCCAACGGTAGCGCTAAGGTTAAGTACACCGGCAAGCTCATCGACGGCAAGGAGTTTGACAAGAACTCCGACGGTGTCGTGATGAACCCCAACCGCGTGGTTCCCGGCTTCGGCGAAGGTCTGTCTATGATGAAGAACGGTTCACAGTACATTCTCTACATCCCCGGCAAGCTCGCTTACGGTGTCGATGGCAATCCCCAGGCAGGTATCGCCCCCAATGCGATGCTCGTGTTTGAGGTGGAGACTTCTGATGTGACTCCGGCCAACTAATTCAGACATAAGTGATAAAAAACACCCTCTGTGTGAGACTTGAGCTCACACAGAGGGTGTTTTTTGTTTAGGGTTAGCCCGGTTGTAGGGCCACCGCATGCGGTGGCCGCGTGGGGCTGGGAATTTAGGGTCTTTAAGGACCCTAAAGACCTTAAGGACTTTAAAGACTCTTGACCTTATGGATTATTGCTTAGGTTCGAGGCGGAGATGTGTATCGGGGTGGCGTAGGACGAGGCAGGAGGCTTCCGTGAGGACGATGCCTTCGGTGTTGCGGACTCCCTGCTTGCGGAAGCTGATGTTGTCGGCGGTGAAGGGGACGTGGACATACTTTGTGATATACTCAGGGTCAATCACGATGCCCGAGTCGGGCTTGCCGCAGAGGTCAAAGACTTCTGAAAGGTGAACGTAGAGTGTGCCGAAGCGGGTGTGGACCACGTTGAAGTCTATGCCCCAGGCTGTCTTTTTCCCTTCCTTGCTGATGATGGAGAGGTTCGGTTCAGAGGCGAGATTGCGGAGGAGGCTGGAACCGGCGAGGAGGATTTTGCGGGTGGAACCGGAGCTGCCGATGAAGGCTGCGCGGGCTATGTCGAGCATCTCGGTCTGCATCTGCCCGGCGGCGTCATAGTAGTGGGTGCGGTCGGTCTGATTCCAGATGCCACCGGTGAAGAGGACCTCGTCGGCGGTGTCGCCGAGACACACTCTTGAGCGGGCGCCGAAGAGAAACGATTTTTCCATGCCCATTCGCATGTCCATGATGGCCACTTCCTCCTGGTCTGTGATGTTCCAGCCCACTTCTTTATCGGCAAGTCGCTGATAGAGAGATTCTTCAATTTGGCTTTTAAAGATCTGGCAGAAATTGTAGTCTTTGCGGGGGAGGGCGATGAACTGCGCTGTCTGCACGTCGAGCTCGCGGGCAGCGCGGCCCATGCGGATTACAGATGCACCCTCGGCAATGGTGCCCGCGCTGATGTCGGTGAGGCCGGCCTCGATGTTGACCGGAATGAGGGAGAGCTCGTTGCCGTCTATTGAGGAGATGTAGCCCACGAGTGCCTGGCCTTTGTAGGTCCCGGAGGGGATGATGACTGAGGGGAGGAGGACCGTCTCTGTCTCGGAGAAGATGGCGGCGTTGCTGACCTGGACGGTGAAAGGTTGGCCGTGGGAGAGGATGAGGTCGCGGACGGTTTTGGCTACGGTATCGTGGCCCTCTTTGGTGTCGATGGAGTAATATTCGACGCGCATGGAGTTAGCTTTGCGTGCGCCTATCATGCGCGAAATCTGGTCGAGAGGTGTGGATGAGGGGCGGATGAGTGCGATGCGCTCGTCGATTTCGCTGCGGAGAAGAGAGGGAGAGAGCTGGTTGGTGAGAGTGGTGGTAGTCATGAGGAGGTTGGGTTTAAGGGTAGATTGGTTTAGGGTTTGGGTTTTAGGGGGATTGGTTTTGGGTTTAATTCGGCTGTAGGGCCATCGCATGCGGTGGCCGCGTGATAGGCCGGGATTTTAGGGTCGGTAAGGTCTTTAATGACTTTAGGGTCCTTAGCGACTTTGGCGCCTGGGCGGGGACTCGATAGGCTTGGCGGCTTGCTGAAATGTTGGACTGTCTTGGTTTTAGTCTGGCCAGACGGTGCGGGGTGGAGTGGATAGGAAGCGGGCGGCGGGGGAGTCGGGGTCGGGAGCAGGGTCGGCGTTTTTGGAGCGGATGAGCTCGAGGAGGGAGTAGTTAGAATTAATAAGGTCTTTAGAGTCTTTAGGGTCATTAAGGTCTTTAGCGACTGGCGATGTCGGTGCTGAGGCTGGCGGGGTGGTTGAAACTGATGGAGTCGGAGCTGGGGCGGAAGTGGTTGAGGTTGAAGCAGGTGCAGGGGTGGGCGTTTTTTCGGGGTTGTTGGCTGTGGGATTCATGGCGGGTGGTTTTGTTGGTTGATGTTGCAAAGTTAGGGGGTGGAAGAGGGTGAAATAGTGCGATAATACAAAATGCAGGTGCAAAAAAAGCCCCGCCGGGCGTCGTGGTGACGGCCGGCGGGGATGGTTTGTGTTTTCCCGGAAGGGGATGGGATATTTCCCCGGAATCCGGGCTATATTATATATAATAGGTGTTAATCTTCAAGAGTGCAGATTGAAACGCGGTTCCAGGACTCTTCGGAGAACATGTTGCCGATACCTTCGCCCTGTGCGTCGATGCGGTCAGCTGCAATCTTGTAGCGTTTGATGAGCTGATTCTTGACAGACTCGGCACGAGCCTGTGCGAGACGCTGGTTGACTTCAAGAGGACCATCGGCTGAAGCGTAGCCGCGAACCTGTACTTTTGCTTTGGGATGGTTCTTGAGGTAAGCTGCAATCATCTCTACGTTAGGCATCTGGTCGGGAGTAATGGTGCTCGAACCGATTTTGAAGAACACATAGCGCACGGATGAGAGAGTGTTTTCCTTAACCACCTTGGCGGGTTTGGCATTGGCTGCTGCGAGTGCTGCGGTCAGCTCGGCGTTCTTGGCATTGGCTGCTGCGAGAGCGGCGTCGCGTCCGTCGACTTCAGCACGGAGATTGTTGACGCGGCCGTTGAGCTCAGCGAGTTCGGCGGAGTTGTCGGGGCAGGTCACACACTGGAAGCCGGGGCCGAAGTTGTAGTTGAGGCCGACGGTGAGGTTGAAGTTGGCACGCTTGAGGTCGAGACCCTGGTCGTCATACTTCGTGCCGTTGCCGGTCACGTTCCATAACACACTCGGTTTGAGTGAGATGCCGAAGTGGTCTGTTACGGCGAAGTTGAAATTGAGACCGGCTTTGGCGCCGATGTTGCTGTGGTCGCTGCCATAGCTTACATAGTCGTGCATCCAGCCGATACCGAGGAGGGCTTCAACAGAGAATGAGCGGGGCTCGCAGCGGAAACCGCAGAAGGCATTTGTGAAGTTGAACGTACCGTAGGCTCCTAAATAAGTGTTGTCAAAGGCAGTCTTGCTGTGGCGCTGTCCGTTGACCGATGAGGTGTTGATCCCTGCGACACCCTCAATGCCGAGACCGAAGAGCGGAGTGAGCTGCTTGCCTAAGTGCAGGCCCACGGTCGGGCGCATGTTCTGGAAGAATGAATGACCCTTGAGAGGGGTTGTGACGCCGGCGTCGAGGCCGAGCTGCCAGTTGTCGCCGAATGTCGGACGCTCGATGATGTTCTGGGCTGATGCGCCCATCATACAGCCGACGATGGCTGAAACAAGAATAATTCGTTTCATGTTTTTACTTTTTTAGTTAATGTGTCTGAGGTTTTTATCGTCTAAGTATTGTCCCCTCAAAAATTCAAGGGTCAAAACGCGATATTTTTTGTTTGTGGATAGTTGATTTTGTATTGATTTCGAATTGACTGCCAAAGCGCCTGGAGAGGGGGAGAGAGGGCGTCCGGGCAGCGGGGTTTTATCCAATAAACAACTTATGCGGGCAAAGAAGATTGAACCACCGGCAGCAATTATGAATATTTAACAGAGCGGCCCGATTTGTGAAAAAAGCGGAAATCAGAGCGGGTTATTGTATTTTTGCCCTTAAGTAAAAATGGCTCCTGAGCGGTCTAAGGCAGGGACTGACAGCCTATTTTGGGAAATCATCCCCAAGAGTGCCAGGAGTTACTGTATTGAATACATGAAGCGAGACTCTTATTGTAGCGCCGACGAAATGAAATAGCATCCATTTTGATGTTATAAAACATATTTTTCATAATATATGACACGCCAAAAATTTGTACTTTTGCTGTCGCAAGCATGAAAACTCACTGCCTGCGAGACTATTTAACCCCCTTAAATACTGATTCCAAATCTATGGCTTCACTTGCCAATAATCACATCTCGGTCGACTGTGTAGTGTTTGGATACGATGGCGAAAATCTCAACGTGCTTCTCATCAAGCGCAACTATACCGACGAGAACGGAATGGTCTATCTTGACTATAAACTTCCGGGAAGTCTGATATATCAGGACGAAGATCTCGACGATGCCGCCGCCCGCGTGTTGCAGGAACTGACCGGTGTGAGCGAGGTTTCACTCACACAGTTCAAGGCTTTCGGTTCGAAGGACCGTACCAGCGACCCCCGCGACCGCGACTGGCTGGAGAAAGAGCAGACAAAAGTGCAGCGAATAGTTACCATCGCTTATTTCTCTCTCGTGAAGCTCGACAAGGCCCTCGAAAAAAGCGTCCACACCGACGTGGCCGAGTGGCGTAAGCTCGGTGAGCTCGGCAAACTCGCCTTCGACCACAACTACATTATCGAGGAAGCGCTCAAGGCCATCCGCCGCGAGACCGACAACAACCGTGCCCTCATCTTCGAGCTTCTGCCAAAGAAATTCACAGCCTCACAGCTCCGTATGCTCATGCAGCTTCTGAGCGGAAAGCAGCTAGATGTGAGAAACTTCCACAAGAAAATCTCACAGCTCTCATACATAGTGCCTCTCGACGAGCGCCAGCAGGGAGTGGCCCACAGAGCCGCCCGCTACTACCGTTTCGACAAGAAAGCCTACAGCGGCACGCGCTGAGTCAGCCCCCCGGTCCGACATTCACCTCACCGCCCCGCTGCATCTCCCCCCACACAGGCGCCGCGTATCACACACACCGCCGCAGCCGCCCGGAAGATTTTCCGGCATACCCGAATCAACGTATCTTAAAATAAAAGTCAAATATAACAAAAACACAGCGAATCATGTATCTATTAGGATATGACATAGGCAGTTCCTCCGTCAAGGCAAGTCTTGTCAACGCAGAGACAGGCAAGACAGTGGCATCGGATTTCTATCCCAAGACGGAGGCCGAGATTATAGCTGTCAAGCCCGGATGGGCCGAGCAGCACCCCCAGCAGTGGTGGGATTGTCTCAAACACGCTACCGAGAGCATCCTCGCCACAGCCAAGGTCAACCCCGCCGACATCAAGGCCATCGGTATCTCATATCAGATGCACGGCCTCGTGCTCGTCGACAAGGACAGGCAGCCTCTCCGCCCCGCCATCATCTGGTGCGACTCCCGCGGCGTCCCCTACGGCGAGAAAGCCTTCAGCGAGCTCGGCGAGGAGAAGTGCCTGAGCCACATCCTGAACTCCCCCGGTAACTTCACCGCCACAAAACTCGCCTGGGTCAAGGAAAATGAGCCCGAAATCTTCGAGAAGATTGACAAGATTATGCTACCGGGCGACTATATCGCCATGCGTCTTACTGACCGCGTCTGCACTACGGTATCGGGACTCTCGGAGATGATGCTCTGGGATTTCAAGGAGGGCCGCATAGCCGGTTTCCTCCTCGAATACCTCGGTTTTAGCGAGGGAATCATCCCCGAAATCGTCCCGACATTCTCCATCCAGGGCACAGTCACCGCCGAGGCAGCCGCCGAACTCGGTCTGGCCGAGGGAACTCCCGTGTCGTACCGCGCAGGCGATCAGCCCAACAACGCCCTTTCGCTCAACGTGTTCAACCCCGGTGAAATCGCATCTACCGCCGGCACCTCCGGTGTGGTCTACGGTGTGCTCGGCGAGGTCAACTACGATACCAAGAGCCGTGTCAACACCTTCGCCCACGTCAACCATACCACCGACGCTACCCGCCTCGGAGTGCTCCTCTGCATCAACGGCACCGGCATCCTCAACTCGTGGAGCAAGCGCACCATCGCCCCCGAGGGCATCGGCTATGCCGAGATGAACGACGTGGCCGCCAAAGCCCCCATCGGCTGCGACGGAGTGTCGGTAATCCCCTTCGGCAACGGCGCCGAGCGTGTGCTCCAGAACAAGGAGGTCAACTGCTCGATTCACGGTGTCAACTTCCTAACCCACAATAAATCCCACCTTCTCCGCGCCGCCCAGGAGGGCATCGTGTTCTCCTTCATGTACGGTATGGAGATTATGGAACAGATGGGCATGCCTATCCGCAAAATCCACGCCGGCCATGCCAACATGTTCCTCAGCCCCCTCTTCCGCAACACTCTCGCCGGAGTCAGCGGCGCCACCATCGAGCTCTACGACACCGACGGCTCCGTCGGCGCTGCCAAGGGTGCAGGCATGGGTGCCGGAATCTATAAGGACAACAACGAGGCTTTCGCCTCGCTGGAGAAAATCGAGGTGATTGAGCCCGTCGAGGCCGACCGCCACGCTTATCGCGACGCCTACGAGCTCTGGAAAGAGCGCCTTATGCGTGAAATCTGATTGTAGCATCAATTCCTGCACACGAATAAAAACAGAAATACTTTAATTTAACTTTTCAATACTTTATTATTATGGCAGTAAAAGAATATTTCCCTTCAATCGGGAAAATCAAATTTGAAGGCAAGGATTCTAAGAACCCTATGGCCTATCGTTACTATGACGCAGAGAAAGTGATTCTCGGCAAACCCATGAAAGAGTGGCTCAAGTTCGCTATGGCATGGTGGCACACTCTCTGCGCTGAGGGCGGCGACCAGTTCGGCGGCGGAACAAAGAAATTCCCCTGGAACGAAGGTCCCGACGCTATGACAATCGCAAAGCAGAAGGCCGACGCCGGTTTCGAAATCATGCAGAAACTCGGTGTGGAATATTTCTGCTTCCATGATACCGACCTCATCGGCGATCTCAATGACATCGACGACTACGAGGCCCGCATGAAGGAAATCGTAGCTTACCTCAAGGAGAAGATGGCCGAGACCGGCATCAAGAACCTCTGGGGCACTGCCAACGTGTTCGGCAACGGCCGCTACATGAACGGCGCCGCCACAAACCCCGATTTCGACGTGGTTGCCCGCGCTGCCGTGCAGATCAAGAACGCTATCGACGCTACCATCGCCCTCGGCGGTACTAACTACGTGTTCTGGGGCGGTCGTGAAGGCTACATGAGCATCCTCAACACCGACCAGAAGCGTGAGAAAGAGCACCTTGCAACAATGCTCCGCATTGCCCGCGACTATGCCCGTTCAAAAGGCTTCACCGGCACATTCCTCATCGAGCCCAAACCCATGGAGCCCTCCAAGCACCAGTATGACGTCGATTCTGAGACAGTAATCGGCTTCCTCAAGGCTCACGGTCTCGACAAGGACTTCAAGCTCAACATCGAGGTCAACCACGCAACTCTCGCAGGCCACACTTTCGAACACGAACTCGCTGTGGCTGTGGACAACGGCATGCTCGGCTCTATCGACGCCAACCGCGGTGACTATCAGAACGGCTGGGATACCGACCAGTTCCCCATCGACAACTTCGAGCTTACTCAGGCCATGATGCAGATTATCCGCAACGGCGGTCTCGGCAACGGCGGTACAAACTTCGACGCTAAGACCCGTCGCAACTCGACCGACCTCGACGATATCTTCATCGCCCACATCGCAGGTATGGACGCCATGGCCCGCGCACTCGAAAGCGCTGCCGCTCTTCTCGAAGAGTCTCCCTACAAGGCTATGCTCGCCGAGCGCTACGCTTCATTCGACGGCGGCAAGGGCAAGGAATTCGAGGAAGGCAAGCTCACTCTCGAAGATGTCGTTGCCTACGCCAAGACTCAGCCCGAGCCCAAGCAGACTTCCGGCAAGCAGGAGCTCTACGAGGCCATCCTCGCTATGTATTGCTAAACCGGTCCGAGTGCCGCGTCCCCTCCGGGGGCCCGGTTCGGCTCACTCTAATGTTCGTGTGGCTCCAAAAAGCCACACGGACATTTCCTTAAAGTAAAGAATCAAAATAACTTCTTAAGAGTTACTTATCTAACCATGAATTATCCTCAGAATGGGAGCAGACTCTATCTCTTTTCGATAGTGCTCGTCGCAGTGCTCGGCGGTCTGCTTTTCGGCTATGACACAGCCGTAATCTCCGGTGCCGAGAAAGGTCTGCAGGCCTTCTTCCTCGGAGCGAAAGATTTTGTCTATACCGACACCATCCACGGCATCACATCATCGAGCGCACTGCTCGGATGTATCATCGGTGCGGCCATCTCCGGCTTCTTCGCATCCTATTTCGGACGCAAGCGCTCGCTGGCCATTGCCGGTGTTTTCTTTTTCCTCTCCGCGCTCGGCAGCTATTACCCCGAATTTCTCTTTTTCGACTACGGCAATCCGACCCAGAGCCTCCTTTTCGCCTTCAACTTCTACCGTATCCTCGGAGGCGTCGGCGTAGGTCTCGCATCGGCCATCTGTCCGATGTATATCGCCGAAGTCGCCCCGTCAGACCTCCGCGGCACCCTCGTGTCCTGGAACCAGTTTGCCATCATCTTCGGCCAGCTCGTGGTCTATTTCGTCAACTTCCTCATCCTCGGCGAACACACCCAGCCCATCATCGAGAAAATCGGCGAGACACTCTATCAGGTAAGCTCCGAGTCCGACACATGGACCATCGAGAAAGGCTGGCGCTACATGTTCGGTTCCGAAGCCATCGTAGCAGGCCTCTTCACCATACTCGTCTGCCTCGTGCCCGAGTCGCCCCGCTACCTCGCCCTCACCGGCCGCGACGAGAAAGCCCTCATGGTGCTTTCACACATCAACGGCTATCAGAAGGCCAGGGAAATCCTCGCACAGATCAAGAGCACAGTCGAAGTCAAGAGCGAAAAACTCTTCTCCTTCGGCGTCATGGTCATCTTCGTCGGCGTCATGCTCTCGGTGTTCCAGCAGGCAGTCGGAATCAACGCAGTGCTCTACTACGCCCCGCGTATCTTTGAGTCCATGAACATGGGCAACCCGATGGTGCAGACAATCATCATGGGCATCGTCAACATCTCCTTCACCCTCGTCGCAGTATTCTCCGTCGAGAAACTCGGCCGCAAGCCCCTCCTCATCTGGGGTTCGATAGGCATGGCTATAGGCGCCTTCGGTGTAGCCATAAGCAATGTTGTCGACGGTATCGCCCCGATAATCCCCGTGGTTTCAATCATGGTCTACTCGGCCTCCTTCATGTTCTCATGGGGCCCTATCTGCTGGGTTCTCATCGCCGAAATCTTCCCCAACACCATCCGCTCCCAGGCAGTAGCCATCGCAGTGGCTTTCCAGTGGATATTCAACTTCATCGTCTCCTCGACCTTCGTGCCCATGTACAACATGCACGGACTCGGTATGGGCGATAAGTTCGGCCACATGTTCGCCTATGCTCTCTACGGCATCATCTGCGTCCTCGCCGCATGGTTCGTTGCCGCCCTCGTCCCCGAAACCAAGGGCAAGACCCTCGAAGACATGACCAACCTCTGGCGCAACCGCAACAAAAAATAGCCCCCTGTTTATCGACAGAAGGTTATAGGACATTCTGAAACTCTGATTTTTAAATGCACCCCAAAAGTCAGTATAGACTTTTGGGGTGCATTGTTTTTGAATAAAAATCTTCTTGGAGAGTGGGATTAGCGGGCGGAATTGAGGTGTTTCGGGGTGGGGGATTCGTAGTTGGTGATGGGGAGTTTGATTTTCATGAGGGAGTCGAGGGAGTGGGAGGGGGTGCCGCCTGCGGGTACATTGGCGGGGAGGGGCATGCGGGAGAATCGGGCGAAATATTGCAGGCAGGCGTCGCGCCACCACTCGGCATCACGCAACTGTGTGTCAAGGCGCTCGGCTACGTCGGCATACAGCACCTCTTCGGGCGAAACCTGACTCGCCCCTTCTCTAATACCTGTAATCTCCAGATTGACTTTGAGGTAGGGGCGGGCGGAGGCCCAGATTTGCTTGTAGGAGGCCACTCTGTCCACGCCGCGCTGATATGCCTTGCAGAGTTCTTCCCAGAGCGTGCGGCCCGACTGCATCCTCTGATTCCAGGGCACATGATGGAACCACAGCAGAAACTCCTCGGGGCAGGTATTGACGTCGGCCAGGCGTGAGCGCAGCGGCTCGGGATACTGCCCCACTGCGTCGCTGCCCGATGGTGAGCGGTCGAAGCCTATGCCCTGCGCGTCGGCCTGATGATAGTATTTCGGAAGCCAGTCAGCACGCGCCCCCGCGACGTCACACCACGGTTCCGGACCGTAATGATGGCCGAAAGCGAAGATGTGGTGCAGTCCGAGCGGCATCATATAGTCCACGACCGCCTCGCGGCTCGTCACGAACATGGATAGTAGGCTGTCGCGCACCGCCGCGGGTGTCGCCGCCGGGTTGATGAGATTAGAGTCAATCCATTCGCCTGCAATCTGCTCCGGAGTCAGCGTCGGGTCCCAGGCGAGGCGTCCGAAGGCATACCAGTTGGCCCGGGCGAGCGGATGGCCCGTCATGTTCGGCTCGTCGCCTATGTTGGCCACACCCGCCACCGCTTTCAGCGACTCGGGCGCCACATAGTCGAAAAATTCCGTCCACATCGGGGCGAGAAACGCCAGATGGTTCGAGTGGCCGAGATATTCCTGCGTCACCTGAAACTCCACCATTTCGTCGCTTTTCGGCATGGCGCCGAAGAGGGGGGAATATGGCTCGCGCGGCTGGAAATCGATGGGCCCGTTTTTAATCTGTATGATGACATTCGGGTCAAACTTGCCGTCGAGAGGCTCAAACTCCATATAAGCCTGCTTCGCGCGGTCGGCGTCGATGGGTGAGTAGACAAAGGCGCGCCACATCACAATACCGTCGTGGGGAGCCACCGCGCGTGCCAGCATATTGGCGCCCTCAGCATGGCTGCGGCCGAAGTCCATCGGTCCCGGCTGACCCTCGGAATTGGCTTTCACCAGGAAGCCTCCGAAGTCGGGTATGAGGGCGTAGATCTCATCAGCTTTGCGTTTCCACCAGTCCTGCACTGCCGGGTCGAGCGGGTCGGCGGTCGGAAGCGAGTCGAGCACCATCGGCGAGGCGAAGTTGACCGAGAGATAGACGCGTATGCCGTAGGGCCGGAAAATGTCGGCCAGCTTTGCCACCTTGGGCAGATATTCCGCCGAAAGTATCTTCGGCGAGGCGTTGACATTGTTGAGGACCGTACCGTTGATGCCTGTCGCGGCGTTTGCGCGGGCATATTCCTCATAGCGGGGCGACACCGAGTCGGGCAGTTCTTCCCATTTCCAGAGCGATTTTCCGGCATATCCGCGCTCCACGGTGCCGTCAAGATTGTCCCAGTGGTTGAGGATGCGCAGTCCGTAGGCGGGATTGCTGACATACAGGCTGTCTTTCCCGAGCGAACTGTCGCGCAGCAGCGCATACACGCCGTAGAGGGCGCCGAGGTCATCGCTGCTGTAAATCTTAACTTCGGATCCGGTCTGCTCTATGGCATAGCCGTTGGGCTTGAGTCCGTGGGAGAAATCTCCGGCGATAAGCTCCACGGGAGCGCCGGTCCAGTTATTTTCCAGCTCGGCTTGGGCTATTTCGAGAGTCCGCGATGACTTGGTCGACGCGCAGGCCGCCAGAAGAGCGATGACTGCCAGTGACACTAAAAATGCGCTGATGCTTCTCATGACTGATAAATATGGTGATTTATGTGACAATTGTGAAAATTATTGAAAAACAGGGACTTTCTTGTCTATAATGCTATCCGTATTGGTCAGAATGTGGAGAGACGTCAACTTTTCATGGCTCTTGCGGGTTTTAAGAATATCTAACCCCTCAATTTCAAAAAGTCATGAAACGAATAGCAGCCATAGCGCTTTCAGCAGCGATTGCCGGTTCGACACTGGCGATAGGACAGACCAACGTCTCGTTCTGGATGGATCTTGGGGGAGCAGGAGTGAGCATAAACCACAGCACAGGTCATCGGCCTCCGCCACCGCCTCCTCCCCGTCGGGTAGTGCATTATGTCGATTACGGGTGGGATGGTCCCGGATATTATGACTACGGCAGACCACACCACAAGAAGCTGAAAAAAAGATACAAGGAATACCGTAAGGCTCAGAAGAAATACTACAAGGAGCTTTACAAGGAAAGCCGCAGACATCACCGTCACCACCACCATTGGGATGACTGGGACGATGATTGAACCGAATTGCCGGCCGGGGTATCATCCCCGGCCGGCATTGTTGTCTCAGTGGCTGTTTTGACCGGGCCTCTTAGAGGGTGTTTCATAACAAATGTTAAAGCCAAAGTCCATTGTCGTGAGTCGGATTCCGTCATGGAAAGAGGGAGCATAGCTGTAGCTATGTTACCGATTGACAGGGCGGAACCCGGCCATGACAATGGATGCAGACAAGGTATCTTCTTTATTCTCCGGATGTATCTTATTAAAGACTTATTAAATCTTTACCGCTCATGGGCGTCTTTTCATTTAACTTGTCCCTAATCATCGGTCACATAGCTACAGCTATGCTCCCTCTGATTATGAACAATTTAAATAAAAATACACCCACTTTGGCTTAACATTTGTTATGAAACACCCTCTTATTCCTTCCAGGCATCACCGCCGCCGTCGATGGTGATGATTTTGCCGTCGGCGTCATACTGCAGCTCGCACACCTTGAGGCTGCGGAGCCATGACTTGCCCCCGGAGGGCACACTGTCGTGGTGGAATAGATACCATTTGCCCTCGTACTCGATGATACAGTGGTGGGTGGTCCAGCCGACAACCGGAGTGAGAATCACGCCCTGATACACGAAGGGGCCGTAGGGATTGTCGCCGATGGCGTAGCAGAGCAGGTGGCTGTCGCCCGTGGAGTATGAGAGATAGTATTTGCCGTTGTATTTGTGTACCCACGAGGCCTCGAAGAAGCGGTGCGGGTCATTTGCCTTGAGAGGCTTGCCCTCCGCGTCGAGGATTACGATGGGGCGGGGCTCCTCGGCGAATTGCAGCATATCCTTTGTCAGACGCACGCAGCGCGAGGGGAGCGCGGGCTCGTCGCCTTCGGGCAGATAGGCAGATTCGAGAGCCTTGTTGTCGGCATAGCGCTGGAGCTGACCGCCCCACAGACCGCCGAAATAGAGATAATACTCGCCGTTGTCGGGGAGCACGCAGATATCCATCGAATATGAGCCGCGGATCGGGTCGGGCTGGGGGATGAACGGCCCTTCGGGACGGTCCGCTATGGCCACGCCGATGCGGAAGATGTCGTTTTTATCCTTAAGCGGGAAATAGAGATAATATTTGCCATCCTTTTCGGCGCAGTCGCAGTCCCAGAGCTGGCGTCCGGCCCAGGGAATGTCGGCGATGTCGAGAGCTTTGCCGTGGTCAGTTACTTTGCCGGTCATCGGGTCGCCGTCGATTGAAAGGACGTGCATGTCCTTCATGACATACTGGTCACCGTTGTCGTTTTCGACATTTTCACACTCCCAGTCGTGCGACGGGTAGATATAGATTCGGCCGTTGAAGATATGGACACTCGGATCGGCCATATAATCGTCAGGGAAGAGATAACGCATGGTTTATTTTATCGGTTGGTTTAGTTTGCGGTTTAGGGTTTATTATTGCGGCGTTGGCCGCGGTTTTGGTGGCGGCGTTGGGCGCAGCTCGCGGGTTTAGTTTGCAGCTTTGGTTGCAGGTTGCGGTCTGCTAAGTGATTTGTCGCTGTGCCGTTTTTCAAAACGGCCAAAAATCCTGGAAGCGCGCCTTCATTTCTCCGCCGTTTCCTCCAGCCTGCGGCTGAGGAAGGGCTTGAGCTGATAATCGCGGTCAAAGAGCAGAGGATATTCCACACGCCCCTTCATCGGAAAATTGTTTTTCCACGACATCCCGTCCTCGGTGCCCCAGGCCGTAACGCGTGTGATTACGTCGGAGTGACGCATGAGAATATCGGTCACACTGTCCATACGTGCGTTCCACTTGTCGGATATGTCCGCGGGCAGTCCGTCGGGATAGGGATTGAACAGCGTGTTGTAGACAATGCTGTCCGAGATGTTGGCGCTGCGGCTCACGGTCGGGAGCGCGCTCATGTCCCACTCCGTAATCATCACATTGCAGCCTGTCGACGCGAAAGCCTCGATTGACTCCTCGAATTCCTTGAAATCGGGGTAATCCATACCCATGTGACTCTGCATGCCTATGGCGTCGATGCGCAGGCCCTTTGCCTTGAGGTCATTGACGAGCTTCACGTATGCCTCGCGCTTGGCAGGCATGTTCATGCCGTAGTCGTTGATATAGAGCTCGGCGTCCGGGTCAGCTTCGTGGGCATACTGGAAGGCGAGCGGGATAAATTCCTCGCCGAGAATCTCGTAGAAAGGCGATTTGCGATACGAGCCGTCACCCTCGATGGCCTCGTTCACCACATCCCAGCCCTTTATTTTACCCTTGTAGCGGGTCATGATGGTGGTGATGTGGTCGCGCATACGCTCTTTGAGCACATCAGCTGTCACGTAGGCTCCGGTCGAGTCTACCGCAAACCAGGGTGCGAGCTGCGAGTGCCAGATGAGAGTGTGGCCTATGATGGCCATGTCGTTTTTGGTGCCGTAGTCCACGAAGGCATCGGCGTCGTCCCAGAAATAGACACCCTCAGCCGGGTGGATTTCCTCGCTCTTCATGCAGTTTTCCGCCACGATGGAGTTGAAGTGGCGCTTGACGATGGAATCAGCCTTGGGGTCGAGCCCTTTGACGTGGTCGGTGTTGATGGCGGCGCCTATGAGGAATCTGTCGCCGAAATATTCCTTGAGAGTCGGTTCCGGCTTCGGCGCGGTGGTGCACGACACGGCGGCTACGAGACCTGCGGCGAGCGGGAGAATGGCTTTTTTCATGATGGTGAAAACAGATTGTGAAGATTGGTATTAATGACGTGATTCGATTTCCTGATTGATGCGGTCGATTACATCGTCGTCGAGCTCATAGCGCGAGA
Organism: Bacteroidales bacterium; assembly: GCA_019416285.1. Lineage (GTDB taxonomy): Bacteria > Bacteroidota > Bacteroidia > Bacteroidales > Muribaculaceae > Duncaniella. The sequence goes on from DXXM01000015.1 coordinate 29,878, forward strand.
TGATGAACATGGCGAGCACGAGGAGGATTGCGGGGATTACGGCCACAAGCCAGAGGATGCCCTGCTGCGCAAACGCTGTCTGCGTCGCGGCCTCTTTCTCGAAGCCCACGAAGGCGAGCACGAGTCCGGGCACCACTCCTCCCAGTGCCATGCCTGCCTTGTAGAAGATACCGGTGAGGGCGTTGACAATACCGGAGATGCGGCGTCCGTGGGTGTATTCGCCGAAGGAAATCACCTCGGGCACGAGCGCCCACATATAGCCGGTGGCCACGACGATACCGGTCGACTTGATGAACTGCGCGATATACACGAGAATTATATGTTCCTTCAGCGCTTCGATCATGGAGATGGCATAGAGCATGGCCATGCCGAGGATGGCTACCACGAGGAAGATGTAGAACATTCCCTTTTTCCCGACCATCTTCTTGATTGCGGGAATCATAGGCATGAAGATGAAGGCCGGAATGGAGCCGAGACCCATGAAGATGGAGAGTTCGGCGGCAGAGCCGTTGAGGTTATACTGAATATAATATGCTCCCGCTGAGTTGCAGATTGCCATGAGGCCGAAAGCAGTCACGAAGAAAAAGGCGATTATGCGCAGCGGACGGTTGTGGACAAATTCCATCCATAGGTCCGAGACGCTCACGTTTTCCGTAGCCTTGGAGTCCATGACCACACGCTCGCGGCACTGCGAGAAGCAGAACACGAGCAGCGCCATGCCCACGCAGCCGTAGAGCGTCATGGTGGCGAACCATGCGCTGTCGTTCATCGACATGTCCGTGGTCTCACCAGGGTCAAAGAAGCGGAGCACGAAAGGTATGCCCATACCTACTGCGAGACCGCCCACGTTGGCCATGAACATGCGCACCGACGTCAGTTTGGTGATTTCCGCCGTGTCGCGGGTCAGCGAGGCGTTGAGCGCGCCGTAGGGCACATTGACCAGCGTGTAGCACATCGAGAGGCCCACGTAGGTGATATAGGCGTAGAGCAGTGAGCCCGAAAAGCCGTTCCAGAAGCAGAGGATGGCGAATCCGGTCAGAGGTATGCCGCCGAGGATGAGGTAGGCGCGGTATTTGCCCAGGCGGGGATTATGCTTGTCGACGAAGGTGCCTACTATCGGGTCCCAGATTACATCGACTATACGCACTATCAGAAACATCACCGCCGCCACCGCCGGCGCGAGGCCGTAGACGTTGGTGTAGAAGAAGAGCAGATACATGCTGATGGTCTGATAGATGAGGTTCTGAGCCAGGTCGCCCGAGCCGAATCCGATGCACTGGAGCATCGAAAGTTTGTAGAAGCCCTTGGCTTCCTGTGATTTCGAAAGGTTAATGCTTGCTTCCATGGATATGGGGTAAGAATGTTTTTTTGAATCTGATTGAACCGCTTGTGGCGCTTTGCTTATTTGATTACTGCGTCTGCCACACGGCCTCCGAGGGTCTTTTTGTCAAGCGGATGGATGTCGTTCCACTCCCCGAGGTCTGAATTGCGTATGAGCACGGCTCCGGGAGTCTCGTCGGCTACCTGAGCCTGCACCCTGCGCATCTCGGCCCAGGCCGCGCGTCCGGCGGTGTCGGAAGAGTGGAGGAAGTCGGCGAGCTCCACGATATAGAAAGGCATCGCGGCGTCGCCCGAGGCCCTGCGCCAGTCGGCAATCATGGTCTTGAGCAGCGGGGCATACTCGTTGCGGCGGCTCACGTTGGATTCTCCCTGATACCACACCGCACCCGCTACGGGGTAGGTGATGACGGGCGAAATCATGGCGTTGTAGAGCACCGTCGGCTTGTAGCAGTAAAATTCCATGCCCGGTCCCTGCGGCATCGGGGCGCCAAGATGGTAGCGCCACTCACCTTCGAGGCTCACGGATTCGTTGCCTGCTATTATCTTATATGGTTTCTCGGCTACGAAATGCGGATTGCCGTTCTGCGAGATGACGCGGACGGTCACATTGTTCTTCCCCTCGCGGAGCACTCCGGCGGGGATATTGTAGATGCGCGGCGGATACTGATAGCTCGTGGTGCCTGTGAATATGCCGTTGACGTAGACCGAATCGGCGTCCACGATGCACCCCAGACGGATTACTCCGGGCTTACCGGCCATCGAAGCGGGGAGCTCGACGTTCTTGCGCAGCCAGTGCGAGCCGTTGACGGGGTTGAGTCCGTCGTTGCTCCAGCAGTCGTTGCCGTGCCATGTGTTGTGGAGGTCATCACCCGTCGCGGTGCCGTCGGTCAGAGTGCCTGCAGGCAGCTCGGTCACGGCCCATGCCGAGTCGTCGAAGGCCGGGTCAAACCATTTCACGTCGGCGTGCATACCCGGGTCTCCGGCCCACATCGTCGCGTTCCAGCGCGCGTAGTTTTCACCTTCGAGCTTCTTTATGTTGTCGCGGTAGCTCTCGCTGTCATAGAGTCGCTTCTCGTTGATTGCACGGGGATAGGGGGCGAGCGCCTCCTCGCTTATCCACGCCTCCACCGGAGTGCCTCCCCACGAGGCGTTGATGATGCCCACCGGCAGACCGGTCTTTTCGTTGATGGCCTTGGCGGTGAAATAGGAGAGGGCGGAGAAGTTCATGGCGTCCTCGTCGACCGATTTCCACGTCGTCGGGCTCACGTCGGTGCGCTCCGTGGTGAAATCCACCTCTTTCGGAACTACGAAATGGCGTATGTCGGCATTGCGGTAGGCGCCGATTTCGTCGGCAAACATGTCGGTCACGCGTCTAACCGGAAGCTCCATGTTTGACTGTCCCGAGCAGAGCAACACATCGCCCACGGCCACGTTGCTCACTTTCCTGTCGCCGACCTCAATGGTGTATGTCCGGCCGGTTTTCAGCGGCCGGAGCTCTACGCGCCAGCGCCCGGCATCGTCGGCCTTGACGGACGTTTTCTGCCCCTTCACCACTCTGACCTCCACCTGCTCGCCGGGGTCGGCGGTACCCCAGAGAGTGAGTGGTCTGTCGCGTTGCACCACCATTCCGTCGGAAATAATCTGCGGGAGTGTCACGGCGCCCTGTGCCGCGGCCGCGCCGAGCATGGCTGTCAGAGTCAGGGCTATGATTTTTTGCATATCTGTTATCATGGCTAAATTTTTCAGTGGCGAAGATAGTTTATTTTTATGAAAAAGGCATTTCCCTGGCGTTACATATCCATACGGAAATGTAACATATCACTCATATTCATACAGTTTGACGTGTAAAATCTCGAAATCATCCACTCCGATGCGCGCGTGGCGCCCCTGGTGGGTCTCGTCGCCGTTGAGCGTGCGCACCCGCTTCAGCTCCCCGTCGGGGCCGGCCGTCACCTGCTCCACCGAGGCCAGACCGATGCGTTTTCCGTTCCAGCGCTTCCCGGTCTCCTGCGTGCGGTCGGAGCCCGAGGCGAGAAATCCGTCCTCACCGAGCTGCTTCACGGCGCTCTCCTCTCCGCCCTGCGGCTCGAAAGTCACCACTATGCCCGAACCGGCGATAATGTATTCCATCGGGGCGATACGGATGATGATTCCCCCCGCCGCAGGCCATTCGGAGCCGTCCGTGGCGCGAGGGTCCCAGGGAAGGGTGAAGAAATGTTTTGCGGTGATGCGCAGGCCGTCGCGGTCGAGAGTGCGTGTGGTCGAATCGCGGTCGAAATAGAATCCGTTCATGCTCCCGCGCCCGAGATGCGCGGCAATCAGCGGCGTCAGCTCCCGCAGCATCCGGTTTCCCCGGGCTATTTTCGGATTTCCGCTTCGGAAACCGTTGTAGGCGAAGGGACAGAGACCTATGGCGTCGTGCTCGCCCACGGCATAGAAAAGTTGCGCCGGATTCTCCTCCCCGCTCTTGATTTCGGGGATGAAAAGCGGATTGTCGGGCAGAGCGTAGGCCCTCACCCAGTCTGTGAAACCCTTGTCGTAGAGGTCGGGCGAGAGGAAGTCGACCGTCGGCGCTCCGGCGTGCCACACATCCTTGAGATGGGCGAGAGGACCCGCCGAGGGATATTCTCCGGGCCTGCGTCCGCGCGAGTTCATCGCCGCGTTGACATAAAGCGGCATCGTGGGAAACACTCCGCGGGCAATCCGCGCGAGACTCTCGACGTAGCGGGCATAATTCCATGCCATAAACAGCTCGTCGGTGTAGATGTCGTCGCCGAACACCTCCGTCCAGCTCCCCTTTTGCTTCATTCCGGCTCCCTGCCACTTTTCGAGGAGCTGCGGATGAAGTGATTTCCTGTTTTTGTCGAGATGGGCCATGAGCTCCGGGGGCACACCCTTCGAATACTCCCTTTCGGCTTCCGGCGAGTGGTCGCGGGCATCCTCCAGCATCCCGATTTCGTTTTCAATCTGCATTATTATGACCGTCCCCGCCGTATCCCTCTCCGCGATATGCCGCAGCAGGGCGGTGAAGGCCGAGGCGTCCGCATCAAATACTTTCCGCGAGAAAGCCGAAGCGATTTCGAGCGGCTTGCCCGAGCGCGTCCGTGCCCGCGGATAGCTTCGTGTGTCTTTCTTGAACCACCCGGGCGTGTAGCAGCTCATGGAGTTCTTCCACGCGCCGAACCATAGCACCCCGACCTTGAGACCGTGCCCTTCAGCCTGCCCGATGATGTCGTCCACGCTCGTGAAATCGAATTTGCCTTTTTCCGGCTCTATGAGTTCCCATGCCACTGGAAGGAGCACCGTATTGTAGCCGAGACTTTCGGCCCGCTCCATACACGCGGCCACATCTTCCTTGGCCGAGGCCATCGAATTTCCCGTCTCGCTTCCCACTATGATGAATGGCTTATCGTCCGCAATCAGGCGCGTCGCCGTGCCCTGCCGGTCAAGGCGCGATTCGTTTCGTGCGGCTCCCGCAAGAGCTGTGGCGGTGAGGATGGCTGACAGTAATATGGCTCGTTTCATGGCTGGAATCTGTATTTTATTAAGAGGTTAAAGTGAAAAAATCTCCCGCAGCCGGGTCAATAGCCTGGCCTGCGGCTGCGGGAGATGCGGATTTTTATTATTCAATTTACTTTGTCTGGCTTCCTTTGCTCCAGTCGTGGCTGCGGAAGTCGGCGCCTATATCTTTGCCGGCTATCGCGTCACATACGCCCTTGTAGGCGAGCTTGCGGCCATAGGAGGCATCGAAGATATTGGGAGCGTCGTCCTTGAGCCAGTATTCATGCTCCTTCTCGTTGTCGCTGAGGCCCCAGATTGTCACTGCGCTCTGCTGTGCCTGCGGGACATTCTCGAAATACGAGGTGAGAATCATCTGGTAGCAGTCGGCCTGCTTCTGAAGCTGGTCGGCCGAGGGTGTCTTGGTGCCAACCGTGATGTCGAGCTCGGTGATGCGGATGAGCTTGCCGGTCGCGGCGAGGGTCTTGAACATGGCGTCGACCTGCTCCTTGGTGATTGACGAGGATACGTGCATCTGGGTGCCGATACCGTCCACGTGTGCGCCGTTGTCGTCGATATACTTCACGAACTCTATGAGCTTGTCGAGCTTGCTCGGGTTGGTCTCGAGATTGTATTCGTTGACGAAGAGCTTGGCGCCGTTGGGATTATGCTTGGCTGCGAACTCGAAGGCCTTGACAGCATAGTCCATGCCGCAGTAGTAGCCCCAGTAGAAGTGGCCGTTGCCCGCGTCGTTTATCCAGTTGAGGTTGAGACCCTCTTCCGCGGTTTCCACGGGCTCGCTGTCGCCTTCCATCCAGCCGCCTTCCACGCCGCGTATCTTGCAGTTGTCGCTGATAGGTTCGTTGATTACGTCCCACGACGAGCAGGCGGGTCCGGCATGAGTCATAGCCTCCTTGATCCAGGCCTCCATGCACTCGAGCAGGATGGCTTTCTTCTCTTCGGGAGTCTTGAGCTCGTAGTGATATGCGGCCGCGTGGCGCAGGGGCGCTTTGGCGCTCTCCTCTATCTTCTTGCCGAACTTGATATTGTCGATGCTGTAAGATGCTCCCACCTTGCCGAAGTTGATGATGATGCGGTTGGCGCCCTCGTTGGCTTCGGGCACGGTGAACTCATATTCGCAGGTAATCCAGTCTGTGCCGATGGGGAAGTCGTTGTAGCCCCCCTGCGCGCCGTAGGTGGTGCCGTTCTGATACTGGAACTGCACCGTACCGGCTGCCGAGGTCGACTTGGCCTGGAACTGGATGATGTAGGGCACGTTGATTTCAAGGGGCACGTCGAATGTGTAGGCAAACTGTGCTTCCCAGGCGTTGCCGTCGCCGTTGTTGGTGAGCACCACGGCCTTCGAGCCGTCGACTCCGGCGCCGTCAGTCACCTCGACGCTCTTCTTGTTGGAACCCCATGAGCCCCAGCCGCCGGTGGTGCCACCCTCGAAATCGGAGTTGTCGCCTACGAGCACATTTTCCATCGGGTCTTTAGCCGGTTCGGTATATTCGCCGAAGCGGATGTCGTCTATATAATATGTGGCGCCCACCTTGCCGAAGTTGAGGATGATGCGGTCCACATCCTCATAGCTTGTCGAGAAGATGTATTCGCAGGTAATCCAGTCTGTTCCCACCGGAAACTCGTTGTAGCCGCCCTGCGAGCCGTAGGTCGTGCCGTTCTGATACTGGAACTGGAGCTGACCCGCGCCGGAAGTGGATTTTGCCTTGAAGCTGATTTTGTATTCAACATCCTTTTTGAGCGGGGCGTCGAAAGTGTAGGCACACTGGGCTTCCCAGGCGTTGCCGTCACCCTTGTTCTTGAGCACGAGGGCTTTCGAGCCGTCTGTTCCGACACCGTCCACCACCTCGGCGCTCTCCTTGTTGGAACCCCATGAGCCCCAGCCGCCGGTTGTTCCGCCTTCGAAGTCGTTGGCGTCGCCCACGAGCACGTTGGATATGCCGTCACCCCCGCCGGTCTGCTCCTGCACGAGCTTCGGGGCTATGAGCGACTTCATGTAGGTCTGCTGCTGCTGGGTGTGCCAGAGCAGGTTGTGGCCGTGGAGTTTCAGGCCGGTGTTCATGGCTATGAACTCGTCCACCTTCGCCCAGTTCATGTTGCCGGAGGCCGACACGATGCTCTGATGCTTCATGGCGTTGCCGAAGGTCACTCCCTGGAAATTGTCGAGCACCATCTGGCGGTACTCCTCGTTGGCGAGGAAATCGTCCAGCCCCATGCCGATTGTTATGTCGACCTCGGGGTGATACTGCGCCATGTAGTTCTTGACAAAGTCATATTGCGCGATTTTCTCGGCGAGCTCCATCGGGATGTCGCTTCCGCTGATTGTCGGGTCTCCCTCGCGCCATTCCATCACCTGGTCGTCACACGCGGCAAAGACCAGCGACATTGCTGCTATCGGAAATATTATATTATTGAATTTCATGATTTTTCAATGGTAGTGTGTTGTATTATGACATCTTATTTCTCATCCTCCGGTTCCTCGTAGTCGCTGGGAGTGAACTGCTTGCAGGGCACTATGCGCCAGTTGTCGAAGAAGAGCGCGGGGCCTGTGAAGAGGCTCGACTTGAGGGTTACGCTCTCGCCCGCGGCATTGACGTAGTCGAAGTCGGAGTTGACGAAGCCCACCCCGAAGTTAGGATAGGTGGCTGCGTTGCGGTCGTCGATTACGGTCTGGAATGTCGGCTTCTGCGCCTCGGCGTCAGCTAAGAGGGTGGCGTATTTGTTGATTGACGACAGGGGTATGGTCAGTGTCTGCCATCCCTCGGTGGAAAATTCCACTGCCTCCCCGCTCTTGCCGTTGCTCAGATAGGGGGCCCAGCAATAGACGAGGTTGTTTTTGCCGTCGTCGTCACTGCCTATGCCGGCGAGGTTGTAGTTGTTGATGAGCTGGATCTGAATCTGTCCCCCGGCGGCTATGGTCCAGGGATTCGGGCAGTAGACGTCGACCTGGATGGCGATTTCGCTCACGGGAGTCTCGGCGGGGATGAAACCGGTCATGCGCGACCAGTCCTCCCACGACTTGTCGGCGTCGCCGCAGGTATGGGTCTCGGCTGCGCGGGGCTTGCCGGCGGCTATGCCACCCTCGTCGAAGAGACGCTGCGGGATGAGGGGCGCGCATTTGCCGCGTCCTGTCCCTGCGGGGTCATCCACGAGGTCCTCGGGATATATCATCGAGGCGCCGGGCTTGATGTTGCCGTCGTCGTCCTTGCCGCCCCATGCGCCCTGCTGTCCGTCGGTGTCATAGTCGATGAGCAGGCCGCGGCGCTCGTTGAAGTAGGGGGCCGACTGGGTCACTCCGTTGGGACTCTCGCTGATGAGGGCGCCACCCTCGCTGACACCCGAGGGCATCGTGAAGCTGAACCACTCGCCGTCCTTGTCGTTGACTATTCCCTCGGTCACTGTCACTCCGCCCGGGAGGGTCACTTTGGAGGTCTCGTGGAGATAGGAACCGCTCACGGTCACTGTCTCGCCCGGCTGCGGAAGGGTGTTGCTGATATTGGTGATGATGGAGTAGCCGTTGCGGATGAGGAACTCGTAGACATACTCGTTGCCGCCGTCTTTGACAAGACGGATGGTGTTGCGCACGGCCTCGTCGCAGTCGCTCACCGGTGTTTTGGAGTTGACGGTGACAATCATGGAGTTGTCCGTCACGTATGCGCGGTTGAAATAGGTGTCGTAGCCGTTGATGTAGACTTTCCTGACGCCGAAAAGACCGGAGCCTTCGAGACGGAGCATCTGACCCAGGCGCGCGAATTCGACCTCCCGGTCGGGCACGGATGATTTGTAGTCCTCGAGATATACCTTGTTTATCTGCATCCGGGCAGACTGGGCGTCATCCTCGAAATAGGCGTCGTCGTCGTTACACGAGCCAAGACCCATCGACAGGATAGCTGCTACAGGCAGAAATATATATTTGAATTTCATGATTCCTTGATTTTAGAGGCTGTTAATTGAACAATGTTGCTGTCTCGACTTCGCGCTCCGGGAATTCGTAGGCCACGGGAGTGTCCTTGAGCTTGGGGTTGCGGGTGAGGTCGACATTCGACACGGGGAAGGTGAGATGCTGCTTGGTGGCGGTGGAGACGCCGGTGCCGTCGCTTGTCTTGGCATACTGGCAGGTCTCGCTCTCGTCCCATTCGTAGCCGGCGTTGCGCTCCTGGCTGTTGAGGTAGCCTATCACTTCTTCCTCCTGATAGTAGCTGCGGCGCAGGAGGTCATACCAGTATTGGCCCTCGTAGGCGAGCTCTATGCGGCGCTCGTAGCGGAGGTCCTCATAGTTGATTGAACTCTTCTCGGGCACCTTGGCGCGGGCGCGGACCATGTTGAAATATTTCAGGTCGTCGCCGGAGAGGGTGGTGTTGTTGCCCATTTTGGCCTCGGTGTAGTTGAGATAGACCTCGGCGAGACGCATCATGTAGGTGTTGAGGCCGCTTGACTGCTGGTAGCTCTGGCCGTTGTCGTCAAGCTTGCCGATTACGTGTTTCACCACATTGCACTTGTTCTCGTAGTTCGACTCGGTCACGTTGTAGGTGTAGCCGCCGTTCTTCTTGTTGAGGTTGGGGTAATATTCTCCCACGGTGGCTATGGTGTAGTGGCGGCGCACTGCGAAATCCTCGGGCTTGTAGGTGCGCACGATGTCGTAGGATGCGTAGGTGGCGTTGCCCCAGTTGGTCTCGCCCACCATGGTCGACCATGAGAAGAAGGCTGAGATTGAGTTGGCGCCGCCCCAGCCCACTGCGTCGGTCGAGCCCTGGAGCCACTGGAGCTGGAACACGGATTCGGAGTTGTTGTTCCATTTTTCTACGGTGAAGAGGTCGCCGTAGCCGGGCATCAGCTCGTAGGGACCTTCGATACATTTGAGGGCTGCTTTGGCCGCGAGGTCGAGATAGTAGGGATTGCGGTAGCCGCGGTTGTGGTCGGTGGCTATGTTGCTGCCGTCATAGGCTCCCTCGGTCGTCAGACCGGCCATCGAGAGGTAGAAGCGCGAGAGCATGCCGTAGGCGCTGTAGCAGGTCACGCGGCCGGGATTGGCCTGGGTGGGCGAGAGGTTGGCGGCGGCATATTCCATGTCGCGGATAGCGAACTCAATCACGTCCTCCAGGCGGTTGGCCGGACGCACAACGTTGCGTTTGGCTTCCTGGGTGTCGGTGTAGATGATGGCCTTACCCCACACGGAGCCGAGATACCAGAAGGCGAGTCCGCGCATGAAACGGGCTTCGGCTATGCCCTGGGTCTTGGCTCTTTCGCTGACGGCGGGGCCGCTCTTCTGCGCTATGTTGTTGATGGCGTTGTTGCTCTGGGCCACAACGGAGTAGAAGGCGCCCCATGCGTCCTCCAGACCGGGCGAGTTGGCCGTCTCGGTGAAGTTGGTGTAGGGATAGATGTAGTCTGACCAGCGGGCGGTGAGATTGTTGGAGCGTCCGTCGCCCACGCTGTAGTAGAATTTGCCGTTGAAGTCGTTCCACACATAGTTGTAGAGCGGGGCTGTGGCGTAGGAGACTGCCTCGTCAGTGTCGAAGAATGTCTCCGGGTTTGCCTGATAGCTGTTGGTCTGGTCGAGATAGTCGTCACAGGCCGTCAGCATTGCTGTCATTCCTGCCAGAGCCGCGAGTGTCAATATTTTGGTTTTCATTTGGATTCTCGGATGTTAAGGTTAGAAAGATACGTTCAGACCGAAGGTGTAGATGCGGGGCGAGGGATAGCGTCCGTAGTCGAGACCCGTCATGAGCGCGTCGCCATACATGGCGCCGACTTCGGGGTCGAGGCCTTTGTATTTGGTCCAGGTGTGTACGTTCTGTATGTTCATGTACACGCGGACGTTCTCAAGATAGATTTTGCGCATCCACTGGCGCGGGAAGGTGTAGCCGAGCGAGATGTTCTGAAGGCGGATATATGAACCGTCCTCGATGAAGCGGTCGCTGACCTGAGTGAAGTTGTTGTTGGCATTGCTTCGCTGCACTGCGGGCATGATTGTCTCGTCAGGGTTGATTACGTGGAGGTTGCGGAAGTCGTCGGCCGGGCCGTTGGGGTCGATGAGGCCGATGCGCGCGTAGTTGAGCGACGAGCGGAGGATGTTGCTGTTGCTGCGCGGGTCCTCGATGTTCATGCGGGTCATGTTGAGGAGCTTGTTGCCGTAGGAGCCGGTGAAGAACACCGTGAGGTCTATACCCTTCCATGAGAAGGTGTTGCCGAAGCCCCAGGTGAATTTCGGTTCGGGATTGCCGATGAACTGCGAGTCGTTGGCGTCGATTACGCCGTCGCCGTTCACGTCCTCATAGATGTAGTCGCCGAGCCAGGTCGAGCTTTCGGCTATGGTGTTGCCGGCGGGGATGGCCACCTGCTTGACGTTGCCGTCTTTGTCATGGTAGTAGAAGTCGGTGGGCTCGTCGAAGCGGCCTATCACCTTGTAGCCCCAGAACTGCGCGATGGGCTCGCCTACCACGGTGCGGGTCACCACGTGGTTGTAGGACCCTGTCTGGAAGGTCTTTTCAAGTGTCGCTGTCTCGGTGTCGAGGGCCACAACCTTGTTGCGGTTGAGCGAGAAGGTGAGGTTCGATGTCCACTGGAAGTCGCGGTTGGTGATGTTGGTGGTGTTGAGGGTCAGCTCGAAGCCCTTGTTTTCGAGGGAGCCGATGTTGTCCCAGGGATTTGAGGCCGCGCCCTGGCCCTTGGAGCCGAGGAAGGCGGGGAGCTGCACCTGGAGCAGAAGGTTTTTGGTCTTTTTGTAGTAGACGTCGGCCACGAGTTCGATTCTGTTGTCGAGGAAGCCGAGGTCGAGACCGAGGTTATAGGAGTGGGTTGTCTCCCATGTCAGGTCGGGAGCGGGAGTGTTGCCGGTGAGCACGCCGATACCCCAGGGTGTGGTCTTGTAGCTGAGGAGCGCGATGGTTGCCCAGTCAGCCACGTTCTGGTTACCTGTCATGCCCCAGCCTGCGCGGAGCTTGGCGTTGTTGAGCCAGTGGATGTCGCGGAGGAAGGATTCCTGCGAGGCGCGCCATGCGAGAGCGGCGGAGGGGAACCAGCCCCAGCGCTTGCCGCGTGAGAATTTCGACGAACCGTCACGGCGGATAGTGGCCGTCAGGAGGTAGCGGTCGTCAAAGGAGTAGAAGGCGCGGCCGAAGAACGACGACATTGCGTTGGCGTTCTTGTAGCCGGTGCCGGTCGAGGTGGTGATGTCGCCTGCCGAGGGGTCGGGGGTGGTGTTGGTGAGGAAGCCGGTGGCGGTGCTGACCTGTGTCTCCCAGTTGAAATGGCTGATTTCCTGACCGAGCATTACGTTGACGCTGTGGACTTTGTTGAAAGTCTGATTGTAGGTGAGGATGTTGCGCCACGACCAGTATTTGGTGTTGGTCTTGGTCCAGCGTGACGTGCGGATATCCTGGGTCTTGACGCCGAACTGGTAGTCGGGCATGTAATAGTAGTAGTTGTTGTAGTTCCAGTCACCGGAAACCTCGGTCTTGAGAGTCAGACCCTTGTAGAGAGTGGCTTCGAGATAGGCGTTGAAGCGGAAGTTGGTCTTGCGGTTGTTGTTGGTGATGATTGACGCCAGGCCTAAGGGGTTGTCGGGCATCCACACGTCCTCGGGGCCGTCAAATGAGCCGTCGGCCGATGTCGGGGCCACCGTGGGCTGCTGCTGGAGAGCGCTCATGATGGTGTTCTTGTCGGTTCCGACTTCCTGCTTAGTCTCTGAAAATGAGAAGTTGACGCCGCCGCGGAGCCATGACTTAATCTGAGTGTCGATGTTGGAGCGGAGCGAGAGGCGGCGGAAGCGCGAGCCGACCGCGATACCGTTCTGGTTGAGATAACCTCCGGAGAAAGCGTAGGTTGTCTTTTCATTGCCGCCTGACACTGAGATGTTGTGTGAGGTCATGAAGGCCTTGCGGAAAAGCTCGTCCTGCCAGTCGGTACCCTCGCCGAGAAGCTCGGGGCGCACGAAGGCGCTCGACGGGTCGAGCAGATTGAGCTCGTTGGCGCGGTAATTGTGGTGCATAGCATACTCGCGGAGGTTGAGCATGTCGTATTTCTTGGGCATTTCCTGCCAGCCGGCATAGCCGTCGTAGGTCACGGTGGCGTTGCCTGCCTGTCCGCGCTTGGTGGTGATCATGATTACGCCGTTTGACGCGCGCGAGCCGTAGATGGCTGTTGCCGAGGCATCCTTGAGGATGTCCATGCTCACGATGTCGGAGGGGTTGATGGAGCTCAGCGGGTTGGAGCTCTCGTCGTCTGTGGCGGAGTCGATTACCACACCGTCAATCACGAAGATAGGCTGGTTGGTGGCGTTGAGCGAGTTGATACCGCGGATGCGGATTGAGGTCGATGCGCCCGGAGTACCGGAATTGGCCTGGATGTTGACACCTGCCGCACGGCCCTGAAGCACCTGGTCGATGCTTGTGGGGACTGACTTCTTGATGGCGGCGTCGCCCACCGATACGACCGAGCCGGTCATGTCGGAGCGCTTCATCTGGCCGTAGCCCACCACCACAACCTCGTCGAGCACCTCGGAGTTCTCTTTCATGGTGATGGTGATGCTTGTGCGGCCGTCAACTGCCACGCTCTGAGTGGTGTAGCCGACGTAGCTGACGACGAGTGTCGCGTTGCGGGGCACATTCAGTTTGAAATTTCCGTCAATATCGGTCGCGATGCCGTTTGACGAGCCTTTTTGCTGCACTGTGGCGCCGATGAGCGGATCACCCGCCTCATCCTGCACGGTTCCCGTCACTGTGATGTTCTGGGAGAAGGCCCATAGAGGTGTCAGGCAGACTAATGCCAGCACTACGGACCTCAGAAGGGTTAATGCGCACTTCATTTGGTTGTTTTGGTTTAGAGATTATTAAGGTAAGAAGTAGTTGTTCTCAAAAAATCTGTCGGCTCTGTGTAGGTTTGACCGCTTGGTTTGTATCATTGGTGCTGTCTGACAGCGGCAAACCCGCTGTTGCGGTATTATATCATAAGGAAATCTGTCCTAATGCAAAGTTATTGAATTTTTTTGATTCACAAAGATATTTTAACATTGAAAACGGCAGAATCCTCTCCTGAAATCCCCCCATGAGTATTAAAAGCAAAAATTTAGCTAAAATATGCAAATATAAACTCGCTTTCAGAATCAGAGAGCGTGGATTTTGTCTCCGGCGATTGCGATGCGGCCGGCGTCGGCGAGCCGGCGGATTTCGCCGATGATCTCTTCACGCCGTCCGGTTGTATTGGCAAGAACGGATGCTATGTCGGCTCCGCCCGGATGCGACGCCTGATAGATGATGCTCTCCGAGATTGTCCGGCGCGTTTCCGCGGCGGTCGCGGCGGCTTTTTTCGAGCGGCACACGTCACATTTACCACACTCCGGGGCGTCGGCCTCGCCGAAGTAGCGCAACATCCCGCGCACGCGGCACTCGGTCGAATCGAATACGAAGCTCTTCATGGCTTCGAGGCGCAGGCGCATCCGCTCGCGCTGCTGCTCGTAGACCTCCACGGGCATGATGACATGTTTCGGCAGTTCGCGCGAGGTGGTGTAATATATATAAGGTGTGGTCCGCATCGGGATGTAGTGGATGGCGTGGATGCGGCCGAGATAGAGGAGCGCCTGATACACCGCCTCGGTCGAGAGCATGGTCGAGCGCGCTATGGTCAGTTCGCTGATGTTCACATAGTCCGCGAAAAGTCCGGTGTAGGTGCGGAGCACGCACTGAAACACATCCTCGGCCTCAGGTGTCAGCTCAAGGTCGTAGAGCTCCTCCTTTTTCATGATGACCATGAGGCGCGAGCGCGACGTGGTCTCGTCGATATACTCCAGATAGCCCGCACGGGTGAGCAGCCGGAGGGCGCTGGCGGTCATGACGGGGGGTAGGGAGTAGGTGCGGCAGAAGTTTTCGAGGTTGAATTCATAGAGCATCCCGTAGCCCGAGCCCACGGCCACGTCGAGGAAATTGCCGGTGAGCTCGTAGACACGCCGGATGAAGTCTTTCTCCGGAAAACTGTCGCTGAGGCGGCGCGAGAGCGTGGCTTTGTCGCGCTGCGAGGCTATCACGACGGCAAATGACTCGCGGCCGTCGCGTCCGGCACGCCCCGCCTCCTGATAATACTCTTCGAGCGACGAGGGGAGGTCGCAGTGTATCACTGTCCTGACGTCGGGCTTGTCTATGCCCATCCCGAAAGCGTTTGTGGCCACCATCACGCGCACTTCGTCGTTCTTCCAGGCGCTCTGCCGGCGGTCCTTCTCCTCCGGGTCGAGTCCGGCGTGGTAATAGTCGGCCGAAATCCCCTCGCGCACAAGCGTCTGTGCTATCTCGCGACAGCGGCGGCGGGAGCGCACATAGACTATGGCGCAGCCCGAGGTGGTGCGGAGCACCCGCAGCAGCGTGTCCTCCTTGAAATCGGCGTAGCGGATGATGTAGGAGAGATTTTCCCTCGTGAACGAGCGCGCGAACATCCGCGAGCCCTCGCGGAAACGGAGCGAGCGCATGATGTCGGCGGTGACCTCGGGGGTGGCGGAGGCGGTGAGGGCGAGTATGGGCACCTCCTCGCCGACTATAGCCCGCATATCGGCCACCTTTAGGTAGGAGGGGCGGAAGTCGTAGCCCCACTGGGAGATGCAGTGGGCTTCGTCGACCACGATGAGGCTTACGGTCATGGCGCGCAGCTCGGCGATGAAAGCGTCGTTCTGCAGGCGCTCGGGCGAGATGTAGACGAGCTTGATTTTACCCAGGCGGCAGCGTGTGAGCCCTAACTGAGTCTCGCGGCGCGAGAGTCCCGAGTGGAAATAGACCGCCTTTATGTCGCGCTCCCGCAGATTGTCAACCTGGTCCTTCATCAGCGATATGAGTGGCGTGACCACCACGGTCAGCCCCGGCAGGAGCATGGCGGGAACCTGGAAGGTGATTGATTTTCCTCCTCCTGTGGGGAGAAGTCCGAGCGTATCGCGTCCCTCCAGCACGGAATCTATGATTTCGCGCTGGAGGGGACGGAAGGCGTCATAGCCCCAATATCGTTTGAGTATGCTCAGAGGCATCGGCGTGTGGGAGAGCTTAAAGTTCGGGAGATAGCGGCGGGAGCTCAGTCGAGGTGGATTTCCTTGACGAAGAGCTGGATGGCCGACCCTCCCTTGTGTTTGTTCTCCTCGATGGTGTAGCAGATGCTGAAAGGCTTGCCGGAGTGGATGTGGTCGAAGAGCTCGGCGCGGTTGAACACGATTCCGTTGAGGACTTTTCCGCAGGTCAAGTCTACGAGGTCGAGCTTGATGTGCTCGTTGTGGCGTCCGACGAGTTTCGAGGTGCCGAAGTCGGTCACTCCGCGAGTGCAGAACACCGGCTTGTTGTTGCCCGGGCCGAAGGGGTTGAACTGGCGCAGGTAGCCGAGGAACTCGGGGGTGATTTCCGAAAAACTCAGGTAGGCGTCGATGTCGAGCTGGGGAGTGAGCTGGTCGGGGCGGATATTGTCGGCCACGAATTTCTCGAAGCGACGGGTGAACTCGGGGATGTTTTCCTCCTTGAGCGAGAGGCCCACGGCGTAGGTGTGGCCGCCGAAATTCTCGAGCAGGTCACGGGCCGACTCCACGGCACGATACACATCGAAGCCCTGCACCGAGCGCGACGAGCCTGTGGCCAGTCCGTTGGAGTAGGTCAGGACGACCGAGGGCTTGTAGTAAAGTTCCGTGAGGCGCGAGGCCACGATGCCGATTATGCCCTTGTGCCAGTTTTTATTGTAGATTACTATTGACTTCTTCTCCGAAAGAATTTCGCTTCTCTGCTCGAGGATGGCGTTGGCCTCCTCGGTAATCTGCTTGTCGAGCTCCTTGCGGTCCTGATTGTAGCGGTCGATTTCCTTCGCGCGGGCATTGGCGTCGGCCAGGTCGCGCGACACCAGCAGATCGACAGCCTCCTTGCCGCTCTGCATGCGTCCGGAGGCATTGATGCGGGGACCAATCTTGAAAATCACGTCGCTGATGGTGATTTCGCGTCCCGAAAGTCCGCAGATGCGGATGATTGCGCGCAGACCCATGTTGGGGTTGGAGTTGAGGCGCTTCAGGCCGTGGTAGGCCATGATGCGGTTCTCGCCAACCATCGGGACGATGTCGGCCGCGATGGATACGGCCACAAGGTCGAGCATCCCTTCGAGGTCGGCGCTTCCGAGTCCGTTGGACATGGCGAAGGCCTGCATGAACTTGTAGCCTACTCCGCAGCCAGAGAGATGCGGGCAGGGGTAGGTGCTCCCCTCGAGTTTCGGGTTAAGGATGGCGACCGCCGGCGGAAGAGTCTCGTCGGGGACGTGATGGTCGCAGATTATGAAGTCGATGCCCAGGGAGCGGGCATATTCTATCTCCTCAGTGGCCTTGATGCCGCAATCAAGGATGATGAAGAGTCTGACCCCTTGACGGGCTGCCATGTCGATGGTGGCCTTCGAGATACCGTATCCGTCCTCGTTGCGGGTGGGGATAAGGTAGTCGATATGGGAGTAGAAATTGCGGAGATACTTATAGACGAGAGCCACGGCGGTGGTTCCGTCGACGTCGTAGTCACCATAGACAATTATCTGCTCCTTTGACCCCATGGCACGGTTGAGCCTGTGGACGGCTTTGTCCATGTCGGGCATTAGGAACGGGTCGTGCATGTCTCTGAGCGACGGGTGGAAGAATTTTTCCGCCTCCTCGACAGAGGAAATGCCCCGTTGCACAAGCAGCTCGCTAATGGGCGGCACTCCGGCATAGCGTTTTGCCAGGCCGGACTCCACTTCTTGTTCGTCGGATGTAAGGGGACAGTAATTCCATTTACTTGTCATTTATGTTGTTTCTTTTTTATTTCAAAAGAAGGCGGACGGGCCGTACCGGGGCGGCCACGCGGGAGAGAGAGGGGGGAGGGGAATATGGATGGTAATAGACGGAGAGAGTGATGGTTGTCGCAATTATGGAAAAGACGAGCACCGCGCGTCTTTCTGTCCCTTTCAGGGGACACTTGCTGTCAATCGGATACTTCTGCCCGATTATTTGCAAAAGTACGCAGAATATTTGGATAAATTGCCATAATAAATGTTATTTATCCTTTAATAGATTGCCTAAAATTTATATTACTTTGCTTTTGAAAGTCTTGTCAGCGTCTTTTTGTCCGCTCTTCAGTCACGTAGCTACGGCTACGCTCCTTCATCGCGGGCAAAAATCCATCTGACAATACTTTTCAAAATCTACATTATATAAATTTAGGCAATCTATTGAATTGTGAAAATGGTGAACGGAGGGGGCTCCTTATGGTGATGGATGCAGATTCACGGCGCCGTGGCTACGGAAGCTACGGGTTGACGAAGTTTGCGGTAAGGAGTGGAGGATGTAAACGTCAACGAAGTTTTGGTGCCAGGTGTGGTGTGTCACGTGTCGACGAAGTTCTGCGGTAGGGGAGGCGGGGCCCACACGGAGGGGGTGCGGTTGCGGAGGAAGGTGTCGGGGCGCCGGTAATATACTCCGTCGCGGAGGTCGTAGCCGGGATAGGGGGCGATTTCGATAATTTTCCGTGGGGTAGTGGCATCGTTTGTGTGGGCGCGGGTGATTTTCCGTGGTGCAGGGTGATTCGATGCGATTTCCCGTGTTGTAGGGTCATCGCATGCGGTGACCGATCCCGGGATTTGGGGCACAAGAGGACGGGAGGGGACAGGAGTTTTATTTTTTCCGACAGCAACTGCGGGGGATTGGCGGGGGGATACCGATGGATGGTCACCGCAGGGAGTATCGGCGGCTGATGGGTGGCCACCGCATGCGATGGCCGTACAAGTGGCGGGTGTGTCGGGCATGCAGGGTGCGTCGGGAGCGCTGGCCGTACAGGTTCCCAGGGCGGCGAGTTTGCGGGCACGGCGCTCGGCGGCGCGCTCGCGGCAGGCTTCGGAGCGCCTGAGGGCGTCGTCGATTTCGGGACAGATGGTGACGAAGATGAGGTAGGCGTAGTGGTCGGCGCTGTAGCGGTCGGGCGCACGGCGCGTCATCACGTAGGTCTCCATGTAGTCCAGCAGGATGGCAAGCGAGGTGAGGGGCATGTCGGTGTTCCAGTGGAGCGACGACACTCGCTGCTGGAGCTTAGTGTAGAATTTCCGGGACACAGGCATGTCCCATTTCTCTTTGCGTGGTTTCGGAACGGGGCGCTCTTTGCAGGGTTTCGGAACTGTGTCCTCTTTGCGCGGTTTCGCAGTGGTGTTCTCTTTGCGGAGGGGTGGAGTGGTGTTGGTCATGGCGGGGTGGTTTTCCCGCAAAGATAGGGGGTGAGGCGCCGGGAAATGGTGCGATAATGCGAATGGCGCCGTGCAATCGGCCTATCAGTCCTTGCTCTCGGGAATCATGTGGACGTCGAGCTGCGGGAAGGGGAAGGAGAGCGAGGGATGGTCGGTGATGACTTTATAGAATTCCTCGTTGTGGTCGAAGTAGACGCCCCAGTAATCGGCGCTTCTGACCCACGCGCGGACGCTGAGGTTGACCGAGGAGTCGGCCAGTGCGCTGACAACCACCACGGGAGCCGCCACGCTCGGGCCGTCGGCTGGTTTCTCCTGAAGCACTCTCGGGTCCCGGGCGAGCAGGCCGGTGATGAGGGCGCGGGCCTCCTCGACGCTCTCGCCGTAGGAAATGCCTATGCTCCAGTCGACGCGGCGGTATGACTGAGTGGAGTAGTTGTTGACACTGCCGGTGGAGAGGCCGCCGTTGGGAATGATTATCGACTTATTGTCGGGGGTGCAGATGATGGTGTTGAAGATTTCGATTCTGGTGACTGTACCGGCGAAGCCCTGCGCCTCGATGTAGTCGCCGACTTTGAAAGGCTTGAGCAGGAGGATGAGCACACCGCCCGCGAAGTTCTGGAGCGTGCCGCTCAGAGCCATACCGATGGCGACACCGGCGGAGGCGAAGAGGGCGAGGAAGGAGCTCGTCTCGATGCCGAGTATGCCTATGACGGTGACTATGAGGATGAAGTAGAGCACTATCCTCACGAGCGAGAGCACGAAGGTGCTCAGCGAGGCGTCGACATTGCGGCGGGTGAGTATGCGGTAGACGAAATCGTAGAGCTTCTTGATGATGTATTTGCCTGCATAAAAGACCACTATGGCTATGGCAAGCGAGATGGCGAAATGAATCATGTCGTGGACAAGGGTGTCGACGAGCTGGTCAAACGACATGTTTTTCAGCGCGCTTGTCTCCTGCGCTACGGTGGGGACGGAATCAGTCGGGAGAATATCGAATTGTATCATAAGTAAATTTTAAGAATCATTTATCAGTCAGCACCGGGGCTTTCGACACCACGTCTTTCCACCATTGGGTTTGAGTGTAGCCGTGATAGTCGCCGTGGTCTTTCAGCCGGACCACGTAGCTGCCGAGGCCACAGTAGCGCGCGACATTGATGCCCGTGAACTCGCGCTGTGTGGTGGCCTTGTAAAGCACGACCTCATTCAAGGCCTCGGCCCATGCACTGTAGAGCTCCGGTGAGGCGATGGTGGAGATGTAATGGTCCATATCGTAGACCGGATGGCAGTCGGAGCAGGTGGATGTGGAGTAGAAGAAGCGGCGGTGGGCCTTGGAAAGCTCCTGTATGCTCCAGAGGCTTTCGGGGAAATCGGTCTGCTGCGAGAATACGGCGCGCGATGCCTCGGCGAGTCCGTCGAGGGCAGTGGTGTTGATGACTGTCATCTGGCATGTGCGGCCTGGGATGGAGTTGTAGTATTCGAAAGTGTTGGTGGCCGCGTCAATGAGTTTAGGTTCGCCCGAGGCGAAGAAGGGGGCGATGTTGCGGTCGTAGGGCATGCCCTCCCCTTCGAGCTCGGTGGGGGAGGCTACGATGACGGGGGTGACGTGGCGGAGCTCGTAAGCAACTTCGACGGTTCCCATCAGGCAGCAGTCGAAGTAGATGAAGCAGAACTGTTGGCCCGCAAGGGTCTCGCCGAGGGTGGAGAGGCTCATCCACTTGTCGCGGTCAGTGCCGTAGGAGCGTTTTATCGGGCTGTTGCTGCGGCCTTCGAGGTCGGAGGGATGGGTAAGCCAGGATGTGGCGTGTCCCCAGAAAACAAGGCCGTACTCCCCGGCGGGGGCGAGGCTCTTCATGTCGGCGAGGACCTCTTTCATGCGGTCGGCCGACACGGAATATATCTCCGGGTCGTCGGGGTAGGTCTTGAGTTCGGTGATGCCCTCTGGAGTCACTTCGAGCATCTGAGGCGCGTTGCCGCTGGCGGTGCCGGGACGGTTGCGGTAGATGAGCAGACGGCCTCCGTTGAGACCCCCGTTTTTCACTCCGGTAAGCATTTCCTTCATGTCGGCCTGGTCGTAGTGGTAGTCGGAGCCGAGATTGTTGTCGGCCACCATATAGACAAGCACCGTGCGGTGTGTCTCCTTGGGAGCGGGCGGCGTAGGCTCGTCGTTGCTTCCGCAGGCGGCGAGTATTGCGAAAATAAGGACTGTTATTGATAGATGGAGAAGGCGCTTAAGCATGGAAGGGTGAAATTTTTGAATATACAACGTCAGTTATCTGAACGGATAGCGTCATTTAAGGGTTAGTTCCAACCGGTGTAAACCCGTTTGACTTACAAAGTTAGGGAATTTTTCGCTCATTACCGGCATCAATCATCATAATTTATGCGAAATTTGTCGAGCATCGCCTTGAAACAGTCCTGAGCGGTGAGGCAGGTGTCGAGCAGATAGCCTTTGACCGCGGGCCAGTTGCGCAAGCCGTTGTAATAAAACATTTTCAGCTCGTCGGTAATGATAAAGGGCACATGACCGAAGCGCAGACACTCTCGGAACATTATCAGGCGTCCGATGCGCCCGTTGCCGTCCTGAAAGGGGTGTATCGACTCGAATTTATGATGAAAATCGATGATGTCCTCGAAAGAGGGATGTCGGCGTGCATTGTATTCTTTCAGAATGATTTCCATGTCGCGGTGGACATTCTCGGGCAGTGATGTATCGTTTCCGCCGACTTCATTGGGCAGCAGCTTGTATTCGCCCACGCGAAACCAGTCTTTTCTTTCGTCGGACGTGCCGGACTTCAGCAGGAAGTGCAGATGCTTTACATACGATTCAGTAAGCGGCCCCTCGGTATTTTCGATTATATGGTCTATGGCTCTGAAATGGTTGGTAGTCTCGACGATATCGTCCACATTGACAGCCTCGGAGGTGATTCCTATGGTGTTTGTCTCGAATATATAGCGGGTCTGGTCGTGGGTCAGGCGGCTCCCTTCGATATGATTGGAGTTGTAGGTCAGGTCAATCTGAATTCGGTGGTAGATGCCACCTTTCAGCCTTGCGGATTTCTGTTCGCGCAGGGTTTTGAGGAGGGGAGACAAAGTTTCTTTTATTCTGCGCTTCGAAATCTGTGCTTCGGCAGGGATGTTCCATGTCTTTCCGACGAGGAAAGCGCCTTCGATTTTACCGGTGGCACAATAGTTTCTCACCGTGCGCTCCGAAACGCCATGTCTTTCCGCCCAGTCTTTTACTGATATATATTTCATGCTCTCCATTGGCTTATCGGCAAGTTTTTGATGCGATTTGTTGTACAAAGATACGAAAATTTGCCGGTATCGGCAAGTTTTCGTATAAAATATGGGACAAGAAGAAAGGGCGGAGATGGGAAGTGAACAAAGCGCGTTGGCCTGTCGTTCCTATTTTGTAGACTAATTGAGTAAATTAACTTAAATTAACTTCTGTGGAAATCCGAGTTTGCAAAATTTATTCAAAACAGAAGTTATCTTTGGAAACCAAATTCATCATGCTATGAGCAACAGACTGAAAATCTATTGTGCCAATCTCGGCGAATATATTCCGATAAACGGAGGGGAGACCCTCAGTGAAATTTATGAAGGCATCCGCGAGCGGCTACCTTTCGTGCCCGTCTGCGCGCGCGTCAACAACAAGGCGGAGGACCTCGCGTTTCCCGTTTTCACTCCCAAGCAAGTAGAGTTTCTTCCCTATGAGTCGCCGTCGGGTCACCGTTGCTACATACGCTCGCTCTGCATGGTGCTCTACCGCGCCGTGGAGAGGACCTATCCCGGCACTCAGCTCATCATAAGCCACTCGGTGTCGCGCGGCTATTATTGCCGACTCGAGGGGCTGCACATCGACGAGGGTGTGTGTGCCCGCATCAAGGCCGAAATGCGCTCGATTACGGACCGCGACATACCTTTCGAGCGCAAGGAGCGTCTGACAAAGGATGTGATTGAAATCATGCGCGCCCAGGGTTTTCACGAGAAGGTGAAACTGCTGGAGACGCTTCACGAGCTCTACACCGTGTATTACCGCCTCGACGGAATCTGCGACACCTACAACGGCAATCTCGTGCCCCGTACCGGCATGCTGAAAGTGTTTGACCTCATTCCCTACGAGGAGGGACTGCTGCTGCTCGGCCCCGACGCCGCCGACCCGACGCGCCCGACAGAGCCCCTGCCTCAGCCCAAGCTCTACCGCGCCTTCACGGATTATCTGAAATTCAACTCCATCATCGGTATCCGCGACGCGGGCGACGTCAATGAGGTGGCCGCAGGAAAGGGCACCGCTATGATGATCAACGTGGCGGAGGCGCTCCACACCAAGCATATCGGCGCGATTGCCGACACCATCACCGAGCGCTACAAAAACGGCGGCGCGAAGGTGGTGCTCATTGCCGGCCCATCGTCGTCGGGCAAAACCACCTTCACCAAGCGCCTTGCGGTGCAGCTTCTGACCAATCTGCTGAAGCCGGTGATGATTTCGCTCGACAACTATTTCGTGGACCGTCACCGCACCCCGCGCGACGAGAGCGGCGACTATGACTACGAGTCGCTCTTCGCCCTTGACCTCGAGCTGTTCAACGAGCATCTCAACCGCCTCATCAAAGGGGAGGAGGTGGAGATTCCGTACTATAATTTCGAGCGCGGCGAGCGCGAATACAAAAAGGAGACCGTGAAGCTAGATTCACGCTCCATACTGCTTATAGAGGGCATCCACGGCCTGAATCCCGAGCTGACGCGCGAAGTGGAGGACTCGATGAAGTATCGAATCTACGTCTCGGCGCTGACCACCCTCGCCATCGACGACCACAACTGGGTGTCGACGACCGACAACCGCCTGTTGCGCCGCATAATCCGCGACTATAAGTACCGCGGCACCAACGCGCTCGAGACCATACGCCGCTGGCCGAGTGTGAGACGCGGCGAGGAGAAGTGGATTTTCCCCTATCAGGAAAATGCCGACTCGATGTTCAACTCCTCGCTGCTGTTTGAGCTCGGAGTGATGCGCGACGAGGCCGACAAGGTGTTGCGCAGTGTGCCCCGCGACCTGCCGGAGTATGCCGAAGCCCACCGCCTAAGGAAGTTCCTGGGATATTTCTCCCCGATTCCCTCTACCCTCATCCCGCCCACATCGCTACTGCGCGAATTCCTCGGCGGCTCCTCGTTCCATTATTGAACCGGCAGGAATTTAGGCACATAACGACATAAGACACAAAAGGAACATAGATTATTTCAGACCGACCGGAAATTTTCTCCGGATAAGCTGAATAAAATTATGTTCCTTTTGTGTCTTATGTCGTTATGTGCCTTTATCCTATGTGGCTTTGCGGATAAAGGTGCCTCAGTTCATTTTGAGTTGGGTGAGGACGGGGGTGCAGCCGGGGAGACCTGCGGAAATGAGCTCGTTGCAGCGCCGGGCGGCGTCGGGGGTGCCGACCGTGAAGGGCATTTCGTAGATTTCAGTCACCCGCGCGTCGGGGAGGATATGCTTCATGATTTCCGCGGCCGAGGGTGCTGAGGGCATGGCCATGTATTCGGCATAGGTCCAGCTTGTGAAGGCTGTGTTGGCTCCGATACCGCGGTTGTCGAGCAGGAAACCGTCGTCGAGTCTCACGGGTTCGGCCCCCTTCAGGTCGCCGGGAGCGGGGTAGGAAAGGAGTTCCGTCCGCGAGGCGTTGAGGGTGACGGGGACGCGGTCGGCATAGTCGCCGTTGGTCCTGTAGATGCGGGTCAGAGGCATGACGGCGCTTTTGCCCGAGCCGCCGCGGATTCCTCCGGCGAGCCCTGCCGAGGGGAGAGTGACCAGCGTGGTGTCGCCCACACGGGTCTCATGGCTGTGGTGCCATCCCACGGCCACGCCACCCGGAGCGGAAGTGTCCGCGCTCTGTCGGGCGCTTGTGCAGGCTGCCGCTGTCAGGAGAATCATGGCCGAGGATGTCAGGAGGGTTGCGATGTTCATTTCTTTATGATTTTTACGGTCTCGATGCCGGTGGCTGTGGTCACGCGGGCTATATAGAGACCTGCGGGGAGGGAGCTGACGTCGATGCGTGCGCTTGCGCCGTCGATTACGGCCGGAGCCGTCACGAGTGAGCCGGAGAGAGAGGCGATGTCGATGCGGACTATCTCGGCGGGGGCGGTGACTACCGTGTAGTCGCTCGCGGGATTGGGCGAGGCTACGGTGTGGGCGCGTGCATCGGAAATCACATCGCCGATGGCGCTTATGTCGGCCACGGTGAAGGAGACGGCTTTGTCAAGGAAGGTGCCGTCGGATGTGAATATCTGTGCGATGTATCTCTTGCCCGGGGTGACGTCCGAAAGGATTCCTTTGGCAGTCAGCGTGGCCGAAGTGTTGGCCTCGATGGGCACTAAGTTGGTGTAGAACTGGCCCATGTTGGTGCCTGTGGTCGGGTCGAACACGGCTACAATGAGATTGTCGAAGAAATAGCCGGATTTGCAGTTTACTTTCGCGGTGGCGCAGAATTCGTCGGGGTTCACGGCTTCCGAATCCTTGATTGTCAGGACGGAGACGGTGACTTTGGTCTGCAGGGGTTCGGGATTTACCTTCACGGGTATGGGGGTAGAGATGAGGGTGTAGATATTGTCGTAATAGCCTTTCTCGACGGCCATTGCGAAGTAGTAGTCGCCCGGGGCGGGGTCTACGGCCTCCATGGTGGGACGTCCGTCGACCTCGGTGATTTTATACCAGTCGGATGAAACGTAGTCGAACTCGACCGGAGTGCCGTCGGGCTGGAATTCCATCGGCATGGTTGCTCCGATGCCTACGATTGTCGAGGCACTTGTGCCGCTCATCAGAACACCGTAGACAGGCTTCTGCACGCTGTTTGAGCCGCTCCAGGTGGCTTTGCCGGTCACGAGGAACTTGGAGCCCTTGTAGATGGGTGTGGCCATCTTCATGTCGGTGATGTTGTATCGGCCTATTTCGGGGACGGTCACGGTGATGGTGTTGCCGCTCCTGTTGTAGTCGAGATAGCCGGCCTGGTCAGCGTGGCAGGGGATGATAACGGTCTCGCCCGAGGAATATCTGAAAATAGGATAGAGCTTCCATGAGCCGGAGGGGAGCGAACTCGTGTTTAACCGGAATGCACTGTAACCGCTTCCGGCCTGGATGTCGTCGCTCTGGTTAATGAGAACATCCTGGGAGGAGCCGTCGGCTTTCACGAATCTCATGCCGATTTTTCCGGAAATGCTTCCGTTGGAGAGATTGAAGAAGGGGCCGTTGAGCGTGAGAGTGCCGTTTGCGGCCACATCAGCGCTCAGATCACCGTAACAGAGTATGATTTTCTTCATTGACGAGAAGCCGTTGGCCGGTTTGATGCCGAGCCCCACTTCCTGATTGTCGTTGAAGCCCGATGTGCTTCCGCCGATACCCTGCAGTTCCGGGCTGAGGGCGCTAAGGAGGTAGTAGCCGTCGCTCACGCCGCTCCAGCCCCAGTTGAAGTGGAAGTAGCCGTTTTCGGAATAACCGTCGCAGACAAAGCAGTGGCCCCCGTTGTTGTTGTTGCCCGAATAGATGACCGGGCCGCAGGTCTTGAGGTTGTCGTAGATAAGGTTTTCCCATTCCTCGAGGGAGTAGAAGGGGCGGTAGGCGTTGTAGGCGCCCTTGTCATACTTGAAAAGGTTGGCCAGCACACGGGGTATGAGTATGGACTGCGCGCTGGAACCGCCCGCGGAGGAAACGTTGTAGTTCATGTTGACGGCGTAGCCGCACGCTTTCATCAGGGTGGCCACGGCGTTGCCCTCGCCGGAGGTATATTCGACATTATGGTATGTAGGGAGCATGTTGGCCCAGTCCAGAACCTGATTTCTCTGTGACCATGAGAGATTGGCGTTGCCGGCGGTCCATGTATAGTTGAAGAGGGCGTTGAAACTCTCGGGCCATTTGTGATAATACATCACCTGTGCCATGGCGGTGGCGACGCAGCCGGTCACGGTCTGTCTGCCGTTGAGCGGTGGGCACATATTGTTGTAGGGAGCACCCTGATCCCATGTGGTTTTGAGCAACGGGGCGATAGGCTCGCGTGTGGCGCGGCTGACGGGGGAATAGGCTGCCGCCTCCCCCTGAGTGGCGGCCTCTATCTGAGCCTTGTACTGGCTGAGCCACCAGCGGAGGTTGTCGGGGAGATTGTCGGGGTCGATGGTGCCGCTGTCGCTGTAGCCGAGTACCGGGGCGGCCACGTCGTCGGCCGACACTATCAGATAGCCCGTCTTGTCCTGGTCAAAGACGTAGAGCGCCGGGGCGTTCTCGCTGCCTACCGTCATGACGGGGGTTGTACGGGCGGGGGCGCGGAAGGCTCCGGCCTGGTTTCCGTTGCCTAAGGCTCTTGCAAGAGCTTCGGACGGCGACAATGTACGTGCGGTTACCGGCCCGCACATCAGTGCCACTAACGAAATAGTAAGTAAAGATTTTCGCATAAAGTTGGGATAAAGAAACGTAGATAAAAGACGTGAATAAAAAAGAGAAAGATGCGGTCCGATTAGCCCAATCGGACCGCATCTTCTATATTTAACTGCTGAAATGTCAGATGGGTTTGATTGAGATTGCATATCCGCCGCCAGCGAGTTCGTTGAGTGTCAGTCTGGACTTCGAGGTGACGTTTTTGCGGGTGATGGTGTAGCGGGTCTGACCGTCGACGGTGTTGGCGTCAGGAGCCTCGGCATAGATTGTGGCCTCATATTTGCGGCCGGGGTCGAGGAAGTCGAGGCTGATGGTGCTCTTGCGGTCGGCGGTGCCGGCTGTGGAGCCCACATACCATTCGTCGGAGTTCTTGTCCTTGCGGGCCACGGTCACATATTCCATCGGCTCGGCTTCGAGATAGACCGATTTCTCCCACTCCACGGGCACATCCTTGATGAACTGGAAGGCGTCCATGTGTTTCTCGTAGTGTTCGGGAAGGTCGGCCGCCATCTGCAGCGGACTGTACATGGTCACGTAGAGTGCCAGCTGGCCGGGAATGGTGGATGCGATTTTAGAGTTGTTGCCGGGGGTGAAGGTAGAGAGGTCGAATTCGAATATGCCGGGGGTATAGTCCATCGGGCCACCCTGCAGACGGGTGAAGGGGAGGATGGAGGTGTGCCATTTCTCGTTGCCGCCCATAGCCTGATACTCTGTGCCGCGGGCACTCTCGTTGCCGATGAGGTTGGGATAGGTGCGCGCGAGACCTGTGGGGCGCGAGGCTTCATGGGCGTTGACCATGATTTTATGTTTCGCAGCCTCTTTGACGGCATAGAGATAGTGGTTGTTGAGCCACTGCGAGTAGTGGTATTCGCCGCGGGGTATCATGTTGCCCACATAGCCGCTCTTCACGGAGTTGTAGCCGTAGTCGTTCATGAGCTTGTAGGCGTTTTCAAGATGACGCTCGTAGTTGCGGACGGAGCCGGAGGTCTCATGGTGCATCATGAGCTTCACGCCCTTGGAGTGGGCATAGTCGTTGAGATACTTGATGTCGAAGTCGGGGTAGGGGGTCACGAAATCGAACACATAATCCTTCGACTGTCCGAACCAGTCCTCCCAGCCTTCGTTCCAGCCCTCCACGAGTACCTGGTCGAAGCCGTGTTCAGCGGCGAAGTCGATGTAGCGCTTCACTTTCGCGGTGTTGGCGCTGTGTCGGCCGTTGGGTTTGGTCTTGGTGTAGTCGGTCTCGCCGAGTTTCACGGAGTAGACATCGTCGGTGTAGTTCCATGAGCCTGCGCCTGTAATCATCTCCCACCATACGCCGATGTATTTCACCGGTTTGATCCATGAAGTGTCCTCATACTTGGTGGGGTCGTTGAGATTGTAGATAAGGCGCGAGGCGAGGATGTCGCGGGCATCGTCGGTGATGATTACCGTGCGCCAGGGGGTCTTGGTCGGGGTCTGCATGTAACCCTTGCGGCCCTGGCTGTCGGGGGTGAGCCATGATTTGAAAGTCATGGTCGTGTCGTTGAGGTTGAGGTGCATCGTCGGGTAGTCGACGGTTCCGGCCTCGTGGATGTTGAGATATATGCCGTCGTCGGTCTTGAGCTGGAGCGCGGTCTGCACGCCTGTGGGCGAGAAGGGAGTGGTCGAGGCGTTGTCGGGGTTTATCTTCGAGGGGAAGAGGCCGCGGATTTCGCTCAGACGCGATTTGGTGTAGTTATATTCCTGAGTGTCGTAGTCGCCTGGAATCCAGTATGCGTAGTGGTCGCCGGTCATTGCGAATTCGGTGTCCTCCTCGGCTACCACGAAGTAGTTGAGATTGGGCTGGCCGGGAAATTCGTAGCGGAAACCGATGCCGTCGTCGTAGGCGCGGAAGCACACTATCATCGTGCGGTCAAACTGCGGTTGGCGCAGTGTGACAGACATCTCGTTGTAGTTGTTGCGGACAAGCATTTCCTCGCCCCATACAGGCTCCCAGTTCTCGTCGACGCTGTCGCGGGTGGTCTTGACGAGTTCGAAGCCGTCTTTGAGCGAAAGGGCGTCGGCGGCAGCCTTCTTGCCCTGATGCTCGAAGCTGTTGCGTCCGGATTCGCTGAAGAGAGTGAAACCGAGGGTGGAGGGAGCTATCACTTCCTTGCCCTTGAAATCCACAAAGTAGGTGGGTCGGCCGTCGCGCAGCTCGAAAGTGAGCGAGATGTCACCGTCGGGCGAGGTGAGCTTCTCGGCTCCGGTCAGGCTGAACACGCCCGACGCCGCGAGGACCATTGCGAAAAGTACACGTTGATTCATGTCGAAAGGGTGATGGAATTTGAATGGTTTAATAATTAAGTAAGTATGATATGATTTATGGAATTGCAAACTTACGAAAAATTACGCTTCTTTTTTGTCCGGTTAAGCAATTTTAGGAAAAGTTTTCTTAGAGATTGCCTAAAATACATATTACCCTGCCTTTATGGGCCTTTATAATAAATTTGCACAACCTCTTATGGCCGACGCTGATGCTTTTTGTGTGGTTTTTTATCAGCGGTGCAGGACATGTCGATTTTTACTTTGCCGGCGGGGTCGTGGAGGTCGGCCCAGCGGTCGTAGAGGGGGTAGAGGTCGGCGGGTTGGCTGTTGTACCAGCTGTAACCGTTGCGGCGCTCATGGCCGATTTCCTCAAGCGATCTGCGTGGGACTCCGTCGCGGTCACAGACATATATCTCGCAGTTCTCGAGGTCGTAGAAGCGGCCCCAGAGCGGTCCGGCTTTCGGGTCACTGACGAGACGCGTGTCGGCCTCCGGTGTGCCGCGCTTGCCGCTGCGCTCGATGCGGTAGCCTGTCAGTTTTTGGGCGTCGAACCAGGCCATGGCTCCGTGGACGGCCTCGATTACGCGCCGGTCAGGGTCGTGGAGTTCCATGAGGAGTCCGACAATCTGCGCGCTTTCCTGCGAGCAGAACGATGGGAGTTCATAGGAGCGCGCGGGGGCCGGGGCGAAGGTATCGCGGTCATGTTGCTGACACCACACGGTCGGACGTCCGTCGACGCGTATCTGTGTGGCGAGTATGCACTCTATGCCTTTGTCGAAAGCTGTCCTGAGACGGCTGCGGAGCGAATCGTCGACGAGGGAGCCGCCGTAAGGCTCGCGTTGTTCAAAGATGTCTCGCAGAAGGGTCAGGGTATTGGCCATCGCGCCGTCGTTGTAGGTTATGTGTATCTGATAGCCTCTCGGGTCGGGCCAGAACTGGGGCCAGCCGCCGTTGGCATACTGTCCCGACAGGAGATATTCCACTCCGGCGGTGAAGGCATCGCGGTAGCGGGTGTCGCCGGTGGCCTGATAGAGCCGGGCGAGGAAGGACATCTGTGTGGTGGTTGCGCTGTTGTCGGTGGTGGAGTCGTCGCGCCGGTCATGCTGGGCTCTGACTTCTGCTAATTCTTCCGGTGTGTGGGGACGGCTCATGTCGATGTTCTTAGGCCAGCCGCCGGTTACGCGCTGATAGGCGAGTACCTGCTCGCCGATGCGGGCGGCTTCGGGGGTGGTGAAAAACTCCTTGTCGGTGCGGCGCAATCCGTGGTTTTTGGGTCCTGCATCCGCAACCATCGGCATGGCGAGCATCAGCGCCGCCAATGTGATATGACTGATTCCTTTCATGATATTTACAAGATATTTGCAAGATTTCGTTTATCTCCACAAATTTAAGAATAAAAAGTAACAAGATGAAATTTTTGAGCTTGCAGTATGAACGTATGGAGGCAAAGCCGCATGAACAGACGGCTGACTGCATGGTTACTCGGATGATTGTATGAGCAGATTATTGAAATTATCAATCATCCGATACTTCGTCGTAGGTGTCTATAATATTCTGCAATTCAGCCTCGGAAGGAAGCAACTTCGCGGCCTTTTCGGAAATGAATTCTTTAAGCTGATATTCGGCAACTCCGAGCGGTTGGTTCATTCCTCGGAATGACCATTCAACAACCGTATCATCTTTCGACTTGCAAATTAATAATCCTATTGTCGGATTGTCGTCAGATTGTTTCATCAGTTCATCAACTGCCGAAACATAGAAATTCAGTTTTCCTGCAAAGTCCGGAATAAACGGTACGACTTTTAATTCACAAACGATATATGATTTAAGCCTTGTGTGATAGAATATCATGTCGGGAATGAATGTCTGTCCTCCCGGCATCTTCAATTCCATCTGACGACCGACATAAGCGAACCCCTGCCCTAATTCAAGCAGGAAACGGGTGATATTGGCCGCAAGTTCATCTTCCAATTGTTTTTCGGTCGTAATTTTCTTGTCGATGAATCTGAAATCATACGGACTTTTCAATATTGCCTTTGCGAGACCGCTATATGGGGCAGGCAACTTTTCATCGAAATTGGTAAGCGCATGACCTTGTTTCCCATATAGGTTATCATCTATTTCGGCGGCAAGTTCAGGACGACTCCAGCCGTTTTTTATTGTTTCATCAATATAGAAAAGAGCCTCTTCAACGGAATTGCTGCGGGTAAAAATGTCGATGTGATGTCCCCATGGAACCAACCCAAAACAATCAGGCATATCAAATTCGTCAACGAGCCGTTGCCGAATTACATTACTCTGATTATAAAACTCATACCAACGTTTGGCATACTTGATATTAGTGACGGAAAAACCTGTCTGACCCGGGAAAGCACTCTTGAGGTCAAGACTGAGACAATCGAAGAAGGCACTACCCCATTTGGCGGCTTTATGAAGTATCGAAATATCTCTTCCCATGTACCAGTAATATTCCAGCATAGACGCATTGACCTTAACAGCCGCTTTTATCTGCGACCTGCGGAAACGTTCTTTCAACGTAGCCAAAAGCTGTGCATACTCCTTGCCCGCAATAATGGTATCGCGCTTCACAAATGTTGGTCTATTGTCAGTTTTTGCCATTGTATATTATTCTTTCCCAAGGCAAAGCGCCCAGGAGATGAGGCCATTTTGCATGACGATGCTTAGACCGCAAAGTTAGCTAATTTTCGTGAGATTAATGGTCTGCAATGCCCGAAATCTGCGAGAGCTTTCTTACAAAGCAAGTCCAAAATATTTTTATACTTTCGGTGTCTTTATCCCGGTAGGAATCAAACTGTTCATCAACCATTTGTAACTATAGTTATCCTCTTCACGTTTCGATTTTCCCTCGAAATAAAACATGCATAAAGTATAAATTAAATTTTAAGAGTTAGTTAAGACATGAATATCAGCGGATTTTTCGTAAATTTGCAGTTGAAAATGGGACGATTGCTCGCTATAGACTACGGACGTAAGCGCTGCGGCCTGGCTGTGACCGATGTGTTGCAGATTGTGGCTACGGCGCTTGACACCGTGCCGTCCGCCCAGCTCATTCCCTACGTCAAGAGCTATGTGGGACGTGAGCCGGTGGACGCCATCGTCGTAGGCCTTCCGCGGACGCTCGACGGACAGCCGAGCGAGTCGATGCGCTACATCACTCCCGCCATCAACCGGCTCCGCAAGGAACTGCCGGGCATGGAGATAGTGTTTTTCGACGAGCGTTTCACCTCGACCCTCGCCCATCGCGCCATGATTGACTCAGGCGTCAAGAAGAGCGACCGCCGCGACAAGGGCGCGATTGACCGCATGGCCGCGGTAATCATCCTCAACGGCTATCTCGAGAGCCGTGACCGAATCTTGTAGAAAAAGTAAAAAAAGAATCAGATAGATGCGTTTACCCGTTTATTTATACGGACATCCCGTACTCCGCAAAATCGCAGCTTCCATCACCCCGGACTACGAGGGGCTGAAGGAGCTCGTCGAGAATATGTATAAGACCATGTATGACAGCGAGGGTGTAGGCCTTGCCGCGCCTCAGATCGGCCGCTCCGACAGAATCGTGGTCATCGACGCCGACCCTGTCAAGGACAGCTTCCCGGAATGTGCCGGCCGCAAGCTCACACTCATCAATCCCGAAATCGAAGTGCTCGACGGCGATGCCGTGAGCCGCGACGAGGGTTGCCTCAGCCTTCCCGGACTCTCGGAGAAGGTGAGCCGCGTGGAGAACATACGCCTCAAGTGGGTCGACGAGAATTTCCAGCCTCATGAGGAGGTGATTTCAGGTTTCCTCGCCCGCATCGTGCAGCACGAGTGTGACCATCTCGAAGGGAAGCTCTATATCGACCATATCTCGATGATACGCAAGCAGCTCATCAAGGGAAAACTCAACAATATCATAGCCGGCAAGACCCGCTGTGACTATCCGGTGAAATACGCTCCCAAGGCGCGCCGCTAATCCCGCAGCAAATCTCCGGGGCCAAATCTCCCGCCGCTAAAACCGCACCGCGGCTGCTCAGGCACCCTGCGCCTTGTATCTGCCGCGCAGGATGAAGAGCGATGCCGCCCCGACCACTGCGAAGGGCACGCCCACAAGAGCGGGCGAGGCCAGCCCGAATCCCTGATGGATGGCCATGCCTCCGAGGGCCGCGCTGACGGCGTTGGAGACGTTGAAGGCAATCTGTATGCCGGCCCCGCCGAGCATCTCGCCACCTTTGGAGAAGCGGACTATGAGATATTGCAGCGGGCCGCCTATGCCGAAGAGCGCTCCCGTGGCGAGAAACATCAGCGCGAGCGAGGGGAGCTTCATGTCGGCAAACATGTAGAGCAGCGGCATGACCACTATCATGGAGGCCGCAAGAGTGCCGCACACGCGGGCCACTCCGAAGCGGTCGGCGAGTTTGCCCGAGATGGCGTTGCCCGTCACCATGCCGATGCCGGCAAGCATCATAATCCAGGTCATGTCGGCGCCGGTGAAGCCCGTGACTCTCGTCATGATGGGGTCGATATAGCTCAGCCAGCAGTAGACGCTCGCCTGTCCGAAAAAGACGCCGCCGTAGATGAGCCAGGGCGCCGCGCTGCGCAGGAAGCGGAACTGACCCTTCATCCCCGAGTCGGGAAGCGGGTCGAGTTTCGGAATCCATGCCCGGATGCCTGCGAGAGCCACCACAGCGGCCAGGGCCACAAGCCCGAAGGCCATGCGCCAGTTGAGCAGGTTGCTGATGAGTGTGGCGGCCGGGACACCTGCCACATTAGCGATGGTCATGCCTCCGACCATGACGGAGACTGCAGCAGCCCCGTGGCCCGGCTTGGCCAGACGCGAGCACACTATGGCCCCGGCTCCGAAGAAGGCTCCGTGGGGAAGTCCCGAGAGAAAGCGGGCGCAGAGCAGCATGGGAAACCCGTTGGCGAGCGCCGCTATTGTATTGCCGGCGGCTATGATGACCGCAAGGAGGAGAAGGAGGCGTTTGAGCGGCATGCGCCGCAGGAATATCAGCATCGGGGCGCCGATTGCCACTCCGAGCGAGTAGGCCGAGATGAGGTGACCGCCTTCGACGACGCTCACGCCGACGCCGCGCGCCACATCCCCGAGTATGCCCATCATGCCGAATTCCGATATGCCAAGGGCGAAGGTGCCGATGGCGAGTGCTATTAGTCCACGTTGCATAAAACTGACGTTTTAGAATTGTAAAATTGGAAACCCTTTGAATTTCGGGGGTGCAAAGTTAGTAAAAAAATAATAATCCATAAGTTTATAAATATGGCTGACGATAAAAAAGTAATATTCTCGATGGTGGGAGTCTCCAAGACCTACCCTCCGCAGAAACAGGTGCTGAAAAATATCTACCTGTCGTTTTTCTACGGTGCCAAAATCGGCATCATCGGTCTCAACGGCTCCGGTAAGTCCTCGCTTCTGAAGATTATAGCCGGACTTGACAAAAGCTATCAGGGCGAGGTCGTGTTCTCGCCCGGCTACTCCGTGGGCTATCTTGAGCAGGACCCGCAGCTTGACCCGACTAAAACCGTGATTGAGGTTGTCCGCGAGGGTGTCCAGCCCATCATGGACCTTCTTGCCGAGTTCGACAAGGTCAACGAGTCATTCGGCGACCCCGACGTGCTTGAGGACCCCGACAAGATGGACGCCCTGCTCGCTCGCCAGGCAGAGCTTCAGGACAAGCTCGACGCCGCCGACGCCTGGAATATCGATTCCAAGCTCGAGCGCGCCATGGATGCCCTCCAGTGTCCGCCCGACGACCAGAGTGTGACCACCCTCTCCGGTGGCGAGCGCCGCCGTGTGGCCCTCTGCCGCCTCCTGCTCCAGCAGCCCGACATCCTGCTTCTCGACGAGCCTACCAACCACCTCGACGCCGAGTCAATTGACTGGCTCGAGCAGCATCTCCAGCAATATCCAGGTACGGTCATCGCCATCACCCACGACCGCTACTTCCTCGACCATGTGGCAGGTTGGATTCTCGAACTCGACCGCGGCGAGGGTATTCCCTGGAAGGGCAACTACTCCTCGTGGCTCGACCAGAAAACCAAACGCATGGCCCAGGAGGAGAAGCAGGCTTCGAAACGCCGCAAGACTCTCGAGCGCGAGCTCGAATGGGTGCGCATGGCTCCCAAGGCACGTCAAGCCAAGGGCAAGGCCCGTCTCTCAAGCTACGACCGCCTTCTCAACGAGGATCAGAAGGAGAAGGAGGAGCGCCTGGAAATCTTCATCCCCAACGGTCCGCGTCTGGGCAGCAAGGTAATCGATGTGCAGGGCTTTTCGAAGGCCTTCGGCAAGAAACAGCTGTTCAAAGACCTCAGCTTCTCGCTCCCGCAGGGCGGTATCGTGGGCGTAATCGGTCCCAACGGTGCCGGTAAGACCACGCTTTTCCGCCTCATCATGGGTCAGGAGAAGCCGGACGCAGGTACATTCGACGTGGGCGAGACCGTGAAGATTGCCTACGTTGACCAGACACACCACGACCTGCTCCCGGACAAGAGCGTCTATGAGGTGATTTCGCAGGGTGTGGAGAGCTTCCGCATGGGTGGCCGCGATGTCAACGCCCGCGCATATCTCTCGCGCTTCAATTTCACCGGCGCCGATCAGGAGAAGAAAATCGCCGTGCTTTCGGGCGGTGAGCGCAACCGCCTGCATCTCGCCATGGCGCTCAAGGAGGAGGGCAATGTGCTTCTGCTCGACGAGCCGACCAACGATATCGACGTCAACACGCTCCGCGCGCTTGAGGAGGGTCTCGACGACTTCGCGGGCTGCGCAGTGGTAGTGAGCCACGACCGCTGGTTCCTCGACCGCATCTGCACGCACATCCTTTCGTTTGAGGGGGACGGCAATGTGGTGTTCTTCGAGGGTTCATACTCGGATTACGAGGATTATAAGCGTGCCCACAACGACGGCAAGGAACCCACCCGCCGCCGTTACCGCAAGCTCATGGAATAATACTCCCGCCTCTCTGTGTGCCTGAATCTGCATACCCGAATCTTTTGAGGCACACAAAGACAGAGGGAACAAAAGCAACAGAAGTTTTCATCAACCGGCTCGGAACCGAATCCGAAGCCACGATGAAAACTTCTGTGTAAGCATTAACTGAAGTACACCTTTTGGAGGTTGCAGCGAGGTTGTAATTT
>DXXM01000016.1 GCA_019416285.1 Bacteroidales bacterium
CCATCTCAACCTTGTGACCCCTCATTTTCACTTTTGTTTTTAAACAGCCTCTAAATAAATTGCCTACGTCAGACGAAATATTTCACAAGTTTGTCGCCGGAAAAATGTCGCCTTTCTACGAGCGCTATTTTCCGGGCATGGTGATGTATGCCTCGCGGCTTCTCGGCACCGAACTCGACTGGATGGCCGACGACTGCGTGCAGGATGCGGTGCTCGACGCGTTTCAGAAGCGCCACTCCTTTGTCAGCGCCGAGCAGTGGCGCGCCCACATGCTCGCCTGTATCCGCAACAAGGCGGTGTCGGCGCTGCGGAAGCTCTCAGCCATGCGTAATTACACCGATGTCGGCCCCTCCGAACTCCATGAGGCCGACGCCACACGTGCACTGATTGAGCATGAGACACTCGATTCGCTCTATGCAGCCATCGGGAACCTTCCGCCCGACTACCGCGCCCTGCTGCGCATGAGCTTCGAGGAGGGACTCAAGAACTCCGAGATAGCCGCCGCCCTCGGCGTGGCCGAAATCACCGTCAAGAAACGCAAGGTCCGCCTCCTCGAAATGCTCCGCAGAAGCATGGGCCGCGACCTCGACCTCCCCACCCTCGCCATGCTCCTCAGCGCTGTTCTCAAAACCGCATGAGAGAACGATAGACAATTTTTTAAACAAATTAAGTTAATATACACCATAATATATTATAGTGTTTTAGGATTCGGATTCACTGTATTCTCCGAATTTCCTCCATACAATCCGAGGGGGGAAGAATATGAGAATCCTCCAATCAGGAAATATGAAATAAAAAATCGGAAAAAGAGAACAGGGTTGATTGGGACTTTCGCAGACTAATCTATTGATTTGTAGAAGGTTGTGAATTTGCGCGATTCCCCGCTTTTTTTGCGCGTGGAGATATTATTTTTGTAACTATCTTATTTTTAGCTAACTTTGCACCCCAAAGTAGCCAGACTTATGGAAAATAATATACTTACCGGCCTTATCGGGCGTCAGGCCGAGCGCTATGGTGACCGCGCCGCTCTGAGCGCACCCGATGCTGACGGCAAATGGCACGATATCTCCTGGCGTTCATTCGCCGAGGATGTCGATACCGCCGCCGCTGCACTGGCCTCAATCGGCATAAAGGAAGCTGACAACATCGCCACATTCTCGGCCAACAGACCTGAGAATCTCATCACGGACTATGCCTGTTTCAGCAACCGTGCCGTCTCCGTTTCAATCTATGCGACAAGTTCGCTCGACCAGGTCGCCTATATAGTCAACGATGCCGCGTGTCCGATAATATTTGTCGGAAACACGACTCAATACCGCATTGCGCGCCAGGCTATGCCGCTCTGTCCGTCGCTGAAGCGTATCATCGTAATAAAGCCTATTGCGCTTGACGACGACGACACCTGCTCCATGCTCTGGGGTGATTTCATGAAGCTCGGCCGGGAAGCGTCGACCGAAATCCGTGCTGCGGTCGATGCGCGCACGCGTGCCGCCGTCCCCGAGGATGTGGCCACTCTCGTCTACACCTCAGGAACCACCGGCGAGCCGAAAGGCGCTATCCTGACCCACTCCAACTACGATGCAGCCATGGAAAGCCACCTGCGCCGCCTGACCACAGTCAATGAGCGCGATACGTCGATGGCTTTTCTCCCCCTCAGCCACATATTTGAGAAGGGATGGACCTATTTCTGCCTGGTCAAAGGCATAAAAGTGGCCGTCAATCGTGACCCGCAGGACATCCAGTCGACCATACAGATTGTGCGCCCCACCTGTATGTGTGCCGTCCCCCGCTTCTGGGAGAAGGTCTACACCGCCGTGCAGGAGAAAATCGCCTCGATGAGCCCCGTCATGCGTATGCTCGTGGGTATGGCGCTCCGTGTGGGTCGCCGCCGCAACATCGACTATGCGCGCGTGGGCCGAAAGGCTCCCTGGTGGCTCGAAACGCGCTACCGCTTCTTCGACGCGAAAGTGTTCAGCCTTCTGCGTCATGCCATCGGTATCGACCACGGCAAGTTCTTCCCCACCGCCGGTGCTCCGGTGTCGCCCAAAATCGTGGAATTTTTCCACTCGTGCGGCATAAACATCGTGGTCGGTTACGGTCTGTCGGAGACCACCGCCACCGTCTGCTGCTTCCCGCAGACAGGATGGGAAATCGGCTCTGTCGGCACTCCGATTCCCTTCGTTGAAATCCGTATCGGCGATGAAAACGAGGTGCTGGTCAAAAGCCCAATGGTGATGCGCGGTTACTACAATAAGCCCCGCGAGACAGCCGAGGCGTTTGTGGACGGCGACTGGTTCCGGACGGGCGATGCCGGCTACATCGACAACAACGGCGCCCTCTTCCTCACCGACCGCCTCAAAGACCTCTTCAAGACCTCCAACGGCAAGTATATCGCGCCCCAGGCAGTCGAGACTCTTATCGGCGAGGACAAATATATCGACCAGATAGCCGTAATCGGCGACCGCCGCAAATTCGTGTCAGCGCTCATCGTCCCCGACTACACCGCACTGAAGGACTTCGCAGCCGCCGAGAAGATTTCCTATCACTCGATGGAGGAACTCGTGCGCAATCCCCGCGTGGTCGACATGCTCACGCGCCGCATCGAGCAGCAGCAGAAGGGCCTGGCCTCCTACGAGAAAGTCAAGCGCTTCACAATCCTGCCTCGCCCGTTCACCATGGAGAATGGCGAGCTGACCAACACTCTCAAGGTCAAGCGCCATGCCGTCAACCGCATCTATGCCAAGGAAATTGACGCCATGTACGAGCAGTAAACGGAATATCCACACAATAAAAAATATCAGTTTCACCAACCCCCAACAGATACACAAGTATGAAAGTAGCAATCGTAGGCGTCAGTGGCGCCGTAGGGCAGGAGTTTCTCCGTGTCCTTGACGAACAGAATTTTCCCATCGACGAACTCCTGCTTTTCGGTTCTGAACGCAGCGCCGGCAAGACCTACTCGTTCCGCGGCAAAGAATACACCGTGAAGCTCCTCCAGCACAACGATGACTTCAAAGGTGTGGACTATGCTTTCGTCTCGGCCGGTGCCGGTGTGTCGCGTGAATTTGCCGACACCATCACCAAACACGGCGCCATCATGATTGACAACTCCAGCGCCTTCCGCATGGACAAGGATGTGCCTCTGGTTGTCCCCGAGGTCAACGGAGAGGATGCCTTCGACGCTCCCCGCGGCATCATCGCCAACCCCAACTGCACCACAGCCATCATGGTGGTGGCCCTCAAGCCCATCAACGACATCTCGCCCATCAAGCGCGTACACGTAGCCACCTATCAGGCAGCTTCCGGCGCCGGCGCCACAGCCATGGCCGAACTTGAGAAGCAGTATGCCGAACTCGCAGAGGACAAGCAGCCT
The DNA here is from genome assembly GCA_019416285.1 of Bacteroidales bacterium. Lineage (GTDB taxonomy): Bacteria > Bacteroidota > Bacteroidia > Bacteroidales > Muribaculaceae > Duncaniella. The sequence continues at coordinate 3,374 of DXXM01000016.1, forward strand.
ACAGTGGAGAAATTCGCATATCAGCTCGCCTACAACCTCATCCCCCATATCGACGTGTTCCTGGACAATGACTACACTAAGGAGGAGATGAAGATGTATAACGAGACCAAGAAAATCATGCACACTCCAAACCTCGAAGTCAGCGCAACCTGCATCCGCGTGCCGGTGATGCGCGCCCACAGCGAGGCCGTGTGGGTGGAGACCGAGGAGCCAGTGAGCGTAGAGGACGCACGCAAGGCCTTCGAGCATGCCGAGGGACTCGTGGTGATTGACGAACCCGCCGCCAAGAAATATCCCATGCCTCTCGACGCCGCCGGCAAGGACCCCGTCTACGCAGGCCGTCTGCGCAAGGACCTCGCCAATCCCAACGGACTCACCTTCTGGCTCGTGGGCGACCAGATCAAGAAAGGCGCCGCTCTCAACGCCGTCCAGATTGCCCAGTACATGATTGCCCATCCCCGCAAATAATTCATCCGATATAAATCAATGTAGGGCCATCGCATGCGGTGGCCGGAGTTTCATCTTCGGTCATTGTTTCGATGGCCCTGCATTGTTTTAGATACAATGACGAATCCTTCTCTCCCGTCAAGACGTCTGACACGAGCCGTCTGGCATCAATATAACGAAGGCTTGTTTTTCATAACAGCCTGTACGCATTTGAAAAAACACTGTTTCGGCACTGTCCGGAATGATATTATGGAACTGAACGGCGCCGGCCGGATTCTTGACAAGTGTATAAGGGATATTCCCTGTCATTATCCTGATGCCGACGTCCACGCTCATGTGGTCATGCCCAATCATTTTCATATTCTTCTGCATATAAAAGGCCCGTTTGCCTCATATAAGGAAGAGTATATCCGCAAATTCGGATGTCAGAATTCAAGACTTTCGGCAATTATAGGTAGTATTAAAGCCGCTGCTTCCCGGTCTATAAGAATGAATGGCGGGGAAATAAAATGGCAAAGAAGTTTTCATGACCATATAGTCCGTGGGTTCGAAGAATATCAGCGGATAGCCTATTATATTGAAACTAATCCACAGAACTGGCTTACGGATTGCTTCGCACAATAACTGCCACTGCACAGAACGGCCATCACACAGTAACGGCCACCGCATGCGATGGCCCTACATCATCCGATTGCCATGCAACCATCCGGTGGCCCTACATTGGCAATTGGTCGGTATATATTCGCTTATATGCCGACCGCTCACGCTATTAATTATGTTTTTTTACACTAACTATACACATGTTTTGCAAGTTTTTTTGTACCTTTGCGGGTAACAATTTGCGCATACCATTAAAAACTCAAATTCAATTCTTTAAATAGATTACCAATAACCACTATGAGTAAAGAGAAAAAATTCTTGACCTGTGATGGTAACCAGGCCGCCGCTCACGTGAGCTACATGTTCTCGGAAGTAGCCGCCATTTACCCCATCACTCCCTCGTCGACTATGGCTGAATATGTGGACGAATGGGCTGCCGCCGGTCGCAAAAACATTTTTGGCGAAACTGTGTTGGTACAGGAAATGCAGTCAGAAGGTGGCGCTGCCGGTGCCGTTCACGGTTCACTCCAGGCAGGTGCTCTCACCACTACCTACACCGCATCGCAGGGTCTCCTGCTTATGATTCCTAACATGTACAAGATTGCCGGTGAGCTCCTCCCCTGCGTTTTTCATGTTTCCGCCCGTACTCTTGCATCACACGCCCTCTCGATCTTCGGTGACCACCAGGATGTGATGTCCTGCCGTCAGACCGGCTTCGCAATGCTTGCCGAAGGCTCCGTACAGGAAGTGATGGATCTCGCAGGTGTAGCTCATCTCGCAACCATCAAGAGCCGTGTGCCCTTCATCAACTTCTTCGACGGTTTCCGTACCTCTCACGAGATTCAGAAAATCGAGGAGATGGATCAGAATGACCTCGCTCCGCTCATCGACCAGGAGGCTCTCGCTGACTTCCGCGCACGTGCCCTCAATCCCGAAAAACCCGTGGCACGCGGCATGGCTGAAAACGGCGACGTTTTCTTCCAGCACCGTGAGGCCTGCAACGAATATTATAACCGCGTTCCCGAAATCGTAGAGGAATACATGAAGGAAATCACCCGTATCACCGGTCGTGAATACGGTCTCTTCAACTACTACGGTGATCCCGAGGCAGAGCGCGTAATCATCGCCATGGGTTCTGTCACCCAGGCCGCTCAGGAAGCCATCGACTATCTCCGCGCCAAGGGCGAGAAGGTAGGTCTCGTGGCCGTACACCTCTATCGTCCCTTCTCTGCAAAGCACTTCCTTGCCGCTGTCCCCAAGACTGCAAAGGCAATCGCCGTGCTTGACCGCACCAAGGAACCCGGAGCAAACGGCGAGCCCCTCTATCTCGACGTCAAGGACTGCTTCTACGGTCAGGAAAACGCTCCCGTCATCGTCGGCGGACGCTATGGTCTCGCTTCTAAGGACACCACTCCCGCGCAGATTCTCTCAGTGTTCGAAAACCTCGCCCTCCCCATGCCCAAGAATCACTTCACAATGGGTATCGTGGACGACGTTACCTTCACCTCACTCCCCGAAAAGGAGGAAATCGCTCTCGGCGGCGAAGGCACATTCGAAGCCAAGTTCTACGGCCTCGGTGCTGACGGTACAGTAGGTGCCAACAAGAACTCCGTGAAGATTATCGGCGACAACACCAACAAATACTGCCAGGCATACTTCGCATACGACTCCAAGAAGTCAGGCGGCTTCACCTGCTCTCACCTCCGTTTCGGCGACGAGCCCATCCGCTCGACTTATCTCGTGACCACTCCTAACTTCGTCGCTTGCCATGTTCAGGCTTACCTCCACATGTACGACGTGACCCGCGGTCTCCGCAAGGGGGGCACATTCCTTCTCAACACCATCTGGGAAGGCGAGGAGCTTGCAAAGAACCTCCCCAACAAAATTAAGAAATACTTCGCTGACAACGACATCACTGTCTACTACATCAACGCTACCAAGATCGCTCAGGAAATCGGCCTCGGCAACCGCACCAACACCATCCTCCAGAGCGCATTCTTCCGCATCACTGAAGTGATTCCCGTTGACCTCGCTGTAGAACAGATGAAGAAATTCATCGTCAAGAGCTACGGCAAGAAGGGTCAGGACGTTGTCGACAAGAACTATGCAGCCGTTGACCGCGGTGGCGAATACAAGCAGCTCCCCGTCGACAAGGCTTGGAGCAACCTTGCACCCGAGGCTCCCGTAGCTAACAACGATCCCGCTTTCATCAACGATGTCGTACGTCCCATCAACGCACAGGACGGTGACCTCCTCAAAGTGAGCGCTTTCGTCGGCCGCGAGGACGGTACCTGGGAACAGGGCACCGCAGCCTACGAGAAACGCGGTGTTGCCGCTTTCGTTCCCGAATGGCTCGAAGAAAACTGTATCCAGTGTAACAAGTGTGCCTTTGTCTGCCCCCACGCTGCTATCCGTCCCTTCGTCCTCGACGAAAAGGAAATGGCCAACCTTCCTGTCAAGGCCGGCATCCCCGCTATCGGCAAGCAGTTCGCAGGCATGACATTCATCCAGAGCGTAGACGTTCTCGACTGTCTCGGCTGCGGCAACTGCGTCGCTGTATGTCCCGGCAAGAAGGGTGTGAAGGCTCTCGAGATGAAGCCCCTCGAAACTCAGCTCGAAGTTCAGAAGGAATGGGATTACTGCGTGAAGGAAGTAGCTTCCAAGCAGGACCTCGTCGACATCAAGAGCAACGTGAAGAACTCACAGTTCGCAACTCCGCTCTTCGAATTCTCCGGCGCTTGCTCCGGTTGCGGCGAAACTCCCTACGTGAAACTCATCAGCCAGCTCTACGGTGACCACGAAATCGTTGCCAACGCCACCGGCTGTTCTTCAATCTACTCCGGCTCGGTTCCCTCAACTCCCTACACCACCAACGCCAAGGGTCAGGGTATCGCATGGGCCAACTCGCTCTTCGAGGACTTCGCTGAATTCGGTCTCGGTATGACCCTCGCTCATGAGAAACTCCAGAACCGCATCGCCGGTCTCATGCAGCAGGCTATCGACTGCCCCACCTGCGGCACCGAAATCAAGGAACTCGCCGCCAAGTGGCTCGCCAACCGCAGCGACTTCACAGTGACTTCAGAAGTTGCCGAGAAGATTATTCCTCTCTGCGAGGCTTGCGGCTGTGACATCTGCAAGGGCATCATCGCAAACAAGGAACACATCGCCAAGCGTTCACAGTGGATCATCGCCGGTGACGGTGCCGCTTACGACATAGGCTTCGGCGGTCTCGACCACGTGCTTGCAAGCAACAAGAACGTCAATGTTCTCGTGCTCGACACCGAGGTTTACTCCAACACCGGCGGTCAGTCATCAAAGGCTACTCCGCTCGGCGCAATCGCCAAATTTGCCGCTGCCGGCAAGCGTATCCGCAAGAAAGACCTCGGTCTCATCGCTTCGACCTATGGCTACGTTTACGTCGCACAGGTTGCCATGGGTGCTGACAACGCTCAGACTCTCAAGGCTATCCGCGAGGCAGAGGCTTACGACGGTCCTTCGCTCATCATCGCTTACTCACCCTGTATCAACCACGGTATCCGCACCGGTATGGGTCACGCACAGGAAGAGCAGCAGAAGGCAGTCGAGTGCGGCTACTGGCACCTCTGGCGCTACAACCCCGCTCTCGAAGAAGAAGGCAAGAACCCTTTCACACTCGACTCGAAAGAACCGCAGTGGGATAAGTTCGTTGACTTCCTCAAGGGTGAGGTGCGCTACGCTTCCGTAATGAAGCAGTATCCCGCAGAGGCCGCAGAGCTCTTCGAAGCAGCCAAGGCCAACGCACAGTGGCGCTACAACAACTACCGTCGCCTCGCTCAGCAGCAGTGGGGTGTGGAGCCCGCTCCCGAAGTTAAGTAAGAATCACCTTACATAACATAACCGATACGACAATCCCTCTGTGGCCCCCGCCGCAGGGGGATTTGTCTTTTGAGTCCTTTTCCACATATTCTAATTTTCCTGACGCGGCATCTTGACGCTATGGTGAATTTTTTGTAATTTTGCCTCATACTATAAACTCATCAATACCAAATCAGAACCCATGGCTACAACTTTGGTTAACACCGATTTTCATTTCCCCGGCCAGACCGCGGTATATCACGGCAAAGTACGTGACGTCTACACAATCAACGACGACATCCTCGTGATGGTCGCCACCGACCGCATCTCGGCCTTCGACGTAATCCTTCCCAAAGGCATCCCCTACAAGGGACAGGCCCTCAACCAGATTGCCGCAACCTTCCTCGACGCTACCGCCGACATTGTCCCCAACTGGAAGATTGCCGTTCCCGACCCGATGGTCACAGTGGGCTACCGCTGTGAAGGACTCCGCCTCGAAATGATTATCCGCGGCTATCTCGCCGGAAGCGCATGGCGCGAATATAAGAACGGTATGCGTGAACTCTGCGGCGTGAAGCTCCCCGAAGGAATGGTGGAGAACCAGGCTTTCCCCGAGCCCATCATTACCCCCACCACCAAAGCTGACGCCGGTCACGACGAAAACATCTCGCGCGAGGAAGCAATCGCACAGGGCATCGTCACTGCCGAGCAGTTCGACACAATGGCCGCCTACACCCGCGCGCTCTTCAAACGCGGCACTGAGATGGCAGCCGAAAAGGGCCTCATCCTCGTTGATACCAAATATGAGTTCGGCCTCCGCGAAGGCAAGGTGATTCTCATCGACGAAATCCACACTCCTGACTCTTCGCGCTACTTCTATGCCGACGGCTACGAGGAGCGTCTCGCCAAGGGCGAACCCCAGCGCCAGCTCTCCAAGGAATTCGTGCGCGAATGGCTTATGGACCACGGTTTCATGGGCAAGGAAGGCCAGCAGGTACCCGAAATGACCGACGCTTTCTGCGAGGAAGTATCCGAGCGCTACATCGAGCTCTACGAGCACATCACCGGCAAGAAATTCGAGAAAGCACCCGAAGCCCATCTCGAGGACCGCATAGCCAAAAACGTGCTCGACTGCCTCAACAATATTTAAAATCCAACCCCTATCTCTCCTATTGCTCCTATTAGGCCTATCCATCCATAAATGCAGGTAGAAAAAATCACCCCCTACACCGGCGACGCCCGCCACAAGACCGAACAGGTCCGCGAGATGTTCGACTCCATCGCTCCGGCCTACGACTTCATGAACCGTGCGATGACATTCGGCATTGATCGCCTGTGGCGGCGCCGGGCCGTCGGGCTCCTGCGCGACGTCAGCCACCGCGATGTCCTCGACATAGCCACCGGCACCGGCGACCTCGCTATCCTGATGGCCGAGCGGCTTGACGGCTCGAAAATCACGGGTCTCGACCTCTCCGAAGGGATGATAGAGATAGGGCGCAGAAAAGTGGAGCAGCGGGGACTCTCCGGGCGCATCAGTTTTCAGGCCGGCGACTGCCTGAATCTGCCCTTCCCGGACAACTCGTTTGACTGTATAACCTGCGCCTACGGAGTGCGCAACTTCGAAAACCTCGCCGCCGGCTACAGGGAGATGTGCAGAGTGCTCCGTTCCGGCGGACACCTTGTAGTGCTTGAGCTCTCCACGCCGGCCTCGCCGCTCGTGAGGCCGTTCTACAGGCTCTACACGCGCTTTCTGATTCCCGCCGTAGGGCGCATGGTCTCGAAAGACACCCGGGCCTACAGCTATCTGCCCGAGTCAATCGCAGCCGTCCCGCAACGTGCCGACATGTGTGCCATAATGAGCGACGCAGGCTTCACCTCCTGCCGCCACATCTCCCTCACATTCGGCACCTGCATGATCTACCTCGGCCAAAAAAGCTGACCCCGCCCCCAACCCCGCCCCCTCTGCACCCCACTGACAAAACTCCCCGCGCCCCGGCCCTCCAGCTCCAACTCCTCCGCCTCCAAACTCTCCGCCTTCTGCCTGCCCCCTCCAGCTCTCCTACACCCGCCTCCAACCTCAAAAAATCCCTCCCCCTCCCTAAAGACCCTAAGGACCTTAAAGACTTTAAAGACCCTTAAAGTTAAAACCCCTAAGGCTCCCACCCACTCAAACCCCGAAACTAACCCAATTAAAATTCTAAATAAAATGGCAAACAACAATCCCAACGAAATAAAAATCGAACTCACTCCCGAAGTAGCACGCGGCATTTACTCAAATCTCGCTGTAATCTCCCACGGTGCAAATGAATTCTTCATCGACTTCATCACCATGGCCCCCAACATGCCCCAGGCAAAGGTACAGTCCCGCATCGTCATGACTCCCGAGAACGCCAAAAATCTCCTCGGCGCCCTCATGGAAAATGTCAAGAAATATGAAGCTACTTTCGGCGAAATCCGCCCCAAACGTCCCGTGAACATGGGCGGCAACAACGGCGGCAACGGCGAAATCCCAAACCCCTTCATCATGGGAGGAAAAGCCTGATAGTTTAATGCCTAATTCATAATGCATAATTCATAGTAGGCTACACGGATACCGCATCGCTCTTATTTCATTGCCTGTAGATTTCATCGCCTGTATATCTGCATCCGCATTGAATCAGGAAGCGCCTTATATTACTCATTATGAGATATATTATGAATTATGCATTGTGCATTATGAATTATTAAAGCAATGATTGACAACAACTTCACCATCTACAATACCCTGACGCGCACGAAGCAGCTCTTCAAGCCGCTTCACGAGGGGAAAGTCGGCATGTATGTCTGCGGGCCGACAGTCTATGGCGACGGTCATCTCGGCCACGCACGTCCCGCAATCACATTCGACGTCCTCTTCCGCTACCTCCGTCACCTCGGCTACAAGGTACGCTATGTGCGCAACATCACCGATGTGGGTCACCTCGAGCACGACGCTGACGACGGCGAGGACAAAATCGCAAAGAAAGCGCGTCTCGAACAGCTCGAACCGATGGAAGTGGTGCAGCACTATCTCACACGCTACCACAAGGCAATGGATGCGCTCAACGTGCTCCCTCCCTCCATCGAGCCCCATGCCTCCGGCCACATCATCGAGCAGATTGAATACATCAAGAAGATTCTTGACAGCGGATATGCCTATATCTCCGACGGTTCGGTCTATTTCGATGTGCCCAAGTTCAACAAGGAGCATCCCTACGGCAAACTCTCCGGCCGCAACATCGACGAGCTCTATGCCAACACCCGCACACTCGACGGTCAGGACCAGAAGCGTCATCCCGCCGACTTCGCCCTCTGGAAGAAAGCCGCGCCCGAGCATATCATGCACTGGCCCTCGCCCTGGAGCGAAGGATTTCCCGGCTGGCACCTCGAGTGCTCGACGATGGGCGAGAAATACCTCGGCGAGACATTCGACATCCACGGCGGCGGCATGGACCTCATGTTCCCTCACCACGAATGTGAGATAGCGCAGTCCGTAGCCCACAACGGCCACGACACCGTGCGCTACTGGATGCACAACAACATGATTACCATCAACGGCAAGAAGATGGGCAAATCGTTGGGCAATTTCATCACCCTCGACGAGTTCTTCAACGGCACTCACCCGCTGCTCGAACAGCCCTATTCGCCGATGACCATACGTTTCTTCATCCTCCAGGCCCACTACCGCGGCACGGTCGACTTCTCCAACGAGGCTCTCAAGGCTTCCGAGAAGGCTCTCGGCCGTATGCTCGAAGGCTATCGCCGCCTTCAGGAGCTGACACCCTCGGCAGAGTCCACAATCGACGTGAGCGACATCCGCCGCAAGTGTTACGAGGCCATGGACGATGACATGAACACCCCCGTTGTCATCGCCAATCTCTTCGACGCCCTGCGCCTCGTCAATCAGGTGAAGGACGGCCACGCCACAGCTACGCAGGCCGACATCGACGAGCTCAAGTCGGTGTTCGATACCTTCCTCGTCGACATCCTCGGTGTCCGCACCGAAATGGCAGGCGGAGGCGACAACGCCGAGGCTCTTCGCCCTTTCGAGGAGGCGGTCGACCTCCTGCTCGAAATGCGCTCCAAGGCCAAGGCTGCGAAGGACTGGGCTACTTCCGACCTTATCCGTGACCGCATGGCGGCAATCGGATTCACTGTCAAGGACACTAAAGACGGCGCCGAGTGGAAGCTGAGCTGATTTCAGGCTACCTCAAATGGGCCACAGACTTATTGCGCGGATGGGGAGTGGGCGAAAGCCTGCTCCGCGTCTGCGCAACTCTGTTGATAGCGGGTGCGTCAGTGTTGCTGGCATGGCTGATATATTTCCTGCTCACCCGCTATGTGATTCCCGGTATTATAAAGGTGGTCAGACACACCGATGCCAAGTGGGACGACGTGCTTTTCAATCCGCGTCTGCTCAAGGTGGTCACGGAACTCGCCTGCGTCATCTTCCTTCAGGCCACACTGCCTCCCGCCCTCGCATACTACGCCACACTTCAGGGTCTCGCCTCGCTGACGTTCAGGATTCTGATAGTCTGCTGTATCGTCCACCTGGTCAACCGCTTCCTCATCGCGCTCTATGAGCTGATTGAAAGCTCCTCGTCGGGACGCGCGTCGTCGCTCAAAGGCATACGCCAGATGCTCCAGGTGGTGGCCGTATCGATAGGCGTCATAATCATCATATCGATTCTTGCCAACAAGAATCCTTTGGCTGTAATCACCGGTCTCGGTGCAGCGGCCACGGTGCTGATGTTGGTGTTCAAGGATTCGATTATGGGCATGGTGGCCGGCGTGCAGCTCACGCTCAACGACATGCTGCGTCCTGGCGACTGGATTACGGTACCTGCCCGCAACATAAACGGTACGGTTCTCGAAGTAGGCCTCACCACTGTCAAGGTGCAGAATTTCGACATGACCATAGTCACTGTCCCTCCCTATTCTCTCGTGAGCGAATCGTTCCAGAACTGGCGCGGCATGACCGATTCCCGCGGACGCCGCATCAGCCGTGCGGTCACAATCGACATCGACAGCATCGATTTCTGTCCGCCGCAGACTGTGGCCGAACTCAGCCGCGAGGACTGGTGGGGCGACCTTGACCCCGCCGGGCGACATGTCAACCTGACTCTCTTCCGGAAGTATCTCGAACACTATATCTCCCGCCTCCCGGAACTGAAATCCGACAGCAATATGGTCTACATGGTGCGCGAGCTTGCGCCCACGCCTCAGGGTGTGCCCCTCGAACTCTATTTCTTCACCTCTCTGACCTCATGGAAGCCCTACGAGCTCTTCCAGTCAGATGTGATTGACCATGTGTTCGCCTCGGTCCACCGCTTCGGACTGCGTGTCTACCAGGCCCCTTCGGGACGCGACATCGCCATGCTCTCCCCCTCGCGTTAGGACAAAAAACAAACGAGAAGATGATATCACATCGTCTCCTCGCTTAGATAATAAACCAATCATTATCACATTTCTTGCAATGGAAAAAGTAATTTTGCTATGTACTTATAAAACGTGTGACCCCCGGAATGGTTCAGCGCAAAATGAAAAAATATTTATTTTATTCTAAAAATTTTGCCAACCTTCCGAAAATTCGTTAACTTAGCAATCTGAAAAATTCCGCATGCAGCCGGAGGTTTAACACTGTTTAATCCACGTGTGCAATCATCATGCACACAGCTGTATGTAAATTTGCATAGATAATAATTGAAACATAAACACAACGACATAAATATGGCAAAGAAAGAAACAACCATAAAGGGCTCCAAGGAGAAGGAGACCGACCCCGCCAAGGCGAAACTCAACGCACTCGCCCAGGCGCTCGGCAACATCGAGAAAAACTTCGGACGCGGCGCCATCATGAAGCTCGGCGACGAGAACATCGAGAATGTCGAGGTAATCCCCACCGGCTCCATCGGCCTCAACCACGCCCTCGGCGTCGGCGGCTATCCCCGCGGCCGAATCATCGAAATCTACGGCCCGGAATCGTCGGGTAAGACCACCCTGGCCATCCACGCCATCGCAGAGGCTCAGAAAGCCGGCGGTATCGCCGCCATCATCGACGCCGAACACGCCTTCGACCGCTTCTATGCCGAGAAACTCGGAGTCGACGTCAACAATCTTCTCATGTCCCAGCCTGACAACGGCGAGCAGGCACTCGAAATCGCCGAACAGCTCATCCGCTCCTCGGCAATCGACATCCTCGTGGTCGACTCCGTAGCCGCCCTTACCCCCAAGAGCGAGATTGACGGCGATATGGGCGACAAAAACGTCGGCGTGCAGGCCCGTCTGATGTCGCAGGCCATGCGCAAGCTCACAGGCACCATCGCCCGCACAAACACCACCTGTATCTTCATCAACCAGCTCCGCGAGAAAATCGGCGTGATGTTCGGCCCCTCGGAGACGACCACCGGCGGCAACGCGCTCAAATTCTACGCCTCCGTGCGTATCGATATCCGCCCCAGCACAGCTGTCAAGGACGGCGACGAAGTGCTCGGCAAGCTCACCAAGGTAAAGGTCGTGAAAAACAAGGTAGCGCCCCCCTTCAAGCGTGCTGAATTCGACATCATGTTCGGCGAAGGCATCTCCCGCAGCGGTGAGATTGTAGACCTCGGCGTCGAGCTTGGCATCATCAAGAAGAGCGGCTCATGGTTCTCCTACAACGACGCTAAACTCGCCCAGGGCCGCGACGCCGCCAAGCGTGTCATCCAGGACAACCCCGAACTCGCCGACGAGCTCGAAGCCCTCATCATGGAAGCCCTCAAGGAGAAAGACAGCGCCCGTAACCGCAAGGACGCCCCCGCCGCCAAGAAAAAAGACGCTCCCGCCCCCGCCTCCGACGAACCCACAGCCGACGACATCAAAGCCGTCGACGACTCCCTCTTCGACGACGACGACCTCCCCGACGACTTCTCCATCGAAGAAGACATCTGATAATAATTCATAAGATCTATAAACCGATGTGGCATGGACTCCTTTCAGGATTTCATGCCATATCTCTTTATGCTTGTGTGGATTCCGCGTAAACTACGATTTTAGCGGGGTTAAAGAGTGTTAAAAGAGGTGGGCTCGGGGGTGGGAGTGCGCTTGGTGAGGGATTTTTTAGTAATTTTACCGATTAATTTGAGGATAATAGGCTCATTCCGCGTGGGAATAGGCCTGTTGACCTATCTGTAATATCAAAACCAAGCAATGGAACAAGATAATAAAATACGTGTCGGCATTACCCATGGCGATATAAACGGCGTCGGTTACGAGGTGCTGCTCAAAGTGATGAGCGATACCCGTATAGCTGAGCTGTGTACGCCGGTAATCTACGGCTCGGCAAAAATAGCCGGCTTCTACCGCAAAAGTATGGAGCTGCCTGAATTCAAGCTTTTCCAGATTGACAGTCCCGACCGTGCGGCCGCGGATCAGATCAATATAATCAATGTGGTGGGGGAGGACTGCAAGGTCGAGCCCGGTCAGGCTACTCCGGTGGCCGGAAAAGCGGCTCTTGCCGCTCTTGAGCGCGCCACTTCCGACCTCCGCGACGGGCTGATTGACGTGCTCGTGACGGCTCCTATCAACAAACATGCCATCCACAGCGATGAGTTTGACTTCCCGGGCCACACCGAATATCTTCAGGACCGTATAGGCGACGGCCACAAGGCCATGATGATAATGTGTGCCGGAGGTCTGAGAGTGGCTCTTGTCACCATACATGAGCCGATTGAGAAAGTAGCGCCGCTTCTGACCGTCAAAGGTATCGTGGAAAAGCTCGTCGCCTTCAACCGCTCCCTTGTGAGCGACTTCGGCATCCACGGACCGCGTATAGCCGTTCTCGCACTCAATCCGCATGCCGGCGACGCCGGACTGATAGGCGCGGAGGAGACCGAAATCATCGCTCCGGCTATTGAGGAGGCTTCGAAGCGCAGGATTCTCGCTTTCGGGCCCTATTCGGCCGACGGTTTCTTTGCCAGCGGCGCTTACCGTAAGTTTGACGGCATCCTGGCGATGTATCACGACCAGGGCCTCATCCCCTTCAAGCTGCTTGCCGGTGAGACCGGTGTCAACTTCACCGCGGGGCTGCCCTACGTGCGCACTTCGCCAGACCACGGCACTGCCTACGACATTGCCGGTCAGGGCAAAGCCGACGAGCAGTCGATGCGCGAGGCCATCTATGCGGCCATTGATATCTATCGCAACCGCAAGCGCGAGGCCAAGGCCACAGCTAACCCTCTCCGCCATCAGACCTACGATAAGGGAAGCGACAAGCTCCCCGCGGAGAAGAATGTGAACTGATTTCCGAACTGATACCTGACACTCCGATGAACTACGCTATCATTGCCGCCGGACAAGGCTCTCGACTCAGCGGGGAGGGGGAGGCTCTTCCCAAGCCACTCGTGTCGCTCGGCGGAAAGCCGATGATAGAGCGTCTGATCGGAATCCTCTCCGGAGCCGGAGCGGAAAGCATCAGCGTGATAGTCAACGAGCAGATGACCGATGTGGCCGATGCGCTCCGCCGCCTCCCGGCCTCTTATCCCATAAGGCTGACGGTCAAAACCACGGGCGGCTCCATGGAGAGTTTCCACGAACTCTCACGCACGCTCGACCGCTCGAAGCCTTTCTGCCTGATGACTGTCGACACCGTGTTCCGATCCGAGGAATTCAGTCAGTTCATAGCCGATTTCGAGGCCGACACCGAAGCCGACGGCTATATGGCCGTCACGACATATATCGCCGACGAGAAGCCGCTCTTTGTCGCCGCCACAGCGGAGGGCGACATCACCGGTTTTCTCGACAACCCGGTTCCCGACGTGCGCTACATCTCCGGAGGCATTTATGCTCTCCGGCCCGGAGCGCTCGACATACTCGACGACTGCGCCGCCTCGGGCGTCAGCCGCATGCGCGATTTCCAGCGCGCGCTTGTGGCCGCCGGACAGCGGCTCAAGGCGTGGCCTTTCACCAAAATCATTGACGTGGATCACACGGCTGATCTCTGCGAGGCGCGCCGCTTCATAGAAGAATTAATTTTACCCTCTCCGTCCTCTCTCACAAGCCTCTGAAGCTCAAAAATAACTAACCTCATTAACCAATCATGGCTGACATCAAAATAGCCGGAATCATGAGAGCCGGGGTCTTTTCGCCGAACCACATCGGCAATGACGCCGCCATCCTCAATCTCACTGCCGAGCAGTTGCGCAAACGCGGCTGCGAGGTGAAGATATACAGCGAGGAGCAGCTGACAGCCGGTGCCGTCACTGAGGATATCATCATCAACATGTGTCGCCACCACCGCTCCTTCCCAATCCTCCAGCAGAAAGAAGATGAGGGAGCCCTCGTCATCAACTCGGGCTATGGGGTGGAAAACTGTACCCGCGAGCGCCTGACCCGCATACTCATCGGAAGCAACATCCCCACGCCTGAAAGCATAATGGTCAACACAAACGAGACCGTAATCGAGCGCATGAAGCAGCTCGGCATGGTCAAGGCCTGGATCAAGCGCGGCGATTTCCACACCATGCACAAGGAGGATGTGACCTTTGTCCGCCATCCCGAGGAAGCTCAGGAAGTGCTTCAGGAATACTTCCTGCGCGGCATCAAGCGTGCGGTCGTGACGCGTCACGCCGAAGGGGAGCTCCTGAAATTCTATGGAGTCTACGGCACTCCCTGGTTCCACTGTTTCTACCACCACGGCTCGCGCGACAAGCAGGCCATGGACGAGGACAAGCCCTCGTTTGACCACGACGCCTTCAAAGAGGTATGCAACCGTGCAGCCGAAGCGCTCGACATCAAGATTTACGGCGGCGACGCCATCATATTTCCCGACGGCACCTTCACCATAATAGACTTCAACGACTGGCCGAGTTTCGCTCCCTGCCGTGTGGAAGCATCCGGAGTAATAGCCCGTGCGATACTCGCGGAAATCAAGAAACACAATGCAGCGAAGGAGGGCCGGAAATGAATCATAACAGCACCTTCCCCTTCTTTCCGCGTCTGATAGCCACTTCATTCGGCGCAGGCTACTGGCCCTGGGGCCCCGGAACCGCGGGGGCCGTTATCGGTCTTGTGCTCTGGCTTCCGTTAGCTCTCACCGGACATGTCACCGGCACTTTCCTCGCCACTCTCGGCCTGATTGTGGTTTTCACGCTCCTCGGCATCTGGTCAGCCGGTATAGCCGAAGGATTCTGGGGCCCCGACCCCTCGAAAGTCGTGATGGACGAGACGGTGGGACAGTGGATTTCCATGTTGCCGCTATCGGTGTTCGCCGCGACGCCCCATCCGCTCGCCTCGGGCTCCTTTTGGTTGTGGGCCATCGTGTCGCTGATTCTTTTCAGATTCTTCGACATTGTCAAGCCTCTCGGTGTCAGAAAGATGGAGGACCTTCCGGGAGGTACGGGCATAATGGCCGACGATATTCTCGCCGGTATTTACAGCGCTGTCATTCTCGCGCTTGCGATGTATTTCTTCAATTGAAATAATTGCAAAAAAGGAAACAATTATAAAAATGAAATCATTTCAGGAACTGAAAGATAAATTTCTTCATGACGGGGGGCTCATCTCGACTTTCCTGCGCTCGTCAGTCTCGTCGCAGGTGGCGTCGTGGGTCGACCTCGGCACGAGTATGCTTCTTTTCTCCTTCGTCTTTGTGTCGCTCGATCCCTTCTACCGCTCGAACCTGTCGGTGGCCATCGGCGCGCTTGCCGGAGGAGTGGTCAACTGCTGTATCAACTACCGTTTCACCTTCCATGCCGCAGGCCAGAGCGTAAAGGCCGTCGGAGTGAAATACTTCCTCGTGTGGACCGGCTCGCTGCTGCTCAACATGTACGGCACTACGGGGCTTGCCACACTGCTTTCGCATTGGGATTGGCTCATCAATCTCGGCTTCAAGCCCGACGGCATCTTCGCCGCCGCCCGTCTGGTGGCCTCGCTCGCAGTGTCGTGGGGATGGAATTTCGTGTTGCAGCGCAATTTTGTCTACCGCCCCACGGGGTTTGACCGTTTCGCCATCAGAATGGTCGACTTCATAGCCCGCCATCCCAAGCTCCGGGCCCGTGACAACCATCCGGAAACAGAGGAATCTTCAAAATAAATAACCACATATCAAATAAGCAAAAATGCCAGACAACGAAATAATAATCTCACAGAAAACTTCCATGTTCAAACGGTTCCGTGACAGCCTCCAGCAAGGCATCTACTTCGTAATCAACCCCTTTGTGCGTTTCCTAATCCGTATCGGTGTCACCCCGAATATGGTCACCACCATAGGGCTGCTCGGCAACATCGCGGCTGCGGTGATTTTTGTCTATGCCGGCTATACCGCCACTGAGACCAATCTCAATTTCCCGCTCATGACCATAGGCGGCGCCGTCATCATCCTCTTCTCCCTCTTCGACATGCTCGACGGGCAGGTGGCGCGCCTCGGCAACATGACATCGACCTTCGGTGCGATGTATGATTCCGTGCTCGACCGCTACTGCGAGATGTTCACTCTCGGCGGACTGAGCTACTATCTCATTCAGACCGGCTATATCATCGGTGCGCTCATAACCTTTGTGGCCCTTGTCGGCTCAATCATGGTGAGCTACGTGCGCGCGCGTGCCGAGGGTCTCGGCCTTGAGTGCAAGGTGGGCTTCATGCAGCGTCCTGAGCGCGTGGTGGTCACTACAATCGGCGCACTTGCCACAGGTATCGTTGGCATGAACGTCGACCCCCAGCGTTTCGACGCCGTAACCATCCTCATTGTCTGCATGGGCGTGATTGCCGTGTTCGCCAACATCACCGCCTTCGCCCGCATCAACCACTGCCGCCGTCTCCTCAGCAACAAAAAGTAACAGATAATGCCGGTTATCACCCCTCCGTCACGCCGGGAGACGGCCATTATAATCCCGGTGGTGCTTGTGTGGCTGCTTGTGACCTCCCTCTGCGTGGGTTTCAGGCCCGAGCATATATACCTCGCCGTAATCATAACGCTCCTGCTCTTCGTGACCGCTACCACACGGCGCCTCGTCGTGGCCCTGCTCCCATTCGCGGTGTTCGGAATCTCCTACGACTGGATGAATATCCTCCCCAACTATGAGGTCAATCCGGTCGACATCCGCGGCCTCTACGAGAGCGAGAAGGAGCTCTTCGGAATATCTACTGCCGCGGGCACTCTGACGCCCAACGAGTTCTTTGCCATCCACACCAGCAAGGTGATGGACTTCTTTGCCGGAATTTTTTATCTCTGCTGGGTGCCGGTGCCTATCCTTTTCGGCCTGTGGCTCTATTTTAAGAAGCAGTATAAGGTCTACCTTCATTTCTCGCTTGTGTTTCTGTTCGTGAACCTTCTCGGTTTCACCTATTATTACATCCACCCGGCCGCTCCGCCGTGGTATGTGGCCTCCCACGGCTTCGATTTCCTCCTCGGCACCCCGGGTGAGGTGGCCGGACTCGGCCGCTGGGACGAGATGACGGGCCTCAACATATTCCACGGGCTCTATTCGCGTAACGCCAACGTGTTTGCCGCGCTTCCATCGCTCCATTCGGCCTATATGCTCATAGCCTTCATCTACTCGCTCAAGGCCCGCTGCCCGTGGTGGCTGCGAGTGCTTTTCGCGGTCATCTGCATGGGCATCTGGTTTACCGCCGTCTACACCTCACACCACTATCTCATCGACGTGATGGCCGGAATTGCCTGCACGCTCATAGGATATGTGATTTTTGAATACGGACTGATGAATCTTCCCCCATTCGAGCGATTCATGAGGTCCTATACACGCTACATCACCTCTCCGTCCGAAAGGTCAAGATACTATTAAGCACTCCTCAAGCACTGAATCCGGATGAAAGAGTCGCAGAAGGATGACTACCGCCGCTCACTGAAGTCGCTCGATACCGAAGAGGGCATCGACCTGGCTTTTTACAGACCCATCGGCTACCGCTGGGCCATGCTTGCCGCGCGCTTCGGTGTGAGCCCAAACGCCATCACCATCGCGGCAATTTTTCTCGGAATCGGCGCCGGAGTCCTCTTCTATTTCCCTGAGCTGTGGATTAACGTCATCGGCATGCTGTTGCTTGTGTGGGCCAACTCATTCGACAGCGCCGACGGTCAGCTGGCACGCCTCACGAAGCAGTATTCACGCATCGGACGCATCCTCGACGGTCTCTGCGGCGATTTCTGGTTCGCGGCCATCTATCTTGCGATAATCTTCCGCGAAATCCATTATTCTTCATTCTTTTCGGCCCATCACTGGGTCATCTGGGTACTTGCCGTGGTCACCGGCATCAGCCACGCCAAGCAAGCGGCCATGGCCGACTACTACCGCCAGTTTCATCTCTATTTCCTCAAGGGAGAGGAGGGGAGCGAGCTCGACAGCGTGGCCCAGCTCCGCCGCCAGTTGGTGGAGAGCGGTATCACGTGGAAAAACAGTTTCTGGCAGCGCCTCACACTTTCGTTTTATCTCACTTACACACGTCAGCAGGAAGCCACTTCCCCGGCCATGCAGGAGCTCCGCCGCGAACTGCGCCGCCGTTTCCCCGACGGACATATCCCGCAGTCATTCCGCGACGATTTCCGCCGCGAGTCGCTGCCGCTGATGAAGTATACCAACATTCTCTCGTTCAACTGGCGCACCATCACGCTCTTCACCTCGCTTTTCATCGGACAGCCCTGGCTCTATTTCGTGGCGGAGCTGACGGTGTTCAACGCGCTTCTCATCTATATGATTGTGCGTCATGAGCGTCTGTGCCGCCGTCTCATCCTCCGACTGAAAGATGGACGCTACTGATGACATCCGCGCCTTTGAGAATCCGGGAGGGCCGATTGAGGGCCTCCTTCCGCCTGACCCCGGAGTGAAAGGCATAATCTTTGACTACGGCGGCACTCTCGACTCGCGCGGTGACCACTGGAGTCATATAATCCTCGACGCCTACTGCTCCGCCGGGCTCGACATTGGAATCGAGGATTTCAAGAAGGCATATATCCACGGCGAGAGGGCGCTCGCTGTGAAAGGCGCGGTCATTCCCACCGACAATTTCCTTGACGTAATGCGCAAGAAAGTCAGCGCGGAGCTGAGTGTGGCAGGCGTGGCCGCTGACAGCGCCGTGGCCGAACATATAGCCCGCTACTGCTATAACTATGCCCGTGGCTGTATCGACGGGGTACGCCCTTTATTGCGTGAGCTCTCCGGGCGCCTTCCGCTTGTCCTCGTCTCCAATTTCTACGGCAATATCAACTCCGTGCTTGAGGATTTCGGCATCCGCGACTGCTTCCGTGCGGTCATCGAGAGTGCCGCCGTGGGTGTGCGCAAGCCCGACCCTGAAATCTTCCGCCTGGGCCTTGAGGCACTCCGCCTCGAAGCCCCGGAGGTGCTCGTGGTGGGCGACAGCATCGACAAAGACATCATCCCGGCCCGCACACTCGGGTGCAGAACCTACCATATTCCCGGGCGCCAGTGGCCACCGGTTTAGAGGGCGTCGCTTATTTCAGGAACTTCGGGGCGAGGATGAAGGCGCCGATTGATATGCCGAAATTCCAGTTGCTGTCGTGCGACGATGTGTAGTTGCCGTAGGCGCTGATGGAGCCGAAGGGGAGGGCGAGTACAGCCTGGAGTTCTCCGAAAAACTCAGGGTCGTGAAACCATTTTCCGTATTTTGCCCCGACCTCACGGCCTGCGGTGAGGTCATCGGTGCTCACACAGATTTTGCGCACCGGCAGGAAGCAGTGCATCGAGCCGCGCAGCTGGAAGGAGCCCGAGATTTTCCACACGGGCATAATTCCGGCCGTCACGAAGGAGTTGGCGTGGAGCTTGGAGTTGAAATAGTTGTAGCTCGACGGGGTGGGGTGGAAGGCATCGGCTGCCACAATCGAGGCGTCGTAGGTAGGGAGCAGCTTGCGGGTCGACAGCAGCGCTTGACCCGAGAGCCCGAGGGAGAATTTGCGGTGAAGCCCGAAGAAATTTGTGGCCTTCATGTGGGCCTGTGCCCAGCTCACATTCTTCTTTATAGTAGTCCTTCCTTCGCCCGAGGGATAGTAATGATAGCGTCCGGCCACGCCCATGACTTTAGCCGAAAGCTGGTAGCCCGAGGTGGGGGTGTACTGGTTGTCGAGCGAGCTGCGTTCCCACATGGCATATATCTGTCCGAGATTGAAGATGCCCTTGTCGTGGTTCTCCGTCAGCTTGGTGTCGAATAGGTCGGCGTGGTATTTGTCGGTCAGATGGCCGTAGCCTATGCCGAAATTGAGCACCGAGCGCAAATCGGGGGCTGTGGAATAGAGGGCACGCACGAAGGTCTCCGACTTGCGGATGAAGTCAGGCTCATGAATCTGATAGAAAAGCTTTTCGGTCTCGTGATACTTCTGCCGGAAGGTCACCACATTGAATACCAGAGCTGTAGGGTTATGAGTGTCGAACTTGTAGTAAAAATCGCCCTGCGCGGCCATGTAGCTTTGCCCGAGCCATGCGTTGATATTGGCCTTGATTGACTTGAAGCTCAGGGTATTGTAGCCGGTATTGAAGAAGAGCATGCTGTTTGTCGACGAAGAGATATAACCGCCGATACCGATTGTGTACGGGTCGCGGACCACGGCCTGGAAGTCGAGGTCAATCATTGAATCGCGCTCGTTGTACATCGGCGTGGGAACAAAATTCTGCAATCTGCCGGTGGATATGGCGCGGTAGTAGGCGTCGCGCCCCTCGATGAGTGTCATAGGGCCGTTACGGTGCTCGAAAAACGAGTGCAGGAAGGCGTCCTGCTCCCGTGTGCCGCCCGACACATTCACCCGGTTGATTTTCACTTCCGGCGAGCGTGCCTTGAACTTGGCGCGTTCTGCCTCCACATCCGCCTGCTTGACCCTGACGTGGACTTTCTGACGGATTGAGTCGATGGCGGCGAGAGCGTGTTTATAGCCGATATCATAGATGGCCTTGTACTGGTCGAAGGCGAGGAGTCCGAACTCATCGAGGTCTATGCGTATGTTGACCCCTTTCGCAGTCGGAAATGGGTAGTCGTTGGGCTGCATTATCATCTCTTCGAGCTGGTCCATCATGTTGCGGGTGTCGGGCTTGGTCTTGCCGGAGCCGACATTGATGCCGATAATGACGTCGGGGTTGAACTCGTCGACCATCACGTCCACGGGATAGTTGTCGTAGATACCGCCGTCATACATCGGCACGCCGTCGAGCAGAATCGGCTCGAATATCATGGGAAATGACATGGACATGCGCACCGCGTCGCCCAGCGAGCCGCGCCCGAGCACCACCTTGTGTTTGGCGTAGACGTCGGATGTCACCGTGCGCAGCGGCACGAAAAGCCTGTTGAAATCGGCTCCGCACTCCACTGTGGCCGCCCCGTAGATTTCAAGGAAGGCATAGTTCATCGGGATGGGGTTGATGAGGCTCACGGGGAGCACTGAGGTAATCTGCGTGGAATCCTTGCCGAGATTCAGGGTGACAAACGAGGGGGTGTCGTGGTGGGAGTTGAAATAATAGGTGTATTCCGGATTGATTTTACCCGTGCTCCATGAGGCGAAGCTCTTCGAGGCTATCACGTCAATCATCTCCTTGGGCGAATAGCCTGCGGCATACAGACCGCCGACCACCGCGCCCATTGATGTGCCGGTGATGTAGTCGATGGGTATGCCGTTGTCCTCGAAAGCCTGAATGACGCCTATGTGGGCGATACCTTTCGCTCCGCCGCCGCTCAACACAAGCCCCACGCTCTGTCGGTCGGGGCGCGGGGGAGTGCCGATGGCGCCTCCGGGGGTGACGAAACCATCGGGCGTGATGACGGGCGCCGACGTGGTGTCGGCATCAGAAGCCGCTGCGCTCAGAGTGGTTGCCATGGCCAGCAGAATCTGTATAATTTTAGTATTGAGTCTCATAAATAAATCAGTTGCGGTGTGATGACTTTATTTTTTAACAACCCAATTATGAAAAATGATTAAGAATCAGTATTTTTGTTGAATAAATCCGACTATATTTCCCATAAATGGCAGAATTCAATCAGATACAGGAAATCAAGCGCCGCTTTTTTGCGATGCGCAACGGCATCGTGGCCGACACGATGCGCAAGGGTGGCCTCGGCTACAAGATGGTGTTCGGGCTCAATCTCCCGCAGATTGTGGAGATAGCCGCCGACCTCACACCGTCGCGTGAACTCGCCGAGCAGATGTGGGCCGACGGCCGCACGCGCGAGAGCATGCTGCTCGCGCCGATGATTTATCCCCGTGAGGAGCTCACGCGCACTCGTGCGGCCGAGATGCTGCGCGAGGCGCAAACCGTAGAGGTGGCCGACATCCTCTGCCACCGCCTTCTGCGCCATGAGCCATACGCTCTTGAGCTTGCTATGGAAGCGGCTAAGTCGACAGACCCGATGGAGCGTTACGGAGCTTTCCGTCTGCTCAATAATCTCGTTTATACCCATCCTGCGGAAATCCGTCCCCTCGCCGAAGCAGAACTCGCCGCCGACAACTCCATGACGCGCCCCCTCTGCCTCAACATGCTCGAAGAAATCCGTTTCATCACTGAAAACTGAACAAAGGGCACATAAAGACAAAAGGAACAGAAGAGACACAGGAGATTTTCAGACTATCATGGGCCGGGAGGCCGGATAAGCGAAAATGAAAACCTGTGTCTCTTCTGTTCCTTTTGTCTCTGTGTGCCCTTGGCCTATTGCCTGAAATAATATATGGCATGGCTGAGGGCCGGAGGAAGGGAGAGGATTAGTCCTCTTCCTTCATATTGTGAAAGACGTTCTGCACGTCCTCGTCCTCTTCGATTTTCTCAAGGAGTTTTTCGATAGCGGCACGCTGTTCGGGTGTCACTTCCTTGAGGTCGTTGGGGATGCGCTCGAATTCAGAAGAGATGATTTCAAAGCCGTTGTCCTCGAGATATTTCTGAATGTTGGAATATTCCTCGAAAGCACCGTAGAGGATTACCTGCTCCTCGCCCGACTCCTCGTCGACGATATCTTCGAGTTCGTCAACACCGTAGTCGATGAGTTCGAGTTCGAGGTCCTCGAGCGATACGCCTTCTTTGGGCTTGATTTTAAATACGCTCTTGTGGTCGAAGAGGAAGGTGAGCGAACCCTGGGTGCCGAGGTTGCCGCCGTGTTTGGTGAAATATGAGCGGACATTGGCCACAGTGCGGGTATTGTTGTCGGTAGCAGCCTCTACGAAGATGGCGATACCGTGGGGGCCGTATCCCTCGTAGGTGATTTCCTTGTAGTCGCCTGCGTCCTTGTCGGTTGCTTTCTTGATTGCGCGCTCCACGGTGTCCTTGGGCATGTTGGCAGCCTTGGCGTTCTGCATGAGTGCGCGGAGACGGGGGTTGGTGGCGGGGTCGGGACCGCCTGCTTTGGCGGCTATGGTGATTTCTTTACCTATGCGGGTAAATGTACGCGACATGTTACCCCAGCGTTTGAGCTTGCGTGCTTTGCGGTATTCAAATGCTCTTCCCATGTGTGATGTGAGTGTTACAGTTGAGTTTTATTGTGTTTGTCTGATTTGTTGGCGTAAGTGTCGGCGGCGGTTAGCGGAGCTCTGCGCCGAGTTTCTTGGTGAGGTTGGCTATCACCTTGTTCATCACTGCCTCTATCTGCTTGTCCTGGAGAGTCTTTTCGTCGTCCTGAAGAGTGAGGGCGATGGCGTATGACTTCTTGCCTTCGGGGAGGTTCTTGCCCTCGTAGACGTCGAAGAGTGTGATGTCCTTGAGCAGACGGCGCTCGCTTTCGCGCACGGTGGCCTCGACCTGCTCCATGCTGACGCTCTTGTCGAGCAGCAGCGCGAGGTCGCGCTTGACGGGCATGGTCTTTGCAAGGGCGGAGTAGGTCACCTTCTTGCGGAGCGAGAGGTTGACGAGCGCATGCCAGTCGAGTTCGCAGTATATCACTTCCTGCTTGATGTCGAACTTGGCGGCGAGTTTCTTCGAGAGGACGCCCATCGTGCCGAGCTTCTTGCCGGAACGGGTGTTGATGTCGAGAGCGGCGGCGAAGAGACCTGACTGCGAGTTGGCGAGCTTGATTTCACCGGGGTTGATGCCGAGGCGGTTGAGGATGTTGGCGACCACGGCCTTCATGTCGTAGACGGTGGCAGGCTGTGCGGGGCGCGCCCAGTTGCCGGGACGGAGGTTACCGGTGAGCCAGATGGCCAGGCGCGATGCCTCGCGGTAGGGTGCGAGCACATTCTCTGCCGTGGCTTCGACCGTGGGATTGAAGAAGTAGACGTTGCCGAACTCATACATCGCCAGGTCAGCCATCTTGCGGTTGATATTGTGGCTGAGTGACTCGAGACCGCCGAAGAGCAGAGTCTGTCGCATCACGTTGAGGTCGTTGCTCAGAGGGTTGAGCAGCTTGACGCAGTGGTCGGCGGGATATTCGGCGAGACCCTCGTAGTAAGCCTCGGCTGTGAGCGAGTTGTTGAGGATTTCGTTGAAGCCCTCGGCTGTGAGCTGCTCGCTGATGAGGTTGCGGAGCTTGTTGTCCTGGTCCTCGAAGGTCTGCGACGAGAGCGCCGAGCGGACCGATGAGGAGATTTCCACGTTGTTGTAGCCGTAGATGCGGAGCACATCCTCCACCACGTCGCAGGGACGGGTGACGTCGACGCGGTAAGTAGGTACTTTCATGTCTACCTTCTCGCCGGTGATTTCGAGAAGCTCCATCTCGAGGCTGCGGAGGATGGGGATGATGGTCTCTGGTGAGATATGTTTTCCGACGAGGCGGTCGAAATAGTCGAAGCTGAGACTGACCTCGGCGGGATTGATGCGCACGGGATAGTTGTCGCAGAGCGGGCCGCAGATTTCACCGCCGGCAAGCTCCTTGACCATAAGGGCGGCGAGCTTGAGGACGTAGAGCGTGTTGTTGGGGTCAACACCGCGCTCGAAACGGAAAGATGAGTCGGTGTTGAGTCCGTGGCGGCGTGCGGTCTTGCGGACCGATGTGGGGTTGAAGTAGGCGCTCTCAAGGAATACGTCGGTGGTGGCTTCGGTCACACCCGAGTCGAGACCGCCGAACACTCCGGCGATACACATGGGTACCTCGGTGTTGCATATCATCAGGTCGCGTGAGTCGAGAGTGTGTTCCACGCCGTCGAGTGTCACGAATTTTTCGCCTTCGCGGGCGTTCTTGACTATGATTTCACCCCCGGCTATCTTGGCCACGTCGAAGCAGTGGAGGGGCTGGCCCATGCCGTGGAGGAGGAAGTTGGTGATGTCGACCACGTTGTTGATGGGGCGCAGGCCGATGGTCGAGAGTGCGTCCTTGAGCCATTTGGGAGATTCCCTGACGGTGACGCCGCGCACGGTGACGCCGGTGTAGCGCGGGCAGGCGTCGGTGTTCTCAACCTTCACGGTCACGCCGCCATCGGCTTTCTCGATAGCGAAGGCGTCGGTGTCGGGGCGGTGGAGATTGCCGTCGGAATCGGTGTGGGCGCTCATCCAGGCTGCGAGGTCGCGGGCCACGCCGTAGTGCGAGGCTGCGTCGATGCGGTTGGGTGTGAGGTCGACCTCAAGCACATAGTCCGATGTGAGGCCGTAGAACTCGGCTGCGGGTGTGCCGGGTTTCACTTCGTCGGCGATTACGATGATGCCGTCGTGTGAGGTGCCTACGCCGATTTCATCCTCGGCGCAGATCATGCCGAATGACTCGACGCCGCGGATTTTTGATTTCTTTATCGCAAACTCCTTGTCGCCGTCGTAGAGGGTTGTGCCGACGGTGGCCACTACCACGGTCTGGCCGGCGGCCACGTTGGGGGCGCCGCACACAATCTGTGTCTCCGCGCCGTTGCCGAGGTCTACAGTGGTGATGTGGAGATGGTCGCTGTTGGGATGCTCGACACAGGTGAGCACCTTGCCGATAACGATACCGCGGAGGCCGCCGCGGATTGACTCGACTTCCTCCACCGAACCGGTCTCAAGGCCGATTGATGTGAGGGCAGCCGCCAGTTCGTCGGGGCTGAGGTTGAAATCGAGGTATTTCTTAAGCCAGTTATATGAAATATTCATGACAATGGTTGGGAATATGCGGATATGTTCTTGTCTGCCAACCGCTCCGCGTCTCCGTGGCTCCTGCGCCGAGAAAACAGCGGGCGCGATTCGCAAAAGATGTGCAAAGTTACGAAATCTCGGCAAACTATCTGCAAAAACTCCCGGAAAAAGATGTTTGTAAGCCTTCGGTTATTCGCCATTGGCGATTTCGTCGTAGATTTCCACGCAAAGCTGGTCAAGCGACAGATTTCTGACATTGCCGGAGAGACTGAGCTCATTCGCTAACCGCGATTGCGCCACGGCAGCCAAGGCATCCTGCAAGTCAAGGTTGAAATGTTTTGCTACTTTGCCGACAAGTTCCGAAAGTATTTTTTCAATTGAAGTTTCCATAATTATCTTGTTATCAGATATTGTTTATCAACCGCACTTAGTCTCTGATTAATAGGCCTATTGCGTTGGGAGTACAGAAGCAATACTGTATATATCGGTCTCCCGGATATTTCAGGCGGGAAGCGAGTATCTGCAGATTTTCTTTTAAAAGATAGTCATCCCCGAATTCCTCCCGGTAATCTTTTATCACGGGGTCGACGCTTGAATCAGCCACGGGGCCGATTACAATGTCGTATCCATGAGCATAAGGCATCTCCGCAGACCTGTCCCTGTTTTTCATCACAAACTCTGCCCATTCCCAATTCGGTGTCTTGAATTCCTTTACGCGAAGTTCATTAGGGCATGCTGATTTGTTGAAAATAAACGGATTCACTTCAGCCTCGCCTTCATTGTTGAGTTCCACGCTGCGCTGTGCCATATTGACGGCCCTCCCATAGTCGGGAGTGAGATAGAAACCGGTTCCGAAATCTTTATATTTTCGGGAATAGGTGAGACTGATTTTCTCTATCCTGCAATAGCTCCCGTGGAAAAGCCTCATAAAGCTCCGCCATTTTTAGTGCATACTTTCGACAGGTTGGAGACTATATCCTCATAGGAGAGAGTCCTTTCTATCTCAATGTATCGGTTGAGATAATCAAGGCCTTTGAACGTTTTCAGATACCTGTATGCTCTGCTCAGAGATATTCCTTTAATTTTGGAATAATGGTAGATTACAGACATGTAAAACGATGTGGATTTCTCATCGTTATTTACATTCGTGACTTTCAGCTGGAGCTCGGATCCCATTTTCCCTAAAATAAAAGAGGCTACTTCGGGGGTAATCGGCGCTCCGTTTTCAATTTTTGAAACACGCGATTCCCCGAGCCCGATTTTTTCCCCGAGCTGGGCCTGGGTTAGTCCGGCCCTTTTCCGTTCAAAACGTATACAGGCCCCAAGAGTCGATGTCGTTGTTCCTTTTTTAGTATTCATGTATTTACAACAATAATCTATGTCACAAAGTTAGGAAAACTTTCCAAATCCGGAAAGTTTTCAGAAAAGATTTTCAAGGTGTGATTTCATGGCCTTTTGAAGAAAAATGGGATTTTTTTGTCACAAATGGGGTGGGGGATGTGTCTTATTGTCGGAGGCCATGATTCCGACGCAGGGTGCACACTCGTGGTTACGTGGTCCGATTATAAAGACCCCCAAATGATAGAAAATGAAATTCAGGACCATTCTTCCCCTTATTCTTGCTGTTTTAGTGCCGCAAGCCGGAGTTGCGGCCGGTAATACCGTGAATCCCGGCACTCCGGACACTCCCGCAACGCCTGCCGATACCACCATGACCGACATAATGCTCGGCGAAATCACCGTGCAGGCTCCCCGTGTAATCCATAAGGCCGACATGGATGTGCTTTACCCCTCAGTTTCCGCTGTCAAGGCCTCGCAAAACGGTGTGGCACTGCTCAAATATCTTATGATTCCGACCCTCTCGGTCAACGAGTTCACCGGTACTATACGCACTGCCGGACAGGATGTGCAGGTGCGCATCAACGGCCGCAAGGCTTCCATGGACCAGTTGCAGTCAATCGAGCCTTCGACGGTCAAGCGTATCGAATGGATTGACAACGCGGGCCTCCGCTACGGCGATGCTCCGGCGGTGATAAATGTGATTGTAGCCAACCCGACGGTAGGCGGCTCGATTATGGCGCAGGGCACGCAGAGTCTCATGCAGCCGTGGGGGATGGGATATGCCTCGCTGAAACTCAACAACGGCCGCTCGCAGTGGTCGGCAGACCTCAACGGCCGCTATACCAACAAGGTCGACACCTATCGTGAGTATTCCGAGACCTTCACGTGGCCCGACGGTTCGTCGGTCACCCGCACGGAGACTCCGGTCGACGGCCATGTGTCGATGACAAATATCAATCCCCGTATTTCCTACAGCTACATCAATTCTGACAAGACAACCCTGTGGATCGGAGCGGGTGTAAACAAGGAGTGGCCGACGGAGCGCGCCAACACCGGTATCATGTCCCTCACCGGAAGCGACAGGAAAATCCTTCTTCATGAGAAAAGCGCCTCATCCGGCGTGCGTCCGAATATCAATGCCTATTTCGAACAGAAACTGCCTTATTCGCAGACCATCGCCATAGATGTGGATGCCTCACTGCTCAACGGCCGCTCCTCCCACATTTACCGCGAGAGTGAGAGCGGCGATGATGCACCCGTCACGGACGTGAGCACATTTCTCAAGGACCGTCAGAAGAGCATCAGCATCGAGGGCAACTATATCAAGCGCTTTTCCGACAAAAGAATCACCGCCGGCGTGCAGTATGCAGGCACGCGCTCCCGCTCGGTACGCGAATCGGGCTCCGTGAGCCGTCAGCGCCAGGAGCGCACATATCTCTTCGGCGAATACTTTCAGAGAGTAGGTCATGTGAACCTGACCGCCGGGGTGGGAGGACAGTATGTAGACCTCAAGACGCTCGACAGCGGCAAGGGCTCGTCGTCGTGGTCATGGCGTCCGCGTCTGTCGGCAAGCTATCGGCTCGACAACACCTCGCAGTTCCGTCTGAGCCTGACGAGCCGCACCTCCACCCCCTCGGCCTCGCAGACCGACCCCAACACCCAGCAGATTGACGGCTTCCAGTATCAGACAGGCAACCCCGACCTGCGCACATACAATTCCTATAACGTCAAGCTGCAATACAACTTCACCTTCCCGCGTGTCTCGGGCCAGCTCGAAGGGCGATGGAACCGTGCGCCCCACGCCATAGCCCCATATCTCCACTGGGAGGGGGAGCGGCTGATTACCTCCTTTGAAAACAGCCGCGGCCACACCGCCTGGCAGGTATCGTTTTCGCCGCAGATCGACATCATTCCGCAGCTGCTCACCGCCAAGGGCACTCTGCGCTTCTACCGCGCACACTCGGCCGGCACGGGCTACTCGCATTATTTCATCGCCTGGAGCGGCGACGTGGGGCTGATGGCCACTTACCGCTCCTTCATGCTCTCCGCGACCTACGAGGTCAATCCCTCCACCCTCTCGGGCGAGACCATATCGAGAAACGAGAAGATTTCCACCGCCATGCTCAGCTACCGCTGGAAAGGTTTCACATTCATTGGCGGCGTGTTCATGCCCTTCAATCGCTACAGCATGGGCTCGGAATCGCTCAACCGCTACAATTCCAACCGCAATGTGTTGCGCAGCAACGGCTTCAACTGTATGCCGACCATTCAGATTGCCTATAATTTCAACTGGGGCAGGCAGAAGCGCGGCGCGCAGAAACTTATAAACGCCGACGGCGACATTCAGCAGTCAAAAGCGGCCGGACGTTGAGCGGATTGCAAAAAAATCAGTATTTTTGTCACAAAAATGAGAAACGTGAGTCTTATGGTATAGAAACACCTCACTCACGGCAATGACTGACGCAGAAAGCTTCAAGAAGAGATATATCCCGCTCGGCAGAATGATGTTTGCCGAGGCCCTGCGCATACTCGGAGACGCCGCTGATGCCGAGGACGTGGTTCAGGACATCTTCGTCAGGCTGTGGGAGCGGCGCGAGGCGCTTTCGGAAGTCGGCAATGTGCGGGCCTACACGCTGGCCATGGTCAGAAACCGCTGTCTCAGCTTCGTCTCAGCCTCCGCTCCCGCCATGGCAGAGCTTTCCGAACTCGTAGAGGCCGCGCCCGACGGCCCTGACAGTCTCGACCGCCGTGAGCGTGTCGACAGAATCATGGGGCTCATCGAATCCCTGCCTGACAAGCAGCGCCTTGTCATCACGATGCACGATGTCGAGGGGTGTCCCTACAGTGAAATCGAAAGTTCGACGGGACTGTCGGCCGACAATGTGAGACAGCTTCTCAGCCGTGCGCGCCGATTCATCCGTTCACATTTTTCCAAAGACTGAACCGACATGACAAACAAAGAGATAATCAGACTCCGGACATACCTCAGCCGCTACAGTCAGGCTCTCACGACTCCCGCCGAGGAGCTCGAGATGCGCCGCCTGCTCCTCGACCCTGCTCTCCCCGAGGAGTTTGCCGCCGACCGCGAGATGCTGCTCCACCTGGACGCGCTCTGTCCTCCCGAGGGTTTCGAAGAGCGTCTTGCGGCTCAAATCGACCTCCTTGCGGCCGGAAGTGCCGGGGCAGGAGAGAGCCGCCGCGAGGACAAGGGCCGGAAGCGGGGGCGGATTCTCTCGCGCTGGAGTGTGGCCGCATCAGTCGCCGTGTTGCTCTCGTTGGGTATCGCCTTCGGCGTCGGGCGCAGCCATAGGGAGCCGCCCGGCAGTGACCTCACTCCCGAGGAGACCTACGCAGAGGTCCACAAGGCTCTCTCGCTCTTCGCCACGACCGTCGATCTGGGCTGTGCGGAGGCTTACAAGGCAGAACAGACCGTGGAATCCGTCACTGCCAGGGCGCTTGACTCTCTGTCGGGAATATCCTCAGTGT
This sequence comes from Bacteroidales bacterium, assembly GCA_019416285.1. GTDB lineage: Bacteria > Bacteroidota > Bacteroidia > Bacteroidales > Muribaculaceae > Duncaniella. The sequence goes on from DXXM01000016.1 coordinate 34,042, forward strand.
CAAACGAATCAAACGATCAGATATGAAACGTAAAATAATTCTTTTTGTCACCGTTGCGCTGATGGCACTCGCTGCAAACGCACAGAGTCCCTTCTTCAAGAAGTGTCAGAATGTCAAGGGAGTGACCACGGTCTATATCACCAAGCCAATGCTCGAACAGGCAGGAGACATCGAGGGCATAGGCGCCTCGGACAAGGAACTTCTGAAAAAGAAGATTGACAACACTCAGATTGTGACAAGTAAGAGCGACGCCGGACGGAAATTCATGGAACAGAATTTCAATCTTATCGGCGAGGACAACGGCTACGAACTGCTCATGCAGGTCAACCAGGTCAAAATACTCCGCAAGCCGCTCGGCAAGGAGAAGTTCCGTTACGTCGTGGTCTCCGACGAGCCCAAAGAACTTACGGTCGTTACAATCGAAGGCCCCCTGACGCTACAGGATGTAATGAGAGCCACAAAAAAATAACAGCTCCGCCCGTAAAGTCCCCGCGCCGGTTTCCGCCGCGTGCAGTATGGACGCGCCGCGTCCCCATTCCCTCGTCGCAGAACCGCAAAACGTACATGATACGTTTGATTTTTAGTTAAAAAGTGAGTGGTGAGTGCCCCCTGCAGGGCGCTCACCACGTTTATCTCTAATATCTCTAAGTTTAAGTTTAGTTGTCGTTTTAAGTTGCTCGTCTTTATAAGTTTACTTGTTAAATACCGTCACAAGCCGAAAACCTCCAACTTTCAACTCTCAACTTTGAACTTTCAACTTTCAACTTCACTTTCTCTTCTTCATCCTGTCATTATGTACCTTGATTCCGAAAACTATTATGGAAGAGACAGTCGTGATGAGGTTGGTGATTATCAGCGGCCAGTTCTCAAGCATAAGCCCCTGGATAACAAAGAAAATACTGCCGAATCCGAGCAGAAGGAAAGTCGGCATCGCTATTCCGTCGGTGTCACGGGTGCGGATAGTGTAGATGGCCTGAGGGAGATAGCCGCAGACCATGCAGATTGCGGCGGCATAGCCGACGATGTTGACAATCAGAGGTGACATATCAGTTAATGTTTTTGGTGTACAATTTAAACGGAGAGTCCTTAATGATATTTTAACGCCGCCACGCGGATTTATGTTGAGAAAAATTTCTAATTTTGCAACTTTACAAACTCACGATTCCCATTTTTCCCGCCATGCGTTCACTTTCAGCCATGAGGCTGCTTTTCATATTGGTCGTCACCGCTTTTCTGGCCGCCTGCGCGAGCATGCAGCGTCCCGAGGGCGGTCCGCGCGACGTCACACCCCCCGTTTTCGTCCGTTCAAATCCCAAGCCGGGTCAGTTGAACGTGAAAGGCAACAAGATTTTTGTCGATTTCGACGAGAACGTGTCGCTCGACGACGCCATGAATAAAGTGGTGGTCTCTCCGGCACAGCGCACCACCCCCGTGGTCAGCGCCAACGGGCGCCGTGTCACCGTGGAACTCCGCGACACGCTCATACCCAACGTAACCTATACCATTGACTTCGCCGATGCTATCAAGGACCTCAACGAGAGCAACATCCTCGACGGTTTCGCCCTCGATTTCGCAACCGGCGACACCATCGACACCCTCCAGATTTCCGGCATGCTTTTCGAAGCCCGCAATCTTGAACCCGCCCAGGGTATGCTCGTCGGTGTATATTCCAACCTCTCCGACACTGCCATCCGCACTCTCCAGTTCGACCGCATCACCAAGACCAACCAGCTCGGCCAGTTCACGCTCCGCGGACTGAAGGAGGGCACCTACCGCATCTATGCCGTCAACGATGTCAATCGCGACTACCACTGGGACCGCTCGGAGGATGTGGCGTTTTACGACGTGACCATCTCACCCTCCACCACACCCGCCGTGTTCACCGACACCCTCACCGACGCCGCCGGTCTCGATTCGATTGTCACCCGCAACGGCACCCGTTTCCTCCCCGACGACATACTTTTCACATGGTTCAACGAGGGCTACACTTCGCAATATCTCCGCTCATACGGCCGCAACGACCAGCGTACCATAGATTTTGAATTTTCGGCCAAAGCCGATACTCTCCCTATCATAAAGCTCCTCAACACTCCGCGTGCGGGCGAGGAGATTTCGAAATGGGCCGTGCTCCAGGCAAATCCCACCCTTGACACACTCCGCTACTGGATTACCGACACCTCGCTCATCGCACTCGACACGCTGCTTGTCGAGGCGCGCTATCTGATGACCGATACCCTCGAACAGCTTTCGATGACCACCGATACCCTCCGTCTGGTCGACAAAAATGCGAAAATCCGTCGCCGTCAGGCCGAAAAGGAGGCCAAGGACCGCGAGAAAGCGCGCGAAAAGGAGCGAAAAGAACTGGAGAAGCAGGGCGTCAACCTCGATTCGCTCGATGCGGCCGACACCATACCTCCGCGTCCGAAACCCCTGAGCTTCAAAGTCACATCATCTAGCGCGCAGGACATCCATCTGCCGCTGCTTTTCGCGTCGGAGACTCCGGTTGCGAGCTTCGACTCCACAGCCGTCCATCTCGAACAGATGGTCGACTCCGTGTGGTATAAACTCACCCCTCCCTCTGTCCGGCAGCTTGATTCGCACAACTCTATGAAATTCCGTGCCGACTACAAGTGGGAGCCGGGAATGAAATACAAACTCGTCATCGACTCCGCGGCCATATATGATATATATGGTCTGACCAATGACTCCATTGCCCATGAGTTTACGGTCAAGAAGCTTGACGACTATTCTACTCTGTCGTTCAATATCGAGGGTCTGAACGGCCGTCCGGCCGTTGTGGAAGTGCTCGACGGTTCCGATAAGGTGGTGGCCTCGGCTCCGGTCAAGGGGAATGTCGGGCGCGTGGAATATCTTTCGCCCTCGACCTACTATGCGCGTCTGTTTATCGACGCTGACAGCAACGGCGTTTATTCCGTGGGCATCCTCGACTCTATCCAGCCGGAGGAGGTCTACTATTACCCCAAGAAACTGACCCTAAAGAAGAACTGGGGCATAGAACAGAGCTGGAACATCAACGAGCTTCCCCTCGATTTGCAGAAACCGAAGGAAATCAAGAAGAACAAGCCCAAACGTAAGCGTGGCGAGGAGGAAGAGCGTAACGAAGGCGACGAAGAGGAAGATGAGTTCTTCGACGACCCCTTCATGAACGCCGCTACCCGCAACCAGTTCGGCTCCGAGCGATACGACGACCGCCGCCGCAACTACTGATATCTGATAATTCGTTCCGCAGGGCCAGCGCATTTTGAACGATCATCGGATTTTGTCTGGCCATTGCATTTTGAACGAATTGTATTGGCTGGTTATCCCATTTTGAACGAATTAGATTGTAGGGCCATCGCATGCGGTGGCCGCCCATACCACGTCCCCGTCTGGCCCCTGTCCGCGCCATGCCGTAATCGCTGTCCCCGTCAGTTGGCGTCCCGCGGGGGGATTGCATTTTGATGCACATGACGTCCCTGCGGGCAGCGCATGCGCTGCCCCTACATCCCTTATAATATAATAATCGGGAACGCTACCACAATCGTGGGCAAAACCACCATCGGGAACGTTACAATAATCGGGAATCTGTGGCTATTTCCTTTTCCGCTGCTGATACTTTTTATGGTAATAAGCTCCGATAAAGGCCCCAATCAGCCCTGCGGCAATCGGGAGATACGAATAAAGAGGGAGATTCATAACTTATTAGGATTTAAAGTTTTATTATTAGACGCAAAATCAATCGGAAAAGTTACAGCCGCCCGGCAGAAAAATTCGTTTTAACAGAGCATTTAATCACGGATCCGCTAAATCTTTCCGGTAAATTTTAACTGTAACTTGCAAAATTTCAGTGCAAAGATAGGTCCTTTCCCAACTATATTATTTATCTTTGCGATTGGATTGGCACAGTCCGGTCCATGACATTTTTGAAAAATAAGAGGCGTTATGCTCAATCTTGTGATTGTGAACGTAGGAAATTCATCAAGGACAAGGATTAGCATAGTGGTTCTCACGCTTATAGCGTGGGTCACTTTGTTACATCTGTCCAAATGGTTTCCTACGACCTACAATCACGACGTGGCATAGTTGGCTCACGTTTCTTTTTAACTAATCTCTCCATCGGGTCAGTGGTGAATATTTAAAGTAACTCTCATGTCAAAACTATTATTAACCCTAACTTTGGCTTTTATGCCGTTCCTGTCGTTTGCTCAGCAGGATTCAATTGTCGGACGTCCGTATAAACTGTTTGACACTACGGCTTTCTGCTCATACAGCAGTTTTCATCCCTCACATTATCTCACGGACAATAACTGGGATATCCTCTGCGCTTTCATCGCACCCGGAACCACTGCGAAACTGGACTCACTCGGCATACCGTACAGCAAGAGTCAGCTGAGACTATTGGAAGTCGGCGATCTGCTGTCCGCCGACAATGGTATCTACACAACCGCAATGCCTATATTTGACAAGGCAGAGACCAACGCTATCCGCAGGCAGTCAAGAGAGTTTGCCGACAGCATCTTCCCCGTAATAGAGCCCCAAATCAAGGAACTCATATCTGATTATAAGAAAGCAGGATATTCGGAACAGACCTATAGCCTCGTGTTCTCCTATCTCCTTGACACGTATATATGGGACGATGAACGTTTGGCCTCGCCGATAAGCTGCGCAGATCATGGGACATGGTCGGGTGCATACTGGGCTATGTTCGAGAGCCGCAGTCATGACAAAATAGGAACCAACGGCTATGGGCCCGTGAGACAGAACTGGACTGACAATCTCGGCTATTGGCTTAAATCAGCCAAACTGATAGACTTTGCAAAAGAAGTGATGAAAACCAAAGGCGACCGCATCGGGAACCGCGACGTAATCGAAGCTATTGCCGGTTGGGGCCTTACGGATGAGAATGGTGACATCCTGATACCTGTGATGCGTAAAAACAGCGGCGATAACATTGACCGCCTCTGCAAGAGCATTACGGATAAACTGAGCGATGCGGTGAAGAAATACTGTAGCACATGGGCCCCGTCTCATGGAATCTCTTCCCCGAAACTGGGTCAGATTATATTTTATCACGAGGTAATGTGGGATTTGCTCGACATCCTTGAATCCAAAGGCCTGATTTCAATGCCTGCAATTCTCAAAGGTGAGGAAGTCGGCAAGCAGCATTTCGGCGACATCTGCTTTATAGTGATAGACGAAGCGGAGGAGTGACAATGGGCCCTGCTATTTTAGTATCTGCGGTAAAATTTTAGTTGAAAATATTTTGTGATTTTAAGTTAATAAACTAAATTTGCAGCACCTAAACAGCTAATCCATTGAAAATATGACTGCAATAATCCGCATTATGATTGTGATATGTGCCCTGACCGGTGTATCGGGTCTCGCGCATGGCCGTGTGATAGATAAACCTGACTATGAATGTAGAAAATCCGGCGTGCTGGAGATAGAGCGAATCACGCTGTCGCCTGACGAAACGCGGGTCGATTTCCTTCTGACTGCTCCGGTCGATTACAAGGGCACGGTGGGTAAGAACTCGCGGCTTTGCGATGTAGCCACCGGCGAATCCTACATGCCTTTGCGCGGAAAGGGTGTGACACTCGACAAAAGCATCAAAGTCCCTGCTGAGGGCTCTGTGCGCTATTCACTCTTATATCCTCCCTTGCCCTCCGATGTGAAAGCCGTAGATTTTATAGAAGGAAGCTGGGATATTTTCGGCATACGTCTCGACGGCCGAAAGGCCCGCAAAGCTCCGCGGGCCCTCCGCAAGCCGGAACTTCTGCGCCAGACGTCACACCCCGACATCCCCGCTCCGCTTTTCAAGTCAGGCAAGGTCCGCATCAGTGGAGTGGTCGACGGCTATGACCCGCGCGCTTTCGGAGATGTGCTGCAGATGGCCGTACCCAACCGGTATACCGGAGATATGGATATGAGCGCAATCAATGTGAAATCCGACGGAACCTTTGCCGCCGATTTGGAGATAAGTTCTCCCGGAGTCGCGTCGATATATTCGCTGAAGAGCCAGCAGGCCGACGTGTACCTTGAACCTGACGGAAATCTGTATCTCTTTTTCGATTTTCCGCAGTGGCAGGCAAACCAGTGCATAGGTTCCGACAGTATCCCCGACATTCTCTTCGGCGGCTCTCTCGGCGCGATTAACGCAGGCCTTTACGGAGCGCCGGAGGCACCGGTCATAAGAGTGGACAAACTGGCGGCGTCCGATAAGTCCCTGCTGACGGGAAAAGCCGAGATTGACACTGTCTGCGCGAAGTGGGGCGCGGCAATCGAGGATTACATCTCTGCCACTCCCGGACTTCATCCTATTTCTGTGAACTTGCTCCGTAACAGCGTGTTTGTCAAACGGGCATATACTCTGCTTGACTACGAGATGAGAAAGAACCGTCTGGGGATGTCTCGGATCACATCTTTCAATCCCGACAGCACCCTTGTCGCTTTCTATGCCGATTTCATTCCCGAACTTCTCAAGGCCGACACTGTGGTTGTAGCCACATCAATGTATCTTGGCCCGATACTCAACCGCCTTGCGTTCTCCGATATTCCATCTCTGATGATTGATGAGAATGCGGAGCTTGAGAAACTCACCTATCCGGTCGGTTCTGCCCAGGCCGGTGCGATCAGGAGCGTCCGCGACAGGATTGATGTCAGAAACAGGGCCATGATGGAGTTTGCCGGACTGGACACGATGCCCTATCTTCTCCAGCTGACCGCCATGCAGTCGTTCTGTGTTTCTTATCGGGGAGACGCGCAAGGTACCCGCCGTGAAGCCATGTGTGTTCTGGACTCAGTCAGAAGTGTCACTCACCCCAGACTGCGTGAGGTCCTGGCCGATGTCTATTATAAAAAATACGAAACCTCACCCTATGCTCTTCCCGACACCGATGGAGGACGTATAATGAGCCGGATTCTTGAACCATATAAGGGAAAAACCGTCATTGTCGACTTCTGGTCGACAGGTTGTGGGCCGTGTCGCGTTGCGATAGAACACTGGAAGGAGTTCCGCGACACGCACCGCGACAGAGATTACGTGTTTCTCTTCATAACCAACGATTCTGAATCCGGCAAGGAGGCATATGATAAATATGTGGCTGAGAATATGACAAACGATATTTCTATCCGTATCCCAGAGTCGGATTACATGCACCTGCGGCAGCTTTTCAACTTCAATAGTATCCCACGCTACATTCTTGTAGACCCCTCGGGCCTGATTGTCGACCACGATTACCGGCTAACAGACCACCGGCTCAAATCCTCCCTCGACAAAATGGGAATCACCCTCTGATTGCTGCTCTTACAGCCCGGAAATTTAAATTATAATTGGTCCTCAAGATTGATTAAATCGTAAAACATCAATCTTGTGGGCTTTTCCATGTCTGCACTGCTTAGAAATAGGAATCCGTTCTTTTGATAAAATGTCTCGGCCGTTCTGTATGCGTCTACAGTGAGAAATCGGCATCCGGTCTTGTTATCTGAAAGAAAATATCTTTTCATGAAATCAAGAAGGAGTGTACCTATGCCCTGGCCCTTTGCCGATTTACTTATTGCGAATCTACATAATTTGACCGCCGGATAGTTGGTTAGCCGTTTTTCATTGACAAATCTGTGCCTTCTGAATTTATTGAATTCATTGTTGCTCGGAAAATCTTTGATGGCAATACGGTCATTGGCGAGACTGAAATAAGCCACAGCCTCTTTGTCCTTATTTCGTTCAATAATATATGTAACAGCCAACAACGCGTCACGATATAGGGGCGCATCGTTAATGATGAAATCATCTAAATCTTCATCTCCACATGAAAAAGTTTGGATACGGTCTCCGCGTCTAAGCTTTCTTATGGAATACTCATTGTAAAAATTGTCGAAAGTCATTATTTGCGGTCACGAGCCATCATTTTCATAACTGTGTTGTAGGCTTCTTTAATCTGAGCCATGCGTTCCTGAGTCTCAGGTCGGGGTGTATTCATCAGTTCGACGAATCTGCGTGCATCATTGCCGCTGAGAACCGGAGTGTCCTGAATAGGTCTTGCCATAGTATTTATATTTGATTTCACAAAGATAGTAACGTTCTGTCTTATAAACAAATTCCGGCTTCAAAAAGATGATTTCACAGCTCTTTCTCGAAGGCTTTTCTTGAGCCGCGGCGGTAGAGGACTTCGCCGCAGTAGATGAATCCGAGTTTCTCGGCGATGTGGAGCATGCGCGCGTTGTCGAAGTTGGTGTCTACGCGGAAACTTGTGGCACCGTTTTCCCTGCCTATGCGGGCTGTCTCCATGAAAAAGCGTGTGGCTACTCCGCGCCCCTTCACCTCGTCGGCCACGGCGAGGCGGTGGAGCACCAAATATTTGCCATCCGTGAGCCACTGGCCGTCGATCTCATCGTATGCCGGTTCTCCGGTGAGTACAATGGCTCCGTAGGCCACGACTGCGGCAGGCGCGGCGCTGTCGCAGAGCACGTATCCGACCCCGGCTTCGATGTCGGCGAGAATATTTTCGGGTGCGGGATACGATTCGTCCCACTGCCGGCTACCCTCGCGCGCCATCTGTGCTTTGGCCTGCGACATTATCTCCATAATCCGCGCTACATCCTCTTTGCGGGCCTTTCTGAGAGAAAAATCCATGATATATTCGGTTTAATATTCGCTAACACTTACAAAGTTAAGCATATTCTCCCTGCTTTTTGTTATTTTTGCATCGAAAACAGATTTCCGGCGTTTTTACAACAGTGTAGGGCCATCGCATGCGGTGGCCGAAACGTGTGGCGTCCGGATGCTGATTTCAATATTGATACGCCCGGTATTTTATAGATATGCCCTGTATTTCCGGCGGACAGCGCATGCGCTGTCCCTACAGTAAAATATCATAACACAATCGCCGCGCGTAACCCCACAACGCAACAATCAAAACGCAACCCAGATGACAGTCGGAGAATTTGCAAACCTCGTCAGAGCCAAGCTCCCTTACACCGCCAACCGGCAGCAGAGCCTGCTGATTGACGCACTGGCGCGTTTCTGCTCGTCGGCCACGCCCTCCGATTCCGTCTTTATCATCAACGGCTATGCCGGCACCGGCAAGACCTCGCTGACCGGAGCGCTCGTCAAGGCTCTTGAGGAAGTTGGGCGCCCGGTGGTGTTGCTCGCTCCGACAGGCCGTGCCGCCAAGGTGTTCAGCGCCCACTCGGGTCATCCGGCCTACACCATCCACCGAAAGATTTACCGCGGTCCATCCGGAAGCCTCTCGGGTGGATTCACGATGATGCAGGACAACCGTCTGTCAAACGCCGTGTTCATCGTCGACGAAGCATCGATGATAGGCGACCATGAGGCCGAGGGTGCGGGCATGACTCCCTCGGGCGGACTGCTTGAGGACCTGCTGCAATACGTCTTTACCGGCGACAACTGCCGCCTCATACTGCTCGGCGACGTGGCCCAGCTCCCCCCGGTGGGAAGCGTCGAGAGTCCCGCCATGACCCCGAAGCGCTACAAGGAACTCGGCCTCCACGTATCCCGCGCGGTGCTGACTGACACCGTCCGCCAATCGCGTCATTCGGGCATCCTCCGCAACGCCACCTGGCTCCGGCGCGCAATGCTCGTCGACCCGCTTCCCGTGCCGCGCCTGATACTCGACGGCTACTCGGACCTCTCTGTAATCGAGGGAGAGGAGGTGGTCGACGCTATCGGCGACTGCTACCGCGAGTACGGGGCAGGGGAGACCACCGTCATCACTCGCTCCAACCGCCGTGCCACGGCTTTCAATCTCGGCATCCGCTCCCGCATCCTCGACAGCGAGGAGGAACTCGTCAAAGGTGAGCGCCTGCTCATCGCCAAAAACAACTACACCTGGTCGGCCAAAATCAAGGGGCTCGACTTCATAGCCAACGGCGATGTCGCGGTGGTCACCGCCGTCCACGGCACGGAGGAGAAGTATGGTTTCCGCTTCGCCAACGTCACCCTGCGGCTTCCCGACCACGACGCGGAAGTGGACTGCCGCATCTTCCTCGACACCCTTACCGACGAGAGTGCCTCCCTCCCGCGCGAGCGCATGGAGGCTCTTGCCCAGGCACGCATCGAGGACCCCGAGGTCAATGCGCCTGACGTGCCCTACGACACCCGCCTGCGCCGCCTCCGCACGGACGAGTATTTCAATGCCCTCCAGGTCAAATATGCCTACGCCGTGACTTGCCACAAGGCGCAGGGCGCGCAGTGGACCAATGTGTTCGTTGACCTCGGCGGCATCCCCCCCGAGGCTCAGGGCCTCGACTTCTACCGCTGGCTCTACACCGCCACCTCCCGCGCCATCGGCCACCTCTACTACATAAATCCCGGCGAGGAAATGTGTGAATAAGGAGGGTTTGCAGAAAAATTTGTATATTTGCATTTTAAAACTGATTATTGTCATGGAAACGACTCCTTCCAATCCTCAGGCGGCTCCTTCCGCGACCGGCAAATGGACCGAGATTGAGCATCTTCCCGAATGGGATGAGGAATTTTACCACGTCTACACAGCCAAGAAGTTCGGCAAGTGGCTCATGCTCAAAACACTTCGCCCGGAGTTCAAGGGTGTGCCCGAATATGAGCAGATGATAGAGAAGGAGTTTGAGGTGCGCTACAATCTCGCCCATCCCCATATCATCATGATAAATGACTATGAGGAGGTGCCGGGACTCGGCATGTGCATCATCACCGACGATGTCTACGGCGACTCGCTCGCCAAGCTCATACGCGAGGGAAAAGTCACGGAGGAACATGTGTCAAAGATATGCCATCAGCTCCTCGATGCCCTCGACTATATTCAGACCAACCACCTCGAGCACCATCCTCTCTCTACCTCCCGCATCATCTTCACTGAAAATGTCGGCAACCTCAAGCTCATCGATGTGGGTTTCGACCAGAAATCACACATCACCCCGGCCGATGCGAGCGAGGATATAAAGAATTATGGCGAGGTGCTTGCCTCTGCACTCGATGCCATCGAGACTCCCAATCCCCGGCTCCGCAAGGTGGCCGAGCGCTGCATGAATCCCGACCCCGCAAAGCGCTACCACGACGTCAACGACCTCCGCGTGGCTCTCGCCGACCGCAAGACGAACCATATCTACCTTGCAATCATCGCTTTTCTCGTAGCCATGATCGCACTCCTTCTCTGGCTCAACTCTCCTTATCGTCCGGCCACTCTTGAGGAGTCCGAACCAAGCGTAACCACAGAATTGACCAAATAAAACATGTCTGTAACCATCCGGGCAATCGAGCCCAAAAGGAAAGAAATAAAGAAATACGTGGAGTTCGGAATGAAACTCTACGACGGAAACGACTACTACGTTCCAAACCTCATTTTCGACGAAATCCATACTCTCCTGCCGGAGAAAAATCCCGCGTTTGACTACTGCCGGGCGCAGTCGTTCATGGCCTACCGCGACGGCAAGCCTGCCGGACGCATCACAGCCATCATCAATGACCGTCTCAACGAGTCGACCGGCAAGAAGGAGGCCCGTTTCGGTTTCGTTGACTTCATCGACGACGCGGAGGTGACCGACGCACTTTTCGGAGCCGCCGAGTCGTGGGCCCGCGAGCGCGGCATGACCGAGATGATTGGTCCGATGGGCTTCACCGACATGGACCGCGAGGGCATGCTCGTCGAGGGTTTCAACGAGATGGGCACCATGGCCACAATCTACAACTACGCCTACTATCCGGCTCATGTGGAGCGCCTCGGCTACACCAAGGACACCGACTGGGTGGAATTTCGGATTAACGTCCCCGAAGAAATCCCCGAGAAGATGATGAGGGTGGGAGAGATTGTCAAGAAAAAATTCAATCTCCGCGTCCTCAAATACACCTCCGGAAAGAAAATCAAGGCCGACTACGGCCACGCGCTTTTCAATCTCATCAATGAGGCCTACGCCGACCTCTATGGCTACTGCACCCTCACCGAAAAACAGATTGACTACTACATCGACATGTATCTGAGCATCCTGCGCCTGGAATATGTCAGCGTGGTTGTGGACAGCGAAGGAACTCTCGTGGGCGTGGGCATCTCCATCCCCTCGCTTTCCGGAGCGCTCCGCAAGTCGCGTGGCCGCCTCTTCCCCTTGGGGTGGTATCGCATCCTGCGCGCCATGAAGGGCCACAACGATGTCATTGACCTCCTGCTCATAGCCGTCAAGCCCGAGTATCAGTCAAAGGGTGTCAACGCGCTCTTCTTCTGCGACCTCATACCCATCTACAGGGAAAACGGCATCAAGTTCGCCGAGACCAACCTTGAGCTCGAAAGCAACTCGCAGGTGCAGTCGCAGTGGGAATACTTCGAGCGCCGCCAGCACCGCCGCCGCCGCGCCTTCCGCAAGAAGCTCTGAGCCGTCCGTCGCCGCTGACTCAGCTATCATTCATTATATACATATCACTCATCTCCGCCTTGGATCGCCCGCTGAAAATACTTTTTGTCGGTGACGCTTCGTCATATCACCGCACTCTCGCCCGTGGCCTCGAATCGCTTGGCCACACGGCAGTCGTGGCCTCCAACGGCGGATACTGGCTCAACACCCGGCGCGACATGGACACAGGGCGCCGCTTCTGGGGCAAACTCGGCGGTCTCGACCTTTGGCTGAGGCTCAATTTCGGGCTGAAACAGCGGATGCGCGGCTTCGATGTGGTATCGATAGCCACGATGAATTTCATCGAACTGCGTCCGCACCGGAAAACTCCCTTTTTCGACTACCTCAAAGCCAACAACGCGTCGATTTTCAATACCGCGCTCGGCACCGACCCCAACTACGTGGAGACCTGTCTCGACCCGGCGTCGCCGCTCCGCTACAACGAGTTTAAAATCTACGGCGAGGACTCTCCCTATCTCAAGGCGCGCCCCGGAATCTGCCGCGAGTGGCTGACCGACGAGATGCGGGCCCTCGACCGCCACATATATGAGAATATCGACGGCGCAACGACCGCGCTCTATGAGAATGACGTGGCTGTGCGACGCATACTTCCCGCGGAAAAAATAGCTTACACCGGCATACCGGTCGACACCGACGCGCTCTCGCCCGTCGAACTTTCCGACAGACCGGAAAAAGTGCGCCTTTTTCTCGGGCGCTACCGTCACCGCCTGCTCGAGAAGGGCACCGATGTGATGGAACATGCCGCCCGCGCCGTAGTCGACCGCTATCCCGGCCGCGCGGAGCTGGTGATTGTCGAAAACCGCCCCTACGACGAGTATCTCGGCCTCCTGAAATCGGCCCATGTGGTCCTCGACCAGCTCTACAGCTACACGCCTGCCACAAATGCGCTCCAGGCCATGGCCTACGGGCTCAACACCGTGTCGGGGGGCGCTCCGGAGTTCTATGACTTCATCGGCGAGCGCGAGCTGCACCCTATTATCCACGTCGAACCCGACTATGAGTCGGTGGTCCGTCAGCTTGAGTCGGTGGTGCTGCATCCCGAGACCATCCGCCCGCGCGGATTGCAGGGGCGCGAGTTTGTGGTGAAACACAATGACTACCGCGTGGTCGCGCGCCGTGCCGCCGATTTCTGGACGCGGCGTCTCGACCAGAAATCCCGTGAGGCTGACCCGTCGCCGCGGAAGAGGGGAGGGGTGGGCAGATGACCCGGCGCCCTCTCACTGTCGAAGTGCTCATTTCGACTCTCGGCACCGACGGCATCCGCCGTGTGGCGGCCATGAATCTGCCGCAGGCCGAGGGTGTGAGCTACCTCGTGGCCTGGCAGCGCAGCGACAATGTGGAGATTCCCGCGGCGATTGCGGGACGCTCGGACATCCGTATAGCCCGCAATCCTGGCATAGGGCTCTCAGACAACCGCAATTTTGCCCTTGACCGCGCCACGGACGACATTCTCGTCATCGCCGACGATGATGTGGAATACACCCCGGAGGCTTTCGCCGCCGTCCGCAGCGCTTATACGGAGTATCCCGGTCTCGATATGGCGCTCTTCCGCTATCGCAACGCCGCGGAGAAGTTTGAGAAGATCTATCCCGACACCGAGGCGTCGCTCTGCCGCTCGATACCGAAGGGCTACTACGTTTCCTCAATTGAAATCACCCTGCGTCGGCAGGGGCGCGCCGCCGCCGTCCGTTTTCCCGAGGAATTCGGCATCGGCGCTCCGCGTTTCGGCTGCGGTGAGGAGGAAATCGTCCTGCGCCGAGCATTGCGCCGCGGCTGCGACGTCCGTCTCTTCCCTGACCTGCTCTGTACCCACCGCGGCGACACTACCGGACAGCGTCGCGTCACCGACCAGCGTGTCTACCGCGGCATGGGCGCCGCTGTCGCCTACACCGAGCCGCTGAAATGCTATCTGCGCTTCCCGCTGATGGCCTGGCGCGGAGCCCGTCGCGGCACCATGAGCTTCTTACCGGCCCTCGTCGGCTTCACATCCGGAGCGCTCTACGCCTCTCTGCGCGTTTTCCCCCGCTGGCGAAAGGAGGGAGGGCTATGAGCGGGCGTGGCATGTCGGCGAGAGTGCTGAAGGCCATGAGCGTGTTTGGCGGAGTGCAGGTGCTCGGCGTTCTGTGTTCGGTCGTCAGAATGAAATTCGTGGCCCTATGGCTCGGTCCCGCGGGAGTGGGGCTTTTCGGTATATACAACGGCGCGGCCGATATGCTCCGCACCCTATCGCAACTGGGATTCCGCGACAGTTCGGTGCGCGACATCGTGGCTCACCGCGGTTCCCCCGCCGCTTTGGGCGAGATTGTTTCCATAGTGCGCCGCTGGGGATGGATTCTTGGCATAGTCGGCGCCGTAATCATGGCCGGAGCCGCCCCGCTTCTCAGCCTCAAGACATTCGGTTCCTACGGGCACACGCTGAGTTTTATAGTGCTTGCCATCGTGCTCTTCCTCGGTGCGCTCACCTCGGCCGAGCAGGTCATAATGCAGGGCACGGAGCATCTGCGGCAGCTCGCCTCGGCCTCGCTGTGGGGCACCGTCGCCGGACTCTGCGTCTCGATACCGATGTTCTACTTCTGGCGCCTCGACAGTGTGATCCCCTCGATTATAGCCTACGCCGCCGCGATGTGTGTGGCCGTGGTCTGCTACCGTGTGCGCGGCCTGCGTGCCCCCTCGCCTGTCAGCATGGGCGAGACTCTTCGGCGCGGGCGCCGTTTTATCGTGTTGGGCATCTACATGACCTCGGCCGACTTCATCAGCCAGCTCGTGAGCTACATCTTCATCTCCTGGCTCAATGTCAGTGCCGGCGATGAGGCCGTGGGCTTCTATCAGGCAGGCTACACGATGGTCAACCGCTACGTCGGTCTCGTGCTTTCGGCAATGGTCATGGAGTATTATCCCCGCCTCACCTCCGCCATCACTTCGGCGCTGCGGGTGCGTGTCTATGTGGCCCATGAAGCCCTGATGCTGATGCTGGTGCTGCTCCCCGCTGCCACGCTCTTCATCTCCCTCGCTCCGTGGGTTGTGAGGCTGCTCTATGCCTCTGACTTCGTGGCCGTGGTGCCATTCGTGACCATTGCGATGGTGGGCGTCATATTCCGCGCCATCTCCTACTGCATGGCCTACGTGATTCTCGCCAAGGGTGACGGCATTACCTATCTGACCACCGAATCACTCAGCTCCGCCTGCGCCCTCGCCCTCAATATCTGCGCGTATAAGCTTTGGGGCCTCGCCGGACTGGGTGTCAGCTATGCCGTGTGGTATCTTGTCTATCTTATTATTGTGTCCGTGGTCTACTGCCGCCGCTACGGATTCCGGATTCCCGCCTCCACGCTTACACTCGGCCTCGGAGCGGTCAGTCTTATCTGTCTCTGCGCATGGACTGCGCTCTGTTTCAGTCCCCTGGTTGTCCTTCCGGTAGCGATTATTGTAAGTGTTTTGTCACTCCGGCGCCTTGTGGGGCTGCTGAAATCGCGGTGATTTTTTCAGGGGGGATAATACCGACAGAGGGATTTTAGGTTTGAGAGATAGCTAACATTCAGGTTTCTATTCTGTTCCCGGACGCGATATATCGCGTCCTACCGGGGGTCGCGGTGGCGCAGGCGCTCCATGTTCTTTTTGTCGTAGGCCTCACCTCTTGAAAACAGGTATTCAAATCTTACAATTTCACCGTCCACATAAATGTGCAGGACAAAAAATGCACGTTTGCTACCGACCCGAATCCTGTAGACGTTGTTAAGCGTCTCGATTTTCTTGCAGTCGGTAATATCCTCGACAGATTCTGCGCTCTTCACCTCGTCAATCATGTTGATGACTGACTGCAGGATTTTTCCGGAGAGTTTCCTCACCGATTTTTCAAAATCTTTTGAGTAATCTACCTTCATTGACGTTTGCTGTCGAGCCAGTTTTCAAAATCGGCTTTTTCGTCCCGATTGAGCATTATTTTTCCTTCCGGACGGGTCTCGGAAAGATACCTGTATATGTCGGCGTCCGACGGCTCATTGGCTACTTCGATAAGAAGCTGTTCGATGTATTTTTTCAGATTGAGCCCTGTGGCGGCTGCCTTTACTGAGAGTGCGCGGAATACATCTTCCGGAATATCAATTAGTTTCCGGCGGAAGGGCTGAGTATGTGTTGCAGAAATTGTGTTCATAGCGATATTTTTTTACAAATATATATCATATATATGATATATACAAATTTCACCCCTGAAAAGCTCATTTCTACTGACGGGAAAGCCTCTTCCCGGCTTCGTCCGAAGTGGGGAAGAGGGGGCCAATCAGATTTTTATTCTCTTACCTTAAAATTGCGCACAGGTATTTAGACTGTCCTTACAAAATGCGCATAAAAATTAATTGGCTATATTGCTCATGCAATGGGGCGTTTTGGTAGGGAGCTTTTTCTGCAACCTTATTTGCTGGGATGCTTTCTACCATCTTATTGAAGAAGGCGTTTTTTGCAACCTTATTTGCGGGGATGCTTTCTGCATTTTTATTGGTTGGCTTTCTGCGGTTTTATCTGACGTGCGATATGCGGGGAGAGAGGAGGGAGGAGGTTATGTCGTAGGTATTGAAAGAGATGAACACCGACACGCAGCCGCAGACGCTCCAGCATATCAGCCGGTAGTTCTCGCAGAGGAGTTTAAGGAAGTCGCCATCGGGCATATCAGACGCAAGACCCGCGGCCATATCTCTTATGAACGGGAAGAGGAGAGTGAAAATCACTCCGGCGATAAAGCCCGCTGCCGCGGCTATGGCCATTGCCGTGCGGTTGCTGCGGCGCAGGGCGGCGTTCTCGCGCCTCACGGTCTCGATGGCGTCCATCCTGTCGAGCAGGCGGTCCATGAAGCGGGCGTCGGAGCCTAATTCCGGCCGGAAACCGGCGAATAAATCTTTCAGTCCGTCATTTTCCATGATTCACTGTCTTTTAGCGTTTTAGAGATTATCCAAACTTAATGATTCAGATATTGACAAGAAAATTCAGACACACTCTAAGTGTTATCTAAAGTTTCTCTCAGATGGTTGCGGCCGCGCGAGAGGTGCTGCTTGACGGCTGCTTCCGAGGCCTCGACAATCTCCGATATTTCCCTGACCGAATAGCCTTCGAGATAGTGGAGCAGCAAGGCCGTTCTTTCCTTGGGCGGAAGGCCGTTGAGGGCGCTGTAGAGTTCCTGATAGCGGAATGAGGAGTCAGCCGTGTCATCGCCGGGAGTGTCGGGCGCCTCGTCGTAGCCCACCGTGCGCCGCTTGTCGCGCCGGTGGTTGAGAAAAGTATTGTAGGCGATTCTGAATATCCATGACGAGAACTTCGCCTCCTCCCTGAATCCCCCGCATGAGAGATAGGCCTTGATGAGCGACTCCTGAGCGATGTCATCGGCGAGCTGGCGGTCGCCACAGCAGAGGGCGGTGAGGAAACGCCGCAGTTCCCTCTGCACCCCCTCCGTGTGTGATATGAATTGCTCGCGGTTCATCCTTTCGGTCTCTTATTCGGCCTGGTTGTTTTCAATCTGTTTTCTTGTCACGAAATATACGATGAGGTAGCTGATGCCGACGGCAAAGAGCGGAGCGCCGATAATAAACATGACATTTTGCGAATTGGTTTCCGGAACTGTCACCATCACATATGCTCCGAAAAGCACCACGGTGAGACCTACAAGTGTGAAGATGCAGCCGCGCAGCAGGCGCAGGTTAAGTAGCTCACGCGGAGTCCTGCGGGGTTTGCTGAGGGCCTCGGCGATACGGTCGGCGTCGATGGAGTTGTTTGACCTGATGGCCTCCATGAGCACCGCGGCGCGCTGGTTGTCGCCGTTGATTATGGCGCGGTAGATTATCCACATTATCATTACGGGCATGACCACGCAGACTCCGGTTACTATTAAAAAATCTTCCATATCTGTATTTACATTTTGTTGTTAAGATTCATGTTGTCATTTTTGAGGCGTCTCATCTGTCAGACACATCCAGGCCACGAAAGGTGACAGGCGTCACTATTTTTTTGATGCAAAAAATATATTGGTTCCAAAGTTAAACTAAAAATCGGGAAAAATTTAATGTTTTTTATATTAGCGCTTGATTAATTAAATATTTTTCGTATCTTTGGCGGCGGACAACGACATATTCTCATGTGAGTTGGTATATGGTTGGGGAAAAGTCTTAACCTGTTTAAGTGTATAGAAAATTAGTTTAATTTAAATTGTATTTCCATGAAATCCGAACATTTCGTTTTGGCAGCAGTATCTTTATTACTGATGTCATGTAGTTCTGATGTTATAAATGAACCTCCAGTTCAATTGGGTGAAGAGCGGGTTCATGTAACCAATCTTTATTCTTCTAATCGTAGTCTTGATGAAATCCATAGCTTTGCTATGGATGCTACAGGTTACTTGACCACAGGAAATACTTCACGTTCTGATATGAAAAGAGAAATTGATAAGGAAAGAGGAATAAAATGTATAACAAAGGGTGTTTCAAGAGCTGAGGCCAGTACGGATACTTTAATATATATTGTGAATTACAAGGATAATGCCGGATTTGCTGTAATTTCGGCGCGGCGTTCTGCCGAACCAATTCTTGCCGTAGTCGGTAAAGGGTCTTATGATTCAGTTGTGAAAAGCGGAAATACAGGTTTTAATCTGTTTATGAATATGGCTACTGATTATGTGTCACAGTGTCCTGAAGAATCTCCCTACTCAACTCTCGGAATTGATGATCCCTTAGAAATACAAGAGCTCAAAAGAGTGGAATATGTTCTTGCGGATGATACTATTAGTCCAAGAGTTAAAGTTCAATGGGGACAGGGAGGTTTTTATGGTTCAGAGTTTGATAATAAAATTGCAGGATGTGCTAACGTCGCATCGGCTATGATAATGTCTTATTTTGAGCATCCAAAATCAATAGAACTAAAACATAAAACACCTGTAACTATACTTGAACTGGATTGGAATAATATGAAACGACATAAATCCGGCCCGTATGTTACTTGTTGCCAACCCAATCCACCTCATGATACTATAGCGTTGTTAATGCGGGAAATTGGCAAAAGGTCTAAAAGTAATGATTCTAATCCTGATGGAACATCGACTTATACGTCAAATATGCGTAACACCTTGAAAGGTTTAGGATACAATGTCGGAGTTATGACTGATTTTACCTCCGGTTGTATAGTTAAAAATCTGCGTGATGAAAATTCTATAATTGCAATTAGAGGTGACCGTTTATCCGATGAAACTTCAGATAGTAATGACCAATATATAGGCCACATGTGGATTGCGGACGGATACATATATAAGAAAATTCAGGTGATTGAATATGTACGGCCTGTAAGTTCTCAGGAATGGACAGAAATTCAAAATGCGACCAATGAGACATATATGAACCATTTCAACTGGGGTTTTAATGGTGATGGAGATGATTATTTCAACGACAGAGTTTTTTATAACCGCTATAATCGACGGGACTATAAATATAATGTCCAGTTTTTCACAGTAAAATTATAATTCAGATTAAATTGATTAGTTATGAAATTCATTAGCAAATTTGGCATATTGGCGGGATTGCTTCTATGCTCGATGGGTATTTTCTTTAGTTCATGCAACGATAATAATGAACCTGAAAATGATAGTCTTATTGGTGACGTTTCGCCCGTGTTTATTTTCAAACTGAATGGCGATTATGTTAACAACGTCTGTGTAATGGTGGATTCGACCGGGACTGAGGTACTGGCCCGAAGCATAGGGACTATTGAAAACAGACATCGCTATATCGCATTGACTGACGGCTATTTTGCCGGACGGTCTGCGTTAGGTTTGCCTCTCAACCGTTTTACAAAATGGACGATTGAAGAATGGAATAAATTGCCGAATACACCTTCCGATGAAGAAATCCTTGCGAATCTGATTCCTGATGCAAAAGCTATAGAAATATGGGAGCATGAGCCATTAGGAGAATGGTTCGACTTCCCGCCATTCGACGCTCCGGGCTTACCTGACAGAGATGTATGGGTCGCTAAATGTGATAGTGTAATTAAAGCGGGATTTCCTGGCTGGAAATTGGTTAGCGAGTAATAGTGTTTGCGTGGTTTTACTGACTTATAAGGTAGAACAATTCGAATATACTAAGAGGCTGTTTTTAACGGCCTCTTAGTATATTCTCGAGGAAGATATTCGCAATAACGGCTGTTTTTGCATATTTTATGTTTGTTTACAGTTGATTTTATGTATTTTTGCCGTATGAACAAACATATTTACTGAACAGTCAATTACTATGAGATTCAGATTCTTCACTTTGCCGGCACTTGCAGTGCTGATATTAGGGGCTCTGACCCTGTCGTGCTCTAAGGAGCAGAATTTGCTTGACGCCATTCCGTCTGATGTCGAGCATGCCGGAACAATCCGTCTGAAATCGCTGATGGAACAGGTCGGATGCCGTTTTGCCGACGGCAAGGCCGAGCTTCCGCAGGGGATGGATATACCCTTCGCGCAGGCGATTGCCGCGATTGATGCCGCAGGGGTGGCCAATACCGACGAGATTGCATGGGCCACCGTCGGGAAACGCGATGTGTATGCCACGATGCTTGTGAGCGACAAAGCGAAGTTCAAGGAAGCGACCGCCGGCGATATCGAGTGGCTCGATGAGACAGGCGGCTATGCCTGCGGTAAAATCATGAACACCGCCGTGGTGCTTCTCGGCGACGACCGAATGTGGATTACCTTCGGCGCAAAGCCCGATGAGGCTGTCAAGGGCGTCGAGTCGCTGCTGAAATCTGCCAAGGAATCGGCCATATCGTCGATGACAGGTGTTGACCAGCTTCTCCGCAGTGACAACCTGGTCAACGTGGCCGTGCGCCAGAGCTCAGCCGCCGACAAGGGCAAGAAAAGTGGTGTCAAGGGTGAGAATCCCGAGCTTCAGGCTGTGTGGGCCACTTTCACAGGCAATGTCAAGGACAATAAAATAGTGGGCCGCAGCACCGTCATGGAGGCTGATGGCAAGGTGATACCCTTCAAGGGACTCACGACCGTCAATCCCGCCGTGCTCTCATACGTGCCCGGCAATTTCAATGTGGCGTTGGCTCTCGGCGTGACGCCCGAATTTGACTGGAGTTCCGTGGCGCAACTTGTCGGCTCAATGGGCGGTTTCCAGGCCCGCGGAATGATTGCCGCCGTGACTCCCTATCTCCAGGCGCTCGACGGCACTGTCCTCCTCGCCGCCGGTCCCGCCAACGACCAGGCTTACGGCGACATCGACCCGGGCAACTGGAATTTCATCCTCATGGCCCGTCTCCCGCAGGATAAAATCAACGACATCATGGGCATGATGCGCAGCTCGCTCTTCATGGCCGGTGTGAGCCCGAAGATGGAGAAGGACGGCATAATGGTCATCCCGCAATACGGCATGGACATCTACGCCGGAAATGTCGACGGATACTTCGCTGTCAGCAATCTACCCTTCGACCCCAACCGTCAGAATCAGCTCGCCCCGCTGTTCAACGGTAAGTGCGGCGCCATCTCCGTCTCCCTTCCCGCGCTTGATCAGATAGGGTTCGGCATGCCCTCATTCGGTGTCGACATCAGGGCT
This sequence comes from Bacteroidales bacterium, assembly GCA_019416285.1. Taxonomy (GTDB): domain Bacteria; phylum Bacteroidota; class Bacteroidia; order Bacteroidales; family Muribaculaceae; genus Duncaniella. Next base: position 56,013 of record DXXM01000016.1, read on the forward strand.
CAGATTACTTCCGAGAGCGGCGAAATCACCGTCAGCCTTTCGGGGACCGACAAACCCATCCTCAGCGAAATCTTCAAAGTGCTGCTATGACAGATGAAATAAGCCTTCAGCGTGTGCTCCCGCAGGTGTTCCGCGGGAGCGAGGGCGAGGCGCCCGTCAGGGATTCGGAAGTGTGGCTGCGCGAGGAGGTGAGATTCGTGCGCGGCAACTACTATCTCGTCGAGGCGGAGAGCGGCACGGGCAAGTCGTCGCTCTGCGCCTACATCTACGGCTCGCGCCGCGATTACGACGGACGTATCTCCTTCGACGGCCACGACATCTCGGCCTTCACCATAGCCCGCTGGTGTGAGCTGCGCCGCCGCTCGCTGGCCTATCTCCCGCAGGAGATGAGGCTCTTCCCGGAGCTGACGGTCATGGAGAACATACAGATTAAAAACCGCCTCACTTCCTTCCGCAGCGAGGCGGAAATCACCGCGCTCCTCGACCGCCTCGAACTCGGCCACAAGGCTGCCTCGCCTGCCGGACGCCTCTCGGTGGGGCAGCAGCAGCGCGTGGCCATCATCCGCGCTCTCTGCCAGCCCTTCGATTTCCTGCTCATCGACGAGCCGGTCAGTCACCTCGACAGCCGCAACAATCAGACCGTGGCCGCTCTCATCGACGAGGAGGCTTCGCGTCAGGGTGCGGCAATCATAGCTACCTCCGTCGGCAACAAAATCCGCCTCCCAGAGTACACACTACTGAAATTATAGGGTAACAGAATGTCGAAAAACATTGTCTGGCGCCTCCTGCGCCGCAACATAAGCGCCGGTCAGATTGCCGGTTACGCTGTGGCCAACCTCGTCGGGCTCGCGATAGTCCTCACGGCCATCCAGTTTTACCGCGACGTCACCTCCGTGTGGGACGACGAGGACTCTTTCATTTCCAAGGACTATGTGATCATCTCCAAGAAGGTCAGCGGCCTCGGCGGTTTCACCGGCGGCGCCTCCGGAAGCGGAACCCGTTTCAGCGAGGAGGAGATTGCCGACATAGCTTCACGCCCCTGGGCGCGCAAGGTGGGCCGTTTCAGCTCCGCGGCCTTCAATGTCTATGCCAAGGTGAGTTTCGGAGGAAGCTCTATGGGTTCCGACCTTTTCCTCGAATCCATCCCTGACGATTTCTTCGACGTGTCGCCCGACGGCTGGGGCTATACCCCCGGTCGCTCCGACTTCGTGCCGGTGATTTTGTCGAAGGACTATCTTTCGCTCTACAACTTCGGCTTCGCCACCTCGCGCGGCATGCCCCAGGTTTCGGAAGAGGTAATAGGGATGGTGCCCCTGCAACTCTCGCTCAGCGGCAACGGGCGCCAGCAGTGGGTCAACGCCCGAATTGTCGGCTTCTCGTCGCGCCTCAACACCATAGCGGTGCCAGAGGAGTTTATGGAGTGGGCCAACCGCGAGTTTGCGGGCACATCGTCCGACGCTCCCTCGCGCCTCATAGTGATGCTTGACCGCCCGGGCGACCCGGAGGTGGAGAGCTATCTCGAGGAGCATGACTACGAGACCGCGGGCGACCGCGCGGCCAACGGCAAGGCTGCCTATTTTCTCTCGCTTGTCACCTCGATTGTGATAGCCGTCGGTCTCGTCATCAGTCTGCTTGCCTTCTTCATCCTGCTCCTGAGCATCTATCTGCTCCTGCAGAAAAACCGCGAGAAAATCCACGAGCTTATGCAACTCGGCTACTCCCCCTCGCAGGTGGCGCGCCACTATCACATTATTATAATATGTGTCAATCTCGCCGTGCTCATAGCCGCAGTAGCCGTCACGCTCATCGCCTCGCACAGCTGGAGCCGTCCGCTTTCCACCCTTGGTGTCGAAAGCTCCTCCGTGTGGCCGACTGTCGCCATAGGTTTCGGACTTATCCTGCTTATCACCCTCGGCAACCTCATAGCCGTCAGCCGCGCCGTCCGCAAACGTTTCTACGCCTGATGGATTGGTTATAAATGTAGGGCCATCGCGGTTTGACATGTAGGGCTGCCCGCGGTTTGACATGTAGGGCCAGCGCATGCGGTGGCCGCCCCCGGTTGCCCATGATATACCGGCAATTTTCGGTATGGGTATCCCACGTTCATTCGGCGGGCAGCGCATGCGCTGCCCCTACATATAGCTGGAATTAACCCATGTCCGCAACAAAACCGATATCCGGAAATAAACCGGTTTCCGGATATCACCCGGGGCTGCAATGACAAAATTACATAAAACTGTCCTTTAATACCTTTCGTCGAGTTAAAATTGGTTAACGGATGGAAGTTCGGATGTATCGGCAAAATGCTTTTTAACACTTTGCTTTGAAAAGTGGAAAAATATATCTAAATTTGCAGATTAAGAAACCGATTAAGGCCTTTTTGTCGGATTTCTGTCACATTTTTTTTATATTGCCGGCCCGGTAAGGGCACCCGAAGCCGGTCGCTTCTCATAGCGTCACCCGGTCTGAACACAGTCAGTCAATGAAAGTAAAGATTCACCGCGAAGGAACCAACATACTCATTGTGGTCATGCTGATAATGGTTGTCATCAACCTGTCGGCATGGATGTTCATTCGCCCTGCTGTGATTCCTATTGTCTTTTCGGCAATCTCGGCTGTGCTCTATATCCTTATCGTCAACTTCTTCCGCTCCCCGCGCCGCACCTTCAGGGGCGACCGCGAGAATGTGGTAGTCAGCTCCGTCGACGGCACGGTGGTGGCTCTTGAAGAGGTATTTGAGCCCGAGGTGCTCCGCCGCAAGGTCAGGATGCTCTCCGTGTTCATGACGGTGTTCAACGTGCATGCCAACTGGTTTCCCGTCGACGGCGAAGTGCTGATGGTACGCCACCACCGCGGCCGTTTCCTCAGCGCCTATCTGCCCAAGGCGAGCATCGAAAACGAGCGCTCAACCATACTCATACGCGCCACCAACGGACAGGAGATTGTGGCCCGGCAGATTGCCGGAGCCGTGGCCCGCAGAATCGTGACCTATGCCGAACCCGGCGATCCGGCGAACATCGAGGACCACATGGGCTTCATCAAATTCGGCTCCCGTGTCGACATATATCTCCCCCTCGATGCCGAAATCTTCGTGAAGATAGGCGACAAGACCACAGGCGGCGTCACCGAGATTGCCCGCCTGAGAAACAAACCCCAGGACTGAATCTCCCAAACCGACAAAATCAACAGACACACTCTCTGCATCCTCTAAAAGAATCATCAATTTTGAAAGCCATACGCACATATATACCCAACACAGTCACCTGCCTCAACCTGCTCTCAGGCTGCACGGCGGTGTTTTTTGCGTTTAACCTCGACATCGCTCCCGCCGGACTCCAGGCCATAGCCTGGGCCTTCATTTTCATCGGCGCGGCGGCTGTGTTCGACTTCTGCGACGGCCTTTCGGCACGTCTGCTCCACGCATATTCGCCGATGGGCAAGGAACTCGACTCGCTGAGCGATCTGGTGAGCTTCGGTCTCGCACCCGCCTTTCTGGTCATGAACGTGATGCTCGATCACGGCTCTCCCATGTGGGCCGCGGCCTTCTCGGTGTTCATAGCTCTCATGGGCGCCCTCAGGCTTGCCAAGTTCAACGTCGATACCCGTCAGACCACTTCGTTTGTCGGCCTCCCGATTCCGGCCAACGCCATCTTCTGGATAGGCGTCCTGGCGTGGATACAGTCGCACACCTATCCCGGCGACATAGCGATGATAATCATCATTCTCGCCATCTCGCTCCTGATGGTTAGCGAGTTGAAAATGTTCTCGCTGAAATTCGCCAACCTCTCGTTCCGCGACAATGTGCGCCGCTACGTCATACTTGCGGCCGCCATCCTTTTCGTATCCACCGAAGGGCTCTCGGGCCTCGCGTGGACCATCATCCTTTACATCCTAATATCTGTACTCGGCAAAAAGACGGATACCGCAGCCGGAGAATAGACCTGACTCCGTACTTTCCCGACCCATCATGACATCCGCGGCTGCGGCCACGGATCCGTCACGGGAACTTACGGATGCGGGGCGGCAGAAAAACATTCCGGATATTTCATTTGTTAAAGAAGCATGTTGACATTAATAGGCATCATACTCGTGATTTACTTCCTATGGCTTGTCGTCAAGCCGTACCTGCTTAGGTATGCGCAGCGAAAGTATCAGGAGAAAGTCAACGACATGTTCAATCAGGCCTTCGGCACACAGGGCCGCACATACACACGCACCTACACAACCGGCCAGCAGCAAAAGCAACGCGACAACCGTCGCCGGTCATCGCGCTATCCGGGCCGCAGAGAGAAGATTTTCTCACGCGACGAAGGTGAATATATCGAATTTGAGGAAATCGAGGTAAAGACCGAATATCGCTCCTCTACCGCTTCCGATTCGTCCTACACTCCCCGCGAGCCTCAGGTGAGCGACGCCGAGTGGGAGGAAATCCGATAGGCTATTTCAGTTATAATCATATTGACGTCGGCCTCCGTGACCCACGGTCCGGAAGGCAGACAAAGTCCGCGTCCGAACAGATGTTCGCTGACGCCGTTGACGTATGCGGGTGCGTCGGCATAGACCGGCTGCAGGTGCATCGGTTTCCACAGCGGACGGGTCTCCACATTGAGGGCCGCGAGGTGCTGCCGCAGGTCCTCGGGTGTGCAGCCTGTGATTGCGGGGTCAATCTCGATGGTCGAGAGCCAGTAGTTGCTGTCGCTTTCGGCCCACGGGTTGGAGTGGAAGGTGATGCCGTCGATTTTCGCAAATTCGCGCTCATAGATGGCCGCGAGCCTGCGGTGATGGGCGAGGTGCTGCTCGAGCACCGTCATCTGTCCGCGCCCTATACCCGCGCTGATGTTGCTCAGGCGGTAATTGTAGCCGATATGCTCATGCTGATAGTGGGGGAAGGGCTCGCGGGCTTGTGTAGCGTAGAACACGGCCCGTTTCTTTGCCTCCGCGTCCGGACAGATGAGCGCTCCGCCGCCGGAGGTGGTTATCATCTTGTTGCCGTTGAAGCTGAGCACGCCGAATGTGCCGAATGTGCCGCATTTACGGCCCTTGTATTCCGAGCCGAGGGCCTCGGCTGCGTCCTCCACCACCGGTATGCCCCACTTTTCGCCCACGGCGCAGATTTCGTCGATGCGCGCGGGCATGCCGTAGAGATGCACGGCCACTATCGCCTTCGGCTTGTGGCCTGTCCTGGCCACACGGTCGGCTATGGCCTCGTCGAGAAGTTTCGGGTCCATGTTCCAGCTCTCGGGTTCGCTGTCGACCAGCACCGGTTTGGCGCCCTGGTAGACAATCGGGTTACACGAGGCAGCGAAAGTGAAACTCTGACACATCACCTCGTCGTCGCGCCCCACACCGAGAAGCACGAGGGCAAGATGTATGGCCGCGGTGCCGGCTGAGAGAGCCGCCACCTGCTTCTCCTCCGAGCCGGGGTCGCCGTCGGTAAGATACTGCCGGAGGTCCTCCTCGAAGCCGTCGACGTTGGGGCCGAGGGGCACCACCCATTCCTCGGCGAAAGCCTCGTCGATGAAACGCTGCTCCGCGCCGCTCATGTGGCACATGCAGAGGTGGATTCGTTTGTTTTCCATTACAATTCGTTATGCGTTGGTCTCCGCGAATTTTTTTGCGGCCTCGCGGAGAAGGGCGATTTTGGTCCACTGAGTCTCATAGTTGAGTCCCTGGCGCTCGCGGTCCTTGACCTTGAAGCCGCATGAGGGGCTGATGGAGATGAGACTGACGGGGATATAGCGTGCGGCTACACCGATGGCTGTCACGATGTCGTCGATGTTCTCAAGGTTGGGAAGCGAGCCGTCAACCAGACCGAGAATCACGCGCTTTCCGGCTGGGAGGGCCTTGACAACGTCGATTTCCTCGGGCGAGGAGATGGCGAAGGGGAGCAGGAAGGCGTCGGCATCGACCTTTTCGAGCATCAGGCGCAGATGAGTGAGCTCCTTAGCGTCAAACCAGCGGGGCACGTTGGTCTCGTCGGCGGCTATGCTGAGAGTGATTTCGAGGTCTGCGGGGCGTCCTTCGACCGTGCGGTTGATGAGATTGAGCAGTATGTCTGTAACCTTGTCGGAATCAACACCGCCCAGCAGGAGCATGCGGTCGAATTCCGGGTGGCTCAGACGGCCCCACACGCCAGTGTCAAGCTGGATGTGGCGGCAGCCGCGGCGGTAAAACTCGTCGATGGTCTTGCGGTAGGCCTCCACGATGTCGTCGATAAGCGTTTCGGGCGAGTCATAAAGCTTGGCGATGTCACCGTTGGACCCGAGAAGTATTCTCATGTAGAGCTCACCGGGCGAGGGGATGGTCTGGCGCACCTCGGCGCGTCCGGCTGTCAGTTCCTGCATGTGGGTGAACTTCTCGAAGAAGGGGTGTTCGGGATTGTATTCGATGCGTCCGCTGAAGCGGAGAAGATCGTGGCGCACCACCTCGTCCTGCCAGATGTGGCCTGTGTCGATGCGCTCGCGGCTCATGCCGTTGAAACCTTCCCAGAAATCGCGGTCCCAGCTCTTGCGGCGCATCTCGCCGTCGGTCACAATCTGGAGACCGGCTTCAATTTCGCGGTCAATCAGGCGGTCAATCACTTTGTCCTCCTCGGCATGATAGGCTTCTTCGCTCATATTGCCGCGGATTTTCTCGTTGAGGGCGTTTTCAAGCTCCTCGGGAGGGAGAAAGCTGCCCACGATTTCAACGCGGGGCATATTTGCAGGTGTTGTGTTCATAAATCAAGGTTTTTTCAGACGTAGACAATTAATATGAATTAGGTAAAGATAGAAACTTGGTGCAAAAGTAGATATAATAGATATACAAAAGTTAAATATACAGTTAAAAAACTTTAACCATGCTGGCAGATGCACCCGTCTATCGGACTGATTGCAAACGTGTTGAATGTCATTGTGACAGCGTCGAAGGTGAGTATGCGGTTTATGAGCGCGTCGCCGGTGCCGACAATAAGTTTCACTGCTTCCGTGGCCTGGAGAGTGCCGGTCACGCCGACAACCGTGTTGAGTATGCCGTTGATGGCACAGGGGAGGTCGGCCTCGGGCGACGTGGTAGAGGGGTCGAAGATACAGCGGTAGCAGGCGCTTCCGGGCACATGGCTGAACACCTGTCCGGAGAAGCGCGACACCGCCCCAAATACCATCGTCTTGCCCAGGCTCACACACGTGTCATTGATGAGCAGGCGTGTGGGCAGATTGTCGGTGCAGTCGATTATTATATCGTGCGCTCCCATAATTTCGGCGGCATTGTCGTCCGAGAGCATCACGTCGAGAGGATTCACGCTGACACCGGGGTTGATGGCTCGCAGCTTTTCCGCAGCCGACTCTACTTTGGGGCGCCCTATGTCGGTCGTGGTGTGGATAATCTGGCGCTGCAGATTGCTCAGGCTCACGCGGTCGGCGTCGAGCAAGGTGATGTTGCCGACTCCCGCGGCGGCGAGATAGAGCGACACCGGACTTCCGAGTCCCCCGGCGCCGACTACGAGCACACGGCTCCGCGCGAGTTTCTCCTGTCCCGCGAAATCGATTTCACACAGCGACAGGTGGCCGCGGTAGCGCGTCTGCTCCTCCTTGCTCAGTGTTGTCGCGCTCATGCCTCCGGAGTCTTGAAATTATAGCCACACTCGCGCACCATCGCTATATCCTCGTTTATCTGCGAGCCTATGGTGGTGAGCAGGTCCCCCATGATACTGCCGTTGATGCCGATGCGCAGGGCCTTGCGCTGCGTCTCGCGGCTGATGGCCGCACGCCCTCCCGCAAAACGCAACACCGCCTGCGGATGGACGAAACGGAATATGGCCACCGTGGTCAGAATCTCTTCGTCGGTAAGCGGCGCGGCGTTTTCGAGGGGGGTACCCGGGATAGGACAGAGGATGTTGATGGGAATCGACACCGGGCTGACGCGACGCAGCGAGATGGCGAACTCCACGCGCTGCTCCATGGTCTCGCCCATGCCTATGATGCCGCCGCTGCATATTTCCATGCCTGCCTCGCGTGCGGCCTCGATGGTCTTTATCTTGTCATCAATGCTGTGGGTCGAGCAAAGGGTAGGGAAGAAGGAGGGGGCGCTTTCGAGATTGCAGTGATAGCGCTCCACACCCGCCTCGCGCAGACGGCGCATGGCCTCGTGGCTGAGAAGTCCCATCGACGCACACAGCCCCATGCCGCCGCGGGCCGACAGCTCGCGGTAGTAGTCGCAGATGCGGTCAAGAGTCTCGCCGCTGACGGCGCGTCCGCTCGTCACGAGCGAGAACCGGCCTATGCCGCGCTCACGGTTGTAGTCCGCCAGGTCCATACAGGTTTCCCTGTCGACGAGGGGATAGGTGTTGATGTCGGTCTTGTGGTGAGCCGACTGCGCACACCATTTGCAGTCCTCCGGACAGCGGCCCGAGCGGGCGTTTATAATCGAGCAGGAGTCGAAATCCCGGCTTCCGAAACGGGCTGTGATTTCAGCCGCCGCTTCGAGCAGGGGAGCGATGTCGGAAGAATCGGCAGGGATAAGGCTCATCGCCTCTGCCTCCGAGATTTCCCCCCCGGCAAGCACTTTTTCCTTTAAACGGTCTATATTGGTCATATCTGTTATTCGATTGGTGGTGCAAAATTACTAAAAAACTGTATAGCCCGTTTGTATAATCGCACTAAAAGCATCCATCCATCGCCCTAACTTTGCATCATCACCCCATCCCTGAATCCCCGCAAGTTGCTAAGGCCGCTAAAGTCTTTAAGGTCATTAAAGTCGTTAAAGACCCTAAGGACCTTAAAGACCTTAAAGACTTTAGAGTCCCTAAAGACCTTAGAGTCCTTAAAGACCCTACTCTCCCTAAATTCCCCACCCCCCTGGCGGCCACCGCATGCGATGGCCCTACAACCGGACTAACCCTAAACCTTAAACCAAAATGTTCCCTCCCAATCTCCCTCTTCTTGAAGAAGTGACGCGCACATGGCGGCGCGGCGAAGAAATCCGCGCCAGGCGTCGGCGCCTCATGCAGCACACCTACGGCGACCAGTGGAGTGACCGGACCTTCACTGCCGAAGGCCTCCCCGTCACCGAATACGACAAAGCCGTCATGTCAGGGATGCGCCCGCTCACCAACAACCTCCTGCGCGCTCTTGTCAAAAGCGTTGTCGGCCGTTTCCGCTTCAACGTCTCCCAGGCGCCGCAGACCGCCGATGCCGCCTTGCGCGACTTCCACTCCGCCAACTTCATCTCCGAGCTCGATGCCCGCGCCCTTGAGGAATACCTCATCTCCGGCTGCGCCATTCAGAAAATAGTCTGCGAGGCGCGTCCCGGCTGCGGTATGGGCGTCTGGACCGACAATATAAGTCCCGGCTCATTCTTCTGCAACCAGTTCCACGACCCTCGCGGCACAGACATCCGTCTGCTCGGCATGGTCCACGACATGACCATCGAAGAAATCAAACTCCGCTTCGGCCACCGCTCCACGCGCCGCTGTGCCGCTCTTGAACGCGCCTGCTACGAATCCCTCAGCTCCCGGCGCACGCCTCTCGAATCGCTCGGCGCCTCCGGTTCCCTCGCCTCACTCCTTTCCCCGCCCGAGGGCGACGAGACCGGCCTCTTCCGTGTGATAGAGGTCTGGACCTTCGACATCTCACCCTCCGACCCTCACCTCGACCCACACTGGCACTGCCGTTTCCTCCTCCCCACGGGCCGCGTCATCGACGAGACCCGCTCGCTGCTCCCCTCGGGCTCGCACCCCTTCGCCGTGAAATTCTATCCCCTCACCGACGGCAAAATCCACCCCTTCATCGAGGACCTTGTCGGCCAGCAGAAACACATCAACACCCTCATCACCACCATTGACCAGATTCTCGCCAACAGCGCCAAGGGGGTTCTCCTCATGCCCGTCGACGCCATTCCCGCCGGCTTCGATCTCGCTAAAGTGGCCGATATATGGAGCAGGCCGGGCGGCGTAATCCCCATCAGACCCGGCGCCAAAAGCAAACCGGAGGAGATTACCGCCGCCGGACGTAGCGAGGGAGCCGCGCGCCTGCTTGAAATCGAGATGCAGCTTTTCCAGCAGATTTCCGGCGTGACGGCAGCCCTCCAGGGCCAGGTCAGCGGCTCAAACATGTCGGCCTCGCTCTACGAGAGTCAGGTCTACAATTCTGCCATCGCCTTGCTCGATGTCTATGAGAGCTTTAACTCTTTCCGCAAGTTGCGCGACCGCATAGCTCTCGAATCCGTTAACACAATTTCACATTGATGTGCGTGGTTTTTACCTATATAATGTGGTAATTTAGCCAATGCAAACCAACATAAAAGTTTTTGCAATAAGTAACTCTTAAGTGAGTAATCAAATTTATTTATTATAAAATATCTTCATGACTTATACGTTATATTATGACACAGTCTAATACATACGAT
>DXXM01000017.1 GCA_019416285.1 Bacteroidales bacterium
CAAAGTTAGCTATCTTTTCCCATATTTTAACAACCGGTTATTTACATTGACCCTAGAAAAGCGATGCCGGCTGAGAAAAATTCTCCTTATCGGACACAGCTATCGTATAAACCTCATAACCGTTACAACTCATGAAATATGTCCCCCGTGGCATTTTACACTTTTTCTGCAAGAATACCGCTCCTACAGGATTACGCTGAGGATTTTCTTCGGCATTAAGCATGGGGAAAGACAGCAATGCTAAAGCAATTGTGGCTATAATATGTTTCATGATAGTCAATCAATATCTTTCAGTTCTGAACGATTACAATCCGTATATCATCGGTTTCAGTGGCAAATAATATACATTCCCGGCGTATCCGCAAAACAACTGTCTTTGCGCCATTATATAATATTACTTTTCCAAAGCAAGGCTGATTACAATAAGTCAATCCGGACGTCTGAAAAAATTTTTCATCGCAAACCGTTTGTAGCTCAATTTTTTTTGCTACTTTTGTCCTAATTGTTGAATCCGGTCAAAGGATAGGAAATCAGTGCCAGACAAACAATATCATCACAAATCAATCAATTTCAGAATCCTAAATCTAAAACTATAATGACTTTATGAAAAATTGCAAGTATCGCGGCGTGGTCGTACCTATGGTCACACCCGTCACCGAGGACGGCCGACTGGATGTCGCCGCAGTAGAGAGAATCATCGAGTTTTTCGCTCAGAACGATGTAGCCCCCCTGCTTATGGGCACTACCGGCGAGGGCAACAGCGTGTCGGCCGCCGACGGACTCCTCCTTGTGGAAACCGCTGTCAAAGCAGCCAAGGGACGCATACTCATCTACGCCGGACTCACCGGCAACTGCTTCTCTGAGCAACTCACTCAGGCGGAAGCCTACACCAAAGCCGGAGCCGACGTGATAGTCGCCACCCTCCCCTCCTACTACGCGCTCACCGAAGAACAGATGTATAACTACTACAAAACTCTCGCCGACAACATCACGGGCCCGCTGATGCTCTACAATATCCTTGCCACCACTCACATGACAATACCTGTCGATGTGGTGAAACGCCTCGCCGACCATCCCAACATCGTCGGTCTCAAGGATTCCGAGCGCGATCTCGAGCGCATGAAGCAGTGTATAGAGATTTCCAAAGACCGTGAGGACTTCGCATACTTCTGCGGATGGGCGGCACAGTCGGCCTATTCGCTTTCAATCGGAGGTGACGGCATTGTCCCCAGCACAGGCAACTATGTGCCGGAGATGTTCAACGACCTTTATAAAGCAGCCGTCGACGGTGACAATGAAACCGCCGAGCGCCTTCAGAACGAAACAAACGAAATTGCAAAAATCTATCAGGCAGGCCGCACTCTCGGCCAGTCACTGACCGCCCTTAAAGTCATGATGCAGACCAAAGGTCTTTGTGAACCCTGGATGCTCATGCCTCTTACCCGACTTTCCACAGAAGAAGAACAGGCAATCAAGGCGAAATTATGAACGACATTCATTGGATTGACTATCTGATTGTCTTCTGCTCGATAGCGGCGGCAATCGGTGTCGGCGTATATTTCGCCCGCCGTCAGAAAGACACAAGCACCTACTTCGCAGCCGGCGGCAAGATACCGGCATGGGCTGTAGGCATGTCAATTTTCGCAACGCTTATTTCAAGCGTCACTTTCCTCGCCTATCCGGGAGCGGCTTATGCCGACAACTGGATTCTTCTCGTGCAGGGACTCATGGTGCCCCTGGTGCTCCTCGCGCTCATAGGCATCATCGTGCCTCTCTTCCGCAAGGTGGTGCGCCTGTCGACCTATGAATATTTCGAAAGGCGTTTCGGACTGTTTGCCCGCATGTACAGCTCCTTCGCCTTCACTCTCGGCCACTTTTCAAAGGCAGGAACAGTGTTTTTCCTCGTCTCGATGGCGCTGTCGACCTTCCTTGACTTCAATATCTACGCCATAGTCCTTGTGCTCGGCGTCACCATCATCCTGCTTACGCTTTTAGGCGGCATGGAGGCAATCGTGTGGATGGACGTGGCTCAGGGCGGTCTCCTTATCGGAGGCGGCCTCATCTGCGTGGGCCTCCTGCTTTTCCTCCCCGAAGGAGGTCCGTCCGAGGTGCTCCGCATTGCCGGTGAATACAACAAAATCGACGTAGGTCCCTATGACTGGGACCTCACTCAGCTGACTTTCATAGTCATGGTGCTCAACGGTATCTTCTACGCGCTTCAAAAATACGGCACTGACCAGACAATCGTGCAGCGCTATCTCGCAGCCAAAAATGACAATGACGCAAAGAAGGCCGCTTACATCGGTGTGCTCATGAGTGTGCCCATCTGGGCTATGTTCATGTTTATCGGCACCTGTCTTTTCGCATACTACCATTCGTCGGGTGCCCCCGCGCTACCGGACGGTATCAAGGCCGACGAGGTTTTCCCCTACTTCATCAGCAATGAGCTTCCGGTCGGTATCCGCGGCCTGATTATCGCAGCGCTTGCCGCAGCTGCCATCTCCAGTCTCGACACTGACCTCAACTGCCTCTCGGCCATCGCCGTGCAGGACTATTATGTGCGGTTCAAGAAGAACGCCACTGACCGTCAGCAGCTCCGTTTCGGCCGTCTGATGGTGGTGCTCTCCGGAGCAGGAGCTGTCGGAGTCGCCATCCTCTATATATCATGGGGAGGCGAGGGTGTGCTCGGCGCATTGTTCTCGCTCTACGCTATCTTCTCGGCAGGCATCGTGGGCATCTTCCTCCTGGGGCTCTTCAGCCGCCGCGCAAACAGCAAGGGACTTGCAGTGGGAATCGTGGCCGCAGTGCTCTTCACGGCCTACGCAGTCCTCACGTCGACCAAAGTCGACATCCACGGCACCGGCGTCAAGGAAACCCTCCTCGACCTCGGCTCCTGGAACTTCACACACCATAAATATATGCTCGGCGTCTACAGCCATATCATAGTTCTCGTTGTCGGCTATCTCGCAAGCTACGTCTTTGCAGCTCCGCTTGCCGAAAAGGAACTCACCATCTACGGTTATCTTGAAGAGAAGAAAAAGAAAACTCAGCTTGATGTCGAAGCTATCTGATTAACACCATACACATTCTGAAGATATGAAACCAATCACACTCTTGCAGCCTCAGAAAATAGTATTCGGTTCCGGCTGCATACAGACATTTGTAGATGATTATCTCAAACTCGGCCACAAACGCCTCTTCGTGCTCACGGCTCCCCCCATCATCCCCCTTATCGAACCGGCTCTCAACCAGCTCAGGGAAAACGGCGTGAGTGTCGAGGTGTTCCAGAATATTCTTGCAGAACCCACCCTCAACGATTTCGAATCAATCCTCAAAATAGGCCGTGAATTCGGCGCCGACAGCGTGGTCGGCATCGGCGGCGGCTCAGTGCTCGACGTGGCAAAGCTCGTCGCAGCCTTCATCAACAGCGACCAGAAAGCCGCCGACTGCTTCGGCACAGGTTTCATTAAGAAAAAAGGCCTCTGGCTCGCCTGCCTGCCTACCACCGCAGGCACCGGCAGCGAGGTATCGCCCAACGCCATCCTCCTCGATGAGCGCGACAAGCTGAAAAAAGGCATCGTGAGCCCCTATCTCCTCGCTGACGCAGCCTACGTCGACCCGAAACTCACCATGACCGTTCCCTCGAAAGTGACCGCCGACACCGGCATGGACGCACTCATTCACTGCATCGAGGCATATACCAACAAATTCGCGCATCCGGCAGCCGACATCTACGCGCTCCAGGGCATAAAGCTCATCGCAGCTAACCTGCTCCGTGCGGTCAAGGACGGCAACGACGTGGAGGCACGCGAGGCTCTCGCTCTCGGCTCGCTCTACGGAGGTCTTGTGCTCGGCCCTGTCAACACAGCGGCTGTCCATGCCCTCAGCTATCCACTCGGTGGCGAGTTCCATATCCCCCACGGCCTCTCAAACGCCATCCTTCTCCCCTCGGTCATGAAATTCAACCGTCCGGCCAATCTCAGGAGATATGCCGAGGTTGCGATAGCCTGCGGTGCACCTCAGGGAAAGGATGACGACGAGACTGCTCAGAACGGTGTCGACTTCATCTACGAACTCGCAAAGGCTGTCGGCATACCTCAGAAACTTTCCGACCTCAACATTCCACAGAGCGCTGTCGACGGCATGGCTAAGGCGGCGATGGAGGTACAGCGCCTGCTGAAAAACAATCCCCGCGAAGTCACTGAACAGGATGCCAAGGACATCTACAACTCACTCTATTGATTATGAAACCGATTTTAGCTATAACAATGGGCGACCCCGCCGGCATCGGCCCGGAAATCGTGGTACGCGCCCTAAGCCGTAAGGAGACATACGAGAAGTGCCGCCCGATAGTCACCGGCGATGCCGCGGTCATGAAGGAGGCAGTCAAGGCTCTCGGACTTGATTTCAAAATCAATGCTGTCGACAAGGTCAGCGACGCCAAATTTGAATATGGCACTATCGACGTCTACGACCTCCACTGCGTAGACATGAGCACATTCAGATTCGGTGAAGTGCAGGCCCAGTGCGGCAATGCTGCTTTTGTCAGCATCCGTAAAGCCATTGAGCTCGCTATGGCCAATGAGGTGGACGGCACTGTGACCGCTCCGCTCAACAAAGAGGCTCTCAACCTCGCCGGCCATCACTACGACGGTCATACCGAAATCTACGCCACATTCACCAACACGAAGAAATATGCCATGATGCTCGCCGACGAGAACATTCGCGTAATCCACGTGTCGACCCATGTGCCTCTGCGCAAGGCATGCGACCTGGTGAAGAAAGCCCGCATCATAGAGGTGACAGAACTTATCACCGACGCATGCAAGCAGTTCGGTATCGAGAATCCCCTCATCGGTATAGCCGGTCTCAATCCCCACAGCAGCGAAAACGGCATGTTCGGATTCGAGGAAGCCGAGGAAATCATCCCCGCAATAGAGGAGCTGAAATCACGCGGATTCAATGTCGACGGCCCCGTGCCGCCGGACTCTATCTTCGCTAAGGCTAAATGCGGAAAGTATGACGGTTGTGTGGCCATGTATCACGACCAGGGCCACATTCCTCTGAAAGTCTGCGCGTTCAACTGGAACAAGGAAACCGGTAAGATGGAGAGCGCCAACGGTGTCAACATCACGCTCGGTCTGCCCATCATCCGTGTCAGCGTCGACCACGGCACTGCCTTCGATGTGGCAGGCAAAGGCGTGGCCAGCGACGACGCCATGGTTCTGAGTATCGACTATGCCACCCGTATGGCAAAACACCGTCTTGGAATCAAGGAATAATGATAGCAGTAATCGCTGACGATATCACAGGAGCGGCTGAGATGGCGGGCATCGCCCACCGTCTCGGCCTCCGTGTGAAACTCACCATGCAGCCGGAAACGACTCCGGACTGCGATGTGCTCGTCATAGCCACCGACACTCGCTCGATGTCGGAATCTGAAGCCGCGATAGTCAGCCGAGAGCTTGCGTCGAATGTCATGGCCATCCCTGGTGTTGACGCTATCTTCAAAAAGACCGACTCGGCCTTGCGCGGGCATGTAGTAGCCGAACTGGAAGCGATGCTCTCTGTCACCGACTATGACCGGGCGCTTTTTATTCCGGCCAATCCATCGCGCGGGCGCATAATCCGCGACGGAGTATATTACATCGGAGAGACCCCACTTCATGAGACCGACTTCTCCTTCGACCCCGAATTTCCGGCATTTTCATCCGTCTTGTCGGAGCGTCTGCCCGATTGTGAAACAAAAGGAGTCAGATATGCCAACGCCGTCTGCGCGGAGGATATTACGACAGCTGTCAAAAATGCCGGGCGCCACACGTTACTTGCCGGCGCAGCGGATCTTTTCACTGAGTTTCTGCGGCAACGCTTCCCATGCTCGGAAATCCCTGCTGAGAAATGCGTCCTCGACCTCAGCGACTGCCTCATTATCCGCGGGAGCACGCAAAGCAAGGCGATTGACTGCGGAGTGGAGACAGCCTACATGCCGACGGAGGTGTATGACGAGACCGTAAGCCCTGAGAGCTGGATTCAGCAACTTGCCGACAGCTACAGTAAATCACACGCTCTCATTATCGCCATACGCGACCGTCACCGCACAGGCAAAACCATCGCCACATACCTGCGCGAGACCATGGCCGATGCCACAGCCGCACTTTCGAGCGTCCACGCTCCGGCAGAACTAATAATCGAAGGTGGCGCCACCGCCTTTGCCATCCTCCACCGCCTCGGCTGGAACTCATTCATCATCACCCAGGAAATCTCTCCCGGCGTCATCCGCATGCGTGCCACCAACGGCACCCACATCACCATGAAACCCGGCAGCTACCCCTGGGGCCAACTCTTCTGACAGGATTCCATCCGGCCGCAGTATCCTGTCTTTCACACTCTCCCTGTCACGCATATCAATAGATTGCCAACCGGGGTATACGGTGGCCACAAACGGCAAAATAAAATCGCTAAATTTCTTCATATTAGAAATTTAGCGATTTTGCGTTGTCTTACCTGGATTCGAACCAAGACAGGCAGAACCAAAAACTGCAGTGCTACCATTACACCATAAGACAATCCTATTTGCCCAAAGTCAGCACAAGGCATCCTCTAAAGCGATGCAAAGTTAGAAAGATTCTGAGGATTTTCCAAATCTGAGCGTACTTTTTTGATTTCACCACGCTCAAAGGCTATAATTTCAAAGATTTTTTATCCATGAAGAAATTTCAGTCAACACATTGTCATGATATCTGAAACTATCGCGATAGCCCCAGCCGTGACCGCCCGTGGGATATATCATCATTGACGCGGGCACTCCCGCTTTCTGCAACGCCTCGTAATATCTCAGACTGTTGAGCGGAGGCACCGCGCGGTCGTCGCTGCTCAGGAGGATGAGAGCCTTAGGTGTCTGCGGCGTCACTTTTAATTCCGATGAAAATTCGGCCTCAAGTTCCCCTGAAGCATCCTTGCCCAGTAAATTGTCGTGAGAACCACGGTGAGTAAACACTGGATTCATCGTAATGACCGGATAAAAGAGCAGTTGAAAAGCGGACTTGCAGACCTCAGTGGGATGCGTAGCCATTGTGGAGGCGAGATGACCGCCGGCCGATGAGCCCATTATGCCTATGCTGTCGGGCCGGAAGCCCCATGCCGAAGCGCTGTCAGTCATGACCTTAAAAGCGGTCTCGACATCAGCCATCGGAAGGGTCCTGTCGCCGTGAGGCATTGAATATTCAAGTACGGCATAAGCAAGTCCGAGCTGGTTGAAAAACGGCGCCCAGTGAAAGCCTTCGTGATTGACTGCGAGATGAGAATATCCTCCACCGGGTAAAGCTACGATAGCCTTGCCTACAGACTGACCTTTCGGCGGAAGAAATACTTTCATTTTAGGAGACTGAATGTCTATCACCCGGCTTTGCGCCGCTACGAGACCGGCGCCAGCGAATATCATTGAAAATATCGCAACAAATTTCGAAAAATGTGCTGATTTCAGAAAGCGTATTGTCATGGTTATAAAATTTAGATATAATGACTATTAAAGGATGCCAATTTCAAACGGAAATATGCCGAAGTAATATTAGTTGAAAAAGAATAGCGAAAGTCGGACGCAGTCCGGTTCGCGGTGGTGAAGCCAATTCTTTGATGCAAATATATGTAAATTTCCGCAAAATTTAGCTAACTTTGTCGCCGTATAATAACAACTGATAATTCATTTACCCGTTCTATTCATATTAAGAGATTATATTTCGTATGAAAAAGACCTTACTTAAATTTTTTGCTGTGGCTGCGCTTGCAATGGCGGTCACGGTGCCTGCTTCAGCTCAGTTCAATCTTAAGAAGGCTATCAGTGCCGGAGCTAAGGCTGCTCAGGCTGTAACTCTCACTGACGCTCAGATGGCTGCATACGTGAAGGAGTCTGTCGACTGGATGGATGAGCACAATCCTGTCACTCCCGATGATGACCCCTATACCATCCGTCTGAAGAAGCTCACCGAGGGACTTAACGATGTAAACGGGATTCCTCTGAATTTCAAGGTTTACCGTGTCATCGACATCAACGCCTTCGCGTGTGCCGACGGCAGTGTGCGCGTGTTCTCGTCGCTGATGGATATCATGAACGACGATGAGCTGCTCGGCGTTATCGGCCATGAAATCGGCCATGTGGCAAAACATCATTCCAAAAACGCTTTCAAGACCGCGCTTATGACCGATGCGCTCAAGGACGGTATCGCATCGACAAGCGGCACGGCGGCTGCGCTCACTGAATCTCAGCTCGGCAAGCTCAGCGAATCGCTCATCAACGCCAAATATTCGCAGAAACAGGAGAACGAGGCTGATGACTATGGCTACGACTTCCTCAAATCACACGGCAAGAATCCCTGGGGCATGGTGATGGCCTTTGAAAAACTCCAGTCGATGGAGGGCGAAAACGCCAACTCAAGCTATATCTCCAAGATGTTCTCGTCGCACCCCGAGACTACCGCACGTATCAAACGCATGAGTGAGCGCTGCGAGAAGGATAAAATCGCACGTCCTGCTCAGGAAAACAAATAGACACGACTTCTAAATACAAGTGCGTCAATTTTTCATTCACACTCCAACAAAATTGACGGTCGTGAGACAGCTTTGCCAGCGTATGGCAGGGCTGTCTTTCCATTTATATTGAATTAAACGGACGGCACCCACAGAGAACCGGACAATACTCTCTGTGATTAAGAGCCATATACCCTCAACACTTTCGTCCGGATTTTAACTATTGTTATTAAACGCCCTCTGAAAATATTTCCGTAACTTTGTCAACAACTATGAACCGCAGGCACTTTTGTAAAATCGCATCACTGGCTGCCGCAGCCATAGGACTCGGTCCGGTGGCGGCAAACGCCGCCGCGTCGCCGCGACGGGCTGAAGAAAACGCACCGTTCCCGCTTGGAGCGGCGCGCATAGCGGCATCCTGCCGCGTCACGATTCTGCGACGGGAATGTCACACAGACCTTCAGGCACTTTTCCTCGACGACCCCGACGCCGGCCCATGCCGGAATTTCGCCTCGGGCGAGGACTTCCGTTTCGACGTCAACTCGGAATGTCCCGATGGATTCTGCCCGAGACTGTGGGACATCATCTGCGCATGGACGCTTTCCGACAACCGTTGCGCGCAAAGCCTGCGCAATCCGACTACTATAATCTCATGTCCCGACGGTACGCGCCCGGTGATAGTACGCGTAGACCGCACTGACGACTAAAACACAACATACCATTATGAAAAAATCATCAATCCTCGCAGCCGCAGCCTCACTCGCTGTCTCTCTTCCGGCAATGACATCATGCAATAACTCCAGATGTGACTCCATCGGCACCGGTGCAGCCGAAGTAGCCATCGCCAACATCATGACCCGCACAAGTGTACGCGACTACACCGACGCACCTATCTCCAAAGAAACACTCGACACCCTGCTGCGCGCAGGCATGGCAGCCCCGACTGCCGGCAACAAGCAGCCGTGGAAATTCATAGCCGTGACAGACCGCTCGCGTCTCGACTCACTCGCCTCGGGCAACTGGCGCATGGCGGCAAAAGCACAGGCAGCGATAGTGGTCTGCGGCGACACTACCAACGTATTCCCCGGCGAAGGCAAGGATTACTGGGTGCAGGACTGCTCCGCCGCGACTGAAAACATTCTGCTGGCCGCCCATGCCGTCGGGCTCGGCGCCGTGTGGTGTGGATGCTATCCTATCAGCGAGCGCGTGGCCAACGTGAAACGCATCTTCTCCATCCCCGAAGAGATTGTGCCTCTGAGCATAGTGATGCTCGGCTATCCGACCCAACCCACAGAGCCCAAGGACAAATACAAGCCCGAAAACATCCACTACAACAATTGGTAAATAAAGAAAAAAATCGTACTTTTGCAAAAATTTTTGCATAACCCCTTAGTAATTACATAAACAGTCTCGAAATGTCAAAGAGATTCAAGGAATACAGCGGCTTAAACCTGCCCGGAATAAACGAATCGGTGCTCTCCGACTGGAGTGCCGAAAATGTCTTTGCACGCACTATGTCGGAGCGTGAGGGTTGTCCTTCATTTGTCTTTTTCGAGGGGCCTCCCTCCGCCAACGGCAAACCCGGCATCCATCATGTTCTCGCCCGCACGATTAAGGACATTTTCTGCCGTTACAAGACCATGCAGGGCTACCAGGTGAAGCGCAAAGCCGGCTGGGACACCCACGGACTCCCCGTAGAGCTCGGTGTGGAGAAGAATCTCGGTATCACAAAGGAGGATATCGGCAAGAAAATCTCTGTCGACGACTACAATGCCGCCTGCCGTCAGGAGGTGATGAAATATACCGGCGAATGGGAGGACCTCACACGTCGCATGGGCTACTGGGTCGACATGCCTAACGCCTATATCACCTACGACAACCGCTACATCGAGACTGTGTGGTGGCTCCTTGGCCAGCTCTACGACAAGGGCTTCCTCTACAAAGGCTACACCATCCAGCCCTATTCACCCGCAGCGGGCACCGGCCTCAGCTCCCACGAACTTAACCAGCCCGGCTGCTACCGCGATGTGAAGGACACCACCTGCGTGGCCCAGTTCCGCGTGATCGACAACGAGAATCCCTCGCTCGCTCCCTACCGCGAGCCCCTTTTCAAGTGGGGAACACCCTACTTCCTCGCCTGGACTACCACTCCCTGGACACTTCCCTCCAACACAGCTCTTGCCGTAGGTCCGGACATCACATATAATATTGTCCGTACATACAATCCATACTCCGGCAAACCCATCACTGTAGTGGCCGCCGACGCCCTCATGGGTTCACTCTTCAACGCCAAAGCCAAAGACCTTCCCCTCGACAGCTACAGCAAGGGCGACAAGCTCATCCCCTACGAGGTAGCGGCTCAGGTCAAAGGTCTCGACCTTGTGGGCATTGACTACGAGCAGCTTCTTCCCTGGGTCAATCCCGGCGAAGGCGCTTTCCGCGTAATCCCCGGCGACTATGTGACCACCGAGGACGGAACCGGCATCGTCCACATAGCCGGAACCTTCGGTGCCGACGACCTCCGTGTGTCGAAGCAGAGCGGTGTTCCCCCTCTTCACCTGATTGACCGCGACGGCAACATCCGTCCGATGGTCGACCTCACAGGACGTTTCTACCTCCTCTCTGACCTCGACCCCAAATTTGTTGAGGAGATGGTTGACGTGGAGGCATATAAACCCTGGGAGGGCCAGTATGTCAAAAACGCCTACGATCCCGCCGCAACCGAGGAGACCGAGACTCTCGACGTGAAAATCTGCATGGAGCTCAAAGCCACCGACAAGGTTTTCAAAATCGAGAAACATGTCCACAACTATCCCCACTGCTGGCGCACTGACAAACCGGTGCTCTACTACCCGCTCGACTCATGGTTCATCAAGACCACAGCCGTGCGCGAGCGTCTTATGGAGCTTAACGAGCAGATTAAATGGAAACCTGCCTCGACCGGCAGCGGCCGTTTCGGTAAATGGCTTGAGAATCTTCAGGACTGGAACCTCTCGCGCAGCCGCTACTGGGGCACTCCCCTCCCGATATGGCGCACAGAGGATGGCGCAGAAGAAATCTGCATCACCTCGGTCGCACAGCTTTACGACGAAATCGAGAAGGCTGTGGCCGCTGGTGTGATGACCGAAAATCCCTACAAAAAATCAGGTTTCAAACCCGGCGACTACGACAAGGCCAATTACGAGAAAATTGACCTCCACCGTCCCTACGTCGACGACATCGTGCTCGTCTCCGCTTCCGGCAAGCCCATGCGCCGCGAGAAAGACCTCATCGACGTGTGGTTCGACTCCGGCTCCATGCCCTATGCGCAGATTCACTATCCCTTTGAGAACAAGGAAGCCTTTGACAAGCGCGAGGTATATCCCGCAGACTTCATTGCCGAAGGTGTGGACCAGACCCGCGGATGGTTCTTCACGCTCCACGCAATCGCCGGCATGGTATTCGACTCGATTTCCTATAAGACTGTAATTTCCAACGGTCTCGTGCTCGACAAATACGGCAACAAGATGTCGAAACGCCTCGGCAACGCCGTGGATCCCTTCGGACAGATCGGCCAGTACGGTGCTGACCCGGTCCGCTGGTACATGATTTCCAACTCATCGCCCTGGGACAACCTCAAATACGACGAAAAAGGTGTGGTCGAGACTTCGCGCAAGCTCTTCTCCACCCTCTACAACACATACAGTTTCTTCGCCCTCTATGCCAACGTTGACGGCTTCGACCCCGAAGCTCCTCAGGTTCCCGTGAGCGAGCGTCCTGAAATCGACCGCTGGATTCTTTCGCTTCTCAACTCGCTCGTCAAGGAAGTTTCGACCTCTCTCGACGACTACGAGCCCACCCGCGCAGCCCGTGCGATAGGCGAATTTGTCGGCGACAACCTCTCCAACTGGTATGTGCGCCTCAACCGCAAGCGCTTCTGGGGAGGCGAGATGACCACCGACAAACTTGCAGCCTATCAGACACTCTACACCTGTCTGAAAACCATTTCGCTGCTCATCGCGCCCTTCGCACCCTTCTATGCCGACCGCCTCTACCGTGACCTCACCGGCTCGACAGAGTCAGTCCACCTCGACCGCTTCCCTGTGGTCGACGAGTCTCTCATCGACCCGCAGCTCGAAGAGCGTCAGAAACTCGCCCAGGACATCACTTCTATGACCCTCGCTCTCCGCCGCAAAGTGAACCTCAAGGTGCGCCAGCCGCTCCAGGCCATCATGGTCCCCGTGGCCGACGACAACCGCCGCGCCGCACTCGAGGCAATCAAGGAGCTTGTCAAGAGCGAAATCAACGTCAAGGAACTGAAGATAGTCGGAAACGACGAAGGCATCCTTGTCAAGAGCGTGAAGCCCGACTTCAAGAAACTCGGCCCGAAATTCGGCAAACAGATGAAGGCGGCCGCTGAAATCATCAAGAATCTCGACGCCAAGTCCATCGCCACCCTCGAGCGCGACGGTCGTCTGACCTTTGACCTCGGCGGCACTCCGGCCGACGTCGAGCTCGCCGACGTCGAAATCATCTCGGAAGATATTCCAGGCTGGCTCGTGGGTAACGAAGGCAACCTCACTATCGCCCTTGACGTCACCGTCACTCCCGAACTCCGCCGCGAAGGTATCGCGCGCGACATCGTCAACCGTATTCAGAACATCCGTAAGTCACGCGACTACGACATCACCGACCGCATCGCTCTTGTATTCGCTCCCGGCGAAGCTACCGACGACGCTATCCGTGATTTCGCAGACTACATCTCGCGTCAGGTGCTTGCGACATCTCTCGAAATCGCACCTCTCGCGGAAGGCGAAGCCGATGTCGAGGAGCTTTCGATGGACGACGTCACGGCAAGAGTCAGGATTACCCCTGTCAAATAATCTTACCAATCTTCGAAACATAAAAACGCCAACTGCTATGAGCGACAAGACACGTTATTCCGACGAGGAGCTCCAGGAATTCAAGGAGCTTATCCTCCAGAAACTTGATAAGGCGCAGAAGGAATATGACTCCCTCCGTTCCCTCATCAACAACACCGACGGCAACGACACCGCCGATACCTCTCCCACTTTCAAGATTCTTGAAGAGGGTGCGAGCACTCTCTCAAAAGAGGAAGCCGGACAACTCGCGCAACGTCAGAAAAAGTTCATCCAGCATCTACAGAACGCACTCATCCGTATCGAAAACAAGACCTACGGAGTCTGCTGCGAGACAGGTGAACTGATTCCGAAAGAGCGTCTGCGCGCCGTCCCACACGCCACACGCAGTGTCGAAGCCAAAAACTCACAGAAAAAGAAGTAAAAACCGGAGCGACTCTCCTCGCTCCATTCTATCCCCACACAATCGGAAATGCGTAGCAGAGCTACACTCGTTCTCATCATCAGCCTCCTTGTAGTAATCATTGACCAGGCCTCCAAAATCTGGATCAAGACCCATTTCTATCTCGGCGAGGACATGCGGATCTTCTCCTGGTTCCATCTGTATTTCATCGAAAACAACGGCATGGCTTTCGGCATGGAAATCGGGAGCAAACTGGTGCTGACCCTCTTCCGAATCGTCGCAGTCGGGTTGCTCATCTGGTATGTGACACTCATCTACCGGATGAAAACCATACCCAAAGGCTACCTCGTCTGTCTCTCCTTCATAATAGCAGGTGCGGCAGGCAACATCTTCGACTGCGTGTTCTACGGTC
Source organism: Bacteroidales bacterium (assembly GCA_019416285.1). Taxonomy (GTDB): domain Bacteria; phylum Bacteroidota; class Bacteroidia; order Bacteroidales; family Muribaculaceae; genus Duncaniella. Next base: position 14,198 of record DXXM01000017.1, read on the forward strand.
TGATTTTCAACAATCCCTTTCCTCCGCAGTTGGCCACCCTCTTCCCCGCCGGCGGCGGATATGCGCCGGTGTTTCTCGGACGGGTCGTCGACATGCTCTATTTCCCGCTGTTCAGTTTCGTATGGCCGTCATGGATGCCCTGGGTGGGCGGACAGGAATTCCTTTTCTTCCAGCCCATCTTCAACATCGCTGACGCAGCTATCTCCTGCGGCATTGTAGTGCTCCTCATCTTCTATCACAAATACATTCTCCCGCCCAAAGCCCTCGCCGAACTCCCCGAAAGGAGATAAACGCGCCACCGCGCGTCACCCTTCCCGGATTCCCCGTGATTCTAACATCAAAATTACATTAATGCGCCATCTTCCTCTCATCATCCTGAGCCTTGTCATTCTTGCCGCATGCAGCAAGACACCCGGCTATGTCATTTCTGAAAGCAAGATGGCCGAAATCATGGCCGACATCCACACGGGCGAAGCAGTGGTGGAAAACAACGGCTCCTCCTTCCGCAACGACTCGACGAAAAAGGCCCTCCTCCAGTCAATATGTCTCCGCTACGGCGTCACTACCCAGGAACTCGACACCTCCCTCTACTGGTATGGCCACAATCTTCAGGAATACATGAAGGTCTACGACAAGACCATCTCAATCCTTGAAGGTCGCATAGCTGAAACCGAGAAAGCCGGAGGCAAGAGCAGCGACCGCCCGATAGACATCAGTCTCGACGGCGATTCCGTCAATCTCTGGCAGGGAGCATCGTCAATCCGAAATTCCGGCATAAACGCATCGGATTTCATCACCTTCTCCTACTCCACGGACAAAAACTGGGAGCGCGGCGACCGCTACACCGTGTCGGTTCTCCCTATCAATCCCCACTCGCCCGTGTTCATGACCATCGCCGCCACATACAACGACGGCACTGTCGAATACGTCACTCTTGAGCAGGGCTCCGAGGGACGCAAGAGCCTCACACTCGTGCTTGACTCGGCCAAAGCCGCCACCACAGTCTACGGCGCCGTCCACTACGCTCCGCGTCCCGGCGAGATTTCATATCTCGACTCGATTTCCGTGGTGCGCACACGAGGCCGCAACGACAACGTGAAAGCCCGCGAGGGTCAACACACCACCCGAATCCGATAAACACACATTCCTGCCATCCCCTCATAGTTTTCAGCATGCCGTCGAAAGTTTCAGTCCGCGCCCACGCCATTATAGCCGAGGGCAGAGTCTACCGCAACAGCATCGCAGTCTATTCGCCTGACGAGCCCGGCGTCACCCCGGAGATATTCCCCTTCTCGACTGAAATCCATTCCACCACATCCTACAACGGCATAATAATCTTCGCACCCGTCGGCTATCACCTGCCGCCGGAACTCGATATGCCCCACGTCACTGCCGTGCCCGGCAATTTCACCGAAATGCTCAACCGTATCGCAGAAGCCGTGCCGTCCTGCTTCGACGGCCCTCACACCGTCATCCTGCTCCCGCTCTGAACTGACACACACAATTTTTAGGCTGTCGCAGCGTTATTACATATATAGAGGCTGTTTAAAAACAAAAGTGAAAATGAGGGGTCACAAGGTTGAGATGGATATGTCCTTGCAGTCGAAGGATTACAGTGGGTCGAGCCCACTGTGAGCTAAAGGTTGTAGCTGTGCTACATCCTGAGGCAAAAGGACATAGACGCTCAACATTGTGAAGCCGTCGGTAACTTCTGTTTTCATCAGCCATATTGATTGATTCTTTAATTTAACATTCTGTTATATTCTGAAGGGGATATTACCATCGGCTCAGCGACTTTTTTGCTAAAATGCTTTCGCGTCTCAGTCACTTACTGACGTAAGCTCCTTCGACTTAAAAGCATTTTATCTAAAAAATTCGCTGCCCCTCATTTCTCTTTTGTTTTTAAACAGCCTCATAATATGTATAGAAAACACAACGCAGCAGTCATGCAAGGCCTCAGCCCACGCCATATCATCCTGTTTCTTCTGATTTCACCTGTCATAGCCCTCATATCGGCCGCACAGGTAAAACTCCACGGCAAAATCACGGACGCCGCAGGCGAAGCGATTGAGTTTGCCACCGTCCACATAGCCGGTACCGCCATCGGAACCACCTCCGGTCTCGAAGGAGAGTATTCGTTGTCGTGTCCCGCCGCAGACACCATCACTGTCCACTTCTCCTGCATAGGCTACCGCGAGGAGACGCGCCGCCTCATCAACGCGTCGGGCGACGTCACGCTCAACATGCGTCTGCAACTCACCACCGAAATGCTCCAGCAGGTCGAAATCACAGAACTGAAAAAGCAGACAGGTTCCATAGCCACAATCGATGCCTCCGAACTCCGCAAGAATCCGGATGCCTCGGGCGGCAGTGTCGAGTCGCTGCTCACAACCATGGCAGGAGTGACAGGGTCAAACGAAATGTCGTCGCAATACTCCGTGCGCGGCGGCTCCTATGACGAAAACTCCGTCTACATCAACGGCATCGAGGTCTACCGTCCGCTCCTCGTCTCCTCCGGCCAGCAGGAGGGTCTGAGCGTGATAAACCCAGACCTTGTCGGAGCCATCGGTTTCTCGACCGGCGGCTATCCTGCGGAATACGGCGACAAGATGTCGTCGGTTCTCGACATTACATACCGCGAACCGGAATCATTCGAAGGCTCCGCATCCGCGAGCCTCATGGGTGCCTCACTGTCGATAGGCCAGGGAAGCAAGAAATTCTCACAGCTCCACGGCATCCGCTACAAACGCAATTCCTCGCTGCTGAGCTCGATGGATACAAAAGGGGAATATGACCCTACATTCTTCGACTATCAGACAAACCTCACCTACCGCATAAATCAGCAGCTGAAAGTGTCGCTTCTCGGCAACATCGCACTCAATCACTACAAATTCACACCGCAGAACCGCACCACCACCTTCGGCACGTCGATGGATGCCAAGCAGTTCACCGTGTTTTTCGACGGACATGAGAAAGACCGCTTCGAGACATATTTCGGCGCACTCTCGCTTGACTACCGTCTGAGCCGCTTGACCAACCTCCAGCTTCTCGGCTCCGGCTATCTGACAAACGAGCTCGTGGCCTACGACATTTCCGGCGAATACTGGCTCGACGAGGCAGGCACTTCCGATGTAGGCGGCGAACTCGGCGTGGGCCGTTACCACGAGCATGCCCGCAACCGACTGAAAGCCTCCGTGCTCTCGCTCGCGCTTAAAGGAGAGACCGCCATCAACCAGCGCCACACACTCACCTACGGACTCTCCATGCAGGGCGAGAAAATCATGGACCGCAGCCGCGAATGGGAACTGCGTGACTCCGCCGGCTTCTCACTCCCCTCCGACGGCATCAACCTGCGCATGGTCTACAATCTCGCATCAAACCAGGACCTTTCATCGACACGAATCGCCGCCTTCGCCCAGGACGCATGGAAAATCAACACGGCCGCCGGTTTCCTCACCCTCAACGCAGGCGTCCGCATGAGCTACTGGAGCTTCAACAAGGAATTTCTCGTCAGCCCGCGCGTGACCTTAGGCTTCATCCCTGAGAAATCCCCCTCGTGGGCACTCCGTTTCGCCACCGGCCTCTACTATCAGAGTCCCTTCTACAAAGAATACCGCATGCCTGTCAGCGATGCCGACGGCAATCAGACCATCCTGCTCAACAAGGATATAAAATCGCAGCGGAGCTTTCACCTGATTGCGGGCACCGACTATACCTTCCGAGCCCTCAACCGCCCGTTCAAACTCTCGGGTGAGATATATTACAAAGCACTCTCCGACCTCGTCCCCTACGAAATAGACAACCTCAAGATAGTCTACTCCGGCCTCAACGAAAGTTCAGGCTACGCAGCCGGCATAGACATGAAGCTATTCGGACAGTTCGTGCCCGGAAGTGATTCCTGGGTCAGCTTCTCGCTGATGAAAACAAGCGAGACCCTCCACGGCGTCAAGGTCCCCCGCCCCACCGACCGCAGCTACAGCCTCGGTCTTTTCTTCACAGACTATTTCCCGAAATTCCCGAAACTGAAATTCGCCCTGCGCGGCATCCTCATGGACGGACTTCCCTCCACGGCCCCCCGTTCCACCCGCGACAAGGGATATTTCCGCATGCCCCCTTACAAGCGCGTCGACATCGGTCTCTCCTACGCCTTGCTCTCGCCGCTCAAAGAGGGGGAGAGCCGCGGCGGATTCGGCCGCTTCCTGAAAAGCGTGTGGCTCGGAGTGGATGTGTTCAACCTGCTCGACATCACCAACGTGGCCTCATATTACTGGGTTACTGACGTCAACGACATCCAGTATGCGGTGCCCAACTATCTCACGCGGCGCCAGTTCAATGTGAGGCTGGCAGTGGATTTTTAATAAAATTTAAAAATTCCGCATAAATCTTGGCTGTTTCGGGGAAAATCACTACCTTTGCAGCCGAAAAAGTGTGCCCGGGCTAAAAATCCGGACCAAATCCAACACCAATCAATAATAATTCAACAAAATGAATCATTACGAAACCGTTTTCATTTTAACTCCCGTTTTGTCTGACCAGCAGATGAAGGAAGCGGTAGAAAAGTTCGAGAAGGTGCTCACCGACAACGGTGCATCTATCGTCAACGAAGAGATCTGGGGCCTTCGCAAGCTCGCTTATCCCATCCAGAAGAAATCTACCGGCTTCTACTCACTCGTGGAGTTCGATGGCGATCCCACCATCGTTAAGAAACTCGAGACTGCCTTCCGCCGCGACGAGCGTGTACTCCGCTTCCTCGTGTTCCGTCTCGACAAGTATGCAGCAGAATATGCTGAGAAGCGTCGCAGCAACCGCGCTAAAGCAACAACAACAGTCACTGAAGAAGCAAAGGAGAACTAAATCATGGCACAAGCATCTGAAATCCGCTACCTCACTCCCCTGTCGGTAGACGTCAAGAAGAAAAAATACTGCCGTTTCAAGAGAAGCGGTATCAAGTATATCGATTACAAGGATCCCGAATTCCTCAAGAAGTTCCTCAACGAGCAGGGCAAAATCCTTCCCCGCCGCATCACCGGAACTTCACTGAAGTTCCAGCGTCGTGTCGCTCAGGCCGTTAAGCGTGCCCGTCACCTCGCTCTCCTTCCCTACGTTACCGACTTGATGAAATAACTTTAAAAGCTATCCGCAATTATGAAGATCATTCTTAAAGAAGACATCGCCAACCTTGGCTACAAAGACGATGTAGTCGAAGTCAAGAACGGATATGGCCGTAACTACCTTATCCCCACCGGCAAAGCAGTGATTGCTACTGAATCAGCTCTTAAAGTTCTTGCCGAAAACCAGCGTCAGCGCGCCCACAAGCTCGCCCGTATCAAAGCCGAAGCAGAAGCAGCAGCCGCTGCCCTCAAGGACGTCAAGCTCACTATCGGAGCCAAGACTTCTTCCACAGGCACTATCTTCGGTTCTGTCAACGCCATCCAGATTGCTGAGGCACTCGAGAAGCTCGGCCACAACATCGACCGCAAGCTCATCAGCCTCGATCCCATCAAGGAAGTCGGCAACTACACCGCCACTGTCACTCTCCATCGTGACGTTAAGGTGGAAATCCCCTTCGAAGTCGTTTCGGAATAATCCCAATACCGACTATCATATCAGACAGGCGTCCGTTTTTACTTCGGACGCCTGTTTTTTATACCCTTAAGGTAAACATATTTTAACAGTCGTTGTTTTATTTCCCGTTTATCGGGGAAAGAGCCCTGAAGGTAGAGTAAGCCCGGATAACAATTAAACTTTTGAGTAACTTTACAGTCAGAAAGGAGTAATCGATTAAATTATTCACCAAAACGACAAAAGATTGAAAAAAGAATGACACGTTTCATGCGTTCCGTAACAATTCTCACATTTCTTATTCTTTCACTCTGTTCATCTGTCTATGCCGTCAACATAACAGGTATAGTGAAAGACATGGACACCGGAGAGCCGATGATGGAAGCAGCCGTCAAGCTCCTTGCCGATAAAAGCAACGATTTTGTAGCCGGTGTTACTACTGACGCCAATGGTAAATTCACTCTCACCGGCATTAAGAGCGGCAAATACACCCTCACCGTCTCCTACATCGGTTATGCCGATATAGAAAAGCCTCTCACCGTGGGCAAATCAAACATCAAGCTCGGTGAAATGAAAATCAAGGAATCATCGCAGCTCTTGGGCGAAGTAAGTGTCGTAGCCGTCAAGACGCCTATCAAGGTGATGGAGGACACTGTCGAATACAACGCCGACTCATATCACACTCAGCCTAACGCCGTGGTCGAGGACCTTCTCAAGCGTCTCCCCGGCGTGGAGGTAGGAACAGACGGTGCCATCACTGCAAACGGCAAGACTGTGTCGAAAATCCTTATCGACGGTAAAGAGTTTTTCAGCGACGACCCTCAGGTTGCATCCAAGAACCTTCCGGCCAACATGGTCGACAAGCTCCAGGTGGTCGACCGCAAAAGCGATATGGCCCGTCTGACCGGAGTTGACGACGGCGAGGATGAGACAGTCATCAATCTTACCTTCAAAAAAGGCATGAACCAGGGTTGGTTCGGCACTGCTGAAGGCGGTTACGGTACCAACGACCGCTACATGGGCTCCTTCAACGTCAACCGTTTCTGGAACGGCAACCAGATTACCCTCCTCGGAAACTTCAACAACACGAATCAGCTCGGCTTCACCGACAGCAACGGTAACCGTTTCCGCCGCTTCGGAGGCAACAACGGCATCACCGAATCGCGTGCCCTCGGTCTGAATTTCAACATAGGCAAAGAAGAAATAATCCGTGTTGGCGGCGATATCATGTGGAGCAACACCGACGCCAACTCAATCACGCGCCAGGAACGCCAGTATCTCTTCGAGGACCACTCCACCTACTCGAAAATCAACAAGGCCACCCGTGACCGCGGCAACAATTTCCGCGGCGACTTCCGCATACTCTGGAAACCGGACTCATTCAACACTCTCGAATTCCGTCCAAACTTCTCTTTTAATTTCAACAAATCAAATGACCGCGAAGTGACCTCCTATTTCAATTCAGCGATGGAGAAAGTCAGCGACAACACTGCCGCCGGCAACAGCCGCGGTGATTCATACGAGGCAGGCGGTCGCCTGATATACTCGCACAACTTCAAGCAGCACCGCGGACGTTCATTCTCAATCTCCGGCCAATACCGTTTTTCTAACGTGAAGGAGAAGGATACATCCATCAATGATTTTATCCGCTACATAGTCGAGGAAGACCCTGACAACACTGAAGACAATTCCGAACTTCTTAACCAATACACTGACAACCACACCTGGAGCAATCAGGTCATGGGACAGTTCACCTGGACCGAACCGCTCGGCGATGTGGCCAACGGCAACTTCCTGACATTCGCTTACCGTGCCAACTACCGCTGGAACAATGCCGACAAACTCGTCTACGACATCCCCGACGGCTATGACCTCGATATCTTCCCGCCGGTCGGTGTTGAGCCAAACCCTGATTATTCAAACCGCTACCGCAACAACTACTTCAACCAGAACATCCGTCTCGGCTACAAGAAGGTCGGAGCCAAATCCAACCTTGAGGTAGGTATGGCGCTCGTGCCTCAGATGTCGAAGTCAATATTCCTTGACAATGCCGACAAGAACATCGACCGCTGGGTGTGGAATTATTCGCCATTCCTCCGCTATCGCTACAAGTTCTCGAAGCGCCGTTCTATCCAGCTCAACTACCGCGGCCAGTCGTCGCAGCCCTCCATGAGCCAGCTGCAACCGGTGCTCGACATCTCCAACCCCACCAACAAGGTGCAGGGTAATCCGAACCTCGACCCGAGCTTCAGCCACAACGTCAACATCCGCTTCCAGGACTTCAACATGGACACCCAACGCTCCATAATGCTTATGGGCGACATCCAGGTGACCCAGAACTCAATCATATCAAAGACCACTTTCGATGAATACGGTTCGAGACTCACCGAATATTTAAACGTCAACGGTGTTTGGAACGGCCGCGTGATGAACATGTTCTCCATGCCGCTGCGCAACAAAAAGTGGAGTATTTCAAATCACGTCTTTGTCAATGCACGTCGCAATGTCGGTTTCAATAACGGCACCCGCAACACCTCTCTCTCCTTCAATTTGCGCGAGAGTCCCGGCATCACCTTCCGCCCCGACAATTTCGAGGTAGAACTGCGTCCGATGTACTCACTCCAGACCACCCACAACAGTGTACAGAAAAACGCCAATCAGACAGTTCACAACTATGGCGGACGTTTCGATGGTTCCTACTATACTCCCTGGGGGCTGACAATACAGACTGACATCAACTACTCGGCCACCTCTGGTTATGCCGCTGGCTACGACACCCGCACATGGATGTGGAACGCCACAATATCCCAGCAGTTCCTCCGCAGCAAGGCACTCACGCTTGCCGTGAAGGTCTACGACCTCCTCAACCAGCGCAACAATATCCGCCGCAACGTCACCGCCAACTATATCGACGATATCGAGTACAATTCGCTCACCCGCTACTTCATGGTGACACTCAGCTACCGCTTCAACTCATTCGGGAAAGGCAACGAGCCTCACGGCGGCGGTGACTTCATGAGACGCGGCCCCGGTGGTCCCGGCGGTCATCCCGGCGGACGTCCTCCGAGATAATACCATCCATCATTTTCCATTGACAAAAAAGAGGGATTACACTTGCGATAAATGTAATCCCTCATTTTTATTTATACCGTATCTGAGAAAAAGTGGCCGCCGGTCAAACCTGACCGGCCGGTGAGTCATGGCGCTTATTTACCGGTCAGAATCGTGCGGATGTCATGGAGCTTGTTGAGCGCGGCCATCGGGGTAAGGTTGTTGATGTCAAGGTCGAGAATCTCGTCGCGCAACTGCGCCAACACCGGGTCGTCAAGCTGGAAGAACGAGAGCTGCACACCTTCGGCGGTGTCGGCTACCGACGAGAGATTTTTCGTAACCTTCTCGTCGCTCTCACGGTTGACTTTCTCAAGATGCACGAGCACCTCGTCGGCACGCTTCACAATCGACGGCGGCATGCCTGCGAGTTTGGCCACATGTATGCCGAAACTGTGTTCGCTGCCGCCGCGCGCGAGCTTGCGTAGAAAGACCACCTTGCCGTCGATTTCCCTTACGGAGACATTGAAGTTGACGACGCGGCTGAAACTCTTCTCCATCTCGTTAAGCTCGTGATAGTGAGTGGCAAAAAGTGTCTTGGGGTGTATGCCACCGTATTCGTGTATGTGCTCCACTATGGCCCAGGCTATTGAGATACCGTCGTAGGTCGAGGTTCCTCTGCCGAGCTCGTCGAAGAGTATCAGTGAACGCTGACTCATATTGTTGAGAATCGAAGCCGCCTCGTTCATCTCCACCATGAAGGTGGATTCGCCGAGCGATATATTGTCACTCGCACCGACGCGTGTGAAAATCTTGTCGACCACTCCGATGTGGGCGCTGTCGGCCGCCACGAAGGAACCTATCTGTGCAAGGAGCACATTGAGCGCGGTCTGACGCAGGAGGGCCGACTTACCCGACATATTGGGACCGGTAATCATCATCACCTGCGTACCGTTGTTGGAAAGATTGACAGTATTCGAGATGTAAGGCTCACCAGGAGGAAGCTCTTTCTCGATAACCGGATGGCGTCCCTCGACAATCGACAGCTCAAGTGAATCGTCGACCACCGGACGGTTGTAACGGTTCTCGATGGCCACTCTCGTAAACGAGCAGAACACATCAAGGCGTGCAATCATCTGGGCGTTGAGCAATATCGCGGGGATGTATTCGCAGAGGTCATGGACGAGGGCCGAGTAGATACGCTGTTCGATGATGGCTATCTTGTCCTGTGCGCCGAGGATTTTCTCTTCGTATTCCTTCAGCTCCTGCGTGATATAGCGCTCGGCGTTGACAAGGGTCTGCTTGCGTATCCAGTTTTGCGGCACCTTGTCGCGGTGAGTGTTAGTCACCTCTATATAATAACCGAACACATTGTTGTAGGCCACTTTCAGCGACGGAATACCCGTCTCGGCACTCTCGCGCTGCTGGAGTTTCATAAGGAAATCCTTGCCGCGATAGGCAATCTCCCGGAGTTCATCAAGCTCGACTTCCACACCGTCGCGTATCACCGGCCCGCGGTTGAGAGCCGTGGGCGGATCCTGTATGATTTCCTTCTCGATGCGCCCGGCTATGCCTCCGCAGGGATTCAGCTGCTCGCCGATGCTCTTGAGAGCCGGAAGCGATGAATTCAGACAGATATTGCGTATGGGCTCTATCATGGTGAGCGCATGATGGAGCTGCATCAGTTCGCGGGGATTGACACGTCCGGCCGACACCTTGGCAATGAGTCGCTCAAGGTCTCCTATCTGGGCGAGCGCTTCCTTAAGACCGTCGCGGTCATCGGGTTCGCGGAAAAAATATTCCACGATGTCGAGACGGCGGTTGATTTCGCGCGCATCCTTCAGCGGGAAGAGCACCCATCTGCGCAACAGACGCGCCCCCATAGGGCTGACAGTGCGGTCTATCACGTCAAGCAGACTGCGCCCCTCCTCGCTCATCGAGGCCACGAGCTCGAGATTGCGGATTGTGAAGCGGTCGAGCCTCACAGCCTTCTCCTCCTCTACGCGGGAGATGGAGGTGATATGGGAAATCTGAGTGTGCTGGGTGATGTCGAGATAGTGGAGTATGGCGCCGGCAGCCACTACAGCCGCAGCCATCGAATGTATGCCGAAGCCCTTGAGCGAATTGGTTTCGAACTGCTTTAGCAGGCGGTCCATGGCGGCATCGTCGGTAAACACCCAGTCATCGAGTTCGAAAGCGAGATAATGTTCGGCAAAGCTCTCTTCTATCAGTCGTTTCTTGCCACGCTCCACCAGCACCTCCTTCGGCGCGAAGTTGACAAGAAGTTTTTCGATATAGTCAACAGACCCTTCAGCCACAAGAAACTCGCCTGTGGAGATGTCGAGGAAAGCCACGCCGACGGTCTGACGGGCAAAGTTGAGTGCGGCGAGGAAGTTGTTCTCACGGTTGTTGAGCAGAGTGTCGTTGATTGACACACCGGGAGTGACGAGCTCCGTGATTCCGCGTTTGACGAGTTTTTTAGTCGTCTTGGGATCCTCAAGCTGCTCGCAGATAGCCACACGCTTTCCGGCCCGGACAAGTTTCGGCAGATAAGTGTCGAGCGCATGATGTGGAAATCCTGCGAGCTCGACAAACTGTGCCGACCCGTTGGCCCGGCGGGTCAGAGTGATGCCAAGAATCTCCGAGGAGGCTATGGCATCCTCGGAAAAAGTCTCATAAAAATCGCCCACACGGAAGAGCAGTATGGCGTCGGGATGTTTCTGCTTCATCGCCATATACTGCTTCATCAGCGGGGTCTCAACTATCTTTTTAGCCATAAATTCTATTTAAGGGGACACAAATTTACAAATTTTCAACCGAAATTTCTAACCAGAAGATGGCATTGATTGAACAATTATTTGTAATTTTGTTTTCTATCAATAGCATTACGACACTATCTCTGAATTCATTTCCCGCATATTTCCAAGCTTCTCATTTCATACAAAACTAAACATTCATTCCATTTATGACCTCCAGATTATCCTCAAACATCATCGCGGCACTTCTTCTCGCCGCCGGTATGGTAATTGTCGGCATACTTCTCAAAGCCGGCATAGACAACATCGCTTTCCGCGACCGTGAAGTGACCGTCCGCGGACTCGCCGAGCGCGAAGTACCGGCCGACCTCGTCACCTGGCCCATCACCTACTCTCTCGCCGGCAACGACCTGCAGACTATCTACGACAAGGTCAGCGCCAACAACGCCATCATCGTAAAATTCCTCACCTCCAACGGTATCAGCGCCGACGAAATCTCGGTGAATCCCCCGGACACCTACGATGCCGCCTCAAACCGCTACCGCTCCGACTCGTTCAGCTACAACTATTCAATCAACTGCACCGTCACCGTAACCACCAAAAAGGTGCAGAAGGTGCGCGAGCTGCTCAACCGGCAGTCGGAACTGCTCAAGGAGGGCATAGCCTTCTCAAACTCATATATCAATTATCAGTTCACCGGGCTGAACACAATCAAGCCTGAAATGATAGCCGAGGCCACCAAAAACGCCCGCGCCGCAGCCGACCAGTTTGCAGCCGACAGCGAAAGCCGTGTCGGTAAAATCAAGACAGCCTCACAGGGTCAGTTCTCAATCGACGACAGCGATTCGTCCACACCCTTCATCAAGAAAGTCCGCGTGGTTTCGACCATCGTCTACTATCTCGAGGACTAAGGGATATGACCTTAATATATGGTACAGCGGGAGGTTTCTCTATGAAAACCTCCCGCGCTGTTATTTTTTGTCCCTGTCGTAATGCGGCATATCGTCCGGCAGGACCATTGAAATCTCGACAAGACCGGAAATCTTTCCGTCGACGCGCCACGGAGTCTGATAGATCATCTTTCGGACTCCGTTTTTCTGTATCGTGTACACATTCGATTCTCCTGTAGAAAGCATGTGGTTTATTTTTCTGACGGAATCCTCATTGTGACACGGAATCAGGTTGCGGCCGCGCATATCGCCATGTTTTGCAAATGTCTCAAGCGCCTTGTCGTTCATATACACAACAAGACCTTCGCTGTCACATACCGTAACGGCACAATTCATCTCCATGGCCCAGTCGGGAAGCTGTCTGCAAATATCCTTTTCCATATACATTAATAAATAGCCTTTGGTTTCAGTTGCCGGGCAAAGTTAAGAAGATTGCGAATCTTATCCAAACCCACGTATGCCCTATTTGCAATGGGAAATCCATATATACGCTTTCGGATATTTTGAAATTAAAATTAAATTTGTAATTTTGCGACAAAGACTATTAGTTATGATTTCCCGTCTCTTCATCACATTATTCCTGTCAATCTTTGCTTTCAGTCTCTCCGCGCAGACCGACGGCGGCGGTAAATCAAACCGTATTATATTGATTGACGGCTATTTCTTCAATGACTTTCCCGGGCCGCGGCCGGAGGATTACGCTTCAATGTACCTGTCTCTCGACGACGGCAGCTACTTCACCTGCTACGGTTATCCGGAAGGCAGCAAGCTGTCTGAAAATGACATAGCCAAGGCCATTCCGGTTGAAAAGGTCGAAAACGGCGCTGAAATCCTAAAAAAATACCGGCACTTTGTAGCCGCTCTTCCCGGTGGCAAATTTCCGAGAGATGTAAAACACATGATTCCGACTATAAAAACCGGAGAGCAATTCCCGGAGTTCACCGCCGAAGATATCGACGGCAAGGTGTGGACCAACGGCGACACACGAGGAAAGGTCATGGTGGTCAACGTATGGTACACCGGATGCGGCCCCTGCCGGAAAGAGATGCCTGAGCTCTCGGAGTGGAAAAACGAACTGCCTGACGTGATGTTTTTCTCCTCCACCTACGAATCTCCGGAGGAAGCACGTCCGGTTATAGAAAAACGCGGATTCAACTGGATTCCGCTCGTCAACAACACCCAGTTCAGAGACCTTATGGGCACTCAGGGCTATTACCCGACGACAATAGTCGTGGACAAGGAGGGAACTGTCCGGGCTGTTGAAATCGGCACCTCGGCAGAAAAGCGCCGCTCTCTGCTCAACACAATCCGTGAACTTGCCAAATAAACCCCGTAGGCCATGCGCGCACTCCTCTATATAAGTATCGTATTCATCCTCAGCGCCTGCAACTACGCCAGTTTCGCCGCGACACAGCTCGATGAGGCGCAGTCGCTCCTGACGGAGCAGCCTGACAAGGCTCTTGAAAAGCTCAACGGCATGGATGTTTCTGAAATCAGGGATTCGGCTACGATGGCTCGCTGGGCTCTCCTCTACAGCGAGGCGCTTGTGGTAAACAATCTTCACGCCCCGTCGGACTCGATAGTCAACATAGCCTTCGACTACTACGGGCGCCACGACCTCGCCGAAGAATTCCGTCGGGCAAAAGCTGCGCGACTTTCACTGCTGACATCGCCACAGACCGCGGCCGACCCGCTGACCGAAGCCCGCTACATGCAGAAGGAACGCGAATACCGCCTCTTTGTCGAGCGGGCGAGGATGCAGCAATATGCTCTCATAGCCATTATAGTCCTCATACTCACCTGCGCCGTAATCATCTGGCAACGGCAAAACCTGAAACTGCGAAAGATTCAGAACGATTCGCTGATGGCCGAAGCCTCGGGGCTCAAAGAGCAACTGCACGCCCTCAGCGCCGACGCCACCAAAATGCAGGACTCGCTGATCACACTTCTCGGCAAACGCTTTTCACTCATCGACGGACTGTGTGACACCTACTATCAGTCGCAGGGAACCAAAAACGAGCGCAAAGCCATAGCCGACCGCGTAAAGGCCGAGATTGAGGCCATACAGACCGACGCCGGTATCTTTGCAGACATGGAAAGCGCCGTCAACGACTGCTGCGGAAACCTGCTCGTCTGCCTGCGCGACGAATATCCGTCAATCAAAACGGAGGAATATAAGCTCGCCGTCTACCTTGCATGCAGCCTTTCCAACCGCACCGTCAGCCTGCTTCTCGGTGAAAACATCGACACAGTCTACAAACGGAAATCCCGGCTGAAACTGCGCCTTAAAGAGCTCAATCCGCAGCATCTCGACGAATTTATGGCGATTTTTTAGCCATTAGAAAAGCGTTGTCAGAATTTTCAGGAATCAACAGCTCGAAACCGTTAAGCAACAACAAGTTGCAAAAGCTATTGTCAGACTGTAGATTTGGTCTGTACACCCGCCAGTCCTTAAATTTGCGTTAAAAATTCAGACGCAAAATGACACATAAACTGACAATGGCGGCAATCATCGCCGCGGCAGGCTGGACAGGCACCGGTGCGCAGACAGCCACCCCACAGGACTCACTCATCAACGAATTGCAGGAAGTGGTAGTGACAGCGCGACAGCCTGCGACGAAACTCGTCGGCAGCACACTCGTCTCTGTCATTCCGGGCACTCCACTCCAGAATCTCGGGACGGCACTTGACGTGCTCGCGCAACTGCCAATGATAACCGTCGATAACACCACGGTGCGCATCATCGGAAAAGGGTCGCCGGAAATATATATTGACGGGCACCCGATGCGCGACAGCGACGAACTCACGCGCCTGCAATCATCCGACCTCCGGAAAGTGGAGCTCATCATGGCTCCCGGAGCGATGTATGAGAGCTCGACCAAAGCGGTGCTTAAAATCACCACACGCCGCAATTTCATCAAAGGCCTGTCGCTGACCGACCGCGCGACAGCCGAGCAAAAGCGCAGATTTTCAGCTAGCAATATGCTCGACCTCAACTACCGCATCGGCAACTGGGATCTGTTTACCTCCGGCACCGTCGGGCATTATAATCAGGAAATAAAAGGCTCCACCACCAACCGCCTCGTTTATGACGGACGCCCGACAACAGTGGGCGCATCGCAAGACAACCGCTACCCCACCACCGTCGGCGCCATCCTCGGAGGATTCAACTACGCCGACGCCTCGCAGTCATTCGGAGGGAGTTACCGCTACAATCCCGAGCGGGGAGATTTCTCAAACCATGGGAGCGAATGGCTCGACGACAATCCGCCAATCAGACGCGACATAGACCGCAGAATCCGCGCACACAGCCATCTCGCATCAGTGTACTACGACAGAAACCTCAGTGAAAATGCCATTATCCATTTCGACGGCGATTTCAAGGCATCCCTCTCAAGGACATCGACTCTGACAAGCTATCCCGACGGCACGACCGAGGATGTCGGGTCGACGGACAGACGCAGGTCACGCCTGTGGGCCGCCCGACTGTATCTCCGCGCTCCTCTGTGGCAGGGCGATTTCACTCTCGGCACGCAGGACTCATACACCCGCACATCTCTCGACTACCGCATGCTCAGTCAAAGCGTAGACGAATACATACCCTCCTCGCTGACCGACGCTCGTCAGACCTCCCTGGGCGCCTTCGCTTCATGGGACAGGAGTTTCGGCCCGTTCAGCCTCTCGGCCGGTCTGAGATATGAATATGTCGACTACAGTTCCAAAGTCAACGGCAGGAAAGATGACGGAATCAGCCGCCGCGACAATCTGCTCACCCCCGACATCTCGCTCGGCTACTCTTTCTGTGATGATGCGCAGTTGGATGTCAGCTACAGGATGTCGACCATCAAACCACCCTACTCCCAGTTGACCGGCAGTCTGAGCTACGTCGGCATCCATGAAATCGAGGGAGGCAATCCCGCCCTCCGCGACGAGCATCTCCATGACATACAGCTTTTCGGCACTTGGAAAGGATTTACCCTTCAGGCCGATTATACACGCAGCCTCGACACCTACGCCTTTGTCAAGCGCATCTATCCCGCACCCACTCTCCAGCTCCTGATGCAGCCTATAAACATTGATGTGTCAGCTCTCGACCTCTATCTCGTGTGGAACAGAAATATCCGGGCCTGGTCACCTTCACTCACCCTCGGGATGCACAGACAGTGGCTCGAAATCGACGGCACAACATACGACAAACCGATATTCTCCTACTATTTCGACAATATGATTTCGCTCCCCGCCGGCTTCCAGCTCACACTCAACGCCAACGGACAGACACGGGGCGACATGCACACAAACCGTTTCGGCGCCACATGGTTCACGCTAAACGCCTCGGTGGGAAAATTCTTCCTCGACAAAGCCCTCCAGCTGAAACTCTCGGCAACCGACATATTCAACACGCTCAACAACGACTGGTCGATGAACACCTTCGGCATCCGCGTGGACAAGCGTCAGAGCTACGACCGCCGCGGCGTCTCACTCTCCGTGACCTACCGCTTCCAGCCCCGCAAGGACAGATACAAAGGCAAAAGCGCCGCAGAAGCGGAGATGAAGCGCCTGTGACACCTCAGTGAGATAGGCTTATAGTTTACTTAATATCAAACAGTTATTTCTATCAGATTCCCTTCAAATGCCCTGATGCAACTTTCATAGTAACCGTCACCTGTGACACGCGGACCGCTTATCACTTCAAAACCATCATCAGCGAGTCTTTTGGTAAGGTTGTCGACAGAACCTCTGTCACCTACTGAAAAAGAAATATGTATGTAACCACATCTATAAGGATTATGGTCAGAGCCACAGATTTCAGGTCTTGACATCAGTTCAATGCGACATCTGTTATCAAATGTCATAAAATATGACATCAGACCTGTTTTCGGATTATGATAGCGACTTCCGGCTCTTCCACAGAAATATTTTTCAAAAAATATTTTTGCAGCTTCCAAATCCGAAACATAAATTGCAATATGGTCTACTTTCATTTCTTTGTGAGGAATTTTGCCGACAGCCAGGCGCGGATTGGCAGGTCATAGACTTTGACGCTCGCGTAGGCAACCGCTACGCCGGCGATAAAAATGCTCACTGCTACCCATATATGCGTACCCAAGGGGGCATCGGCATGCTGCGCCGCCCAGTTCATCTGCACATATATCATAGGATAATGAGTAATATAGAGGGGGTAGGAAATCATCCCGAGAAACTTGCACACGGCGGTGGTTTTCTTCCCCTTCAGCTCGCTTCCAGCACCGGCTGCCACTATAGCCGGATAGACTATGAGAATGACTAAGGCGCAGTAGAGGCCGTTAAGCCACGCATGGATCTCGCCGCCGATATGGGGAACCACCAGTGTCGCGGCCACAGCCAGTGAACACCACAGCATCCCGCCGCGGCGCAGGTTTATGCGCCATTTGCTCAGACGGTAGAGCAGCAGTCCGCCGAAAAACGGATAGAGCAGACGGCACACACCTATGTATATCTGGTCCGGAGTCAGGCCGAAACCGCCAATTACGGTATATTTCGCATATTTCCTGACTTCAAGCAGCCCGAAAACGTCCACATCAAGTGAGAGATCTATTGTCAGAAACGCCGACAGAATGACCATCACGGAGAGGGCAATCATATTGAACCGCCTGACCACCAGCGCATAGAGTATATTTGCGATATATTCCCACAGCAGCGACCACTGCGCGCCGTTGAGCGAATTGATTTCCTTCCAGCCGCGGATATCCATCGACGGCGGGGTGGGAAACATTATGCACCCGAGTATCATGATGACAAGGAGTTTCCACCACGGCGTCTGCATCACGAGCTCGAATCCCGGCGCCGCGCTGAAATAGAACCAGAACGCGCCGATAAGAGTGCCGAGTATCACCATGGGTTGCAGACGTATCAGTCGGCGCTTGAAGAATCCCCATGTCGTCATCCTGCCCCAGCGGTCATCGTAGGCATAGCCGATTACGAAGCCCGAAAGGACAAAGAAAAAGTCGACGGCGAGATAGCCATGGTTGAGTATCTGGTCCGACGGACCCGACGAATAAGTCTCGAAGAGATGGAAGGCCACAACTATCATTGCGGCCACCCCTCGCAGCCCGTCAAGAATCTCGAATCTCGGTTTTGAAGATAATGCCAGTGTATCAGTTGCCATATAAAATGTGATATATCGGTTTCAGGGCACAAAATTAGGCCAATATCATTTTACTGTATTTACCTATATTTCAAAATTATTGAACTATATTTGCATTATGAATAAACCGGCGTTTATATTTGACGACGTGCGTGTCAGACCCGACAGACAGAGCGAAATCCACCACCATCCACAGTGGGAACTGGCCTATATTATATGTGGGAAAGGCGTGCGCACCATCGGCGACAGGACCGACAGATTCTGCGAGGGAGAAATCATACTGATTCCCCCCGACATTCCCCATGTTTGGCATTTTGCCCCCGGGAGTGCCGACAGCGAGGGGGATATCGCAAATATCTGCGTCTTTTTCGAGACAGCGCTTATCGAGGGGCTGTCGGCTCTTCTCCCGGAAATCTCGCAACCGCTCATGAGGCTTAAATCCTGCACAGATGCCGTGTGTTACAGCGGGGAAGCGTATCGCAAAATCCTCTCCCTGCTTCAATCCATGAGAAATCTCAATCCTGAAACACGTCTCCCATCCATGATGAGTCTACTCACGGCCCTCGCCGATACCGACCACTGTCAGCAAATTGGGAGCAAGAGGCTGCTGAACAAGGCCGAAACGCGCATGGAGAAAGTGAGAATCTATTGCGCCTGCAACTACACCCGCAGCATAAGTCTCGGTGAAATTGCCGCGCATGTTGGCATGAACAGGTCGGCTTTCTGCACCTTCATGCGCCGACAGACGGGTATGACTCTCTCGGAATACATAAACGATATCCGCCTCCGCAAGACGATGGAGCTTCTCAGATTCACAGACGAAAACATCTCCTCGATAGCATACGAAGCCGGTTTCTCCAACGTGACATATTTCAACAGACTCTTCCGAGCCCGCTACGGATGTAACCCGAAAACCATACGCGACACGGCAAGGAAACAGAACTGACTTACACGGTTTTTCGCTGAAAAATTCAGCGAAAAACCGGACTTCTCTTGCTGATTTTGGGTAAAATGACTACTTTTGTTGTCCGTTATGAAATACGGTTTTGACAACGAGAAATATCTCAAAATTCAGTCCGAACACATCAAGGAGCGTATCGCTCAGTTCGGCAACAAGCTTTATCTTGAGCTTGGAGGAAAATTGTTTGACGACCATCACGCAAGCCGCGTCCTCCCCGGATTCCAGCCCGACAGCAAGCTGCGCATGCTCAGCCAGCTCATTGACCACGCGGAGATTGTAATCGTCATCAGCGCCCTTGACATCGAGAAAAACAAGGTGCGCAATGACCTGGGAATCACCTATGACATGGATGTGCTCCGTCTGCGCGAAGAGTTTCAGAAGCGCGGATTCCTCGTGGGGTCAGTGGTCATCACACACTACAACGGTCAGAGCAGCGCCGACGCTTTCCGTCAGCGCCTGGAACGCATGGGTATCACCACCTACTATCACTACACCATCGACGGCTATCCGACCAATGTCGAGCTCATTGACTCCGACGACGGTTTCGGCCGCAACGACTATGTGGAGACCTCCCGTCCGCTCGTCATTGTCACCGCACCAGGCCCCGGCAGCGGCAAGATGGCGGTATGCCTCAGCCAGCTCTACAACGAGCACAAGCGCGGCATCGAGGCCGGTTACGCGAAGTTCGAGACCTTCCCTGTGTGGAGCCTGCCGCTGAAACACCCCGTCAACATCGCATACGAGGCCGCCACCGCCGACCTCAACGATGTCAACATGATTGACCCCTTCCACCTGGAAGCCTACGGCAAGACAGCTATCAACTATAACCGCGACATTGAGATTTTCCCGGTGCTCAACGCTCTCTTCGAGGGCATCTACGGTGAGAATCCCTACAAGTCACCCACTGACATGGGTGTGAACATGGTAGGATTCTGCATCAACGACGATGCCGTGTGCTGCGAGGCCTCCAAAAACGAAATCATCCGCCGCTATTACACAGCGCTCAACCATCTCGCCGAGGGCGAGGGCAACGACAGCGAGGTCAACAAAATCAAACTGCTCATGAAGCAGGCCAAAATTGACTCCTCCTACCGCAAGCCGATAGTTGCCGCCCGCGAGCGTGCGGAACGCAGCGGTGTTCCCTGCTCAGCCATCGAACTGGCCGACGGCACCATCATCACCGCCGAGACAAGCGCTCTCCTCGGGCCGAGCGCCGCGCTGATTCTCAACGCCATCAAGCATCTTGCAGGAATCGACCACTCCGTCAAGCTTATCCCGCAGGACATGATAGAGCCGATTCAGAATACCAAAATCAACTATCTCCGCAGCCTTAACCCCCGTCTGCACACCGACGAGGTGCTCGTGGCACTCTCGGTTCTCAGCACCCACGACGAAAACTGCCGCCGTGCGCTCGAGAAACTTCCTGAACTCTACGGCTGTGAGGTCCATTCGACCGTGATGCTCGGCGAAGTCGACCGCAAAATCTTCAAGAAACTCGGCGTGGGTCTCACCTGCGACCCTGCTAAGAAGAAATAAGCGGTCGTCTGACTTCCCTGCAAAAACCGACTGATTTCCTATTACGTTTAGCATCATTCCTTTAGATGACATAAATCGCTGTTTTGTAATGATTATATAATTGAAATCATTACAAAACAGCGATTTTTATGCAATTTTTAGTCAGGATTGCATCGCCTCCAGGCGCGCCAGCCGGCGAACCGACTTGCGGATAGTCCTCCATTTCGGGAAAATGGCAAAAGGACGCAGAGGACCGTAGCTGACCAATATGACAGTCAGGAAGGTCAGAGCGCCTATAAGCAGCCATCCATAGATTTCCTTCATCGACACCACAAGCGCCTGAATCTGTACCATGCCGTATAACTGACCGAAGGACATATTAGCCACAGCGGGATTGAAATCGGTCACTGCCGAACCGAGCAAAGCGGCATTTTTAGCCATGGTGTGGCGCAGAAACTCCCCGACGAGCGCCGGGCCGAGTGTAGCTCCCATCACAGCACCGGTGAAACCGTTGATGGTGAGCGCCTGCGGAAACACGAAGAAATGCAGCCCACTCTGGACAATAGAGGTCAGGAACACTATCGAGATTATAACCGAGGCGGCGCCGCGGAAAAAGAGCGGCACAAACAGCATCTCCTTCTCCACTCCATAGTCAATCAGAAAATAGAAATATGCGAGATACATAGCTGCAAGCGCGAAACCGATGGCAGTCATGGTCTTGTAGCGCCACTTGTTGAGAGCAAAAGTGAAATAGGTGAACACGACACCCGCTATGATGCCGACAAACACATACCAGTTCAGGTCTATCATGTTCGTCTCGTCTAATCCGAGAACCGTGGCCGCGTAACCGTGTTCGAACACATGTTCGGTGGCCATGAGCGTAAAAAACACAAGATAGATGATTGTCGCGCGGATGACATTGCGGTTTTTCATCGCCATAAACGATATATACGGATGGTGCAGGAAAGATGCGCGCCATAGATTCACTGCCAGGCAGACCAGTCCGAGCAGCGTAGCGCCCGCAATCTCCTCCGATTCCCACCAGTCATAGAAATTGCCGTAGACACAGATGAACGTGAAGCAGAGCATGAACACACTCCACAACCCCGCGCCTATCCAGTCGATGCCCAGAAGCGGAATCTGCATCGGGCCCTTGACCGGCTTGACCAACACAAGCACCATCAGCATCATCAGCGCGAGGAGCCCTATCATGAGCCAGTGCATATATTCCCACTGCGAGAAAAAGGCGGTATAGACGGTCATAACTCCGCTGAGCTGAATCACACCGTCGACTATTATGTAGACATAACAGAAGAATATAGCCATGTCGCGCACCGGTGTAATCCACAACTGGATAGTGGAGTTGCAGGCGAATGTAGCCCACATTCTGAACCATCCCGCCACAAAGCAGGTAGCCACAAGGAGCGGTACGGAAGTGGTGTGGGCGCATATCAGATTGGCGGCAATCAGTGCTATACAGCAGACGGTCAGAGCCACACGGTTGGAGAAGCGGAACTTCAGGCGGAACATGACGGCGAAGTTGATGGCCATGCCGACAAGCTGCGCGTAGCCGGCCATCAGAATATCCTCCTGCATGAGAGCCGTGGTGCCAACCATGTCGGAAGCGGCTGCGAGATAGAGACCGCCCGAGAACTGGATAATCAGCACGAAGATGATAAAGAGCCAGGGTTTGAGGCGGCGGGGGACGAAGTTCGGGACGTCAGGGATGTCAAACGGTCCCTGAGGGGCATGCCAGTCAGCCATATCAGTATTTCACCTCACATTCCACGTTCATGCCGGCGCGGAGGCGCGACATGTCGTCGGCACTGTTATCTTTCGAAAATTCGATTCTCACCGGCACACGCTGACGCACTTTGACGAAGTTGCCGGCCGAATTGTCCTGCGGAAGAAGCGAGAGCGAAGCGCCGGTAGCTTTTGAGAGAGACACCACTTTGCCGCTGAAAGTTACATCGGGGATGGCATCGACCTTGATTTCCACATCGCTGCCCACGGCTATATGACGCAACTGTGTCTCCTTGTAGTTGGCGGTGACCCAGACATCGGCAGAGTCCACCACGTCGAGCAGAGTCTGTCCGGGCTGCACGAGCTGTCCGACCTGAATCTCCTTGCGCGAAGTGTAGCCGTCGCAGGGAGCGAGGATGTAGCAATACGACAGGTTGAGTTCGGCCGTCTCAAGCAGAGCCTTGGCAAGCTCAATTCCAGCATCGTTCTGGGCTATTCGCTGACGTGTCTCGGCAACGACCGATGATGTGGCCGAGCGCTGGCGCGCAAGCATTTCATAGCGTGCCTTCTTAGCCTCATAATCTGTCCGGGCCGCGTCATACTGCTGACGGGTCACGGCGTCCTGCTCCAACAGCTTCTTGTAGCGCGCATAGTCTGTGGCGGCCATCTCCATGACCACTTTAGCCTCGGCGATAGAGGCCTCGGTCACAGCTACATTGGCCGAAGCTACCCCCACGCTGCGGTCGGCCACATCGCGCCCGGCGAGAGCGTTCTGATAGTCGGCACGGGCCTGGGCCACACGCAGACGCATGTCGGCATCGTCGATAATCACGAGGGTATCCCCTTTCTTCACCGATTCAAATTCATTGAAACGTATCTCTTTTATATAGCCCTGCACACGGCTGTTGACCGGGACAATCTGCTGACGCACCTGGGCATTGTCGGTAAACTCTACATTGCCGAGATGGACGAATTTGCTGCAAACCCACAGGGCAGCTGCGGCAATGATAAGGATTGTCACTATATATGAGAGGATTTTTTTAGTGCGGTGGTTCATATCTTTCCGGAAGTGAATAGGAGTTTATAATAATAGTAGATGATATTGATTCGGGCGTTAACGAGACGCTGCTCGGCGTCGAGTTTCGAATTGGCGGCATCGAGCATATCGGTGATGAGAGCCATGTCAGCTGAATAGCGCGTGGAGGTGGTCCGGTAATTCCTGTCGGCAAGTTCCACGCTCTTCTGCTGGGTCTTGAGCTCCTCGTAGGCTTCGAGATAGTGCACATAGTCGGCCCTCACTCCCAGGCTCACGTTCTCGCTTGCCGCATCGAGCTCCTCGATGGCCCTGCGGGTGGCCGCGCGGCTTTTCGAGAGCGATTTGTTGCTTTTATAGAGCGAGGATAGGTTGTAGCTGACCCCGACGCCCACATACCAGTAGCTGAGGTTGCGATTGATTGGGGGTACCTCGACCAGAATCGGGCCGTCGATGGTCCAGGCGCCCTTCAGCCCGACTTTCGGCAGGAAGTCGCTTCTGACAAGGCATTCGGCCTTGCGGCTTATGTCGACTCCAATACGGGCGAGCTTGAGGGCCGGAGCGTTTTCGGCCGCTTCCTGCTGCCACCAGCCCTCTCCCGAAGTGGGGAGACTGCGTGCGAGTATGGTGGAATCCGGCACGATGACGGTGCTCTCCGGGAGGCCGGCAGTCACCACAAGGTTGCGGTTGAGAATGTCGAGAGTATTGTCAATTTTTATGAGCTGGAGTTCGAGATTCGACACAAGCAGTTCGTAGCGGGTAATGTCGTTCTGCAAAGCCACACCCTGCTCATATCTCGCTTTCATTTCGGCGAGCACCTTGCGGGCCTGGGCTATGTTGCTGTCGACTACGCGGCGCAGATTGGTGTATTTGTAGATGTCGAGATAGAATCCCGTCAGCTGAAAGCGGATATTGTCGCGCTGCAAGTCGGAGGCAAAGCGTGCGGCCGTAGTTTTCAGTTCGGCGAGTTCGATGCCGGTCGTCACAGCGCCTCCGGTATAGACTGGCTGCGTGATGTTGACCGCCAGGCCGTTGCCGAAATGCGGAATCGGGGCTTTCTGATAATCGGAGAAGTTGCGTTTTGTGATAAAGCCGTCGCCGATATAGCTGAGCGACAGCGATGCCTCGATTTCAGGCAGGCGACCGTTGCGGGCCACGCTGATTTCCTTGCGTGCCTCCTCCTCGGCTGTGAACGACGGTCGGAGCTGAGTGCTGTTGGTCTCCGCAATCTCGAAAAGCTCTTCGATAGAATAGACTTTCTGCGCATTGACACACACTCCACCACTCGACAGGATTGCGGCAAGCAACCCTGTGAGCAATCGATGATTGTTCATACGGTAAAAAATGGATTAAAATGTGATGATGTGGAAATTATATTTCCGGCCGTGGATATCCCGTCGATACCGGCCGGAGCGACAGACTCATGTGTAGATTATATAGTAGACGTATGCCGCGGTGAAAGAGCTTATTGAGTGCTCTTCCAGTTCTCCTTAAATGCGTAATTCTGTACGGCGGCAGGCTTCAGGCCCGGGGTAGAAATCATGTATGTCATATAGACCAGTTCTTTGTGAACTGCCCTGCAAAGGTACAAAAAATCCGGAATAATCCATCATATCCGGATAGGCCACGCACTGGTATATGTATCTGCGTGTATCTGCGCAAATGAATTTAAGTAAAAAAAACGCCAAAAAATTTGCATGAATCAAAAAAAACGCCTACCTTTGCATCGCTTTTCAGGAGAAACGGCAAATAAAAATGAAAATCAAAAAGCCGTCAACTTGAAAAACATAAAAACGGAGATTCGCTAGCTCAGCTGGTAGAGCACAACACTTTTAATGTTGGGGTCCTGGGTTCGAGCCCCAGGCGGATCACAGAACCAATCGGCAAGATGCCGTAAATCGCTGAAACTGAGACGGTTTCAGCGATTTTTGTAATACCACTATCCGGCAAAATAACGCACATTGTAAGGTTCAGTAGTGAACAATTCGTGAACAGCCGGTATCGTGAACAGTTTTGTTCACGATTTCAGATAGCAGGTTGTAACAATTTAATCTTCTGTGCTTTTCTGCGATTTGCAGTTCACAAAGTGGGGCTTTTATATGCTTTGACAGGTTCAGAACCTCACATTTGATTGAAATTAGCCTTAACTTTAACACTTATTTGTTCTTTTAACATTTATGAAGCTGTTCTATGGCTATATTTAACGTATTTGGGCAATTTTGAGTGTATTGTTGGGCGGGATTAATCGTGAACAGACTGACAAATCACGGAAAAACGGTGAACTTCACGGAATATGTATCGTGAACAGAATATGCGATAGTGTGCTTGTTCACGATTCTGTTCACTAAAATCTGCATACAGCATTGATTTTACGGTTCTTGCCTGTTGTGAAATTGGGCGAAAATGATTATATTTATATAACCATTAATCCACAATTTCAAATTATGTTACATGATTCTTATTTCACCTTGTCTTTCATAGCAAGGAAAGCCCGCGCCCTCCGCAACGGCGAGTATCCAATCTTCGTCCGCATAACAGTGAGCGGACAGATTTCGGAAATGAACATCGGCCGCAGTGTCGCCCCTGAGAACTGGGATCAGAAGCGCGCCATGTCTAAAGGACGCTCTCGCCGCGATCTCGAACTGAACAAGTATATCGAGGTTGTCAAGGCCCGCTTCCTCGAAATCCACAATATGCTCGTGCGTGAAGGCAAGATGGTCAACCCGAAAATTCTGCGTGACCATTTCCTCGGCACCGTCGAGAAACCGAAGATGCTATGCGATGTGTTCCGGCAGGCAAACGAACACCGCCATGCCGAATATGAGCGTGGCGACATGGGCAAAGCCACATATGAGCGTTGGGTACGTTGTGTCACCTATCTGGAGGAGTTCTTGCAACTCACTTTGAACGTATCCGACATCCCTGTCAAGGATGTGACGAAAGGTTTTGTTCAGGACTTTGAGCACTTCCTGCGCATGAACAAGAAAGCCGCCAACAATACAGCTGTGCGCTATCTGCGTTATCTCAAGAACGTCATGCAGTACGCTATCGCCAACAAATGGGCGACTGAAGATCCGTTCCTCGGCAAGCGGTTCAAACGTACAGTCGCAGACCGTGAGGCACTAACTGAGGCAGAAGTGAAACGTATGATGGATTTGGATTTGAAAGCCTATCCGCGTGTGGAGGCAGTGCGAGATACCTTCGTATTCTGCTGCTTCACCGGGCTGGCGTTCTGCGACATCAAGTCGCTTAAACGCTCCGACCTAACCACCGATGCCGATGGCAATATGTGGATACGCAAGCACCGGGAGAAAACGGGTGAACTGAGCGTAATCCCGCTGCTTGATGTACCTCGGCATCTGATTGAGAAATACAGCAGCCACCCGAAAGTGATGCTTGAAGGCGTAGTGCTACCTGTAATCTCCAACCAGCGTATGAATGCCTATCTAAAAGAAGTGGCGGATTTGGCAAAAATCGAGCGCCACCTCACCTCGCATATCGGGCGTCACACATTTGCTACCCTATCCTTAAGCAACCATGTTCCAATCGAGAGCATTTCCAAAATGCTCGGACACTCCGACATACGGACAACTCAGCTATACGCAAAAATGCAGGATAAAACTATATACGAGGATATGGCATCCATGCGTCAGAAGTTTGATTGCGCGATGATGAACTGACATCAGGCAGCGAGAAACAATAATAACGGCAACCGTGCGTATAGTTTGGTTGCCGTTATCGTATCAGTCGAATTTGGGGCGGTAGTTGGATTGCAGGAAGATTTCAATGTCTTCCTCGGCATAGAGGATTTTGCCGTCAAGCCGGTAGTAAGGGATTACTCCCCGGTCGCGGTAGTCCTGCGTGGTGCGTCGGCTAACTCTGAGTAGCTCCGACAGCATGGCATCTGTGATGAAACGCTTGCCTTGAAGCAATGGATGGTATTCATCTCTCAGTCGTTGGCACATATCGGCAATGTCGTCGGCTTGTGCTGTCAGGCGCAGTATGAGCGGGTCAGTGGAAGTGATTGTTTTCTTCATTGCCCCGCACCTTTCTCTTTGACGATAAGTTGTACGATGTCACTACCCTTGAACTGCGATAGTCTTCCAAGGTGAGAGAATCCGATTTTGCCGCGTTCTTTCATTGAGCGCAATTTCCGTTCGGATATATGGAGATAGTCGCAGGTCTGTTTGGTTGTGAGCCAGTCTGACAATTTCTTGTCGCGCAACTGCTCATAAAGAGCCTTGACGGTCTTGTGTAGAAAATCGACACGGTTGATGAGCGCATCGAATACCTCACGTTCAACTTCGATTGTGTCCATAAATTTATGTGGATTAAGTGGATTTGATAACATTGAGTGGGATAAGATAGAAAAAGAAGGCGGGTATCCCTCCCGCCTTCTCACCACTAAATCCACAATCAAAATAAATTTATGACTGCGATTCAGTGGCAAAGGTACGGAATAATTCTGACATTCACACTATTGTGCGAAGAATCAGTCAAAAACGATGGCGTGGTCCCTTTTTCTTTTTTCGCTGCATACGTCGGCGGAACTCTTCCTCTTCGGGATTGAACGACTGCCCCGGCTGGAACAAGTCAAGACCCGGAAGGGTGAAATCGCTGTCGCCGTAATCGGCGGAAGAATGGGTGGAGATAGATTGATGCTGGCCGGCGGTGTATTGCTGTCCATCCGACGAAGCCTGTGTATCGGCTGTCTGCTCTGGTACAATAACGGATGTGTCGGGAATCGGCACATCGTTTGTCGCCTGCGCCTGCGGGCTGTTGAACTTATCGTTCAGTGCATTTGCCGAGAACTGCTTGCCGAGTCGGGAACCGTTCAATACCGTCATGGTGTTGTGATCTATGAACGTAACGCCGTATATGCGCCCTTCGTCGGTATAGCGGAAAACAACATCAATGCCGCATTCTTTCAGCTTGGCTGTGAAATCATCCTTATCGGTGGCATGGGCAAGAATATCGGCAACTCTGCTCCTTGTCGGTGCAACATCAATCTTGTCCTTCGCCTTCTCAAAACGGCTGTCAATCGCCGTTCTGCTTGCGAATTTGCCGAGGCGTGACGCCTTGAACGGATTGGCGATAACCTTGCCTTCATCATCGGTGGCGAAATACACCAGACCGTGATACTCGCGCCCATTCACTCTGCCGTCGGTCTGCTCACACCTTATATTATATAAGGAGAGGACGGCGTTATACTCGCCCATCGTCTGGAACTTGTAACGCATACCGACCATTTTGACGGTGTTGGCAACCTGACGCTTGATGTCGCCGGAGGGGTCAACCTTCTTGATCGGCATATCGGGAGTGATTTTCTCACGCTCAGCAACTTTCAGCCCATACTCCTTCTCCAGCTCGCGGCACACTTTCTTGTTTTTGTAAAAGTTGTTGCGGTCGGATATACAGCGTCCATCGGTACCGACACGGAGCGCGACTATGTGAACATGGTGCCGGTCGATGTCGGAATGTTTGTAAATCATATACGGCATATCGGCAAAGCCCATCTTCTCCATATATTCATGCGCCAGACGGGTAAAATCGGTGTCGCTAAGAACATCGTCGGGGTGCGGATTAAGCGAAATATGCATCATCGGTCGCTCTGTGCGGGAAGATGTAGGAATCCAGCGCATGAAGTCCTCGTATGCACGATGAATATCAACTGAGCCGCTGCCGTCATTGTATATTTTGTTGGTGTCAAGCAGCCGGCCTTTCTCCTTGTTGATTTTCTCGCCGTTATAGGTCAACGCGCCATAGAGCGAGTTGCCTATCGAGATTTTAGCGACCATTGTTCATCGAATTTCTGTGCGAGTGCGACAATCTCGCTGTTTACCTTTACCAGCTCGATAGTCAGTTTCTCCAGTTTGTAAAGAGCCGACATTGCTTTTTTCTCGGTGAAGTTCTCGCGCAGTGTCTTTACCACGTTGTCGTATGAAACGCCGAGTGTGCGGAAAAGTGAGTTGAACGACGACAGCTTGTCGATGAACACACGGGTGTTCTCGTCAATGGTATAAACCTTAAAAGGCTTCTGGAATATGAAATTCTTAATGAACGCGCCCTTGCTTTCAAGACCGGAACGGTCGAACATGGCGAGGAAGCGGGCGTTTTCCTCGGCATTGAACCGCACTACATAGCGGTTTACAGACGGGTCTGTCTTGGGGTGACGGCCCCCTTTGCCTGAAATCTGAGTCATAATTATGTGGATTAAGTGGAGGTATCGCATAGCGACATGACAGGCCAACGCAGTTTCATCGTATGGATTTACGACTTCGGAGTAAATCTTCCCATGTTCACATGGCAAGTGTTTTCCGTGGCACGAACTTCGATTCGTGTGCCGGGAAACATAACTTGCAATGTTCATGTGGACATCCCTCCTGATATGAAATAAGGAAATGACTGTATCGGATATGCCCGGTTATATCCCGACCTGTGTGTTTCCCTGATTCCAATGCGCCGGATGGTGCCTGTTATCGTTATGCTTCCATAAATTTACAAAAAATTGAGCGCAATTCCTAACAACCGGAGAAAATTTTGTGAGCTTTATCTCCCGGCGACGGAGCTGGTGCCGATGCGCCAAAAAAAATTGCACGGCGAAATGTTAAAAATTCAGCCGAATTTTCCGGACATAGCCGGACATAGTTGGACATAGCCGGACAATGTTCTTAATCACAAGAATTTGGCTTATTTTCAGATTTGCCAAATTGCAGAATTATTTGTTTCTTTGTGTAGAGATTGACAGTTAAACCTGCCTTCAAGGAGTTCAACTTACAGACTTTATTATAGAACTATCCATTGAACTGCAAGTATGATTTTCAGTCTGTCTTGAGAACATTGGTTTTATTGATAGATATATCTGCTTTTAGACAAATCTGTATCCTTCCTTAAAGTTCAACTTATAGATATGGAATTGGAACTGTTTAATGAACGATAAAGATACAGTCTTATAGATTTATGTATCTGCAATATTATTTACTGTTTGATTGACAAATCTATTTATCTATAATTCATAGCTTGATGGCTTCAAGGCTTGACAGCTATGGGTGACAGACAGACCACACCACTAAACTCCACATCCAAACCCGAACCAGACATGACTGACGTACCCAACCATTCCCGGCTTACTTAGCCGATGCCCTCCCGACAGCGGAGGAAGGCCGTTCCCGGCGGCATAGAAAGCTGTCAATCCACCCCGCATAGTCTGTGCCGGCACTGCTTCGCGCCGATGGAAGCCCGGTCTATCCGTGTCAGAAGATACGCTGACGGCCACCGCTGTGCCATATTCACTATTAATTAATCAAATTGTTCTACGGCAAAAAAATATGACTCCGACATAGACCCTGATGAATTTATCCGGTCTTTCCAAGAGAAGCCGTCAGGATTGTCATAACCCAATACGAGGAACGCACCGCCAAACTGAAAGCCGATGTGCCTCAGTTCGAAGCCATCATCTCAAAAGTATAGGGCAAAGAGGACGAGTTGAAACAGCTCAAATCCGACCTCGCCGTCCTTGACCGCAAGATCACCGCCGAACTCGCGCCAAAACATGATGAAAAGGACGGCGAAGAGAACAAGCCTGTTACTACTGCTGTTGTTTCCGAAACAGATATTGATTCCGAAACTTCGTTGAATGACGCGAAAAAGTCGATGGTAGCAGATCCGCCAATTACATACAATTATGGAAGTAGATCTAATTATTTTTGGAAAGGAATTACCTCAGCAAGAGTAGAATAAACTTGCAGCTGAAGAACTTGCGAAGGGCGCACCAATCAATATAATTAACTTCGCTTCAAAATCTGTATTGCCATCTGACGGCAAGGGCAGCGAGCATATGTACTCATTCGATTATGCCTACAAGCTCACGCCTGTCAGGGAATGGCTGTTTAGACAAGCGAAATAGAGAAAATTTTATGCAAGATAAGAAAGATTAGTTTAGGCAAGAATTTAGAGCAAGATTGCGTCAACGGCAGTCTTGCTCTTTTCTCATATGTTATAAACGGGTCGGAAAAAATTGGCAAAAGCGGTAGTCGGGCTTAGAGTTACCGACTACCGCAATATAAGATAATGAACTAACGCTTATTGATTGTGTACCTTTTGGGATTTCCTTCTCATCAGATGCTTTATCCAGATGTAATATCCTGTAAGAGGCAGGCTTGCGCCGAGCAATGCGCCGAGTAGCCAAAGGATGCGGGTGAAAATTCCGCCAAGGCTCCCCGTATGTATTGAGTAAATCCATCCTCGCAGTTTATCTGCTTCAACCGACTCAGCATATTTTGTCGAAGGTATGATTTCACCCGAACGACGGTTAAACTCATATCGGTCGGCTGCACGGCTGTTGCCCGAATTGCCGAGGGTCACGGTTGCTGATTCTGAAGCGATGGTAATTTGTGGCGCGTCGGGATTCTGTGCCCTGATTTCATCATATACCTGTTGCCAGCGTCCGAACTCAGAATGTCTGCGCCCTTCGCCATTACCATATCCACCTTGCCTGTCACTGCCATGTCTGCCACCGCCTCTGCGACCTTCTCCACCACGACCTTCGTGTCTGCCACCTTTGTCGGCATCGGTTTTTGTGGTTGCCTGAGAGAAGTTGCG
Source organism: Bacteroidales bacterium (assembly GCA_019416285.1). Classification (GTDB taxonomy): domain Bacteria; phylum Bacteroidota; class Bacteroidia; order Bacteroidales; family Muribaculaceae; genus Duncaniella. Next base: position 46,491 of record DXXM01000017.1, read on the forward strand.
AGGAGTATGTTCAACTCCACAGACCGCATAAAATGCCGAGCGATACCAGTCGAATGACCATGTCAGTCCGGTCAGTGCCATAGCGAGAACAAAGATGAGCGCATACATACCGCCTGCTACATGAAGACCTTTCCAAAATCCCTTCCAACCGTTTGAAAACGAAATTGAGAGACTGTGCAGTAGTCCTTTGCGAGCGCGCGGCCACCATATTATAACACCAGTAATCAGTGCTATCACAAATATAAGGGTTGAGATGCCGACAAGAGTCTTTCCAATTTTGACTCCATCGCCATGAGGATTCGCGCTGTCGAGAAGCCAACGATGCAGTTTGAACATCGTAGAGAAGAAACCGATACGTTCATATTTACCGGTAATCTGTCCCGAATACTGGTCAATGAAAAGAGAAGCGCGGCGAGGTTTTGACAGATTCACCTGATATGTTCTCGAATTGTCAGAGAATACCGTGACTCCGGTAATAGAAACACTGTCAGGCAATGTGGCCTTTACTGTTTCCATCAGTTCTCCCATAGGCAAAGCTGAATCCTTAACCTCGGCTACATGATAAACATTGCTTTTGACCGCTCTCGTTATCTCAGGCTCGAATATAAGCATCGCGCCTGAAAAGCAGACCAATGTGATTATAATGCCGAATGGCACTGAAAACCAAAGATGTATCTTGCGAAAGAATTTCATCATAGCCTATAATTATTTTGCCGGTGTCAAGAATCCGAAGCCGGTAATGTCGGTCGCTTCAATCGTAACACCTTTTGTTGCCTGTGCTGTCGCTGTGTTAATGGCATAAATCGCGGGGTGTTCGTTTTCGACATTCACAGGAATGTAAACTTTGCCGTTCTGTGAATAAACCGTTTTGCCGATTGAAGAAACATTGGAAGGCAATCCGGAGACATAGGTGAGTTTCTTGGTTGCTGTATCGAAAATAGCCAGTTCAGTTGCTGCCGGATTCTTCTCGGTCAGAGAGCGGTCATACATGACCATCAGAAATCTGTTGCCACCCGCAGGCCAACAACGCATGAACGAGCGATTGCCACCCGGAGTTTGGGCTTCGATATTGCAATAGTAGTCATCAAATGATGAGCTTCCGGCCGGAATACGGCACACACCGGCAGGCAACGAGGTCTTTTGTCCGGGATCTGTCATTGTTTTGGTGTAGCTTGGCGAGAATACATATATGTCTCCATTCTCGGCAGCCCACACAGTCTGATAATACTGTGAACGGTAGCGACCGCACGGCGTACTGATTTTATCGGTTTTGGCGAGAACAGGGTCGAGCATATTCTCGTTGTCGTATATCGCTACCCAGCATTCGTCAGGATATTGAGTCCCTACAAGTTCTCCGGCCTTGTAGGATCCGGCTCCGGAGCCTCCGGCTTCAGTATGGACAAGGTGTTCAAAGCCGGGACGAATCCACTTGCCATTTTCATATGCCGCACCATACTGGCTGAGACCCATAGGAATTGCTCCACAATAAAGGCGCGAGCCACTCTGCTCGGCTCCTGCAAGAGTGACATATTCGCCGTTACCGAGAAAATTCTCCATGCTGTAAAGCCCGGTGGAAGTATCGTTGGAGCGGGAAGTTTCGTTAAACACGTTTAGATAGGTCACAAGCAGGGTCATTGGCTTGTAACCTTGTGCATCGGCAAAAGAAGCAGGCCCTTCACCGGTTGACATTGTGATTATGTCGTCATTGTATGCGCCATAGGATGAGAAACGACTGATACGATACTCTGTGCTTCTTGCTTCCATCTGCCCGTTGTTGCCGAGGATATAGCTTCGTGTTGTTCCGGCATTACCCTGATTGTAGGTCAGGGCATAAAGGTAATTCTTATAGAATACCCACTGGGTAGCTCCATCGTTAAGCAGGCCGTTGTTGACGGTTGAAAGTGTGCCTCCATCGAGAGTCTCTCCTGTAAGAAGCACATAGGAGGTTGCGTTAGAGCCTTGTACTGTTGTTGCGAACACGAATTTTCCGCTACCGTCGCCCGACTCATTGCCCTTACCCGGTTCGTCATTGTCCGAGCAAGCTGTAAGGGAGGCAACCGGAATCAGTGCGGCCATTACGACACGCCATAAAGAGTTGTTTTTTGCCATATATTTTTGTTATTAAATTAGTTACCGAAGTATATTCTGACTTTGCCGTAAAATGCCCTTCCTGCTTTTTGCAGACTGAAATTATCATATAAACGGGCATTTGTAAAATTGCGGCACTCAAACGAAAGATTATATCTGCCATTCTTTATGCCGTATGATACGGTAAGATTATGGGCGAATTGGTTGGGTACGATGTAATCGCTGTTGTTAGAGCCTATGTTTGCTGTATAGTAGCAGAACTTGTGGGTGTACTGATTGTCGTATGTCACAGTCAGCACGTTACCCTTGCGCCCCAGCCCGTGCCAATAGAAGTTGACATCAGAGTCGGCAAACATATACGGGAGATTGGGCATCCTTTCTTTATACGATAGATTTTGGGCAGTGCTTCCCTGAGCGGTCGGCATATTGTCGCGCACGTTCATCTGGGTGAAATTGCCGCCGAGGCTCAGCCATTTTGAAAAACTGTATCGGGCGGATACGCTGAACCCCTTGGTATCGACCTTGCCGTAATTCACATAAGTCGCAGCTGTTTTCCCGCCACTGAGAGCAAGTATATTACGCTGTATATAGTCACGCGTGTCGCGGTAGATAAAACCGGCCTCGACATACACGATATTGCTGCCGAATGTGGCGTTGTAGCTTAGGTTAAGATTGACATTGTGGCTTGCTTCAGGTCTCAGAGACATATCTCCCACTTCAAGGTCTTCGTCGCCGAACATCTCTTCGATTGTTGGCAAGCGGTATGCCTTTTCGTATGACGCCTTGAACTGGAATCCGAGAGGCATGAACCATGTTCCGGCTGCACCATAGCCGAAATAATCAATTGAACGAGATGTAAGTTCATATACATCCTGTGCTGCTGAAGTTGCCATAGGTCCGGATACATATTGATGGTACTGCTTTCCGAAAACCGAGAAATTAAGCTTTGTATTGGGCATATAACGGTATGAAACACCGGCAATATTCTTGCTTGTGACTTTTGAAAACTCATCGCGCGACGGAGGCGTGGTCAGCAAATCTTCATTTGAGCGGTTGAACGCGTTGAAAACGTCATTGATTGTAAATACATGGCTTTCACCCAAACGATAATTGACTGTGAATGCGGCAGACCAGTTGTTGTTAATTGCCTTGGAAAGCTGATATGACTGTTCGCCGGGGGAATTCAGTCGGTCGGTCTCACCTCGCCAGTTATATTTGACGGAAGCTGTATCTACATTTGTGGTATTGTTGCGGTTGTAGTTGGCATTGAGCGAAACATCAAGTCCTTTGGTAAACAGGTTACGTTTACCATACTCCAGCGAGGGCATCAGCGAATAGCCGTGGCGGTGTTTCTGACCATACACTATTTCCTGACGCACGCCGGTCTGTATCTCCTTATACATACGGGAATAGTTGAAGCCAAAGAGCAGGCGGTCGGCCCACGGTTTGTTTACAAATCCCAACTTGGCAATTACAGCTTCATTATGATATGTGTCGTTGAAACGTCTTACATGCTCAGGCTTCTTGCGGTTGATGGCTCCTGCGGCGAAATCTTCAACAGGTGAATCGACCCAATAATTATTGTCGGAATAATTCTGGAAAGCATTTATCTCATATTTGAAGCCATTGCGCAGTGTCTGTCCGAAATTAACATAGGATTTGTGTGTGTTGAACGAACCATAAGAATAAGATGCGTCAACAAACCAGCGTCGCGGTCGTCGCGGTGTGACGATATTGATCACCCCTCCTATTGCGTCAGCACCGAAGCCCACAGGAACAACACCCCTGTAAACCTCAATACGGTCAGCAAAATTGACAGGAATATTATTGAGACTGAACGAACTACCCACGCCTTCCTGCGGCACTCCGTCGATAAATACTTTCACGTGCTTTCCACTGAAACCGTCCATTGTAACAGCCATATCGGAACCGACACCGCCGCTTTCGCGTATTTTCATACCCGGAGCTTTTGCGAGGGCCTCACTCAATGTTTTGGTGGTGTTCACGAGCTCCTGAGTGTTTACAGCCGTCGCATTAAAAGCCGAATTCTTGACTTTACTTAGCTGATTGCCTACAACGATAACCTCCGCAAGCTGAGTCGACGGTTTTAACTTGACATTCAGCTTCGACCTTTCGCCGGATTTCAGGGTCACGGGCATCTCGCGTTTTTCAAAGCCAACCGAAGAAAATACAACGGTATACTTGCCTTCGGGTGCATTTATATGATAGAGACCTTTTTCATTGGTGGAACAAGAGTAAGATGTTCCTTTCAGAAATACGGTCGCATAATCTATCGCCTCACCGTCAAGTGAAAGCACCTTGCCGGAAATCATTCCGGTATTCCTTTGTGCTATTGCACTTATTGATATGATTGAAAATGTGATGAACAATAATATGTATCTTCTGCCTGATGAGATATCCATAATTATAACTTTTTGCAAATTGTAGTGCAAAGTTCGTCATTATAGAATCCATAGGAAATACCTTGTTTTAGGTATGGATTTTGTTGATACCTATAAATCAATTACTTATAGAATTGACCAAATGGCGAACTTCAATTCAGTGATGGTTAATAGCACATCTCTGAATATAATCGTCACATCGCCTAATCAAAAATGATTATTATCCAGCCCTCCTTCCATTAATTTCGAGCAAAGTTAAGGGAAACTTTATATCACGCAACCTCTTGCCCGCATATAGAACAAATGCAATATATATCAACGATATGAAGCAGATGACCGCCATGTCGGTAACATTTATTATTAGACAAGCTCTAAACCTTACAGCCTTGCAGCAGTCTAATAAGTAAATGACTAACAGCAACAGAGTGGTGGTCAACCGCTTTCCGGCGTATATAAATTAGGTAGGAAAATAGCTACCTTTGCATCGGAGTTATATTTACCTGCAATGAAAAATATATCTATATATATCGACATCGTTTTCTGCATCATTGTCTTGCCGGTAATGATGATGATTTTCCCGATAGAGCGATGGTTTCACAATTTCCAATGGTACGTCATAACCGTTGGAGTATGGCTTTATTGCCTTTACTTTTTGAATCGGTTTGTTACTGTACCTTTCCTATTCAAGGGCAAGAAACACTCTGCTGTTGGAGTGTTTGTCATTGTTCTTTCAATATTGGTAACCTATGGCTTTTCACACATTACTTTATATACTCCGAAACCGAATGTCCATGATTTAGGTATTGAGCGGTTGCTCCCATCCATTCAACAATACCAGCAGGCTGTATGGTCGCTGTTTATGATTGTCGAGGCTTACAGCTTTGCAGTCGGATTGCTTACCCAGACTAATATACAACGATCCCGTCGGAGAGCTGTTGAAGCGGAGAGGGATAAAGCCGAAATCGAGCTTTATAAAGCACAGATAAAGCCACATTTCATGTTTAATACATTGAATTCTCTTTATGGTCTGTTTCTTACAAAAAATGAAAACGCCCTGTCATCATTGGAAAAATTTATTTCAATGATGAGATATATCCACACAACGTCAATGTGTGATCTTGTGCCATTAGCCGACGAAGTCGACTATATCAATCAGTATGTCGGATTACAAAAACTGCGTCTTAATGAAATGACATCTGTCACAATTGACATCGACATCGAAGACAATGCGTTGATGGTTCCGCCTATGTTGCTTGTGACATTCGTTGAAAACTGTTTTAAGCATGGCGTCTCACCTGTTGAGAAAAGCCAGATTAAAATATCGTTGCACGAACATAATGGTAAAATGGAATTTCTGACAAGCAACCGTATATTTCCGGTCAAGCGTATCGGTGAACACATGGGCATTGAAAACTGCCGGAAAAGGCTTGATTTGCTTTATCCCGGAAAGCATGAATTGAACACGTTGAAAACTGATGCATTTTTTGTAGTGGAACTTCAAATTGATTTAACAGCATGATAAAGTGTATCGCGATAGATGATGAACCGATAGCCCTGAGTATTATTCAGGAATATTGCAAAAATTATGGAGAGATTGATTTGGAAACATACACGTCGCCGATTGCCGGTATGGAGCGTATAAAGTCTGTATGTCCTGATATCGTTTTCCTTGATATAGAGATGAACTCTCACAACGGAGTGGCTCTCGCCCGTGAATTACCGTCCGGGACCTGCCTGATATTTACCACTGCATATTCGCAGTATGCCCTTGACGGATTCAATGTCGATGCAATCGATTTTCTCCATAAACCGATTTTTTACCCTCGCTTTGAACGAGCAATGGAGAAGGCAATAAAATGGCTTGGTAAAAAAGAGGATAAACCACAACGTGAAACTATCACCTTAAAAGTCGAACACAAGAATGTAGTTGTTGATATTGATGATATTACATTTATTGAAGCGATGGACAATTATGTAAAGGTGTTCAGGCGCGAATTGCCTATGGTTTTGTCGCAGATAACAATGAAGGAAATGGAGTCAATATTGCCTACTGACAGATTTAATCGCGTTCACCGGTCATTTATTGTATCTCTCAATGCAATAGACAAGTTTTCAAACAGAAAAATTTATCTCCTTAATTCCGACAGGACAATTCCTGTCGGTAGAAAATACATTGAAACATTTAACAATCTCTACAATATCTTCAAACTAAATAATAACAATTAGAAAAATGAAAAAATTTTTCAGCCTGATGCTCATTACTATTGTAGCATCATTATCGGCTATGGTATATGCCGGTACTCCAATCAAACAGACCGAGTTGCCCAAAGCGGCACAAACTTTCCTCAGCAAGCATTTCCCCGGAGATGAAGTACTGAAAGCCGAAAAAGAACAAGGCCGTCGCGGTATGGAATATGAAGTTGATCTCAAAAGCGGTGCAGAAGTTGACTTCCAAGAGAATGGCGACTGGAAAGAGGTCAAGGCTGCCCGTGGCAATGCTGTTCCTGTGGCTATAATTCCGACAGCTATCACCAAGTATGTATCTACAAACTTCAAAGGTCAGTCAATCGTTGAAATCTCACGCAAGCGCGGAGGCTACGAAGTGGAACTGTCCAATGGAACAGAACTCAAACTTACAGAAGATGCAAAGCCCATGCCTGCTCGTCAGGGTGGCGGTCGCGGCAATCGCCGTTAAGCGTAATATTATCCATAAAAACGAACAAGCCTTCCAGTGCGTTGGAAGACTTGTTTGTTATCATACAGTTTCTGCGGTGTTTCTGGCCTGTTCTTCAAATCGGACAATGCGTCGGAACGTGCGCCTGACAGTTTTCCATTTCGGGAAAAATGCCGCAGGTCTGAGCGGACCGTAACTGACAAGTATAATCATCAGCGAGAAAATGGCTATGATTAGAAGCCAGCCGTATATTTCTTTCATTGAAACGACGAGGGCCTGCGTCTGCACAAGACCGTACAACTGACCTAAGGGGACATGGGCTGTATCGGGGTTGAAATCTGTAATGGACGAGCCAAGCAGAGATGCGTTCTTTGCCATAGTATGTCGCAGAAATTCACCAATGATGGCCGGTCCGAGTGTCGCCCCCATCACCGCTCCTGTAAAACCGTTGATAGTCAAAGCCTGCGGAAACACCTGAAACGGCAGTCCGCTCTGGACTATGGATGTCAGGAAAACAATTGATATAATTACCGTGGCTGCTCCTCTGAAGAACAATGGTAGAAACAACATTTCTTTCTCAACACCGTAATCTATGAAGAAATAGAAATATGCCAGATATACTATGGCAAGTGAAAAGGCTATAGCCGTCATAGTTTTATATCGCCATTTTCGCAATGCGAATGTCAGATATGTAAATCCGCACCCTACCACGATTCCTGCAAATACATACCAATTCAGATTTATCAGGTTTGTTTCGTCAAAACCGAGAATATTGGCCGCGTAGGTATGCTCAAACACGTGTTCTGTAGCTATCAGCGTGAAGAAAACAAGATATATGACAGTCGCCCGGATTACGTTGCGGTTACGCATGGCTCGGAATGATATATAAGGGTGGTGCAAAAATGACGCTCTCCAAAGGTTTATTATCATACAAACCAGACCTAAGAGAGCCGCCGCCCTTATCTCACCGGAATCCCACCAGTCAAAATAGTTGCCATACACACAGATAAATGTAAAACACATCATGAATCCCGCCCAAAGGATAGCTCCAATCCAGTCGATACCGAGCAGCGGTATAAACATCGGACCTCGAACTGGCTTTACGAGAAGCATGACGAGAATCATCATCAGAGCAAGCAGTCCTATCATTATCCAGTGCATATATTCCCATTGTGAGAAAAAAGCAGTGTAGATTGTCGCAATGCCACTAAGCTGTATTACACTATCTACCAAAATATAAACATAGCAGAAAAAGACAGCCATATCGCGCACCGGTGTCAACCATAACTGAATGGTCGAGTTACAGGCAAGCGTGGCTTGCATCCTGAACCAACCGGCGATAAAGCAGGTGATGACAAGCACAGGAACCGACTCGGTATTGGCACAGATGAGATTGGCTGCAATCAATACTATTCCGGCCACAAGTAGCTGTGTCCGATTCGAGAAACGGAATTTTATGCGGAACATTACCGCAAAATTTATCGCAAGGCCAATCAGCGAGGCATAGCCTGCCATAAGTATGTCCTCCTGCATCAGTGCGGTTGTCCCCACCATATCGGAAGCTGCCGCGAGATATACACCTCCAGAAAACTGAATGATGATGACAAAGAAAATGAACAGCCACGGTTTCAGTCGTCGGGGAACGAAATTCGGCACATCCGGTATGTCGAAGGGGCCTTGTGGAGCGTGCCAGTCTGCCATATCAGTATCTTACTTCACATTCCACATTCATGCCGGCACGGAGTTTCTGCATATCAACCTCACTGTTGTTTCCGGTGAACATAATTCTTACCGGAACACGCTGGCGCACCTTGACAAAATTACCTGCCGAATTATCCTGAGGCAATATTGAGAGCGATGCTCCTGTTGCCTTTGAAATTGACTCAACTTTGCCGCTGAATACCACATCGGGAATTGCATCGACTTTAATCACCACATCACTGCCCGGAGCAATGTGTTTAAGCTGTGTTTCTTTATAGTTGGCAGTAACCCATACATCGCCGGAATCAACGACATCAAGCAAAGTCTGACCGGGCTGCACAAGCTGACCAACCTGAATTTCTTTCCTCGAAGTATAACCGTCACACGGTGCAATGATTACACAATACGACAGATTAAGTTCGGCAGTTTCCAACAGGGCTTTGGCAAGTTCTATCCCTGCGTCATTCTGGGCAATTCTCTGACGTGTTTCGGCCACGACAGATGATGTTGCGGAGCGTTGGCGCGACAACATTTCATAACGCGCTTTCTTAGCATCGTAGTCGGTCTTTGCAGCATCGTATTGCTGACGTGTCACAGCATCTTTTTCAAGCAGTTTCTTGTATCGCTCGAAGTCTGTCGCAGCCATCTCCATAACAACTTTAGCTTCGGCAATAGATGCTTCGGTTACAGCTACATTGGCCGATGCGACCCCGACTGTATGGTCGGCGACTGTGCGCCCGGCTTGTGCATTCTGATAGTCGGCACGAGCCTGAGCCACACGCAGGCGCATATCGGCATCGTCAATTATCACAAGAGTATCACCTTTTTTCACCGGTTCATACTCATTGAAACGTATTTCTTTGATGTAGCCCTGCACGCGGCTGTTTACGGGCACTATCTGCTGTTTTACCTGCGCGTTGTCGGTGAACTCGACATTGCCGAGATGAACAAACTTGCTGCATACCCACAATGCAGCGGCGGCAATGACCAGTAGTGTCACAATATATGAGATGACTTTTTTTGTACGGTGTTTCATATCCTTCCTGAAGTGAATAAGAGTTTGTAATAATAGTAGATGATGTTGATGCGGGCGTTGACAAGCATCTGCTCGGCATCAAGTTTTGAATTTGCCGCATCCAGCATATCGGTGATAAGAGCCATTCCTTCCGAATAACGCGTAGAGGTAGTGCTGTAATTCCTTTCCGCCAGCTCAACGCTCTTTTGCTGAGTTTTCAGTTCCTCGTATGCCTCCATATAACGCACATAGTCTGCGCGGACACCAAGGCTCACGTTCTCCCGTGCGGCTTCAAGTTGATCAAGTGCTGTCTGCGTGGCTGCACGGCTTTTTGACAATGATTTGTTACTCTTGTATAACGAGGATATATTATAGCTGACGCCAATGCCGACATACCAATAACTGAGATTACGGTTAATTGGAGGAACTTCCACAAGTATCGGGCCGTCGATGCTCCATCCGGCCTGAATACCGATTTTGGGCAGACGGTCGCTCTTTACAAGCGTTTCGGCTTTACGGCTGATGTCCACTCCGGAACGTGCGAGTTTCAGGGTTGGGGATTCACTCTCGGCCGACTGTTGCCACCAATCTTCGCCGGCATACGGCAATGATCGGGCAAGAATTGTCGAGTCCGGCACAACTTCGATATTGTCATCAAGACCGGCAGTCACGACGAGATTCCGGTTAAGGATTGTCAGGGTATTGTTGATCTTGACAAGTTGCAGTTCGAGGTTTGATACAAGCAGTTCGTAACGGGTAATGTCATTCTGCAATGCCGTTCCCTGTTCATAACGGGCATTCATCTCCTCAAGTACTTTTCTGGCCTGCATGATGTTATTCTCCACGACTGAGCGCAGGTTGAGACACTTGTATATGTCAAGATAGAATCCTGTGAGCTGAAATCTGATGTTGTCGCGCTGTAACTCCGTGGCATAGCGTGAGGCTGTTGATTTCAGTTCTGCCATCTCTATTCCAGCACTTATCGCTCCTCCGGTATAGACCGGCTGTGTGATATTGATGCCAAAAGCATTACCGAAATGCGGAATCGGAGCCTTCTGATAGTCTGAGAAATTACGTTTTGTTGTGAAGCCGTCGCCAATATAACTGAACGACAAATTTGCTTCAATGTCGGGAAGTCGCCCGCTGCGGGCAACACTGATTTCCCGTCTTGCTTCTTCTTCGGCGGATAATGACGGGCGTAGTTGCGCACTGTTTGTTTCAGCAACCTCAAACAGGTCTTCGATTGTAAACACCTGTTTGGTCTGACCGACAGCACACACTCCGCCGCTCCACAAGGCTGCGGCAAGCAACCCTGTGAGCAATCGGTGATTGTTCATGTGAGGAATTAATTATTAAATGTGATAACGGAAAAACTCCGACCCGTTAAAAGGGCCGGATATGACTCTCAAAATAGAGTCTTATACAGAAGCGGTACTCTTCCAGTTCTCAAGATATCCCCAGTTAATCACAATCGGGGATGCGCTGAATTTTGCTGTCGATTTACAATTCATTTACAGTACAATTCTTTGTGAATTGCACTGCAAAGTTACGAATTTTTTTTGATATTTCAGTCACACAACACCAATACAATCCATTACACCCCGATGCGTAACTACCATAACACAAAGGCGTAAGAGCTATTCGCCATTAGTCTGATGTCGCTTACCACCTGTTCAATATGTTGCGCTTTTTCATCAAAATATTTTCGGGTAATTTTGCCGATTTTTTATAGTTCCAAAAGTCAAGTATTGAAATAATACCTCAATCTTGACTTATATTGTCTAATTTTTAACCATAAATTTAACAATGAACAAAATCCTCATTGTAGATGCCTCCGAATCAGACCGTCGGCTTATGTCTGGCTTGCTTACGCGTGCCGGGTATGAGCCGATTGCGGTCGATAGTATGGAGGCGGCAAAAGAAGAGGTGGCGAAACTGCCGCCCGGCGCGGTTATCGTTGCGGATTACAGGCTTCCCGACGGTTCCGCCAAAGAGTTAGTAAACTGGCAGAAGGGAGAGGATTTCACGTTTCCCGTCATTGCCATAGTAAACAACCTTAACGGTCCGGATTTGCTGGAGGTCATGAGCGACGGCGGAGCGGTAAATGTGGTGCAACGAGCCGGCATTGACAAACAGCTCGTTGAAATTATCGGCAAGTATGCCAAGCCGGAGAGCGTTGTCCTCCACCTTGATAATACGATGATACCGCGCAAAAGCGAGGCATATCGTGCGATGATGGAATCCGTCAATCGCGTTGCCGCGACCAACGCCAACTGCATCATCTTCGGTGAGAGCGGCACGGGCAGGGAGCAGATTGCACGGCAGATTTACCAGCAGAGTGCCAGAACGCAGAAGCCGCTGAAAGTGATCGAGGCCGGAGGAGCGGCACTTGTAGGTCGTCATAATCCCGACTCCGACCGAAGCGAGATATTCAACCGTATCGAGGGTTATTTTCAGGAGGCTAAAGGCGGCACTATAATCCTCAAAAACATCCAGTTGCTGACCTTTGAGAAACAATCGGTACTTCTGCACATTCTCGAACAGGAACATCCCGACGTGCGCATCATCAGCACCGCCAACGCCTCATTGTTGAAGATGGTGGCAGATGAAACATTCCGCGACAATCTGTTCTTCATACTGCGTCAGACAGGTATCACAGTGCCGCCACTCCGCGACACTACCGAGGACATACCCGATATAGCTGACTATCTCCTCACGAAGTATGCCCTGAAAAAGCAGTTGCCGAAGAAACGGTTGGATGCGTCGGCTATAAAGGCGCTCAAACTCCACCCGTGGCCCGGCAACATCCGCGAACTGAAAGACACCCTCCTTTTCGCCGCCTTCCACGCCAAAGGCGAAATTATCTCCACCGATGACCTTGTGTTCAGCGACATCCAGGCGGAAACAGCCGAAGACCTGACTCACCGCAATCCAAAAGCGGAAAGAGACCGCATAATCAAGGCTTTTACTCGTGCCGGGACATGGCGGGGTGCCGCAAAGCTTTTGAAGGTATCGGAAAAGACACTCATTCAGCTCCGTAAGAAGCACCGCATCAATCCCGACGGAGAAATTGAGGCTTGATTATCTCAATAAAAATGCGTACCTTTGCAACGCAAAATCGCAAAGAATAGCGGCTGAGGAGTCAGCTGTATAAATGATATTCATAACATAACACCGCAAAAAGTTCTCTTGTAAATCTGGAACATTCGCAAAACGGACTTTAGCGTGATAGTTATGCTATGCAACTGCATAGCGTACATTCACCTATTCCGTTTAAGGCAATCCAGAGCCGACAAGAGAGATAGCGTAGGATGTACGCTATTTTTCTAAATAGTCAAATACTGCCAATCTATAAACCGTTCAACGCATAGTCCTCCTAAGCAGCTGTTATTCCAATTAATCACGAACTTTCCTGTCCACTAATTTGTTTTGCAACTAAAATTTAGTTACTTTTGCACCAAGATTACAAATGAATGGGAACAAAAGAAAAACTAATAGCCCGCTTCTCCGCTCTTCCAAATGATTTCACTTGGGAGGAAATGAGACGTTTGCTCATTACCTTGGGATATCTTCCAGGCAATAAGGGCAAGACATCCGGATCTCGTGTCATCTTCAAGGGTGAAGGTAAGAAGCCCATAATGCTCCACAAGCCACATCCGGGTAATATCATCAAAGGTTACGTTATGAAACAGGTTTATGATTATCTTAAAAACGAAGGACTGATATGAATACGTTGAAATATAAGGATTTTATCGGCTCGGTTGCATTCAGCGAGACCGACGGAGTTTTTTTCGGGAAAATCGAAGGAATTGACGGACTTGTAAATTTTGAAGGTGAAAGCGTTGCCGAACTCACGAATGCCTTTCATGAAGCTGTAGATGATTACGTTGCCTATTGCGCTGAGGAAGGCATTGAACCCCATAAAAGCTATTCCGGCTCGCTGAACGTGCGTCTTACCCCCGACATCCATACTCGTGTTGCCTATCTTGCCAAACAAGCCGGGGTTTCAATAAACTCGTTCATACGCACAGCCGTCGAAAAACAAATTGCCGCTATGCTCTAAGTAAGGTATTTTAACGCCTCAGATGCCTGAAAATCGGTAAAAAAGCAGTAATTTTGTATAAACCCAATGGAAACAATGGGGAAGAACATTGAAATAGTGCCGTGTGCAATTCGTGAACAACGGATAGTGCGGCATTACAATATTCTGGGAACGACTTAGTTACAACGATATTATCCGACACCAGGCGGATCACCAATAAAACAAGCCAAATTGCTAATCTACAGCAGTTTGGCTTATTTCTTTCTACAAAATTGTCAACATTTTGTCAACGAAGCTGCGCTGTCAACACCGTGGTGTCGCAGTGTATGGTGTCGGGAGTTATGATTTCTTTCCACGAATCGCTTTCTATCTGCTTCGAAGGCTTCGAGGAAATGGATTTCGATGGCTTAAGCCGAAATTACGGTGCATTTGTTAAAACAGACTCAAATTTTCATAATTGTCTGCAAATTGTCTGCAAATCTAAACGCGAGCATTTTCAATTATTGGCAGTTGTTGTATTTTCTGCAACAACGAATATTCACAATAATAAGCAGCTATATGAATCCACATTTGAACTGGTGCAAAAAATGCACAAGTTCAAATCCCATATCTTATGGAAAAAACTTTTTTCTATCAAAATTAACTAATACGCTCAGGGATTATTTACCCCTAATAAACTCGTGATAGATTCGTCGGGGCTGGGTAGAGATCCAAACATTTATGACGCAGCCAGACAATTAGATGGCTTTAATTGAATATCCCTAAGTATTTATTTCATCGTGGCTTATTCAAACATTAACTTTGGTGAGAACAATTACGCTACATATAAAGCGGGTTTTAAATTGATTATTAATGAGAGAACTTCGAATCCAGATGAATATCACCAATAACTGGTACAATATGAATAAGGAAGCGTTGATTCCGAGAATCATCTTTGACGCTGATATGAGGTGCACGAGGTACTCCGTGTTCACCGCTACCTGCAATAACAAGCTCGCACTTTTCCATATTAGTAAAATCTATACCTGCATTGTCTCGCCAAAACTCATGGAGTTTAAGCGCGCGTTGGTAGCTGAGGACATCATTGTTGAAGTAATCGTCAATATGATAGCCATCAGCCGAAGCCTGACCCTCGATAACGACAAGATACTTAATGTCAGTACGCAGAGAATCATTCTGCTGCAAATTAAGTATCGTGCGTTTGATTTCCTCACCAGCATCACGAATTTGTTGACGAATGGCATTAGCCTCTGTCAGATTATATTCGGGAGATTTAGGGTCGTCTTGAAGCAAGTTATCGAGAGAAAACTTACCTTTCTGATAGTTAACCTGAATTTTGAAGATATGTTTGAGGTAGTCTTGATTAAACTCGAAATATTCGGGGTCAATATTATCTACAGCCTTGTAGATAGACATGATTTCCTCATACTTATCTTTGAACTCCTCCAGTTCGCGCTGCTTAATCTTGAAGCGGCTATAAGATACCGCAAAAAGTACAAGCATGATAGCAAACAACGTGGTCATAATATCCACATAGCTCGGCCAAAAAGCACTTTTATTATTGCGACTATCCATAGGTAAAGTTATTTACGACCACCGAAGATACCGCCGAGGAAGCCACCGCCACCAGATGTGGTCGAGGTTTCCGGTTTCTTCTTGGCATCTTCAATAGCCTTGTCAAGAAGTTTACGTATAGATTCGACTTCGCGACGAGTGGTTTCGATGGTTTTATCGACTTCTTCACGAGAACTTTTAGTGTTGATTGAGGTAAGCAATTCCTCAATCTTTTTCAGCTTGCTAAGCTGAGAGAACTCTTGCTGAATCTGGTCAAGAGAGAACTTCTCCTCGATAGCGGCCACAATCTCGCGTCGGCGTTCAAGCATTTCTTTTTCGAGACCATCGAGAATATTCTGGAACTTCTCGGCATAGGCAGCGAAACTCTCTTCGTAACTGCGACCGAGTTTAACGATAGCTTCAGATTGCATCTTGAAAATATTTTCAAGATGTCCGTCCGATACTTCCATAGCCTCGACAGCGACTTTCTGTTTTTTCTTAATAGCAGTAATCGCTTGTTTGAGGGCTTCAATTTCGGTGTTACCAAGAAGGTCAGTTTTTTCGATACTGCGACCAAGAGCATTAATGCTTTTCTCAAAGTCAGTAATGCGCGAGAGTATCTGATTGAGCTTATTGGCAACATTAAGCGGAATTTCAAGAGATTCGTTATAACGGCGTTGCGTGTTGACAAGTTCAACGGTAACGTCCTTGATAGCGTTGCGAGTAACTTCAAAACGATTAAGAGCCGTCGTAACGAGGTCAAAGTTCTGCGAAGCGCGAACAAAAGCATCGAGAGATTCGACGACACCGCGAGAGCGGAGAGTCTTGAGAAGTTGAGCTTGCAGGTCAACATTTTCATTGATTTTGTCCATATTCTCGCCCATGACGCGCACTGCTTCTGAAACAATGGTTACGTTCTGCTCAAAAGCAGAACCGAAGCGTTGAGTGCAAGAGTCAAAAGTTGCCTGAAAGCGGTCGATGACGTTATTGAACGACGGTTCAAAGAGGTTGATGGTGTGGTGCAGTTTATTCAGAGCGGCAACCATGCTGACACCGAGGGTCGGCATAAGTTCATTCTGAATAAACTCGTAAAACTCGTTCTTGTCTTCACGAACCACCCTTTGAGTCTCGGCTGCAAGATGATGAGTAATTGTCGTAAGGAGCAATCCTATGAAACTTGTGGACATTGAAACGAGAACACCGGAAATAAGATTGCCGATAGTCTCGTCAGTAATACCCTCACCATTCGGAGAAGCCCCCAAACCAATAGTGAAGAATAACAAGCCAAGGAATACACCAATGAAAGTACCCATGAGGCCTACATAGGTAGGGAATGCAATCCGTGAGGTTGCATTATCATACAAGACATTGATTTTTCGGTCAGTCTTGTTTTGAATGACCGAAAAATCTGTGGTGCCGTGGTTCTTTTTGGTGTACTCATTCAACTCTTTGATAAGAGTGTATAGGCTGGAGCCTTCTTCCGCTACATAAGGATTAAGCTGAGAATCTTCTGCCTCACCATATACTTCATATTCGCGTTTCTTAACGAAGAAATTGCGGACTGTCTCTAACTTGGAAAAACCGGGGCGGCGTGACCCCCGAGGCCGAGGCCGCTTGACCACGGAAAATTTTTTAATTTTGCCCCCCAAGGTATCCTGGCCG
>DXXM01000018.1 GCA_019416285.1 Bacteroidales bacterium
CATCTCAACCTTGTGACCCCTCATTTTCACTTTTGTTTTTAAACAGCCTCTAAATCTTTGACCATCACGACGGATGGCAGTCTTTTTGCAAATCCGCTTCCTATCGCTCTACAAGGTTGGGCACGGGACCGTACTGGTTCGGGACGGGCTGACTGTCGATAACCATGAAGTATATGAGGATAATCTGACCGATAAAGGGGATAAGGTTGATGAATATCCACCATCCGGAACGGTTTGTGTCATGGAGACGGCGCACAATCAGACCGAGCGAGGGCAGAAGAATAGCAAGCGAGAAAAGACCGCTGACTATGTACTCGATGGTATCGCTCCAGCAGAAAACCACTGCGATTACGCAGCCCGCAATAAGGCCGAAAAGCTGAAACCACCAGAACTCCGAGCGCGAGGCGCGGCCGTTGAAATTGCAATAGTTGACGGTGAGAGCGCGATTGACAGCCTCGCCGAATGTCACTTGTCGTTGATACATTGTCTTGTAATTTTTATGTTGTTGATATATGTTGTTGAGTCTCTTAGGAGTATGAATCCTATATTGTGCAAATATACGGATATAACAACTTATTACCAAAAAAAATCACTAACTTTGCACTCTTGACAGAAATTTATAAACAATTCAATAAAACACATAACATATTACAACAATGGCAAACTGGTTTGAGACTAAAGTCCGTTATGACAAGACAATGGAAAACGGTTCAATCAAGAAAGTGACCGAGGCATATATGGTCGACGCCCTCTCTTTCACTGAGGCAGAGGCCCGTATATCCGAAGAAATCTCACACTTTACATCCGAATTTTCAGTGTCGGCAGTCAAGCGTACCAAAATCGCCGAAATTTTCCGCGAGCGCACAGGCGACAAATGGTATCTCGTCAAGGTAGCGTTCATCACCCTCGACGAAAAGACCGCTGTCGAGAAAAAGTCAATCTCGCAGATTCTCGTGGCCGCCGACTCTTTCAAGGAGGCTTTCGACAATTTCATGGAAGGCATGAAAGGCACGATGGCTGATTTCGAAATCAACACCATCCAGGAGACACTCATCATGGATGTCTACGACGCCGACCTTTCAGGCAACAGCGAGAGCAAGGAGGCATAACAGCCCCCGGCTCTCCTTCCTCTCTTCCCACGTATATACATTAATATAATAAGTAATCGTACAAAACATCGGAATGGCAGGCCAGATAAGCAAAAATCTGCTCGGACTCCGCGAGGCGATACCCGCGGGAGTCGAACTTGTGGCAGTATCGAAATTTCATCCGGCAGAAGCTCTGATGGAGGCTTATTCGGCCGGACAGAGAATCTTCGGCGAAAGCCGCGCACTCGAACTCGAGGCCAAGGCCGCGGAGCTCCCCGACGATATAGTGTGGCATTTCATCGGCCATCTGCAGACCAACAAGGTGCGCAAGGTAGTGGCCCACGCCACCATGATTCACAGCATCGACTCCGAAAGACTCCTGCGGGCCGTCGACGATGAGGCTGCGAAGGCCGGACGCCGCATAAGCGTGCTCCTCCAGCTGCATGTGGCCAGGGAGGAGACCAAATTCGGTTTCACTCCCGAAGAGCTGCTGGACTTCGTCACTCCCGCGCTTCTCGGCTCGCTCAAGGCCACGGAAATCCGCGGCGTGATGGGCATGGCCTCCAATGTCGACGACGAGGAGCGCATCCGCGCCGACTTCCGTGAAATCCGCGCCACTTTCGACGCACTGCGGGCGGGAGTGTTCGCCGGCCGTCCCGGATTCGACACCGTCAGCATGGGCATGAGCCATGACTGGCTCCTTGCCGTCAGCGAAGGGAGCAACATGATTCGCGTGGGCACCTCGATTTTCGGCGAAAGGGAATACTGATTCAAAAAAACTGACAAGGATATGCAGCAAAGCGCACAGACAGGCTCCCGACAGAGAAAAATAGCCGTAGCCACAGGCACCCGCGCCGACTGGGGGCTTCTCAGCGGTATTGCGCGCGCACTCGCGGAGCGCCAGGACTGCCATGTCGACATCCTTGCCACCAACATGCACCTGAATCCGCGCTACGGCAACACCCTCAGCGAGATTATAGCCGACGGTTTCCCCGAGGCCGTCCGGATTCCCATTCCGGACTCCACCGACTCGCCCGTTGGCGCGGTCGGAGCCATGGCGCGCTGCATGGAGGGGATGGCCGCGGTGCTCGACCGCCTGCGACCGGACCTCATCGTAATCCTCGGCGACCGCTTCGAGATGCTTGCCACGGCGACTGCGGCGCTCATGCTCCGCATACCCATAGTCCACATAGCCGGTGGCGAGATTTCCGAAGGCGCCATCGACGACAGCATCCGTCATGCCATCACCAAGATGTCGGCGCTCCACCTCACCGCCACCGAGCCTTACCGCCAACGCGTCATAGCGATGGGCGAGGCCCCCGAAAGGGTAATCAACACCGGAGCCATCGGCGTCTACAACATAATGCACGAGCCGCTGATGACTCGCGAGGAACTCGAAGCCTCAGTGGGGATGGCTCTTCCGGAAGGCTCGATGCTCGTGACATATCATCCCGCAACTCTCGACGACTCTGACCCGGCCACGCTCTGCGATGCCCTTCTTGCCGCGCTCGACCGTTTCCCCGGGTCAAACGTCATCATAACATACCCCAACAACGACTCCCGCGGCCGCGTCATCATAGACCGCATCGAGGCTTACGGACGCGCCAATCCCGGCAGAGTCCGCGTGATTCCCTCGCTCGGTAAACTGCGCTATCTCTCGGCCCTGCGCTGCGTCTCGGCAGTGGTCGGCAACTCCTCCAGCGGCATTGTCGAAGTGCCGTCGATGGGCATACCGACCGTCGACATAGGTATCCGTCAGCGCGGACGTCTCTGCGGCGACTCGGTGATACACTGCGGCGACTCTACCGAAGAAATCGCCCGCGCAATCACATTCGCTCTCAGCAATGAGGGTCAGCGCAAGGCACGCGAGTCGGAAAATCCCTATTTCCGCCCCGACACGCTGGAAATTATGGTGAAAGCCATAGCCAAAACCCCGCTCGAAACACTCCGGAGCAAAAAATTTTACGACAGACCATGAGCAAGCCACTCTTCATCATTCCGGCACGCGGAGGAAGCAAGGGAATACCGCGCAAGAACATCAAGGAACTGTGCGGCCGCCCGCTCATCCACTACTCCATCGAGCTCGCCCGCGCTTTTGCCCCTGACTCACACATCATCGTCTCCACCGACGACGACGAAATCCGCACCGTGGCCTCACGCACCGATCTGCCCGTCCCCTATATGCGTCCCGCTGAACTCGGCGGCGACCGCGTGGGCTCGCGTGAGGTGATACTCGACGCCATGGACTGGGCCGACAGTCAGGGTATCGGCTACGATTGCGTGGTGCTTCTGCAACCCACATCGCCGATGCGCATCCCCGCAGACGTCAGCGGCGCGCTCGCGCTATATACCCCCGACGTCGACATGGTTGTTAGCGTCACGGAAGCCTCCTGCAACCCCTACTACGACTGTTTCGAGACGCAGCCCGACGGCACTCTCCACGTTTCCAAGGGTGACGGTGCCTATACCCGCCGCCAGGATGCCCCGAAAGCGTGGCAATACAACGGCGCGGTCTACGTCATCAACCCCGACTCCATCCGCCGCATGACTCTCGGAGAGTTTCCGTGCCGGATACCCTACGAAATGCCCCGCTCGCGCTCCGTCGACCTCGACACGCCGCTTGACTGGACTATAGTCGAGAGTCTCATGTCGGCCACGAGTTGATTTCTCTCTTAAAACCATCCACACATCTAAATCTCTTCACAGCCATGCAGATTGACAGACATTTAATAGCTGAAAGCGCCCTTCTCATCGACGCAATCGGCCGCCTCAACGAACTTTCGGGCGGAGTGATGACCCTGATAGTCACTGACGCGGAGGGGAGGATGTGTGGCACCCTGACCGACGGCGACGTGCGTCGTGCGCTCCTCTCGGGCGTCAGTCTCGACAGCCCGGTGAGCGATGCCATGTTCCGCAACTTCCGTTTTCTCCGTGAAGGCAACGCCAATCCCGAGACCATGCGCGAACTGCGCCGCCACCGCCTGACACTCATACCGGTGCTCGACGCCGACGGCCGCATCACCCGCGTAATCGACACCCGTGTGACGCGGACCATACTCCCCGTGAGCGCGATACTCATGGCTGGAGGCAAGGGGGAGCGCCTGCGCCCCATGACCCTCACCACACCCAAACCGCTCCTCACCATAGGCGACAAGGCCATAATCGACTATAACATCGAGGCTCTCGCGGCCGTGGGAGTCGAGAACATATCCGTGACCGTCAACTATCTCGCCGAACAGCTTGAGGAGCATTTCTCGCAGCCCGTGGGAGGCGTGAAGGTCAGATGCGTCCGCGAGGACCGTCCGCTCGGCACCATCGGCTCTGCATCGCTTGTCAGCCTCGCACCGGAAGGCGACACTATAGTCATGAACTCCGACCTGCTGACCACGATTTCATTCGAGGACCTCTACCTCCACCACCGCGCGCAGCAGGCCGACATCACGATTGCCGCCGTGCCCTACAATGTCTCCGTCCCCTATGCCATCCTCGACACCAACGAGGAGGGACTGGTGACAGCCCTTGAGGAAAAGCCCTCGTATTCCTACTATGCCAACGCAGGCATCTACATTTTCTCCAACGCACTGCTGCACACGCTGAGCCCCGACAGAAAGACCGATGCGACAGACCTCATCGAGAGCGCCATCGCCCAGGGCAAGCGCGTGAGCTACTTTCCAATCAACGGAACCTGGATTGACATAGGCTCGCCGGTCGACTTCGCCCACGCACGCGAACTGATGCGCCATCTGCGCCAGACAACCGACCTCTGAGAAGGTGTTTAATTACAGGAGTCAAACACCCTCTAAGCAATCAAATCCGCCCTCCGGATTGTTACATAGTAATCATCAAACATCTAATCATAGTCCGCTCCCATGGCTGATTCCAACTTCATAGACTACGTTAAAGTCCTTTGCCGCTCGGGTAAAGGCGGTGCCGGCTCCCGGCATTTCTACCGCGCCAAGTATATCCCGAAAGGTGGTCCCGACGGTGGCGACGGCGGTCGCGGCGGTCACATAATACTCCGCGGCAACTCCCACATGTGGACTCTGCTCCCCCTGCGTTACCGACGCCACATCTTCGCCGGCAACGGTCAGAGCGGTTCCGGCGGACGCTCCTTCGGCAAGGACGGAGAGGATGTGATAGTCGACGTCCCCTGCGGAACCGTAGTCTTCGATGCCGAGACCGGTGAATTTCTCTGCGAGGTGACTGCCGACGGCGAGGAAATCAAGCTGCTCCGCGGCGGCCGCGGCGGTCTGGGAAACTGGCACTTCAAAAGCGCCACAAACCGCACTCCGCGCTATGCCCAGCCCGGCGAACCGGCCATCGAGAAAAGCATCATCATGGAGCTCAAGCTGCTGGCTGACGTGGGTCTGGTAGGTTTCCCAAATGCCGGAAAATCGACTCTCCTCTCGTCCATCTCCGCAGCGCGCCCCAAAATAGCCGACTATCCCTTCACAACGATGGAGCCGCAACTCGGCATCGTGTCATACCGCGGCGACCAGTCATTCGTGATGGCCGACATCCCAGGTATCATCGAGGGTGCGAGCGAGGGCAAGGGTCTCGGCCTCCGTTTCCTCCGCCACATTGAGCGCAATGCAGTGCTCCTTTTCATGGTTCCGGCTGACGCCGACGACCTCAAGGCGCAATATGACATACTCGTGGGTGAGCTCGAACAATTCAACCCGCAGCTCGCCGACAAGCCACGTGTGCTCGCCGTATCGAAGAGCGACATGCTCGACGAGGAACTGATGGCTGAAATCGAGGCCACACTCCCCGAAGGTGTGCCCCACATCTTCATCTCCGCCGTGACAGGCATGGGCCTCACCCAGCTCAAGGATATGCTCTGGAATGAAATCACCGACGAGCGCAACCGCATCGACGTCAGTCCGATTACCCACCGTCCGCTCGACGGCCACCACCGTGTCCGCGAAGAGGACGAGTTCATATTCGAAAACGTACCCGCAATGCCCGAGGACGACGAGGATTATCTCGACGACGAGGACTTCGAAGGCGAGGACTACGGCTACGAAATGCTCGACGAGGACGAATTTGAGAGCTGATTCCGGATGGCCGAACACAACGAACTCGGGAAATGGGGCGAGGAGGTGGCGCGCGAGCACCTCATCACTCAGGGCTACGCAATAGCCGGAGAGAATGTCCGTGCGGCCGGCGTGGAGATTGATTTCATAGCCACCAAAGATGACATCATCTGCTTTGTGGAGGTAAAGACTCGAGCCACTGAGTTCGTCGACCCCATCGACGCTGTCGACAGCCGCAAACGCCGGCGTCTCGTGCGTGCCGCCGATGCCTACATGCAGGCCTACGAAATTCCCCTCGAACCGCAGTTCGATATAATACTCGTCATCGGCAATCCGCTCAACTTCACCGTCGAACACATCCCCGACTCCTTCCATCCCACGCTAAACAACAGGTAAGCAATACCCTCCGCCGGAATAAAAAGGCTCATAGAAGGACAAAAGGAACAAGAGAAACATAATTTTTCGGTCAATCGGGAATCTGTTCCCAAAATGCTGAAAACCTTATGTTTCTCTTGTTCCTTTTGTGCCTTTATTCCTAATATCTGAGAATTAATTATTTGAAATTATAGGTAATTGTGCCGGTCTGCGAGGCGGGGGCGTCGTTGTCGACCGAGAACTGCGACATACGCGCCGCGTTCACGCAGCTCTGACGGGCCGACTGGCTTGCTGCGGCGGCTCCTGTGCCCGAAAGATAGCTTGCCGATGTGACCTTGCCCTGGCGGTTGACGGAGACGCGCACTGTGATGGTGCCGAGAGGCGCGGAAGCCGGGCGATGCCAGTCGGCGAGCGAGCGCCCTTTCAGGTTGAAACCGGGACTGCCGCTCACGGCTCCCACCGTGGCGTTGCCGTCGGGACTACCCGCATTGCCCGAACCGGAACCACCGGTGCCTTTCTGTCCGAATTTGACCTTTCCGGCTATGGCTTTACGGGCTTCCTCCTCGCGTTTGGCTTTCGCAGCGGCCTCAAGTTCGGCCTTGGTGGGACCGGTCTTTTCCGGAGCAGGTTTCTTCTCGACCTTTGCGGGCGACGGACGCTCGGAGCTGATGACCGGAGCCGGTTCAGCAGGCTCGCCCGAATTTACCAGCGACTCGGCTTCCGGAGCAGGCACCTCCTGCGCCTCTGCCTCGGCCGGAGCGGGCGTGCCGGTGTTCTGGGCAATTTCCGGGCGGTCGCCAATCATGACATACTCGCCTCCGAAAAGCACCTCGGAAGAATCGACCGGAGGCCATGTACGCATCTCGACAGCCTCTCCGGGATAGCGGAGATAGAGCGTGAGGAGCAACACCGCTACCAAGACATGGAAAGCTACGGTTGCCAACAGAGCTATGAGCCGCTGACGGTTGTTGTCACTCTTTGATTCTGACATGAACGGGATATAAACGTGTGTGGGTCACACACACTGGGTTTTCGGTAATGGATGGGGAAATTGGTGTCGCACACGCACGGCGGACGCTCACCTGGGCTGAGCAGCGGCCTGCGGACGGGCCGATGCGGGAGCGGGCTTCGTGGCAAGCACCATCTTGAGATTATTCTGCGCTCCGAGGTCGAGCACTCTCACGAGAGTGCCGTAAGTTACCTCCTCGTCGGCATAGACGGCTATATAGTCGTCGCCGCCTTCCGGTTTCGCAGCCTGGAGCTGGAGGAAGGCGAGGAGCGAGTCGAGGCCGACGGGCGCGGGTTCCGACTCGTCGGCAGTGACATAGATGGCACCCTCCTTATCTATATAGACGCGTGTGGTGGGTTTCAGCGCGGTCTGCTTGGAGCTCTCCGGCAGATTCACCTCAAGGGCCGTCGGAAACACGAAGGTCGAAGTGACCATGAAAAATATCAGCAGCAGGAAAATGACATCGGTCATTGACGCCATCGAGAAAGCCGCCATCATGGTGTTTTGTCGTTTCAGGGCCATAGTTGCTTATGGTTGGGGGTTGTACGGGTGGTGATGGATGGAAGAAGGAGGGACGGCTTATGCCGGCTCGTTGAGAAGGTCCATGAACTCCATGGTCTTGGCCTCGAGAGCGTTCATGACCTTGTTGATGCGTGCCACGAGGTAGTTGTAGGCAAACAGGGCGATGATACCCACGATAAGACCTGCCACTGTAGTG
Source organism: Bacteroidales bacterium (assembly GCA_019416285.1). Classification (GTDB taxonomy): domain Bacteria; phylum Bacteroidota; class Bacteroidia; order Bacteroidales; family Muribaculaceae; genus Duncaniella. Next base: position 8,227 of record DXXM01000018.1, read on the forward strand.
ACAAGGGCGGCATAGATACCGTCGGCGAGCACGGCGATGTTGGCGCTCGAACCTGCCGAGGCGAGATTGAAGAATGCGTCGACCATACCGATTACCGTACCGAGAAAGCCTATCATCGGGCCGCCTGCCGCTGTGGTGGCAAGCCAGGGAAGCCCTTTTTCAAGAGTGGCGATTTCGATGTTGCCGGTATTCTCGATGGTGACGAGCACATCGTTCATCGGACGACCGATGCGGCTGATGCCCTTGCCGATCAGACGGGCGTAGGGAGTGTCGGTCTTTGAGCAGAGGCGGCGTGCGCTCTCGATTTCACCGTCGTGGATATACTCGCGGATGCGGTCCATGAAAGAACTGTCCTCTTTCTGCGCGCGGCGTATCACCAGACAGCGCTCCACAAAGATATAGATGCACACAAGCGAAAGAATCGCAAGCGGAATCATAATCCATCCGCCACGCATGGTGAGATCCCACACCGAAAGCTCCTGGGCCATCTCGCCGGCCTGAGCCTGCACAGCCTCGTTATAATTCATGGCAGCAGTGGCCACTGTATCGACAAACTCCTGTTGAAACATTGTATTTCTTCTATGATTACTTTAAATATATTGTAAACTCTTAGCTCTTTTGACCGAATCCGGCCGCCCCTCAGCGGTCAAGACACTTCTTGTATTCGCGGATGGTCTTTTCCAGTCCGAGATAGATGGCGTCGCAGATGAGGGCATGGCCTATCGACACCTCGCTCAGACGGGGAATGTTGCGGTGGAAAAACTCGAGGTTGACGAGGCTCAGGTCATGTCCAGCATTGACTCCGAGACCTGCGGAGAGGGCTACATGGGCCGCCTCGACGAAGGGAGCCACCGCTGCTTCCGGATCTTTGGGATAGAGGTCGGCGTAGGGCTTGGTGTAAAGCTCCACACGGTCCGCGCCTGCCTTCGCAGCAAGCTGTATGCTCTCTGCATCGGTGCCCACGAAAATCGAAGAACGGATACCAGCGTCGCGCAGACGGTCCACTATCGAAGTCAGGAACTCCATGTGGGCCCCCACGTTCCAGCCTGCACACGAAGTGAGCTGGTCAGGCGAGTCGGGCACCAGCGTCACCTGCTCGGGCTTCACCTGAAGCACCAGTTCCATGAATTCAGGCGAGGGGTAGCCCTCGATGTTGAACTCCGTCTTGACGAGCGGACGCAGGCGGTAGACATCGTCGCGCTTGATGTGGCGCTCATCGGGACGGGGATGGACTGTGATGCCGTCGGCACCGAAAGCCTCGCAGTCGGCAGCCACTTTGAGAAGATCGGGGACATTCTCTCCGCGGGCATTGCGCAGAGTGGCTATCTTGTTGATGTTTACACTTAGATTGGTCATTTTTCCTTGCGATGAAATCTTTTTGTCGGGCAGAGTGGTTCTTTATATAAAGGATTATTACTAATTTTGTAGCTCATTCCGACAATTTGTGTATGCAAAATTAGTCAGAAAAACTAAATTGAGAAATATTTTGCTCCGAAAAGAAGACACATCTGTTCAAAACGTCGCTATTCAGCCTTCACCGGCCGACCGCCTCGACCGACTTTTCCCCTCCGTGGAGGAAAGCAGCACCCTCCTGCTCGCCTGCCACCGCGGTGATTACAGCGCTTCGCGCATCGCAATGGCCGTCGAGGACTGCGACGCTCATCTTCTGAACCTCAACATCACGTCAGACGGAGAGGACCTCGACAACCGCATCGTGGCCGAGCTCCGGGTCAGCCACCGCAATCCGGAATCCGTCAGCCGCTCGCTCGAGCGCTACGGCTACGAGGTGCTCGACGCAACAGGCGCTCCGATAGGCGACGAATCGCTCATGCGCTCGCGCTACGACGAGCTCATGCACTATCTCGGACTTTAGTTCAATGCACAATGCACAATTCATAATGCACAATAATATCTGTTGTGATGCGTGTGTGAGTGAGTGCTGACTGATGTTTTTTCATACGTTTTTTAAATGCCTAATCCCCAGTGCAAATAACATGAAGGTTGCTATATTCGGCAAACGCCGTCAGAGTCCCGACGACGTATTCCATATCACGACTCTCCTGAACCGACTTTCCGAACTCGGCATATTCACCTGTGTCGACCGCCACTTCTACGAGGCCCTCGCACGCCTCAGCGGTAGCGCGCCCGAAGCCGACGACGTGTTTGAGGACGACGATTTCACCGCCGATTTCTGTTTCAGCATCGGCGGCGACGGCACTTTCCTCCGCACGGCGCGCCGCGTCGGAGAAAAGGAGATACCCATCCTCGGCTTCAACACCGGCCACCTCGGATTTCTCGCCGAACACTCCATCACAGAAGCTCCCGCCATGGTGGAACGCCTCCTCGCGGGTGACTACACCGTAGAATCACGCTCCCTTCTCGAAGGCAAGGGCATAGGGGGCAAAGTCAAGGCCGGAGTCTCCGGCTGGGGCTTCGCGCTCAACGAAATCGCCATACTCCGCCAGGACACAGCCTCGATGATTACCGTCAACACCCTCCTCGACGGCATGCCCGTGGCATCCTACCAGGGCGACGGTCTCATCGTCAGCACACCCACCGGATCCACCGCCTACAACCTCTCCGTCGGCGGCCCCATCGTCCAGCCCACCGCCCCCTGCTGGGTCCTCAGCCCCATCGCCCCCCACTCCCTCACCATGCGCCCCCTCGTTGTGGCCGACAGCCACATCATCGACATCTCCGTCGAATCGCGCACCGACACCTACCGCGTTACCCTCGACGGCCGCTCCCTCATCCTTCCCATCGACGTCCGCCTGCGCCTCCGCCGCGCCAGCTTCGTCACCAAGGTAGTACACACCACCGGCCACAACTTCATCGACACCCTCCGCGCCAAACTCCTGTGGGGAATATCCAAACGCGACGAATGAGCACCCTGCTGATCGACCACCCCACACTCGGCCAGGTCACCGTCACCGAGCGCCGCGGCTCAGGCAAACTCTCCGCGCGCTGGAAAAACGGCCGCCTCCACGTCAACCTCCCCGCCGGCCTCACCCGCCGACAGATAGAGCAGGCCATCGACCGACACCGCGACGACTTCGAGCGCATCCGTCCCCGCCCCCGCTACACCCCAGGCACCCACATCCAAATCCACTCCACTCCATCCGCCATTCCAGCTCCCACCCCTCTCCCTAAAGACCCTAAGGACTTTAAAGACCCTAAAGACCCTACTCCCACTCACCCCCAAGAAGCCCCCTCCTTCGAAATCACCCTCGAAACCACCCCCGACGCCGATTTCAGCATCCTCGTCAGCACCTCCGGCGCCACCCACCGCTTCACCATCCTCATCCCAACCGTCTCCGACCTCACCTCCCCCACCGTCCAGACCCTAATCGACCGACAGATCAAAACCATCGGCCGCCACATCGCCCCTGAGCTCCTCCTTCCCCGCGCCTGCCAGCTTTCCGGCGCCCTCGGCCTCCGCGTCGACCGCTGGGAGATAGCCCACGGCCGCAACGTACTCGGCACCTGCTACCCCCGCGAGCGCCGCATCCGCCTCTCCTATCTCAACGTATTCCTCACCCCCGAACTCCGCGACTACATAATCCTCCACGAACTCACCCACCTAACCGAACCGGGCCACACCCCTGCCTTCCACACCCTCTGCAACCGCTACTGCCGCGGCCGCGAAGCCGAGCTCATCAGCCTCCTCCACACCTACCCCTGGCCCGTAGAGCGCTGACCGACCGCCCAAAACCACCTTTCACGCAAAAAAAATACACACTTTTTCAACACAGGACGCAGATTTTATTTAAAATATTTGAACAGTTCAAAATATTGTTTTATATTTGCCTCGGATTTCGTCCGGCACCCGCCACAGCAAAATCCACACTTCCCTTCCAAACCGCCGCGGCCAGACACCGTCGGCTATGTAGAGAGATTTAAGATTGAAATAAGGAACATTTTTATTTACCGTTTGTAGAGATTTATTCAGCAAGCAGGCGTGGCCTCGCGCGGCCTCACTCAGACCGTCGCGCCTCCCCCCCACCGGAGCGAGCCACAGACCGCGGCACGGATACAACGTCCCGCCCGCCATCATCCCCCTGCGCCGACAAGGACACTTCTTGCCTTAAGCTGTACCATCCCCCCCGCCGCCACCGCGAAAGCCCCAACCGCCGCTAACCGAGTCCCCCTGTTTCATCGAAAATTCAATCTGCATGCCTCCTCCACCGTTGACGGAGAGTTTGCAGGGTAGCGTCACGCCTCACCAGCCGTTACCATTCATCGGCCCCCGACACCATTAACAGATAAATTTAAATCGAGATTATCATATTTACTTAATTTTCTAAACAATTCGTGCATGAAGAACATTTGTTTTCAAATGACTCGGAAAGTGTGGCTCGTAGCTTTCATGGCTCTCTGCGCCGCTTTCCCCGCTTTCGCGCAAACGATTACAGTCAAAGGTACTGTGATTGACAAAGAGGGAGAACCCCTGATCGGCGCAAGTGTTGTGGTCAAGGGCGAGACCCTCGGCACAGCCACTGACTTTGACGGTCAGTTCACCCTCCAGGCCCCGTCCGACGGTACCCTCGTGGTATCCTACGTCGGCTACGAGACTCAGGAAATCGCCATCAACGGCCGCACCGAAATCAACGTGACAATGGCCGAAAACTCAGTGCTCCTCGGCGAAGTCGTAGCAATCGGCTACGGTACCGTGAAAAAATCGGATGCTACCGGTTCAGTAGCAACCATCAAACCTTCGGAAATCGAAGCAGGCCTCGCAACATCGGCCCAGGATCTCCTCGTCGGAGCATCTCCCGGTGTTGTCGTGACTACATCAGGTAACCCTTCAGGCGGGGCTGACATCCAGATTCGCGGTGGTGCATCACTTGCAGCCTCCAACGCACCTCTTATCGTAATCGACGGTGTGCCTATGGACACCAAAGGCATCGTAGGCGCATCCAACCCCCTGGCACTTGTATCTCCTGAAAACGTAGAGTCAATGACCATCCTCAAGGACGCATCCGCAACCGCCATCTACGGTAGCCGCGCGTCAAACGGTGTCATCATCATCACTACCAAATCAGGCGCCAAGGGTAAACCTCAGGTAAGCTTCACAATGAACGGTTACGTCAATACTACCCGCAAGTATCTTGACATGATGGACGGTTCTACTTTCCGCAACTTCATTCTCAATGAATACGGCGAAGGCTCACTTCAGGCAACTCAACTCGGCAACTATAATACAGACTGGCAGAAAGCCCTCACACGCACTACTTTCTCTTCTGACTATACGCTCAGTATCGGTGGCACAGCCGGATGGCTCCCCTACCGTGTCGCTGTTTCTTATACCGACAACAACGGTATCATCAAGAACACCGACATGAACCGCGCGACAGCATCTGTCAACCTCACTCCGAAGTTCTTCAACGACCTTCTCTCTGTCAATGCCAACGTCAAGGGTGCTTATATCACCAATAACTACGGTTCAAATACTCTGGACGCATGCGCACGTATGGATCCCACTCTTCCTATCCGCGATATGGAAAACGGCTCGCCCTTATTCAGCTATTATACCTCATACGTCAACGGAGGTATTCTTGCCGGACCTGACGCCAAAGGTGAAACTATCGACTCAACCACCTCGCCTCTTAACCCTATAGCAGACAACGAAGCATCTCTCTCCAAAGGCAAGGCTTACCAGTCTGTCGGCAACCTTCAGCTCGACCTCAAGATGCCATTCCTCACCGATCTTCGAGCCAACCTCAATCTCGGTTACGACTACCAGCACGGAGAGAACCACAGCAATCCGTTTATCAACACTCCTGTTGCATGGAACAACGGTTACACCGTTCTTGAAAACGGCAACCGCATCAATATAAAGGATGGTGGTGTGAGCCGCAAATATGAATTCCAGACCCGCGTCAACCTTCTTCTTGACTTCTATCTCAACTATAACCGCAATTTCGAAAGCATCAACTCCACTCTTGATGTGACAGCCGGTTATTCATGGCAGAAATTCCACAACAAAAAACGTGAATATAATCGCGTATTTGAGGTTGTGAATCCCGAAAATGAGAAATATATCGGCAATCAGGCTGACCCCACACGCTATACTGTACAGCCCCACCAGCTCGTATCTTTCTTCGGTCGTATCAACTATACACTTCTCAACAAGTACCTCTTCACAGCAACTGTACGTCGTGACGGTACTTCCCGTTTCTCCAAAGACCACCGCTGGGGCACTTTCCCCTCTGTGGCCCTCGGCTGGAAACTTCTCGAAGAAAACTTCATGGAAAGCGCCCGCGGTTATATGAATGAACTCAAAATCCGCGCCGGCTACGGTGTAACCGGTCAGCAGGACCTCGGAGACGACCTCTTCCCCTATCTTCCCGTCTACAACCAGTGGACCGGAGGTGGCGCTGTCTATCCCTCAATCACAGGCGAAGCCACAGGCTCATATCCTCTCTATGCCGCATCCTATAATGCTGATATCAAATGGGAGGAAACCCACACATGGAACGCCGGTATCGATTTCGGTTTCCTCAACAACCGCATCCTCGGTAGCATTGATTTCTACAAGCGCAAAACCAAAGATCTTCTTACCCGTTCTCCCTATCCCGCAGGCTCAAACATTTCTAACAAAGGTAACATGAACCTCGGTGACCTCGAGAACACCGGTATTGAGTTCAACATCACCGCCCGCCCCATTGTAACCAACGATTTCCGCTGGACTTCAGCTTTCAATGTGGCATGGAACAAGAACAAGATCACACGTCTTGCCGACGGTGCCGACACAATGGTAGGCGACTATCAGATTCATCAGGTAGGTACCCCCGCCTTCAGCTTCTTTGTTTACGAACAGGTATATGACGAAGCTGGCAAGCCCCTCGAAGGTGTATTCGTTGACCAAAACGGTGACGGCGAAATCACCGAGGCCGATAAAATCACATATCACAGCCGTGACCCGAAAGTGACCATGAACTGGAGCAATACATTCAACTACAAGAACTGGGATTTCGGCATCACACTCCGCGCAAGCCTCGGAAACTGGGTCTACAATGAAACTCAGAACAACAAGGTATTCAAGAACACAAATGAATCTCTTCCGCTCAACAACCTTCTTGACAACACCTTCTTGTTCAATACCCGTTCAAGCCAGACAATCCTCAGCAACTACTTCGTACAAAACGCTTCATTCTTACGCTGCGACAACATTACTCTCGGTTATACCTGGGACAATCTCCTCAACAACAACCTGCGTCTGCGCCTCTACGGAGCCTGCCAGAATCCTTTCGTTATCACCAAATACAAAGGTGTTGATCCCGAAATCTTCTCTGGTATAGACTCAGGTGTCTACCCCCATCCTATGACATTCTCTTTCGGCATTGTCGCTTCATTCTAAATAATTCACAACATAATTCAACAAGCGAATTAATATGAAATTCTCCAAATATATCCTTCTCGGTGCCATTGCAATCGCCTCGCCGGTTTTCGTTGCCTGCGTCGATGATTTGAATGTATCTCCCGAGGATCCCAATACCAAGACTGAGATCAAAAGTGCTCAGGAACTCTACAACGAGCTCGCCGGTGTCTACGGTGGCCTCGTGTTTGAAGGCGGTATTGACGTGGACGACGGTGGTGCCGGTGTCTACACCCGCCAGCTCTGGAACCTTCAGGAGCTCTGTACTGACGAAACCCTTATCGGTTCGAACTGGTCGGATGCCGGTATCCGTGACCTTGTACTCTCCAACTGGTCAACCGACAACCACTGGCTTTTTGAGTGCTATTCCCGCTTCACTTATCAGATTGCGATTGCCAATCAGTTCCTCCGTGACGTAAACACTTATTCGTCACTGCTTCCCGCCGACGGCCATCTCAGTCACAAGACTCTCTCAGCCGAAGCCCGCACTCTCCGTGCTCTCTCCTACTATCATCTGATTGATATTTTCGGAAAAGGCCCCTGGACCACAGAAGCTTCGACAGTAGGCGCCACTCCTCCTACCTACACTCGTGCCGAGCTCTTCGATGCAGTCGTAGCAGACCTCACCGATGCTATTCCCAACCTGGTTCCGGCAGCCCAGCAGGTCTACGGTCGTCTCTCTCGCGAAGCCGGCTACATGCTTCTCGCTAAACTCTACCTCAACTCCGAGGTCTACACCGGAACCCCGCGCTGGCAGGAATGTGCCGATGCTTGCAACGAAATCCGCAAGACAATCGATACACTTGCTCCCACCTATAAATATCTCTTCTGTGCCACCAACGACAAGTACGTGGGCAATGGCGAAATTCTGTGGGGTATTCCTCAGGATGCCACAACCCTCACCACTTATGGCGGTACCACTTATATTTCTGGTGGCGCTTACCGTGGCGACTCTGACCTCATGAAAACTCTCGGTCTCGCAGTGTCAGGCTGGGAAGGTCCCCGCGTCCGTCCGGAACTTTCGGATGCTCTCGAGGCAAACGACAATCGCCGTCTCATCTATGAAGGTGAGTACACAAAGGAGATTGAAAACCTTGCCGACAAAAATCAGGGGTACATGGGTATCAAGTTTGTCTATACCCCCGAAGATGACTACTACAACGAAAAATCGCCTGTCGCTTACTGCAACACAATCTTCAACCCGACCGACTATCCTCTCTTCCGCCTCGCCGACACATATCTGATGCTTGCCGAGTGTGAACTCAACGGAGCTACCGGTTGCAACGGTCTTGAAATGATGAACCGCGTCCGCTCACGCGCCGGCCTCGGCAACGTGGCTACCCTTACTGCCGAAAATATCCTTAAGGAACGTATGTGCGAACTCTACTGGGAGGGACACCGTCGCTCAGACCTCGTACGCTTCGGCAAATTTGCCGGTTCAAGCTACACTTGGTCATGGAAAGGCGGCAATGTCAACGGCGCTCATGTGCCCGAATACCGCAATGTTTATTGTATCCCTGTTCAATTCGTATCAACTATCGGTCAGAACACCGGCTACTAATATCACATAAAAATGATTTCATCAATGAAAAAGATATATTTCTTCGCATCTCTTGCAGTAGCCGCCGCAGCGTTAACTTCGTGCGAGGCTGACAAGGAGCCCATCTATCACGCTCCGGATCCTGCGACATTTACTCTCAATACTCCTCCGCTGGCCAATCAGACTTATCTCCTTGAGACCGGTGGCGACATTGAAATTACCACTTCGCAGCCCGACTATTCAGTAGCCACACCTACAAACTACTCTATCGACGTCACCCTTGACAACGAATTTGTAGAAGCAACTGAAAATACTCAGGCCAACTATGTGACTCTTCTTCCCAAAGAACCCACTCAGGCACGGATGTTGTTTGAAGCAAAGACAATAAATCAGACAATTCTCGACTTTCTGGGTATAGCTTCTTATTCCGATTATCCCGAAGAAGGACTCGCTCCGGTCAAACTGACCATCCGCGCTCATGCATGGCTCACAGGCGTTGAGTCAAGTCTCTGCCAGTCAAACACCATTACACTCTCCTCCGTGCAGCCCTACAATCCCTATCCCGAGGGTGGGCGCGTTATTTACTGGGTAGGTGATGTGTCCAGCTGGGTTGTAGGCGACAATGACGCTGCACAGCAATATGCCGACTGGGTACTTACCGAAACTGAAAAGGGAAGCAATATCTATGTCGGAGCTTTCAATGTTCCGCAGGGTGCTAAGAACTTCCGTTTCTATACTGAACTCGGTAATTGGGACAAGGGTAGCATCGGTTCGACTCCCGACGGCCAGAACATCACTGTCTCCATCACTGATGAACCCGTTGAATTCCCTGCTTACAGCACCGGTGGAAACTGGGCGACTGAAGCAAGCTGGGCTGGTGGCTACATCACATTCACCGTTGACCTCAACGATGAAGAACACCCCGCAGTCACAATGCAGGCAGGCAACTGGGATACAAGCAAACTCAACTTCATCTACCTTGTCGGAGAATGTTCGGCCTGGTCTGTAAACGCTGATAATGCCGAAGAGATCTATGCCAATTACAAGCTTTATGACTGGGAAGGCAACGGCATCTACTCCAATACTTTCGAAGTGGCTGCTGACAAAGCTACATTCCGTTTCTATACAGTTCTTGGCGATTGGGATAAAGGTAGCATCGGTTCTCAGACAGATGACAACCCCGTTGAAATCGCACTTACCGACGGCAACTATGCAGGCGCATGTGTTGACGGCAAAGGCAGCTGGAAGATTCCCGACTGGGCAGGCGGTAAGATTAAAATGGTGGTCAATATCACTGACATGACTGTAGATTTCAGCGCGGCTGAATAATAAAAACATTCACATACATTTCGCCAATCAAGACTGTCCCCTCAAACGAGGGGACGGTCAGGCGGAAACATCAAAGACTAAAAAACGATATGAAAAAAATATCAATACTGTTGATGGCGGCGTTGAGTATGGGATTCGTTGCCTGCGACAATGATTTCGATTTCCCCAATCCTCCGGGACAGTCAAATCCTCAGGAAACCATCTTTGACACTGCCAATCTCAAAATCGAGTCGGCTGTATCCGGAACTGTAAATCTGGAAGAACTAAACAATGCCGGTGATCTCGTGACACTTGCTGAAGTAACCGGTACAGACAGTGTAGCCGGCTATGAACTCGAGTTCGTTGGTCAGATGGCTGCCACTGATTCTTACGCTTCACCAATTGAATTTCCGGTTATCATGGAGGGTGCTAAACTTTGCGCCAATCCGGACACACTTGATGCCATCTACCACAAAATTCTCAATACCATCGACCCGAAAGCGCAGAACACTTATCTCCGTTATAAAGGCTACGCAGTAAACGGAACTTCCAAGGTTCGTCTCGGTGGTGAAAATGTCTATTTCTGCCCCATGACGGCTAATATGAAGCCCTTCGCACCCGATTTCACGGTTGAAGAGGCTTATTATCTCATTGGAACATGCACTGACGGCATGATTGACGGCTCAAAGGCTGTGAAACTGGTCAATGGTGGCGGAAGCCCCTATGATGACCCCGTATTCTCATGTGCTGTTGACATCACAAGTGAAGAGGCAACCGCTGGCTATCAGTGGGCTATTGTTCCCGCTACTACCATCACTGCCGGTTCGGGTCTCGTAATTGCTCCGACCGATGTAGAACTCGCAGGTGAGCCCTCAGGCTATCTCAAAGACTATACATCAACCGGTGTCTGGGGAGTAATCAATGAAAGCAACAAGCACCTCATCACTGTCAATATGCGTCCTGATGAAGAAGGCTTCTACACTTACAAGGTTGAACTGACAATTCCCAACCTCTACACTCCCGGTCCTGCCAACGGATGGAACGCAGCCGCATCCCAGATGCTCTATACTGATAACTACAAGTATTATCAGGGATACGTCCATATTGACGGCGAATTCAAATTCACTTCCGCACCTGACTGGGATCACGTAAACTTCGGTTTCGCATCCGCTGGTAAACTCACCACTGACGGTGGTGCCGGTAACCTCAAAGTTAGCCAGAATGATGAACCCCTCACTAATGGTCTCTACTGGTGTACAGCCGACATCGTGGCTCTCACCTACACCACCACTGCTATTAACTCTATCGCAATCATCGGCGATGCTACCGAAGGCGGATGGGATACCGAGACCAAGCTGACTCCATCGGCAGACCTTCTTTCCTGGACAGTCACCACGACACTCAAGGAAGGTACATTCAAGTTCCGCGCTAACAACGGTTGGGACATCAACCTCGGTGGTTCTCTCGACAACCTCCTCCCCAACGCCGACAACATCCCCGCCCCCACAACCGGCAAGGTGACCATCACCCTCGACCTCAGCACCATCCCCTATACCGCTACAGTTAAGTAACTCGGTTTACGGTTTGGGATTAGTTTAGTTAAAAGTATAGAGCTTAAAGTATAGAGTATAGGGCATTTTTCTCCTGACTCTAATTTAAACCTCTATCGGTAAAATAAAGTATTGTCTATACTCTATACTTTTAACCTCCCCTCGATACTTTAAACTCTATCCTCTACACAACCTGGAAAAGTCCCTTTATTTCAATCTGAGTGCCGCCCGGCTCTTTCCGATTCGGAAAAGCCGGGCGGCCATATTTTTGACCGTTCAGGACACCTCCCCGACCCATCCGTTCCGCAATCCGACCGGAATCAAATCCACCACCCCCAACCTAACCGAAAAATATTCCCACCGGCACCTCACGCTCCACGAATTGACCGAAACGGCATCATGAAATTTTCCCGAAAAGCGCTAAATTTGCACTATCCTGAAAAATAAACCACTCATGAATCTCAAAAACCTAATTTTTACCGCCACACTTCTCAGCGCATCCTGGCCGACCCTCTGCGCCGAAAACGAATTCGTCATCCGCACCGACCGTCCCGGCGCCACCGTGCAGCCCACCATGTACGGACTCTTCTTCGAGGACATCAACTACGCGGCCGACGGTGGCCTCTACGCCGAAATGGTCAAAAACCGCTCCTTCGAATTTCCGCAGCCACTCATGGGCTGGGAAAGCTTCGGCAACATCACAGTAGCCGACGCGGACGGCCCCTTCCCCCGCAATCCCCACTACGTCCGTCTCCTCCCCGCCGGTCACCACGACAAATCAACCGGCCTCACCAACGAAGGCTTCTTCGGAGTAGCCTTCCGCGAGGGCGACGACTACCGTTTCAGCGTATGGGCACGCATCGCAGGCAACGGCTCTTCCAAAATACGCGTAGAGCTCGCCGACCCCGCCTCCATGGGCGAGACCCAGGTCATGGCCTCGCAGACCATCGACATCACCTCACCCGAGTGGAAAAAATACACCGTCACCCTCACCCCTTCAGCCACCGTCCGCAAGGGCCGCCTCCGCGTATTCCTCGATTCCCCCTCCGGCTGCGACCTCGAACACATCTCCCTCTTCCCCGCCGACACATGGAAAGGCCATGAAAACGGACTCCGCAAAGACCTTGCGCAGAAGCTCGCCGACATCCGGCCCGGACTCCTCCGCTTCCCCGGCGGCTGCATAGTCGAAGGCACCGACCTCCCCACCCGTTACCGCTGGAAAAACACCGTCGGCCCCGTCGAAAACCGCCCCCTCAACGAAAACCGCTGGCACTACACCTTCCGCCACCGCTTCTTCCCCGACTATTATCAGAGCTACGGCCTCGGATTCTTCGAATACTTCCAGCTCGCCGAGGAAATCGGAGCCGAACCCCTCCCCGTCCTCAACGTAGGCCTCGCCTGCCAGTATCAGAACCGCGACATGTCGGCCCACGTGCCCCTTGACAGCCTCCAGCCATACATTGACGACGCCCTCGACCTCATCGAGTTCGCCAACGGCCCCGCCGATTCAGAGTGGGGCGCCCTCCGCGCCGAGATGGGCCACCCCAAGCCCTTCAACCTCAAATTCATCGGCATCGGCAACGAGCAGTGGGGCCCCGAATTCACCGAGCGCCTCGCGCCCTTCATCAAAGCCATCCGCAAGCGCTACCCCGACATCCGCATAGTCGGCTCATCAGGCCCCAGTGCCGCCGGCGACAAGTTCGACTACCTCTGGCCCGAAATGAAACGCCTCAAGGCCGACCTCGTCGACGAACATTACTATCAACCCGAGGAATTTTTTCTCACCCAGGCCGACCGCTACGACTCCTACGACCGCAAAGGCCCCAAAGTTTTCGCCGGTGAATACGCCTGCCACGGCAAGGGCAAGAAATTCAACCACTTCAACGCCGCCCTCATGGAATCAGCCTTCATGACCGGCCTTGAGCGCAACGCCGACGTGGTCCACATGGCCACCTACGCTCCCCTCTTCGCCCACACCGAAGGGTGGCAGTGGCGTCCCGACATGATCTGGTTCGACAATCTCAACTCCGTCGCCACCGCGAGCTACTACGTCCAGCAGCTCTATGCTCAAAACAAGGGCACCCGTGTCCTCCCCCTCACCATGGAGGGCCAACCCGTAGCCGGAAAGGAGGGGCAGGACGGGCTTTATGCCTCCGCAGTCATTGACGAGCCACGCAACGCGTATATCGTCAAAGTCGCCAACACCTCCGACTCCCCGCGCGACATTAACCTCCGTTTCGACGGCTTGAAAACCTCGCGCACTCTCACCGAAGGCACCGTCGTCACCCTCTCGTCCGACGACCCAGACGCCGACAACACCCTCGACAACCCCTCGCGTATCCGTCCTGTCGAAACCCCGCTCAAAATCGACAGCAACATAGTCCGCGTCACCCTCCCCGCCAAAACCTTCGCAGTCTACACCGTCAGATAAAACCCTGTAGGGACTTTTTAAAACGTCCACACCCTCCACCGCGAATCTCCAACGGAAATAAAGGCTCAAAATAAAAGGCACACAAAAGACAGAAGATACAAAAGGAACATAAATTTTCAGCATTTGGGAACCAAAATCCCGACTGACCGAAAAAACTTATGTTCCTTTTGTATCTTCTGTCTTTTGTGTGCCCGAAAATTCACCGGATTGCGGAATCTTCAGGCACTATCCGACAACAGTTTTACTTGCCGTTGATTTTGAGATTGGTGAAGCGGATGTCGGCCGACTGACCGTTGAGCAGCATGGCACCCTTCTGCACACCGTCGAAATTAGAATTCTTGATTTCCACATTGTAGACATTGCAGCGGTCATCATAAGCGTCAATGTAGACACCATACTGGCTCTTCCTGCAGTTCACATTGTCCATGTAGACATTGCGGACAATCGGGTAATACTCGCGCTGGCAAATCTCCTTCGGGTCATAGATGAGATTGATTTTCAGCACAGCCTCCTTGCACTCGCCCACCTCAACGTTGCGGACATAGACATTCTCGATGATACCTCCGCGGCAGTTGTTGGTCTTGATGCGGATCACACGGTCAAGCAGCGGTGAATCCATCTCGCAGTTCTCTACGAAGAGGTTGCGGTAGCCGCCGGCAATCTCACTGCCGATCACCACACCGCCGTGACCGTTCTTCATTCGGCAGTTGCGCACGATGATATTCTCCGAGGGGCGGCCGTTGCGTCCGTCGCGGTTACGTCCGCTCTTGATTGCGATGCAGTCGTCGCCCGTGTCGAAATAGCAGCCCTCGATGAGCACGTTGACACATGCGTCCGGGTCACAGCCGTCACCGTTGGGACCGTCGTTCTGCACATGGACGTTGCGCACGATAACATTGTCGCACAGAGCGGGATGAATCACCCAGAACGGCGAGCGGAGCATTGTGACGCCCTCGATAAGCACATTCTTACACATCATCGGGTTCACGAGCTGCACGCGCATACCGTAGCCGTCGCCGAGCTGACGCTGCTCCACGGGCACACCCTTCTCGTTCCATTCCAGCAGCAGCGGACGGCCGATTTTCTGCGAAATCATGCCTTCCTTCCAGCCGAAATGGGGAGCGCCACACATGGCCCACCAGTTTTCGCGTGTGCCGCCGCCGTCAAGAGTGCCCTTGCCGGTGATGGCGATGTTCTCCTGTTCGAAAGCATAGACCATAGGCTGATAGTTGTAGCAGTCCACTCCCTCCCAGCGGGTGCGCACCACCGGATATTCCTTCAGGTCGGAAGTGAAGAGTAGCGTGGCTCCCTCCTCGAGATGGAGATTGACATTGCTCTTGAGAGTGATGGGACCTGTGAGCCAGGTACCGGCGGGGATGATGACGCGGCCGCCACCCTCGCGCGAACAGCGGTCAATCACTTTGTTGATGAGCTCCGTGTAGAGATAACCCTCGGTGCCGGACTTCTTGCCGTACTTGAAAATGGGATAGTCCTTGTCGCGGAATGTCGGGGCCTTGATGTTCTTCTCTATCTCGGGATAGAGCTCCTGCCATGCCCGGGCGGACTCCTTGTCGCGTAACGCGGCCTTCTCCTTGGCCGATTTCGACTGCGCCGACACCGTTCCGGCGAATCCGCCGCAGCCGAGCGCACACATAAGCATCAATGCGATAAAAGATTTTTTCATGGTGCTGTTTTGATGAATTTATAATTAATGATTTCTGTTTCACTACGGAATCGTCTGCAAAGATAGGAAATATTCGGCGAAAACTGAAACCTGACACCTTCCGGTGCCCCGCCCCCGGCAACCCCCACGCTTGTCAGGTGCCATTCTAGAGCCATTTTTGTTTCATTTTTCTTGTATCTCGCTGATATTTACAAAAAAATGCTTACCTTTGCACCCTGAAATTGTTAATTATTAAGAAGAATGATGGACACAACACCTGCTGCACCTCAGGTCGACCTCTTGTTTGAGGTCAGCTGGGAGGTCTGTAACAAGATTGGCGGGATTTATACCGTCCTGTCCACTAAGGCCAAAACCCTTCAGAAGCTTTATAAAGACAAAACCATCTTCATCGGTCCAGACGTGTGGACTGCAGAGCATCCCTCTCCCTGGTTCACCGAATGTAACATCGCCGGCCTGACCGAATGGTCGCGCAACGCCAGACTTCCGCAGGGAGTGAGCGTGAGAGTCGGCAGATGGGAAGTTCCCGGACGCCCAATAGCAATTCTCGTGAAATTCGACGGCATGTATGCCGTGAAAGATGAATTTTACGGTGAAATGTGGAACCGCTTCGGCGTCGACTCCCTACACGCCTATGGCGACTACGACGAAGGCTGCGCCTTTGCCCACGCCGCAGGAGTGGTTATCGAATCAATAGTAGCAAGCGGCTACGGAGCCAAACTTACACCTACCGGCCGCATTTCCAGAAAACATCCGCCCCGCATAGTCGCGCACTTCGACGAGTGGACCACCGGCATGGGACTTCTTTATGTGAAATGGAAGCTCCCCCAGGTTGCCACCGTGTTCACCACCCACGCCACAAGCATAGGCCGCAGCATCTGCGGCAACAACAAGCCCCTCTATGATTATCTCAAGGGCTACAACGGCGACCAGATGGCGCGCGAGCTCAACATGGAGGCCAAACACTCGCTCGAAAAGCACGCAGCACACGCTGCTGACGTATTCACCACCGTGAGCGAAATCACCGCCGCCGAATGTGAGCAGCTCCTCGAGCGCCGTCCCGACGTGGTGACTCCCAACGGATTCGAGAAAAATTTCGTACCCTCGGCAGCCAAACTCCCCGCCGCACGTGAGGCCGCACGCTCCCGGATGCTCACCGTAGCCTCCGCACTAACCGGCAAACCGCTCGACGACAATACTTTCATCGTCATCACCAGCGGCCGCTGCGAATACCGCAACAAGGGTCTCGACCTCTTCCTCGACACCTGCGACCATCTTCGTCACTGCCATACCTGCCGCAACATCGTGGCCTTCGTGATGGTTCCCGCATGGCCTAAGGAAGCCCGCGCCGACCTCAAGGAGCGCATCGCCTCCATGGGAGGCCGCCCCTTCGTAAACCCCGAGTCACCCCTTGCCGAGCCTGTGCTGACTCACTGGCTCAACAACCCCGACAGCGATGCGGTGAACTGCCGCATCCATCAGCTCGGTTTCGGCTACGGCGACCCTCGCGTCACCGTGATTTATGTGCCCTGCTACCTCAACGGCACCGACGGCATCCTCGACATGACGTACTACGACCTCGTGCCCGGAGCCGACGCCACAGTGTTCCCCTCCTACTATGAACCCTGGGGCTACACCCCGCTTGAAAGCGTGGCTTTCGGCGTCCCCACCGTCACCACCTCCCTTTCAGGCTTCGGCCAGTGGGCGCTCAGAACCTCCGAAAACTATTTCGACGAATGTGGCGTCAACGTGATTGGCCGCGGCGACTCGAACTACGGCTACGTTGTCGACAACATAGCCCACGCCATCGAGTATCTCAGCTGCGCCGATGAAAAGGAGATAAAGAAAATACACAAGGCCGCGATGGAGACCGCGTCGAAAGCCGCCTGGTCAAAATTCATGGCCTACTATGACGAAGCATACACCCTCGCTCTTGCAAAAGCAGCCGCAAGAACGAAGAAATAAGAAACATAATTTAATTCAATATGAAACTGCCCGTTAGCAAAACTAATGCTCCCGTGTGGCGCGACATCACAGTTAAGTCCGTACTCCCCGAAGCATTGAAACCACTTGAAACTCTGTCCCGTAACCTCTGGTGGGTCTGGAACAGCGCAGCCAAGAACCTCTTCCGCGACCTCGATCCCGATCTCTGGCGCGCTACCGGCGAAAACCCCGTCATGCTTCTCCAGCAGCTCTCAGGCGAGCGCCTCGAAGAAGTGATGAACGACCCCGAGCTCATGGAGCGCATCAAAGTGGTCTTTGACATGTTCAACGACTACATGGCAAAGCCCATGCGCAAGGATATTCCCTCCGTGTCATATTTCTCGATGGAATACGGTCTCTGCAACTGCCTCAAGATTTACTCCGGCGGTCTCGGCGTGCTCGCCGGCGACTACATCAAGGAGGCTTCCGACAGCTGCGTCGACATGACCGCCATCGGTTTCCTCTACCGCTACGGCTACTTCACCCAGTCACTCAGCGTGGACGGCCAGCAGATTGCCAACTACGAGCCCCAGAACTTCAACCAGCTCCCCATCGAGCAGGTGACTGACGGCAACGGCCATCCCCTCATCCTCGAAGTGCCCTTCCCCGGCCGCATCATCTACAGCCACATCTGGCGTGTCAACGTGGGCCGCATGAAGCTCTATCTTCTCGACACCGACTTCGACATGAACAGCGAGTGGGACCGCTCGATTACCCACCAGCTCTATGGAGGCGACTGGGAAAACCGCATCAAGCAGGAGTATCTCCTCGGCATCGGCGGTGTGCTCGCCCTCAAGAAACTCGGCATCCACCACACCATCTACCATGCCAACGAAGGCCACGCCGCGCTCCTCAACCTCCAGCGTCTCGTGGACTACGTGGAGAAGGGCCTCGACTTCACAACCGCCCTTGAGCTCGTGCGCTCGTCGAGCCTCTATACCGTACACACTCCCGTGCCCGCGGGCCACGACTATTTCGACGAAGGCCTCGCACACAAATATCTCAATGAATTCCCCGGCCGCCTCGGTATCTCATGGCAGGACCTCATGAACATGGGCCGCGAGAACCCCGACAGCCAGGACCGCTTCTCGATGAGCGTATTCGCACTCAACACCTGCCAGGAAGCCAACGGTGTAAGCTGGCTCCACGGCGAAGTGTCGAAGAAAATGTTCGCAGGCGTATGGAAAGGTTATTCCTGGGAAGAGAGCCACGTAGGTTACGTGACCAACGGTGTCCACATGCCCACATGGGCCGCAAGCGAGTGGAAGGCTTTCTATTCCGAAAAACTCGGCGACCAGGTATTCAGCCACCAGAGCAATCCCAAGGCATGGGAAGGCATCTTCAAGGTGAAAGACGAGGAAATCTGGAACATGCGCACCCTCATGAAGAACAAGTTCATCAACTTCGTGAAGCGCGATTTCAAGGCAAAATGGCTCGCAAACCAGGGTGATCCCTCCGCAGTCATCAAGATTCTCGAGCGCATCAACCCCAACGCCCTCATCATCGGTTTCGCCCGCCGCTTCGCCACTTACAAGCGCGCACACCTCCTCTTCACCGACCTCGACCGTCTCGCACGCATCGTCAACAACGAGCAGTTCCCCGTGCAGTTCATCTTCTCGGGCAAAGCTCACCCCGCCGACGGCGCAGGCCAGGGCCTCATCAAGCGCATCACCGAAATCTCACGCATGCCGCAGTTCCAGGGCAAGATTATCTTCCTCGAGGACTACAACATGATTGTGGCCAAACGTCTCGTGACCGGTGTCGACATCTGGCTCAACACCCCCACACGTCCTCTCGAGGCTTCCGGCACATCGGGCGAGAAGGCCGAGATGAACGGCGTGCTCAACTTCTCAGTGCTCGACGGATGGTGGTATGAAGGCTACCGTCTCGACGAGAAGGCAGGCTGGGCTCTCACCGACAAGCGCACATTCACCGACCAGAGCCAGCAGGACAAACTCGACGCAGCCACTATCTACTCAATGCTCGAAAACGAGATTATCCCCCTCTACTTTGCAAAGAACTCGAAGGGCTACTCTCCCGAGTGGATTCAGTATATCAAGCGTTCAATCGGCCACATCGCTCCCCAGTACACCATGCAGCGCATGATCGAGGACTATATCGAGCGCTTCTACGAGCCCGAGGCAAAACGCTTCGACAAGCTTTCGGCCAACGATGCGAAACTCGCTAAGGAAATCGCAGCATGGAAAGAGAAAGTGGCAGCCGCATGGGACGGCATCAAGGTTCTCGAAGTATCCACCGACCGCGACCTCTCTCAGAACACTCTGAGCGGCGAGCAGTTTGTGACTACAATCAAAATCGATGCCAACGGCCTCGCCGACGACCTCGGTCTCGAACTCGTCATTGACAAGGTTCACGACAATCAGGAGACACGCATCGGCTCAGTTCCCTTCAAGGTTGTGGCAAAGGACGGCAACATTGTGACCTTCCAGCTTTCCGACAAGCTCCGTGACCCGGGTGTGTTCCGCTACAGCTACCGTCTCTACCCGAGCAACCCGCTCCTCCCCCACCGTCAGGACTTCGCTTTCGTACGCTGGATCTAAAAATCCCGCGCCGGAAGGCCGACGACATATATCACACACTACCGGTCTCCGGAAATCTGCATTTACCGCAGGTTTCCGGAGACTTTTTTTATCGGATACAGCCGATTTTTTGTCCGTTTGCCTGAATATATGTTACACAACATATAATATTTCAAAACCCTTTTTAACATAATCGGTTCTTTAAGTATAACGGTCGCCACTCCGCATCTACAATCCGACGCAGAGCCCTACGGCTGGAAAAACACATCCATTCATAACAAATCTTACACCTAAAAAAATTCACACATGGAGACTCTACACGTTTCAACCCTCCGCAGCGCCGTATGTGCTCTTTTTGTAGCCGTGGCATCCTCTCTCACCTTCGCCCAGCAGGAAGCTCCCGCGAAAAAAATCAAGGATCACCGCACAAACCCTGAAGTATTCTTCCTTCAGGAAGGCGACGTCCCCAACAGCTATCTACTTCTTCCTCCTCCCCCCGATGGAGCATCGATAACATTCCTCAACGACCAGGCCCGCTACAACTGGGGCAAGACCATGCGCAACACTCCGCGCGGCGACCAGGCCGTGACTGATGCCCGCGTCGAAGGCAATGGTGTTCCTGAAGCTTTCTCCGAGGCCTTCGGCATTGAAATCGGTCAGGAAAGCACACCTGAAATCCTCAAACTCATCGTCGGGATGCGCGAGGACGCAGGCGACCTCGGCACACGCGAAGCCAAGAACTACTACAACCGTCAGCGTCCCTTCTCCTTCTATGAGGAGGACACCTGCAATCCCGAGCAGCAGGAGGAACTCTCGACCAACGGTTCTTATCCCTCGGGCCACACCTCAATCGGATGGGCCACAGCTCTCGTGCTCGCCGAAATCAATCCCGAGCGCCAGAACGAAATCCTCAAGCGCGGCTATGAAATGGGCGAAAGCCGAGTAATCTGCGGCTATCACTTCCAGAGCGATGTCGACGCCGGACGCATCACAGGCGCCGTGACTGTGGCACGCCTCCATGCCGACCCGCAGTTCCAGGCTCAACTCGACAAGGCCAAGAAGGAATTCAAACAGCTCAAGAAGCAGGGCAAAGTGGCCAAGGGCACACCCGTCCCCACTCCCACCACTACCGACTGACCTCTGCCACAGCGGGCGTCTCGCTCATCATCCCTATGACTGACGTCCGCACCCGTCTCTCTCCTCTCCTTAATCTTTCTATCTCTACTTACACAATTTTCACCGCTATGAAAGCTATATTAACTGCATTTGCGGCTGTGGCTCTGTGCGCCATCCCCGCCATGGCAGACGACGATAACGCGCCTAAATTCACCGTAAAACCGACAGGACGCATCCTAATGGACGGTGCTGCCTATCTCGGAGGCAACGGCGACATAACCGAAGAAAACGAGGATACGAAATTTGTAAGCGGCGTGGCCATTCCTGACCTCCGCCTCGGTGTCAAGGCCGGCTACGGCCAGTGGAAGGCCAAGGTAGACGTAGGCTTCGGCTACGGCAAAGTCGGGCTCAAGGACACTTATCTCGAATATGACTTCAATCCGTCCAACCTTATCCGCGTAGGTTATTTCGTGCCGCAGTGGGGCCTCAACTCCGAAACAAGCTCCTCTATGAAACAGACCTACGAGGAACCGACTTCCAACGAGTTCTTCTATGCCAACCCGCGTCTGCTGGCCGCAATGTGGGTCTATGACAAGGACCAGTATTTCGCCGGCACTACCGTATTCGCGGAGGCCAACGCCATGAAGGAAAACGCTACCGAGATGGGCAAACAGGCCTGGGGCGCGCAGACCCGACTCGTATGGCGTCCGCGCCACAGCGACGGCGACGTAATCCAGATAGGCGCTTCGTTCAACTACTCCTCACCGACTGCGGACGACCACTCGGCTTTCGACTACACCGCCAATTTCCCGAGCCGCGTGTCGAAAGTGCCCCTTCTCTCGTCCAATATCACCCACGCCCGCGGCCTCTTCAAGATGACGCCTGAACTCCTGCTCATCAAGAGCAATTTCGCTTTCGAGGCACAGTATTACTACATGAACGTAGCCCGAAAGGATGACTACAAGAATTATATCGCCCATGGTGCCTACGGTATGCTCCGCACACTCCTCATCGGCTCGCAATACACCTACTCACACGCTGACGCAGGTGTGGCCACTCCAGCCAAGGGGTCGCTCGAGTTCGTCCTCGGCTACAACTACACCGACGCCTCCGACTCGAAAGCCGGCATCAAGGGAGGTATCATGCACGACATCAACTGCACCTTCAACTACTACATCAACTCCTGGATGCTCGCCCGTCTGCGCTACTCCTACACCACGGTCCATGACCGTGTGGTCGAGAATCTCCTCCCCAAGCGCCATGTCAACACCCTCGAGGCACGCCTGCAGATAATCTTCTGATATTACTGCCATAAACATCAATCCCCCGGCTCCGAAAGCAGCGGAACCGGGGGATGTCTATAATTATAGGTACTACAGATTTTTTATCCTCTTATTTGGAAGTCATGATGCGGAGTACGAGGCGGTCGGTCTCGTTCATTGCCTCGCGGCCGATTGAGGTGAGGTTGTGGATAGTGGCGTCGACATCGTCGTTGATAATGCCCTCCGTAGAGGTAACACATTTGCCGTTCATTGCAAGCATAGCCGACATCATGGCTGTGGATACGCCGGACGAAATCTTGAGCGCGCACGATGGCTTTGCTCCGTCGCAAATCATGCCTGTAAGATTGGCCACCATATTCTTGACAGCAGCGCAGACCTCGTCAAACCCGCCACCCATCAGATAGACGATGGCAGCCGACGCTCCCGTGGAGGCCACAACGCAGCCGCAGAGAGCCGAGAGACGTCCGAGACTCTGCTTGATGTAGATACTAGTGAGGTGGCTGAGGATGAGGGCGCGGACGGTCTGCTCCTCGGAGGCCTCCATATCGGCGGCGAAGCTCACCACAGGCATAGTGGCGGTGATGCCCTGGTTGCCGCTTCCGGAATTGGACATGACTGCCACGGGAGCTCCGCCCATGCGGGCGTCGCAGGCGGCGGAGGTGTAGGAAATCATGTGTTCAACCGGAGTATCGCCGTAATACTTCATACCGTAACGGCGTATAGTGGCGCCGAGCGAGTGGCCGTAGTCACCGGCAAGAGCGGTCTCGGCCGCCGCCATATTGAGACGTTTGGCCTCCATGATAAACGAAATCTCCTCGAGCGGAGTTATAGTGGCGAATTCATAGACCGTGGCGAGGTCAAGGGCTATATCGTCGTGGAAGTCGGCAGCATCTCCGGCGGACTTTTCCTCAAGGATTGTCTCACCGTTTTTCCGCAAAAGGATGAAATGGGTATGCTCACAGGAAATCACGGCACGGGCACTGTTTCCGGCCTCGTCGCTGACATTCACGTCGACATAGAGCTTGGACGGGGCGTTTTCTTCATGACGAATGGAGATACGGCCTTCGGAAATGTAGGCGTTGCCACGCTCCACAGCCTCGGGGGTGACATCACGAAGCACTTCAAGACCATATTCCGACTTCCCGACGAGTGCTCCGAGCGCCATAGCGATAGGCAGACCTATCATCCCTGTCCCGGGGATGCCGACTCCCATGGCATTTTTCAACATATTGCCGCTCAGGGCCACGTCGATTCGCGCAGGCAGACAGCCAAGGAGCTCGGTGGCCTTCGCTACACAGAGAGCCACGGCGACAGGCTCCGTACAACCGATTGCAGGAATGACCTCGCGCTTGATGAGTGCGATTATCTTCTCTCTCTTTGATTCACTTACCATATTACTTCTGTGAATTTTAAGGAATTTGCTGTTACCCTTTTTCATGGGAAATCCATGTTCCTCCGTGACCGGTGAAGCCATGTTCCACTATAAAGGGGCTGATATTCCCGATTTGTATGGGGATAGATATTTAAGGTTACGTCGGCAAAGTTACACCATTTACGCCTCCCGCGCAAACAATTGCCCCTAATTTACTCCCCCGCCGTTTACTATAACATCAAAAATATACGCTGTTGAAATAAAAACTATGTGTGCGGGAATAAATAAAGTCCGGAAGCCTGCATCTCAGACCTCCGGACTTCATGTACGGTAAATGGCTTACGGCCTCGAATCACTCCATGTATCCGAATGAGCGGAGTTTGTTTTCGCGGTTGCGCCAGTTGGGTTCGACCTTTACGAAGAGCTCGAGGAACACGCTCTTGTCAAAGAACTTCTCGATGTCTTTGCGCGCTTCCATGCCGACCTTCTTGATTTTGCTTCCCTGATGACCGATGATGATGCCCTTCTGCGACTCGCGCTCGACATAGATAACGGCCATGATGTGGATTGACTTCTCCTTTTCCTCGAATTTCTCCACGATTACCTCGACCGAATAGGGAATCTCCTTGTCGTAGAGGGTAAGAATCTTCTCGCGGATGATTTCGGTGACGAAGAAACGGGCCGGCTTGTCGGTCAGAGCATCCTTGCCGAAATAGGGAGCGGAGACTGGGAGCAGCTCAACGATACGCTTGAGCAGATTGTCGATATTGAATCCCTCCTGAGCCGAAATCGGGAAAATCTCGGCGTTGGGGAGTATGCCGTGCCAGCGGTCGATGAGCGCCTCAAGGTCT
Organism: Bacteroidales bacterium; assembly: GCA_019416285.1. Taxonomy (GTDB): domain Bacteria; phylum Bacteroidota; class Bacteroidia; order Bacteroidales; family Muribaculaceae; genus Duncaniella. Next base: position 33,260 of record DXXM01000018.1, read on the forward strand.
GCCTGATTCTTCACGAGGTCTATCTTGTTGATGACGAGCAACACAGGGATTTTCTCCTTGGCGACCTTTGCGAGAAAGTCGGAGTTTTTCGACGGGTCTTCGACCACATCGGTGACGTAGAGAAGCACATCGGCGTCCACGAGCGCGCCCTCGCTGAAATTGAGCATGCTCTCCTGGAGCTTATATTTGGGCTGGAGCACACCGGGAGTGTCGGAGAACACAATCTGATAGTCCGGAGTGTTGACTATACCCATGATGCGGTGGCGTGTGGTCTGCGCCTTGGAGGTGATGATGCTGATGCGCTCGCCGACAAGGTGGTTCATCAGGGTGGATTTACCTACATTCGGGTTGCCCACTATATTGACAAAGCCTGCTTTATGTTCCATATCGATGATTTTCAGATTGATGATTATAGATAAAAATATGACTATAAATATAAACAAAAATAGCACCTGAAAAGATGCTATTTCCGTTTAAAATTTCATAGCCGCAAGGCTTAGAGGTCCCAGATGATATACATCGCGCCCCAGGTGAAGCCTGCACCGAAGGCGGTGAGGATGAGGCGGTCGCCCTTCTTCAGACGGTCCTGATACTCGTCAAGACACAGGGGGATTGAAGCGGCCGATGTGTTGCCGTATTTCTCGATGTTGACGAGCACCTTGTCGTTGTCAATGCCCAGGCGTGAGCCGACAGCTTCGATGATACGGAGGTTGGCCTGATGCGAGACGAACCAGTCGAAGTTGTCGACTGTGAGGTCGTTGCGCTTCATCACTTCGAGCGATGATTCAAGCATGTCGGTCACAGCGTTCTTGTAGACGTTGCGTCCGTCCTGAATCACGAAGTGCTGCTGGGCGTCGACAGTCTCGTGTGATGCGGGAAGCACAGAGCCGCCGGCGGGCATCCAGAGATGCTCGAGGCCGGTGCCGTCGACGTGGAACACGCCGTCAATCACACCAACATTCTCCTCAGTGGGTTCGAGGAGCATGGCGCCTGCACCGTCGCCGAACAAGGGGCAGGTGGCGCGGTCCTGATAGTTGGTCATCGACGACATCTTTTCAGCCGCCACTACGACAACTTTCTTGCGGAGACCGGAGCGGATATATGCCGAACCGTCCTCAAGAGCCACGAGAAAACCTGCACAGGCGGCCTGTATGTCGTAGGCGTATGCGTTTTTCAGACCAAGCTGATGGGCAATCACCGAACCGGTCGAGGGGAAACGGTAGTCAGGGTTAGAGGTAGCGCAGATGAGAAGGTCAACTTCCTCAGGTTTGGTGTTTGTGCGCTCGAGAAGTTTCTCTACGGCCTTGATGCCGAGATATGAAGAGCCTTTGCCGGGCTCACGGAGGATTCGGCGCTCCTTGATGCCGACGCGGGTGGTGATCCACTCGTCGTTGGTGTCGACCATCTTCGACAGCATCTCGTTGTCGAGAATATCGTCAGGGGCATAGGATGCGAGTCCTGAAATTCGTGCGTGAAGCATAAACAAATTCTTTTAATGAACCGGAGATTTCATTGTCCACTGATTAAAAGCCACGCGCGGATCTGACCGACCGCAGTGGATGAATCCTCCGTCTGATATATGAAGGAGTTTGAAGGAGAGAGTGTGGCGGAAGGGCCGGAGCCCTGTGTCAACTTCCAATCTCCCGATTCATCCCGCAAGTCTGCCGGAGCCGCGCGAGATCTTCAGTCCGCTTGATTTAGACTGCTGCTGTCTTTTCGATAGCGATACGGCCACGGTAGTAGCCACATTCACCGCAGACAGTGTGATAAAGATGCCATGAGCCACAGTTGGGGCAGAGGGCGAGGGTGGGGACTACAGCCTTGTCATGAGTACGACGTTTAGCTGTGCGGGTCTTTGATTGCTTTCGTTTAGGATGTGCCATGATTTATTATTATTTTTCGTTTTGCTTGATGAAATGTGAAAACAGATATTATTTTGTATTCGCTATTCGCTTTTTTTATTCCTCGGCCGGAGCGTCGGTTGAGAGTTTTTTCAGAGCGTCCCAGCGCGAGTCGGTCTGGCGAGGAGCCTCGTCGTCGGGCGAATCGGGGGCGCTGTCCATCGTGTCCATCTCGTCAATGAGCTGGTCGGTGAGCTCGGCATCCTCGTCATCTATTTTGGTGGCGCGGTGCTTGCGAAGCAGGGCGCTCATCGCGCGGTTGCACTTGCCCAGGGGATGCACATGCTTGACCGGAATCGCAAGCGAGGCGGTGTCGAATATCATATACGACACATTGAGCCAATTGTCACTTTCGGGGATGATGAGGAGTTCGTCGGTCTCCGAATAGTCGTCGCCATACTTGACGGCAATGTCATACGTCGCGTCTATCGGCTGGATGAGGTCGTCGAGGCAACGGTCACAGATAAGTGTGACAGTGCCGGTGACGTGGAAAGCAAGATCGTAGATATCATGCTTGTGTGTCACCGTCAGCCTGACCGTAAGGTCTGCGTCATGTATGTCGGCGCTCTCCATGTTTACGAAAAACTGCTTCCCGAGATGGTATTCAAACTCCTGAACCCCCTCGGGGATGTTTTTCAATGGAAGGCGGAATTCTGAAAATTTTCCCACGACAATATTGGTTGAAAAAACTGCGCAAAGGTAGTCAAAAAGTTTTAGAAAACAAAACAAAACAGCCCAAAACTCTCGGGTTAATCCACACAGACTGCTCAAATTGTCTCATTTCTTCCCTCGACAGAGAGGTCAGTCCGCGCCTTCGCTGCTTTCAATCAACGCCGCGACCTCCCTGCGGAGAAGCGGCAAATCATTGATTATAATAGCCCATATCATCTCCGGGCGCAGGCTGTCATAGCCATGTATCAGATAGTTACGGGTATTGACTATCTGCCGTGCGTTGGTGATTCTGATTTCAGGTGCCACTTTGAGAATCCGGTTCGTGGCCTCGCCGATTATCGACAGCTTCATGTGAATGGCGCTTTTCAATATCGATTCCGAAAGATACACGTCAAACCGCCGGGGATACCTATCGAAATACGAATCTATCTCCTCGATTGCCTCGAAGATGTCCTGAAGGGACTTTATGACCATCCTATCCATAAATCAGGCGGCGTTTTTCATCGAGTTCCTCACGAAAGTATTTGTTTTTCACAGCGCTGTCGTCTGTCAGGTCCACTTTTCTACCGAGCAGGTCCTCGAGCGCGAACTGAAATCCGAAAAAGTTATTGGCCGATTCTAGCAGCGGAATCCTATCCCAGTCGAAATCCACACACAGGTCTATGTCGCTTTCCTCACGGAAACGAGGGGTGAGTATCGAGCCGAAAACCCACAGCTTCCTGACGTGGAAGCGCTTGCAGATTTCAATGATTTTATCGATATTGAGCTCTATCAGTTTCATAGCGCGGAGAGTTTAGATGGTGGAGTGACGGCGACGGCGCACGCCGGAGGGTGACCGCTTTTCGCCACGGTATATAACAATAACAAGTCCACAGGCCATACGGTCTGAGAACTTGTCCTGTTTTGTCGGGGTGAGAAGACTCGAACTTCCGACCTCCACGTCCCGAACGTGGCGCGCTGCCAACTGTGCTACACCCCGAGCAGCTCAAAATGCCTTATCCGGCATTTTTGTGAGCACAAAGGTAAGAACTTTTTACATATCCTCCAAAAAAAAATTCAACCCCGCGCCATTTTCATATTTTTAATTGCTCCGGATAAACCGCCGGCGCGTGAAAGACGTTGAAATATTAGCTACTGAAAAGCTATTGCTTCACGAAACAAATATCCACTAAAAAAACTCACGCTCTATGGCCCCCATTGATGAACGCACTCTCCTCCTCTGGTTAGGAATCGTAGTCCTCGTTGTGATTGTATCCGTCATCGGCATGCTGCTGAACCGGCTCTTCACCTACCGTGCCCATCGCAGGGCACTCGAAGAACTGCACGCGCAGCGCGTCGCCCAGCATGTCCGCACACTATAGCAGCCGGTGCGCCCGCATCGGACTCAAAGCATTGATCTGAGAATATCGAGCGAATTGAGATGTCTCATCGAGACATAGTGGACAGAATAATACTCCAGCACACGGTCCAGCACCGCATTGCGCTCGCTCCGGCTGAAACGGAAGCGGTGCATGTTGGCGAAAGTCATCCTCGACAGTCTGTAGGCCACCTCCGCCTCTGCCGGGAGGAGATAGCCGCGGTTGACCGGAGCCGTGGTGCGCCAGCGACCGTCGGCAATATCGAAAATCGCCCCCGGCAAATATGTCGAGGTGTCAGGCTCTATGCCTATATGTCGGCCGAGGTTCAGCAGGAAACAGATATGGAAATTTGCCGTGCGCCTCGGGTCGGCGGCATCGAGCAGCCTGATGGCCGCCACAAGAAAATCGAACAGCGCCACATCCCCCTCCCCTCCCTGGAGCGACACCGACAGCACTTCTGCGAGAAACATGGCCATCATCTGCTTGACGGGGTCGGAATGTAAGGTCGACAGCGGGACGCTCTGCGCCACCTGACGCAAAGGCATGATTTCGCGCCCGGCTCGCCGCTCGCTCACACACTCGACCACCGACAGCGGCATCGTCAGGGCTCGCATCCGCGCCGCAGCCTTTCCAGCGCCGGCCGGCAACGAAAACGACACGCGCCCCATCTCACGGCTGTAGGCCGTCAGGATAGTTTGCGTGTCGCTGTATTTTGTCGCCTTTAAAGCTACAAAGTGAAGATTCATTTACTGCAATGTCATGTCGTTACCGGAGGGGCCAACGCACCCGGGCGCCAGCAGGCAACTCCGGGGTGAGACTTCTTCCCCTAATTAATAACGTGACATTTTAGAAAATCTTGCCTGTGAGACGGAAAGTAAGTGTCGGATAAACCTTGAGATATTTAATTACGTCATGAAAATCGTTTTCCTCGCGGTTGTTGGCAAGCTCCTCGAGGTCGCCGCTCTCGGAATATACCTGCGGTTTGCCCTGGAACTGCGCGCCGAGTTCCACGTTGAAGTTAAGCAGATGCCTGGGAATAGCGCGGCCCCAGCCGATACCTACATACGGACGGAAACCTTTCACCTTCAGACCGCCGCGGACATTGCCGTCCTTGTCGACGGGGATGTTGTAGTCGCCGACTTCGATTGAGCCTGCCGCGCCAGCAAACTCATCGCTGTGACCCTTGATTTTAATCAGCTTGTCGCCGCTGAAATATGCACCGGCTGCGATGAAGAATGAACCCACGGGGATAGGATAGAAATTGAAAATCACGGACCCCTGCGTGCGGCCGAGCGAGCAGTCCACATCAATGGTGGTCTGACCTTCGACGAGCTGGCCGTTTACCGTATTGCTGTAGTAAGCGTCGACATCCGTGTTGAACTTGATATTTGGCATAAAGTGCACACCTGCACGAAGCGAAACCCAGCGGGTGATGGGAGTTGCAGCCTCGACACTGATACCGGTAGTGCCGACACCGGCTCCTATGCCGAGATGATTGAAGATACCGAGACGGCCGAGTCCGCAGCACTGGGCGCTCGCGCTGACACTTGTTCCTAAAGCTGCCGCGGCAAGCAACAAGCCGGAAATTACTTTTTTCATTTTCATAAGTAAAGAAATGTGGTTTTAGTGAATGAAAAACTGTTTTTTTATTGTGTGATTGTCGGAATAAACAACGCAAAGCACACCACATTAATTAATAAGGACATGCACTGTAAAGCAGAGGCCGACACGCCTCTGATTCCTAAAAACGACACAAAATTAAACTATTTTTCGCTGAAATCCTAAAAATTTCTTAAAAAACTTGCGCAGACAAAAAATAGTACCTAACTTTGCAATCGCTTTTGCAACGGCCCATTCGTCTATCGGCTAGGACGCAAGATTTTCATTCTTGAAAGAGGAGTTCGATTCTCCTATGGGCTACAAACAATGACTTAATCAAGAACAAAAGAATTTTAACAGATGGCAAATCATAAATCATCACTTAAGAGAATTCGTCAGACCGAATCCCGTAGACTTCGCAACCGTTACTATGCCAAGACTGCCCGCAACGCTGTGCGCAATCTTCGCAAACTGACTGACAAGGCTGAGGCCGAGGCAACATTCCGCAAGGTAAGCGCCATGCTCGACCGTCTCGCTTCAAAGAAATCTATCTCTAAGAACAAAGCCGCCAACCTCAAGAGCAAGCTCGCTCACCACATCGCTAAGCTCGCTGCTTAATAGGCGAAAGGCTTCCTGAAGATTTTTTCCGACAAGCCGTCTTGGTTAAGGAAGGGCCCATTCGTCTATCGGCTAGGACGCAAGATTTTCATTCTTGAAAGAGGAGTTCGATTCTCCTATGGGCTACGTCACCGACGCCATCAATCCCTCAGAAGATTGATGGCGTTGCTGTTTTTTTCCCACCCTCCCCTCCGCAGAGGGCAATGGCGACGGACAGTGCGCCGCACCGTTTTTTTTGCACACTCTCCCGCGCCAAGTGCAGGAAACTTTCCATTTATCACATCAGGGGAGCACATTTTGAAAATATTTCGTCAAATTTTTGTGTTTTACAACATATTATCGTATTTTTGCGGATATTTTTAACAAATTCACAGGTTCGAACAACATGAGTTTTCCATTGAAAAGCGCAGCAAGCACCGAAGGCCGCCGAATGGCAGGCGCCCGTGCGCTTTGGCGCGCCAACGGCATGAAGGAAGAGCAGTTTGGCAAGCCAATCATCGCAATCGTCAACTCCTTCACACAATTTGTCCCCGGCCACACTCATCTCCATGAGGTCGGCCAGATAGTAAAGCAGGAAATCGAGAAGCAGGGATGCTTCGCAGCCGAGTTCAACACCATTGCCATTGACGACGGTATCGCTATGGGCCACGACGGTATGCTCTACTCTCTTCCCTCGCGCGACATGATTGCCGACTCCATAGAGTATATGGTCAACGCTCACAAGGCCGACGCAATGGTGTGCATATCCAACTGCGACAAAGTCACTCCCGGTATGCTCATGGCTGCCATGCGCCTAAACATTCCCGCCATTTTCGTCTCCGGAGGACCAATGGAAGCCGGCGATGTCAACGGACGCGCCGTGGATCTCATCGACATTATGATTGACGCCGCCGACTCGACCGTGAGCGACGACGCAGTCACCGAACTTGAGAAAAAGGGATGCCCCACCTGCGGCTCATGCTCCGGCATGTTCACCGCCAACTCCATGAACTCGCTCAACGAGGCCATCGGACTCGCCCTCCCCGGCAACGGAACAGTGGTAGCAACCCACATCAACCGTCTCCAGCTCTTCAAGAAGGCTGCCGAGATGATTGTGCGCAACACTTTCTCCTACTATCGCGACGGCGACGAGAGTGTGCTCCCCCGCAACATCGCCACCCGTCAGGCCATGCTCAACGCCATGACCCTCGACATTGCAATGGGCGGCTCGACAAATACAGTGCTCCACCTCCTCGCAGTGGCCCACGAAGCCGGAGCCGACTTCACGATGGACGACATCGACCGGCTTTCGCGCCACACTCCGGTGCTCTGCAAGGTGGCACCCAACTCACACTACCATATTCAGGATGTGAACCGTGCAGGCGGCATCCTCTCAATAATGAAGATACTCGCCGACGCCGGCCTGGTCGACGGCTCCGTGAAGCGTGTCGACGGCATGACTCTCAATGAGGCCATGGACCGCTATGCTGTCGGAGGCAAGAACTTCGACGACAAGGCCGACGAACTCTGGAAGAGCGCGCCCGGCATGAAGCGCACCACAGAGCTCGGCAAGCAGATGAGCTACTACGGCGAACTCGACACCGACCGCGCCAACGGCTGCATCCGCGACATGGAACACGCCTACGTCAAGGACGGCGGTCTGGCAGTGCTCAAAGGCAACATCGCCATTGACGGCTGTGTGGTCAAGACCGCAGGGGTGGACGAAAGCATTTTCCGCTTCAGCGGCCCCGCCAAAGTATTCACCTCACAGGAAGCAGCCGTCGACGGCATCCTCCGCGACAAGGTAAAGAGCGGCGACGTCGTGGTCATCACCTTCGAAGGTCCCAAGGGTGGCCCGGGCATGCAGGAAATGCTCTACCCCACCTCATATATAAAGAGCAAGCACCTCGGCAAAGAGTGTGCGCTCATCACCGACGGACGTTTCTCCGGCGGCACCTCCGGCCTCTCGATAGGCCACATCTCCCCCGAGGCTGCCAACGGCGGTAATATCGGACTTGTCCGCGACGGCGACATCATCGAAATCGACATTCCCGCGCGCAGTATCAACGTCCGTCTCTCCGACGAGGAGCTTGCCCAGCGCCGCAAGGAGGAGGAAGCCCACGGCAACAAGGCCTTCACCGCACGTGACCGCGACCGCAAAGTCTCTCAGGCACTCCGCGCCTACGCCTCAATGGTCACTTCGGCCGACAAGGGCGGCGTCCGAAATCTCGAGGACTGACACTCTCTCCGCTTCAGCCATTTCAGCAACAAGAGAAAAAACGTATTCATTACACACAATATCTCTATATGAGTGAACGTATCACAGGTTCAGAGGCTATTTGCCGCGCACTCCTGTCCGAAGAGGTCGACACCATCTTCGGTTATCCGGGAGGCCAGATCATGCCTTTCTACGATAAACTCTACGACTTTTCCGACAGTCTCCATCATATCCTGACCCGCCACGAGCAGGGCGCCGTCCACGCCGCGCAGGGCTATGCCCGCGCCTCCGGCAAGGTAGGAGTCGTAACAGTGACCTCAGGTCCCGCCGCCACCAATGTCATCACCGGCATCGGCGACGCCAACGTCGACTGCACACCTCTCGTGGTCATCACCGGCCAGGTCGCCGTCAATTCACTCGGCACCGACGCCTTCCAGGAGACAGACGTGATGGGTATAACCCTCCCGCTGACCAAGTGGTCCTATCAGGTCCGCTCTGCCGAGGAAATCCCCTGGGCAATCGCCCGCGCCTTCTACATCGCCTCGACCGGACGCCCCGGCCCAGTGGTGCTCGACATCACACGCGACGCCCAGGTGGGCGAACTCGACTGGAATTACGAGCGCATCAAATACATCCGCAGCTATAATCCCGATCCCGCCCTCCTGCCAGGCGACCTCCTCGGCGCTGCCGGAGTGCTAAACCGCGCTGAACGCCCCATGATTATCGCCGGCCACGGCGTCATGATAGCCAATGCCGAGGAAGAGCTCATAGCACTTGCTGAAAAAGCCGGAATCCCAGTGGCCACAACCCTCCTCGGCCTCTCCAACATCCCCTCGGACCATCCGCTCAACAAAGGCATGGTGGGCATGCACGGCAACATCGGCCCCAACATCAACACCAACCGCGCCGACGTAATCCTCGCCGTCGGAGTCCGCTTCGACGACCGTGTGACCGGCGTGGTCAGCAAATACGCACCGCAGGCCAAGATAATCCATATCGACATCGACCGCACTGAGTTCAACAAAAACGTGAAGGTCCACACCTCCATCCACGGCGATGCTAAAAAGGCGCTCAAGGCCCTGCTTCCGCTGGTCAACAAGAGCCGCCACGACGAGTGGCTCGACTCGTTCCGCCGTCCCGAGGAAGTGGAGCGTGAGGAAGTGATGAAGCGCGAGCTCGAACCCGCCGACATTCCCGCCGACGGCGCCATGAGAATGGGCGAGGTTGTCCGCAAGATTTCCGAAGCCTCCGGCAACAGGGGTATCCTTGTAACCGACGTAGGACAGAATCAGATGATGGCTGCGCGCTACTTCAAATACACCGTTCCCAAGAGCGTGCTCACCTCCGGCGGCCTCGGCACCATGGGCTTCTGTCTCCCTGCGGCAATCGGCGCTAAAATCGCCTGCCCGGAGCGTCAGGTGTTCGCCTTCATGGGCGACGGCGGCTTCCAGATGACCATGCAGGAACTCGGCACCATGCTCGCCTATAATATCGGCATAAAAATCATCATTCTCAACAACGATTTCCTCGGCAATGTGCGCCAGTGGCAGGCTATGTTCTACAACAACCGCTTCTCGGCCACCCCGATGATTAACCCCGACTTCGTCACCATAGCCAAGGCATACGGTTTCAGGGCCGAGAGAGTGGCCTGCCGCGCTGAGCTCGACGATGCAATCGCCCGTATGCTCGCCGACGACTCGACCTATCTGCTCGACGTCAACATCGAGCCCGAGGATATGGTATTCCCGATGGTGGCGCCCGGTTCGGCCATCAACGATATTCTTATCAACGCCACAACAAAATATCAGGCCTAAGTTCAAGAAATCATGGAAAAGAAACTGTTCACCATATCGGTATTCACCGAAAACCAGGTCGGACTCCTCAACCGCATCTCCATCATCTTCACGCGCCGCGGCCTCAACCTCGAAAGTGTGTCGTCAAGCGCAAGCTCGATGCACGGAATCCACAAGATGAACTTCTCCTGCACCTCCGACCGCGAGACGATGGAGAAAGTCATCAAGCAGATTGAAAGGTGTATCGATGTGCTCCGCGCATATCTCTATACCGACGACGAGATTGTGTATCAGGAAGTGGCGCTCTACAAGGTGCCGACTCAGAAACTTCTCGACGAGAAAAACTTCGAGCGCATAATCCGCGTCCACAACGCACGCATCCTCGAGCTCACACGCGAATACACCATCCTCGAAAAGACCGGCCACGAAAGCGAGACCCAGGCCCTCTACGAACTGCTGACCAAATACGGCATACTCCAGTTCATCCGCTCGGGCCGCATCTGCGTGACCAAGTCGCCCACCGAACACTTCACCCACTTCCTCTCGGAAGAGGAGGCGCGCCGCAAGTCCATCGAGGAATAAACAGAAAGGTCATCCACCTACCACCATCCCACCGGAAACCCCGACATGTCACAGTTACCGAAACAATACGTCTACGAATTCTTTCTCCCCGCCTCCGAAGTCAACTCGCAGCGCGAGATGCCGCTGTCGCGCATCGTCACGCTGATTATCGACGTGGCTACCGGCCATGCCAACCAGCTCGGCATAGGCTTCGACCGGATGATACGGGAAGGAATCTCATGGGTGTTGAGCCGTCTGACAATCGACATAGCGGAGAGTCCGGCCGTCAACCGCACATACCGGATGGAGACATGGGTCGAAAACACGAGCCGTCTCTTCTCCGACCGTAACTTCGAGATGACCGACGCCGAGAGCGGCCGCTGCATCCTGCGCGCCCACTCTACCTGGATGGCAATCGACATGAACACCCGTCGCCCCGGCGACCTCACTCCCATCTGGGAGGGGAAGGACCTCATCGACGGCCGTCCATTCGGAGGTGAAAAGGGTGGCAAGCTCCTGCCCCTCCTCGCCGGAGAGAAGGAAAAGACCTACCGCTTCGCCGTGTCGGACATCGACGTCAACCGCCATGTGACCACGCGCCGCTACATCGACCTGATTGTAGACATGTGGCCCCTCGAACAGTACGACGCCAACCGCATCAGCCGTTTCGAGATTGCCTTCAAGCACGAGGCTCACTACGACGAGGAGGCACGCATCATCAGCGCTCCCCACGAGGGAAGTCCCGAGGTGGCCGACGTCCAGATAGAAGTCAACTCCACCCCCTGCTGCCTCGGCCGCATCCACTTCAAGGCCCGGTGAGGTTCCGGACACGGCGCCAGCTCTCCCCTCCCCCTCTTTCCGGACATCTGAAACAAAAATATCTTATAGAAAAAATATAAATTTACATTTGAATTATGGCAAAATTAAATTTCGGCGGTGTTGAAGAGACAGTTGTCACCCGCGAAGAATTTCCCCTGGAGAAAGCACGCGAAGTGCTGAAAGATGAAACTATCGCAGTCATCGGCTACGGCGTACAGGGCCCCGGTCAGGGCCTCGACCTCCGCGACAACGGCTTCAACGTAATCGTAGGGCAGCGCGAAGGCAAGACGTACGACAAGGCAGTGGCCGACGGATGGGTTCCCGGCGAGACACTCTTCTCAATCGAAGAGGCCTGCAAGCGCGGCACCATCATCATGTGTCTCCTCAGCGACGCCGCTGTAATCTCTCAGTGGCCCACCATCAAGAAGCACCTCACTCCCGGCAAAGCTCTCTATTTCAGCCACGGTTTCGCCATCAACTGGAGCGACCGCACCGGTGTGGTTCCCCCTGCTGATGTCGACGTAATCATGGTAGCACCCAAGGGTTCAGGCACCATGCTCCGCATCCTCTTCAAAGAGGGCAAGGGCACAAACTCAAGCTATGCAGTATATCAGGACGCCACCGGCCGCGCGCTCGACCGCACTCTCGCACTCGGTATCGGCATCGGTTCAGGCTACCTCTTCGAGACCACCTTCCAGCGTGAGGCTGTCAGCGACCTCACCGGCGAGCGCGGTTCACTCATGGGTGCCATCCAGGGCCTCCTCCTCGCTCAGTACGAAGTGCTCCGCGAGAACGGCCACACTCCCTCCGAGGCTTTCAACGAGACCGTCGAGGAACTCACTCAGTCACTCATGCCCCTCTTCGCAGCCAAGGGTATGGACTGGATGTATGCCAACTGCTCTACCACCGCACAGCGCGGCGCCCTCGACTGGATGGGCCCGTTCCACGATGCCATCAAGCCTGTTGTATATGATCTTTACGAGAGCGTGAAGAGCGGCCGCGAGGCACAGCGTTCAATCGACTCCAACACTCAGCCCGACTACCGCGAGAAACTTGAGGAAGAACTCAAGGCCCTCCGCGAAAGCGAAATGTGGCGTGCCGGTGCAACTGTCCGCACCCTCCGTCCCGAAAACGCATAATCACCCGGACTGAAAACAATACAAACCATCACCCCCGGACGGCTCCATCAGCGAGCCATCCGGGGGTGATGCTATAATCAAATGGGAAATGTACCGAATTCGGTACATTTATTTTCTCTGAAAACTATCTGAAGGTGTAGCCGAGGGAGAGGCCGGGGAGGAAGAACACTCCGTCGATTGGCGAGCAGTCAAAGTCGCCGATATAGGCTGTCAGGCCGACGCGCAGGAAGAAACCCTCCTCGCGCTGGTAACGGTAGCCGACGTTGATGGTGCCCGTGATATTTAGCTTCGTGCCGCGCGTGGTGGTGTATGAGGGCCGGAAGCCACCTGTCTCTTCATCGCCGGACCAATAGGCTCTCGTATCGATACGATGCAGGATTGCAGGAGTGGCACCTACTCCGATTTCAAATTTACTCTTACCCTTTCCGAGAATAGCGTTCAGTTCGAGCGGGAAGCTGACGCCTTTGAAATCAGTATCCAAATAATCAGCATCATAACTACAAGAGCCGTCGGTATATGAAAGTCCGACTCTGTAACCGAAGGGAGTGCCTGCTCTGAAACGGGAATCAAAGCCGAGACCTACGCCTAATGACGGACCTAAAAATTCCAGGAAAACATTGCGGCTCAAGGCCGGACGAACTTTGCTGACTGTGGTTGAAACTGTATCAGCCGACACTGACGCCCCACCCCGGGCCGAGAGGGAGAAAAACGACACTAAAATAAGCATCAGAGAGAGAAATATTCGTGACATTGCCTATAATATAAGAAGTGAAATGTGAGAGCTATGGTATCTGTCGGCAAATTTACGGGTTTTATCACCAAATCATGTCAGACGGATGTTAAATTATGTTATTTCAAACCTCTCTTCAGCCATGCGCCCGAAATGAGGCGCCACAGGAAGATTGCTCCGCGGAAACAGAGCTCGACACACATCGCAAGCCACACTCCGGCGAGCCCCATCGTCGGGGCGAGAAGAGCGGCGATAGGGAGTCGCACAAGCCAGATGCTACCGAAGTTCATAGCGGCAGGGAGAATAGTGTCGCCCACACCTATCATCACGCCGTAGCTGACAATCGCGGCCGCAAACATCGGCTCGGCAAAGGCTTCGATGCGTAGCGCCTCCACCCCGAGAGTCTGAATCCCCTCCACCGGGGTCATGAGCTCCATTACCCACGGCGCACAGACATACATAATCACACCCATCAGCGTCATAGTCACCATGCCGAGTCCAACGGTGATGTAGCCGAAACGTTTTGCAATGTCAAGCCGCCCGGCGCCGTAGCTCTGCCCCACAAGAGTCGTCGCCGCGTCGCCAATGCCGTAGCCGGGCATATAGCAGATACTTTCCGCTGTCACAGCAAATGCGTTGGCCGCGATAGCCATGACTCCGAGTGGGGCAACAATCACCGTCACGGCAATCTGCGCCCCGCAGATGACGGCGTGTTCCAGGGTCATCGGGGCCGATACGCGCAACGCCTTGCGTAGCACTCCCGATGTGGGCCGGAAACTGCCCGGATGCCCCACGAGGCATATCGACTTCTCACACGTGCATAGATACCACATCATACATCCGGCCGTAATCACCTCAGCCGAAACAGTGCCCAAAGCCGCACCAAGCACACCTAACCCTGCGCCGGGGAGAGTGAATGAAGTCCCGAACATCTCCACCGCGCGCGTGGGGAATATCAGGAAGAAATTGAACACTATGTCCAGCAGACACATCATCACATTGAGTCCTCCCGGCACCTTCATGTTACCGACGCAGCGGAGCATCGCGCCTCCGAGATAGTTCATGGTCAGCAGCGGAAGTGCAAGGACAAAGACGAGAAAGTAGACCGACGCCTTGCCACACACCGCCTCCGTGCCTCCGAGCCAATGAGGAAGAGGCCATGCAATCGACGCTCCCACCGTCACCACCGCGAGCGAGAACAGGAGGCAGGCCACTATGGACTGCCGCAGGATGCGCCGCGCCCCTTCGCTGTCACCAGCGCCGATGCGATGTGCCACCTGCACCGAAAAGCCCACCGTCACAGCCGAACAGACGCCCCAGAAGAGCCATAGGCTGGTCGAGACGAGGCCCACGGCCGCAGAATCGTCGGCCCCGAGCCGACCCACCATCGACGCGTCGATATACTGCATCATAATACTCGACAGCTGGGCCATCATCGCGGGCCACGACAGCCTGACCGTCAGTCTGAGCAACTGACCGAAACTCATCGGCGCCCCGGCGCGTATATTGTCAAGTTCTACCATCTTGTTCCCATGATTCAGACCATGTCTGCAAGTATCCGTCAGCAAAATTACTCAAATCCCCCGACAAAATGATGCGATAATGCAAAACAATAGCGCCGAAACATGCGGCCAAACATATTAACAAACTTTTTCTCCAAAATACACGTTAAAGTTTTGTATATTGACGGATTATAATTAATTTTGCAATATAACAGAGGTCTGAGTTTCCCTCTTATCAAAGAAATACTTCGGGGCGCTAGCAACGATTTTAGAAATCGGGGTATACCGATTGGAAAGGGCAGTCATACGACCGCCCTTTTTTCTTTACCGAGATTAATGAGGTATGATTTTCATTCCAAGTACCGCCCCTTTATATGAATAGATTTTATCTCTTATCACATCATAAGCCGGATTCGGAGCCTTTGGGTCAAGCACATGCCGAGTAATCGGATAAGCTACCAAATCCGCAAGCTGCAAACCTATGACATTATCCTTTTTATAGCTGAATATAAATCGTCCGAGCCGCGAAACAAGTCTCTCTGCCGTGACCCATTTTGTACCGGTGGAACGCAGACGGTTGTAATAATTAAGCAACGTACGATCCTGCTTCACGCCCCTGCGCTCTATGTATATATCCAGTTTCCCATCGTCAACATTATCATCCATACAGAATACGGCACGTTCAATCAGATATTTCAATGATAGCCCGTAAACATCTTCACCCGTATTAAATCGTTCAACAAAAGGTTCTTTAAGAATTGAGCAGCAGACAATCACATAAACCCCCGACTGTCCGAGGATAGAGTTTATCCCTTCATAGAAACGTTTCTTTATGTCGGGATACTGCAATATCGAATAGAATTTTTCCTGCTTCCGTATATCGCGCGAATGAATTATGATATTTTCATCCTCGAAAAACTCGTGTTTAAAGGCATTGACAGCCTTTTCAAGACACACAAGTCTGTCGGCGGAGACAAGTATGCCACATAATGTGAATATCGGAAAAGCCGGGTTGAAATTTTCCAACTGGTGATCTCCACATTCATCTATATAAAGATAATATTTTAATTTGCCCTGGGTTTTCATTACAGCACAAAGATATTCAATTTCAAAGACAAAAAGAAATGATAATGCAAAATCCAATATTTTGCCGTTAAGAAAATTTGATGTAACTTTGCGGCCGTAACGGTTCGCCTGACGGCGATTAATAGGGAACACGGGTGAAAATCCCGGACAGTCCCGCTGCGGTAATTTCCATAAAAGCCCCGGATTGATGCCACTGAAACTGCCTGACGGTTTTGGGAAGGTTCCGGAAAAGCCAGGAATAAGTCCGAAGACCTGCCGGATACGTTTTATTCAGAATGTTTTTCTTCCGAGGATGAGAGAACATAACAGAGCAAAAACAAAAAATTCATCAGGCTTTTTCCGCCCCTTTATCATCGCTGCGCTGTCGGCTATTCCGATTGCTCTACCTTGTCATGTCCATGCACAGACACCGTCGACAATCAATCTCGACAGCGTGGAGGTAGTCAGCACACGTGCTGTGAAATCTCTGAAAAGCAGCGCACCGCTCTATAGGCTCGACGAGAACCAATACAACCGCCTCGGCGTGACCGATATCTCCGACGCTCTCCACCGTCTGCCCGGCATCAACCTGCGCGACTACGGCGGTTTGGGAGGACTAAAGACGGTGTCGGTGCGCGGACTGGGCGCCACACACACCGCGGTGGTCTACGACGGCATAGTGCTCAGCGACTGTCAGAGCGGTGAGGTGGACGTCTCGCGCTATTCACTCGACAATGTGGAATCGCTCTCCATGGTAATCGGCGACAACGACGACATCTTCATTCCGGCCCGCGCCGCAGCCTCGGCCTCCTCGCTCTCCATCTCCAGTTTCAGGGCTCCAGCAGGCAAAAGTCCCCTCGAACTCACAGCCCAGCTCAAAGCGGGCTCTTTCGGCTACATCAACCCCTATCTGCGCATAGGCAAGGGAGTGAGCGACGCTTTCGCCTTCAATATAGCCGGCGATTATACATACGCCGAAAACGATTATCCCTTCACTCTCAAAAACGGCATCTACAAGACCCGCGAGCGGCGCAACAACAGCCGCATGAACAGTGGCCACGGCGAAGTCAACGCCTCGTGGCGCCCGACCGGACGCTCAAGCCTCACGGGAAAACTGTATTACTACGACAACGACCGCCAGTTGCCGGGCCCGGTGGTCTACTACAACGACGAGAACCACGAAACACTGCGCGACCGCAACTTCTTCGGCCAGCTACAATACCGCAACGCCTTCTCGTCGGCATGGTCGCTCCAGGCCCACGGCAAATTCAACTGGGCCTCGTCGCTCTACCATGACGAGGACGGAGTGTATCCCGGCGGAGTGCTCGACCAGAACTACTGGCAACGCGAGGCCTACGGAAGCACCTGTCTGCTCTGGCTTCCGACGGAACAATGGGCCGTCGACTACTCGGCCGACTACTTTTTCAACAATCTCTCAAGCAATCTCAAGACTGATGTGCGTCCCTACCGCCACAGCCTGCTCCAGTCGCTGACCGCGCGCTTCCGCAGCGGGCGCCTTACAGCGATGGGACGCCTGCTCTGCTCGGTCTACGACAACGGCGCCCGACGCGGCGACAGCGAGGTGAAGGATTGCTCCCATCTCTCGCCGTCGGCCAGTCTGTCGTATCAGCCGGTGAAATCCGAAATGCTTTTCGTGCGCCTCTCCTACAAGGATATTTTCCGGATGCCCACCTTCAACGAGCTCTATTTCTATCACTACGGGAGCGAATCGCTTCTGCCCGAGACCACCCGTCAGGTCAATCTCGGCGTGAGCTGGCAACCGAAGCCGTTGTCGTGGCTCCCGGAGGCACAGCTGTCGGTCGACGTCTACACCAACAATGTGCATAACAAGATAGTGGCGGTGCCCTACAATATGTTCGTGTGGCGCATCACAAACCTCGCAAGGACACGCACCATAGGCTGCGACGTCACCGCGAGCGCCACATTCGGACTCGCCCGCGGGCAAGAACTGCTTCTTACCGGCAACTACAGCTACCAACGCGCCAAACCGACCACAGAAAACACAGCTGAATACGGCAAGCAGATAGCCTACATCCCGCGTCATTCCGGCAACGTGACTCTGAGCTACGAGAATCCGTGGGTCAACTTCTCGGTCCACACCACCGGCGTGAGCCACCGGTTCACGACCAATGAAAACAATCCCGCCACACGCATGGCCGGATACATCGACATGGGCTGTACCGCCTACCGCACTTTCCGCATCGCAGGCCACGAGTTCGAGCTGCGGGCCGACGTGATGAACCTGCTCGATACGCAGTATGAGGTCGTAGCCCGCTACCCGATGCCGGGCCGCTCATGGCGCTGCTCCGTAAAATTCACACTCTAAGCTAAATTTACAATCACATAAGTAACTCTTAAAAATTAATTTATACTTGATGCGAGGTTTATTTCGAGGAAAAATCGAAGTGTGAAGAGGGAGTTTATAGTTATAAACGACCGATGAACAGTTTGATTTTTACCGGAATAAAACCGCAGGAAGTATAAAAGCATTCCGGAGTTGCTTTGTAAAAAACATATTGCGTTTAATTTTTAAGAGTTACTTATATTAAATAAAAAAATGATGACAAAAAAACTTCTCTTATGCGCCCTGAGCGCATTTGCCCTCACCGCCTGCAGCGATGACGATGATGACAAGACCCCCAACCCGGGAACAATAGAGACCTCTGAAGGAGTATTCGTTGTGAACCAAGGTCAGATGTCCCAAAACATCCCCGGAAGTATCACCTACATCGACTACAAGACCGGCACCGCCGAGCAGAACGCATTTAAAAATGTAAACGGAATCGTGCTCGGCGACACTCCCTACGGAGCTATCGTGCATGGCAGCAAACTCTATGTTGCCGTACAGGAATCAAACGTGATCCACGTAATCGACCGCCACACGCTTAAATCAATCAAAATGATCAAGCCCGAGAGCAATCAGGGCAGCCATCCCAAACATCTCACCGCCAAGGACGGCTATGTGTATGTCGGAATGTTTGGCGACGGCTATGTGGCACGCCTCGACACCCTCTCGCTCACCATCGACAAGAGCGTCAAGGTCGGTCCCAATCCCGAAGGGATCGCCATTGCCGGCAACTATATCTACTCGGCTGATTCCGATGGCATGAATTGGCAGAACGGATACGGCAAGACCGTATCGAAAATCAATCTGTCGACTTTCGAGGTAGAAAAGACAATCGAAGTGGGCCTCAACCCGACAAACATGGTGTCAAACGGCAAGGATGTGATTGTGGCCTGCATGGGCAACTACAGCACCATCGACCCCGAGCTTAAACGCATCAAGGCTGACGACAGCGTGGAATCCGTAGGCAACGGCACATATATCGCCATCAAGGACAACAATCTCTACACTATCTTCAGTTCATACGTTCCTGTCATGGACGAGAACGGCAATCCCGTGGAATACGAGGACGGTACAGTTAAGATGAAGGATACCGAATACTGGATTTACAATCTGAGCGACGGTACGCGGAGCACAATGGTCAGCGAGCCTGTAGCCTCGCCCACCGCACTTGCTGTCGACCCCGTCAGCGGTAAAATCTTCATCGGCTCGACAAACGGCGACCCCATAAACGGCTGGAAGATGCCCGGATATATCAACGAATACAGCGCCGACGGCACTTTCGTAAAGAAATATGACACCGGCGTAAGCCCAGCGGTTTTCGCTTTCAATGTAACCGAGGCTAAATAAGAATTCCCGTTAATATAGGGCAGAACAAAACCCGGCCCGAAGGAATGTTTTTTAATCTGACATTCCTCCGGGCCGCAATTTTTTAAAGACCGGCTAAAATAAGAAGGTGTTTAATACCCTCACTGTCCGAAACTGAAACGCAGGCCGAGATTCAGGTTGAAATTCAGCTGGCGGTCCTTGTAGATATTGCGGATTGAGGAACCGTTGTCGAAATAGTAGCTGATACCCGGCTCGGCATAGATGCCTATATTGCGGACAATGTCGAACTCCACGCCACCCGAGGCGTTGGCCGACCACTGCAGGCGCTTTTCATGAAGCTTCACGGTGTTTCGCTGACTCTGCGCACCGCTGTTACGGCCCGAAAGCTCTCCAGAAACACATTTCTCGCCCATCACACCCGCCGAGGCGTAGAAATCAAACGATTTCCATGAGGCAAGTCGGTACTTGACATTGACGGGCACACCGATATAGTGGAGCACCTGCTCGCCGGAATAGGAATCGGTTGCGCCCGATGACTTCACGTCAGAACTCAGACGCGAATAGGTCAGGCCTGTCTCCACACCCAGGCGCGGCGTGATGTCATAGCGGACCGACACTCCGAACCGCAGCGGCAGATGATGCTGCATGTCGAGATTCTTGTCCTCATAGGCGGCACGTGAACGCACCACCGGCACCTCATCCTCCTTGTCCTTATCGTTCCACTCCGTAACGCTCGAATAAAAATAATCGTGTGCAGAGGAACTTGAGGAGTTGTTTCCTCCCGCGCCAGAAGTATAAAGCCCGACAGACAGGCGGCCGCCACGCCTGCGCGAACTACGGGGCGAGATATAATCATAATCAGATTCGTCGCATGCAGTTCCGGCAGATGCAGAAGTGCGCGCACTTCTTCGCATACTGCTTTCCTGCGCCTCTTTTGTTTCCTGCGCTTCCTCCACCTCTTTCGCTGCGGTTTCAGCTGTGGTGTTTACATCGGTTACGGCAGATGAAGCGGGTGCGGCCTCTTCCGCGGTCTCTCCGCCTGACCCGGCAGACCGGGCTATGGATTTGGAGGCATGACTGTTGAAGGCTCTCACAACAGGAGCTCTGTTTTTCATAGATGCGACAGTGGCTGGAAGGGACGGAGTGTTGCCCGCCTCAACACTTTCCGTTCCGACTTCCTTATTATTGCCGGCAAATGGTTGCGCCGGCGTATCAGCAACAATAATCCCGCCCGACATGTCTATCTCCGCCCCGCCCCGGAAGAGATACAGACAGGAAAGAGCCAATACCGCAGCCAGCGACGCCGCAACCGCCCATGGACGCAGCCTCAGCCACATCCTGCGACGTCCGCCGGCAGGGTAAATCTGTTGGCGCGACTCGATTTCCGCCCAAAGCCCGTCCGGTTCGCCGGTTTCAAACTCCGACATCTTATCGCGTATGTCATCCAGCCATTTGTCTTTCATATAGATGTATTATTTAGATATTCCTTTATTTTCGCCGCCAGCAGAGCCTTGGCCCTGTGGAGCTGCGACGCCGAGGTGGATTCGCGGATACCGAGCAGTGCGGCAATCTCGCGGTGGCTTTTGCCCTCGACCACAAAGAGGTTGAAAATCATTCTGTAGCCATCAGGGAGCCCCCGGATGAAGCCATGGATCACCGATGCCGGGACATCGGAAATCTCAGGCTCCTCCTCGGCTATACCCGCCACGTCCTCTGAAATGGCGGTGAAATCGATGCGCTGTGTTCTGCCGATGAATTTCAGCGTCTCATTGACCACCACCCTGGTCATCCAGGCTTTCAGTGAGCCTTCGCCCTTGTATCGGAATGTGCCTATCGAGGCAAATATTTTCAGGAAACTTTCCTGGAGCACATCTTTCACGTCCTCGTCATTGAGGATATAGCGGGAGCATACGGCTGTGAGCAGTCTGACATATCTCTTATATATCAGCTTCATAGCCGCAGGCCCGTCAGTGTCGACGAGTCTCACCAGAGTCAGCTCGCTGTCAACTGTGTTCAAAACCGCTATCCTAAGAAGAAATTACTGATTCAAGGGCAAAGGCGCCCTGAAGTTATAACGTGAGGTCAGGTGATTTTCGTGCCGGGAAAGATTCCGTTTATGCGCTCTTACCGCAGATTTGCAGCCGAAACGAATGTCTCGGCCTCGTCCGTGTCGATGTGGGGACGGAGGCAGATGTCGAATTCAGCCTTCTTCTCGCCGGTAAACGAGTTCCAGCGGAGCTTGATTTTCTCGGTCTCGCCGTTGTAGCGCGGGAGAAGGTTGAGGTTAAAGGCGATAAGGGCGTCTTTCCAAACACCGTTGACATCCCCCTTGGCATCATGACGCAGTTCAAGCTCGAATGGATCATCTGGATTGACACCTGTAAGCAGCGAAATATAGTGAGGAGTGGAGGAGGAGCCCCAGAGAGTGCGAAAACGGAGTGTGAGATAGCCGTCCTCGGCCACTGTCACCCAGTCTCTTACAATCTCAATCGGGTCGTTGCCGAATGTCTCGTCGTCGGCCTCACCGAGACTGACAGCGGGATATTTTGTGCGGATGCTGTCGATGCGGTTGACTGTCACATACATGTTGCCCTCCGTAGCATTGTTTTTGTCGACCGTATAGTTGACCAGCGCGCGCACTTCCTTCTGGCCGTAGGGCGACGAGGACATATTGGAGGGATAAAGCACGGTCTTATCGTCGAGACGCATCTCGAAGCCCCCTTCGAGGGTGGGACACACGGTTACTACAGCCGTGGGATATCCAAGCGCGGTGTCGTTGTCGTCATCGTCGAGACATGACTGGAACATTACCGATGTTGCAAGCAGTGAGAGAGCCGGAATGAAGTATCTTACTTTTTTCATTGCGTTGTCTGTGTTTCTAAAATTTTTATGTGGATAGATTGATTTCTGTTTCTATCCTATTAAATCCGCTTTTTCCGGAATCTTGCACGGGAGATGAAAAATTTTTCAAAAAATTATTCATTATTCCCTAACTTTGCCCCTGAAATCAATATCAGCGCAGTGATGAACAGCAATACCTCAGATTTTCGCCCTGTCGGGCGCTTCGCTCCGTCGCCCACCGGCCGCATGCACCTCGGCAATCTATTCACAGCCCTGATTTCGTGGCTGTCGGTCCGCAGCCGCGGCGGAAAATGGATTCTGCGCATCGAGGACCTTGACCCACAGCGCTCCAAAGCCGAATATGCCCGGCAGATTGAGGATGACCTCGACTGGCTCGGTCTCGACTGGGACGAAGGAGGCATGGATGACCGCGGTGACCACGGGCCCTATCGCCAGAGCCTCCGCAGCGGAATCTACAGCGAGTATCTCGACCGGCTGAAAGCGACCGGCCTCACCTATCCCTGCTTCTGCACCCGCGCCGACATCATGGCTACGCAGGCGCCGCACCAGTCCGACGGACGCATCATCTATGGCGGAAGATGCCGCCCGGCCACACTCCCCGGCTTCTCGCCCGAACCCGAGCGCCCTCACGCGACACGCCTGTGGGTGCCCGACGAGAAGTTCAGCTTCACCGACATCGTCTACGGCCCGCAGTCGGCCAATCTCGCCACCTGTTGCGGCGATTTCATACTCCGCCGCGCTGACGGAGCATGGGCCTACCAGCTCGCGGTGGTGGTAGACGACGCGCTGATGAGTGTGACTGAGGTTGTGCGCGGCAACGACCTGCTGCTCTCCACCGCGCAGCAGCTCTATCTCTACCGCCTTCTCGGACTTCCCGCTCCCCGCTATGCTCATCTGCCCCTGATATGCAACGCAAACGGCGTCCGTCTCTCGAAACGCGACACCTCCATGAGCGCCGGAGAGCTGCGCCGCCGCTACTCGGCCGCCGAAATCACCGGTATCATCGCCGGACTCGCCGGACTCACACCCGACACCTCACCCTGCACACCGCAGGAACTCCTCGGGCGCTTCGACTGGTCAAAAATCCCGGCCATACCGAGCATCAGCAGTGATGTCTTTTAACGACTTACACATCACATTGACGTATTAGGAGGGTATTTCCGAAATCGGACAAAATTTTCGCTCCGGGACGAAATCAAACGGACGCATGTGGTTGTTTTAAAAGATGTGAATACTAATCCCACATCCACGCCCCACGGCCACGACAGCGTCGGAAAGACACTGGTCAGCGTCCTGAAAATCGTCCTGCCGATAGCGGTTTCGGCAGGCATGGTCGTATGGCTCTTCCACAAGGTCAATATCCATCAGATTGAAGAGATAATCCGCCGCGGGGTGGACTACCGCTACCTTGTGGCCATGATGGGCATCACGATTCTCTCACACATAATCCGAGGCATACGCTGGGGCATACAGCTGCGCGCCGCAGGCATCCCGCGCATCCCCGTGATGGCCGAAAGCGTCTCGATTTTCGGCGCCTATGCCCTCAACCTCATCTTCCCCTATCTCGGCGAGGCATGGCGCTGCATCTACATCAGCCGCCGCGAGAAATGCAAGCTCTCCACGGTGGTGGGCACCGACCTCGGCGACCGCGCGTCGGACGGCATCATGATTCTGCTCCTGCTCATCCTCACAATCTTCGTAGCGCGGCCGGCAATGGACAAGTTCTTCGACCGCTACCCGATAGGCGAGACCATAGACCGCATCACAACCGACGGCAGTCTGTGGATATGGATTGCGGTGATAGCCGCAGTGCTCGCGGGCTGCGACTACGCCTTTCGCAACACCTCATTTATAAAAGGTGTCAACGCAAGTATCCGACGTATATGGGACGGCTTCGCGGTGCTCTTACACATGAAAGGCACCGGGCTCTACATAGTGCTCACTTTCGGGATATGGATCTGCTATTTCTTCGAGACATACGTCTGCTTTTTCGCCTTCCCCTTCACCCGCCAGCTCATCACGGGCGACGGCTATTACCTCGGCCTCATCCCGGGACTGGTGGTATTCGTGTTCGGCTCATGCAGCATGGGGGTACCCTCCAACGGCGGCCTCGGCCCGTGGAACATCGCCGTGATGTTCGCGCTCAGCCTCTTCAACATCAGCGATACCGACGGCGCGGCCTACTCCATAATGTGCTGGAGTTTCCAGACCATCATCCTTATAGCATCGGGCATATTCAGCGCCTTCTACATCAGTATGTCGCGCCGCAAACTCCGTGCCGCCTCCACGCCGGCGCCTCACACCGCCTCGGGCGAGTAGAGAGCCACACCGTTTCCGGAATCCTCTGAACGTACATATCCTCCGCTGACCACTGTGCTCCCGCCTGTCAGCAGGTCTGTCAGTCTCACCCCGTCGGCAAAGACGGGTGCGACCCTGACTCTGCGGACGGCGCTGCAACCCTCCGCGACTCCGCAAAGATAAGCAATAAAATCATAACCTCATCCCTCGCGGCCCAATACCGTATACCAAAAGGTTTAATCCGCACCCGCGATTTTTATATTTCTTTATAAAGTCGGCACGAAATTAGTTAAATACATGTTAAACAACATGTTTCCTTTAAACTATCGGCATGCTTTGCGGTCAAAGAATCAAACAAAACGAAATAATAACAACACAGACAATAAGTACAGATTTATGAAAAAGAAAATTTTAGGTTTAGCACTCATCGCAATGTCGTTTGTAACATTCACCAGCATGGCACAGAGCAATTCATCCGACAGCAGCACCACACGTCAGGAAAAGGTAAAGACTACCAAAGAAAACAGAAAAGGCAACCGCCCCGAAAAGAATCCCTTCAAGGGAATGAATCTCACCGAGACTCAGAAATCACAGCTCAAGCAGCTCGACGAGAAGCGCAAGGCCGAGCACCGGCAGAAGGCTGAGGCCCGCAAAGCTGAAAAGACCGCGAAGGCCGACAAAAGCGCCAGGACCGACAAAAACAACCAGGCCGACAAAGCCACTAAAGTGGCAGAGCGCCGCGCAGCCAGGAAAGCATATCTTGCCGAAGTAAAAGCCATCATCGGCCCCGAGCAGTATGTGGTATTCCTCGAAAACATGTATGCCGACAACGGCGGTCACCGTCACGGCAATAAAGCCGCTGTAGGTCAGGGCAAAGGCTCCAAAGGTAAAGCAGCCCGTCGCGGCGGCCACGGCAACCGCAAGGGTAACGGCGCCTGCAAACCCGGTTCCTGCAAGCAGTCGGCCTGCACCGCCAACGCAAATGCAAACGCCAACGCAAACTCATAATACTGCTGACACCGCCATCTGAAAGGAGGTCTTGACCACTGTCATTAAGAGGCTGTTTAAAAACAAAAGTGAAAATGAGGGGTCACAAGGTTGAGATGG
>DXXM01000019.1 GCA_019416285.1 Bacteroidales bacterium
TTATCTAAAAAATTCGCTGCCCCTCATTTCTCTTTTGTTTTTAAACAGCCTCTAAGGATAAAATACATATCTTTTAACTCAACGCAAAGCCGCGGGCGGATACAATATTCGCCCGCGGCTTCGCGTTATAAAAGGTGATGAATCATCACTTTCACATACAATTGCAATGGCGACGGGCATCACGGAGGATGCTCGCTCTGCTTGTCGTGGTCCTCGCTGCCGTGGGGGGACAAGCCCGGGCGCAGAGCCTCAACGACAAGCTGATGAACCGTCCCTACGCCGACATGCGCCGCTGGCACCTCGGTTTCTCCGTCGGCCTGCACACACAGGATTTCTCATTCACACACAACGGCTACACGACCGACAACGGCGAACAGTGGTTTATCGAGCAGCCGTCGTTCTCGCCCGGTTTCTGCGTCAACGGCCTCATTGACTACCGTCTGGGGACATATTTCAACCTCCGTTTCACCCCCGGTATGTATTTCGGCAACCGCGACGTAAGGATGCGCGAATACAATAGCGGCGCCGAGCTCCGTCAGAACCTGAAATCGGCCCTAATCGTATTGCCCGTCGACCTGAAATTTTCCGGACTGCGCTACCGCAACTCGCGCCCCTACGTGACCGCCGGCCTCATGCCCACATTCAACGTGACCAAGAAAACCGGCGACTACCTGCGCACGAAATCCACCGACTTCTTCCTCACCTGCGGTTTCGGCTGCGACTTCTACCTCCCCTATTTCAAGTTCAATCCCGAAATCAAATTCTGTTTCGGCATGGGCGATGTGCTCGAACATGACCGTCCCGACATCTCAGAGGAGCCCGACAAGCTGAAAATCACCAACTCCCTGAAGAAAGCCGTCTCCCGCATGGTAGTCCTAACCTTCTACTTCGAATGACCCGCAGATTTCCCGACATACACCGCCTGATTCCGTCGCTGCTCGCAGCCGTGACGCTCTTTCTCGTGCCCCTCTTCTCCCGGGCTCAGGGCGACGCGCTCATGACGCAATACTGGGCCGTCCCGACATATTACAATCCCGGAGCCATAGGCGACACCGACTACCTGCGCATCCGCGGCGGCGGCCGCCTCCAGTGGGTAGGCATCGACAACGCCCCGCAGACCTTCCTCGCCGCCGCCGACATGCCCTTCAAGTTTCTCAACAAGCGCTTCGGAACCGGCCTCGTCATGCAGCAGGAATCCTACGGCCTTTTCAAGAACCTCACCATCAACGCTCAGATAGGCTACAAGCAAAAGCTCTTCAAGGGTGAGCTCACCGCCGCATTGTCCGTGGGCTTCATCAACCAACAGTTCATGGGCTCGGAGGTATTCATCCCCGACGACGATGACTTCCACACCCCCGAGGACGAGGCCATCCCGACGCGCGACGTCGCAGGCAACGCCCTTGACCTCGGCATAGGCATCTACTATACCCACAAAAAATTCTGGGCCGGACTCTCACTCCTCCATGCCAACAACCCGACCGTGACATTCACGAGTGACACC
Source organism: Bacteroidales bacterium (assembly GCA_019416285.1). Lineage (GTDB taxonomy): Bacteria > Bacteroidota > Bacteroidia > Bacteroidales > Muribaculaceae > Duncaniella. Next base: position 1,502 of record DXXM01000019.1, read on the forward strand.
GAGGGCTCCTCCGTATCCCGCGCCGACGACATCTCCGGCGGCGACAGCAGCAACCCCTCGGCCGGACTGACAAAAAAATATCAGTTCACAGCCAACCGCACGGCATATTTCATGGCCGGAAGCAATATTCCGATAAAAAACACGTTATTTGAAGTGATACCCTCCGTCATAGTACGCAGCGATTTCACCTTCACTGACTTCGAGCTGACCGGGCGCCTGCGCTACAAAAAGCTCTTCACCGCCGGTCTCGGCTACCGCTACAACGATGCCGTCTCCATCATGCTCGGAGCCGAAATCAAAGGCATATTCATAGGCTACAGCTATGACTATCACCTTTCCGATATATCAAAAGCCTCGTCAGGGAGCCATGAACTCGTGGCGGGCTATAACCTTAAACTTGATTTTTCTGAGAAAAACCGTAACAAACACAAGAGCATACGCATAATGTAACTTATGAAAAAGATATTCCACATACTTTTCGCTCTGATAATCCTCTCATCGGCCATCTCCTGCGCCACCGGCAGCCGCAGCTCGGCAGGCGGCGAAGTGACCGGCGTGGGAGGCACGTCATGGACCGAACCCACCCCCTACGGCATGGTACTCGTGTCGAGAGGCTCCGTCAAGATGGGGCCTGCCAAGGATGACTCGCTCTGGAATCTCCGCGCGGATCCCCGTGGAGTATCGGTCGACGCCTTCTGGATGGACGAAACCGAAATCACCAACTCGAAATACAAGCAGTTTGTGTTCTGGGTACGTGACTCGATTATCCGCGAGCGCCTCGCCGACCCCGCCTATGGCGGCAACGAGGAGTTCAAAATCGAGGAGGACCGCGAGGGCAACCCCGTGACTCCCCACCTCAACTGGGCCAAGGCCATACCCTGGCGCAACGCCAACGAGGACGAGCAGCGCGCCATCGAGAGCCTCTACCGCACCAACCCCATCACCGGCACACGCGAGCTTGACCCCGAGCAACTCAACTACCGCTACGAAATCTATAACCACACCGAGGCCGCACGCCGCAAGAACCGCCTCAACCCTGCGCGCAGGGAATACAACACCGACAAACCCGTCCCCACCGACGTGCCCGTAATCTCGAAAGACACGGCATATATCAACGACGAGGGCGAGATAGTACGCGAGACAATCACCCGCGGACTCACCGGCGACTTCGACTTCGTCAACACATACATTGTCAACGTCTACCCCGACACCACCGCCTGGATCAACGACTTCGACAATGCCTACAACGAGCCATACGTCCGCCTCTACTTCTCCCACGGCGGCTACAACGACTATCCCGTGGTCGGTGTGAGCTGGGAGCAGGCCAACGCCTTCGCCACCTGGCGCACCGACTTCCTCCGCCGCTCTCTCGGCCGCGAGGGTGTCTACATCGAGCCCTACCGCCTCCCCACCGAGGCCGAGTGGGAATATGCCGCACGCGCCGGAAAGAGCGAGAACATGTATCCCTGGGACGGCGACCTGCCGCTCACCGAGGATCAGGGCTGTTTCTACGCCAATTTCAAGCCTCAGGAGGGCAACTTCGTGCAGGACGGCCAGCTAATCACCTCGCGCGTCGGCACATACTCGCCAAACGACTTCGGGCTCTACGACATGGCCGGCAACGTCAGCGAATGGACCTCGACGGCCTTCACCGAGAGCGTCGGAAAGCTGACAAGCGACCTCAATCCCGAGTATCGCTACGACGCCGCCCAGGAGGATCCCTACAAGATGAAGCGCAAGATTGTACGCGGCGGTTCGTGGAAGGATGTGGCCCACAACATCCGCTCCGACATCCGCATGTGGGAATACCAGAACGAGCAGCGTTCCTACATCGGTTTCCGCTGCGTCCGCTCGCAGATAGGATTTGCCAAAGGCACAAAAGCAAAGAAATAAATCCACCTCTTCCTCAACCACTCCAAACTTTACTCCGCTATGACTAAAGAAAAGATAAAGAAAGAACTCGGGACCATGATGACATGGGAGGGCGGACAGCGCCTCTTCAACTTCGCCTACAGTATCGGCGCGGCCATCGTCATCTGGGGAGCTCTCTTCAAGATACTCCATCTCCCCGGCGGCAACACCCTCCTCTGCATCGGCATGGGCACCGAGGTACTCATGTTTATCCTCACCGCTTTTGACCGTCCCCCGAAGGAATATCACTGGGAGGATGTGTTCCCCGAACTCGACAACAAGGACAGCGAGGCCACCGGTCGCCGCGCCATCGGCGGCGGAGGCACAGTCTATGTGGGCGGAGGCAACGGCAACACGGCCTGTGCCGGCGATGCCGCCGCACGCGAGGCCGTGGGTCTGCCCGCAGGCATAGAAATCAGCGAGAACGACCGCCTGGCCCTCTCCGAGAGCATACAGCGCATGTCGACCGCGGCCGAACAGCTCTCCAAAATGGCCGAGCTGACCACCGCCACGCAGGACTATCTCGCACAGATGGCCGCCATCTCGACACAGATGGAGCAGCTGCGCCAGACCACCGAGTCGCTCAACGCCGTGTCCAACGTGCTCCTCGAAAGCTACCGCGCCATCACCGAGAATTCCTCGTCAATCACCGAGAACTCCCGCGGCTACATCGACCGCATGTCGGACCTCAACCGCAACCTCGGCGGTCTCAACACCATCTACGAAATCCAGCTCAAGAGCGTGTCGACTCAGCTCGAATCCATCGACCGCGTCAACCGCGGCATCAAGGATATACGCGACATGTATGAGAAGAGCGCTTCGCAGAGCGCCCGCTACTGCGAGGAGACCGAAAAGATGGCTCGCTATATGCAGCAGCTCAATCAGGTCTACGAGAAGATGCTCCACGCCATGACCATCAACATGTATCGCCCCATGATGAGCGACATTCCCGGCGCGCAGTCGTCGGGCGCGGTCAACTGACACGCCTCTTCCCCACAATGCGACTCCCCACGCATAAAATCAAAACCAACACCCCGAACCATTCCACACCACAACAAAGATAAATGGCAGAATCAGTAGTCAGGCTTTCTCCGAGGCAGAAGATGATAAACCTCATGTATATCGTCCTCACGGCCATGCTTGCGCTCAACGTGTCGAGCGATGTGCTCGACGGTTTCGTGCAGGTGGAGGACGGTCTCGCGCGCACCAATGCCAACATGGGGCGCCGAAACGACGCCGTCTACTCGCAGCTCGAAGCCTTCACCGAACAGAACCCCGGCAAGGGCGCGCCCTGGCTCGCCAAGGCCAACGATGTCCGCAAGCGCTCGGCTCGGCTCTTCACGATTGTCGACTCGCTCAAGCGCGCTATTGTCATCGAGGCGGACGGCCCGGAGGGTGATGTCAACAACATCAACCGCCGCGACGATCTCGAATCGGCCGCCGTCATCATGCTCTCGCCCGGCGCCACCGGCGGCAAGCTCCTCCACTCGGAGATGGACAGCTACCGCGACTTCGTAACCACCCTCATCGGCGATTCCATCAAGCGCACGAGCATCAGCGAGGCCCTTTCGACGGCTCCGTTCAAACGTCCCGGCACCGTCACCCCGCAGATATGGGAGGAAGCGAAATTTGAAAATCAGCCTGTAGTGGCCGCAGTGACCCTGCTCACCAAACTGCAGAACGACATACGCTACGCCGAGGGTGAGGCTCTCGCCAGTCTACTTGCTGCTGTCGACGCCGGCGACGTCCGAGTCAACGAACTTAACGCCTTCGTAATCCCCCAGTCGCGCATGGTGATGCGCGGCGGAAAATACTCGGCCAATATAGTTCTTGCGGCGGTCGACACCACCGCGCGCCCCGAAATCTTCGTCGCAGGCAAGAAACTCGCCAACGAGCAGGGACTCTATGAGTTCGTCACCTCCTCGACCGGCACATTCGACTACAACGGCTACCTTGAAGTGACCCACGGCGACGGTTCGTCGACCCGTCATCCCTTCTCGTCGAGCTACACCGTCATGGAGCCCACCGCCACCGTCTCGGCCACGATGATGAATGTGCTCTACGCCGGCATCGACAATCCCATGAGCATTTCAGTGCCCGGAGTGCCCATGAGCGCCGTCAGTGCCACCATGAACAACGGCTCTCTCTCCCGCAGCGGCGACAGCTGGATAGCCCGTCCAGCCAAGGTAGGCGAAAACGCTACGATAACAGTCACGGCCAACATCGACGGCCGTCCACAGACCGTCGCCACCACCTCTTTCCGCGTCCGCAAGCTCCCCGACCCGGTCGCCTTCATCAGCTACACCGGCCAGAACGGGGCCAAGGAGCGCTACAAGGGTGGAAAGCCTATCTCAAAGACCCTACTGACCTCCGCTCCCGGCATCAGCGCCGCCATTGACGACGATATGCTCAACATCGACTTCCAGGTGCTCGGCTTCGAGACCGTGTTCTTCGACCAGATGGGCAACGCAATACCCGAAGTGTCGCAGGGAGCAGGCTTCTCGCAGCGTCAGAAAGACCAGTTCAAGCGCCTCTCGCGCGGCAAGCGCTTCTACATCTCCCGCATCCGCGCCAAAGGTCCCGACGGCATCGAGCGTGTGCTCAGCCCGGTCGAGGTAATCGTCAACTAACCAAGATTCACACTCCCCCAAAATACCTACACCCGTTCAGACAATGAAGAAGATTCTTCTTACCGCCATAGTGATGCTCCTCTCGGCCACGGCTTTCGCGCAGGAGTCGAGTTCGAGCAGCGTCGTGCGACGTCGCGGCGCCGACGACCGCAACGCGGCCAAAACTCCCGCAGGCGTCACACAGCGCATGCAGGCCCACTACGAGGACACACCCATGACTGACTCCGAGCTCCAGTGGATGCGCGTGATGTATCGTCAGCTTGATCTGACCAAGGATGCCAACGCCGCGCTCTACTATCCCGACGAGCCTATCGAGGGACAGGAAAACCTATTCCGCATCATCCTCCGTCAGATGGCCGACAACCGGCTCTCGGCCTACGAGTATCTCGACGGCCGAGAGGTGTTCTCGGACGACTACAAGGTGAAGATGCGCGACGTGCTCGACCGCTTCCACATCCTCTACACCGACGCCAAGGGCTCTACCGAAAAGAATCCTAAGTTCGTCATCGAGGAGGCCGACGTGCCCGCATCGGAGGTACTGAGCTACTATATCATCGAGCGCTGGGAGTTTGACAAGCGCTCCAACCGCATGCGCACCCGCATCGAGGCAATCTGCCCCGTGCTTCACCGCGCGGGCGATTTCGGAGGTGAGGCGGTGAAGTATCCTATGTTCTGGGTAAAGTATGACGAGCTCCGCCCCTATCTCTCGACTCAGAACATCTTCACCAACGACGACAATAACCTCGCCACCTGTACCTACGACGACTATTTCCAGCTCGGTCTCTACAACGGCGAGATTTACAAAACCCGCAACCTCCGCAACAAGTCGCTCATGCAGCTACACCCCGACCCGGAAGAGCTCGCACATGCCCAGGACAGCATACAGAAGCGTCTTGAAAGCTATGAGGACAAACTTTGGGTGCCCTCGCTTGAAGAACTGACAGCACGGCGCGAGGCTGCCGAGAAAGCAGAGCTCGAAGCCGAGGCAGCCGCCTCCGGTCAGACACTCGAGGAGGCCGCAACCACCACCAAAACAACAGTGACCCGCAGCAGCCGTACCAAGCGAGGCAACACCGCCGCACGCAAGAGCAAACCCGCCAAGGTCAAGAAAGCCAAGGCTCCGAAGGCATCATCGTCGAGCGCAGTCCGCTCGGTCCGCAACCGCAAGCGCTGAGTCTCCACCATCATTACAGAGAGTCTGCTCTCTCCTTCATCACAGAAAGCGCTCTCCTTCTCCCCTTGTGAACTAAAGAGCTGTAGCCGCGGCCGGTCATCATAGTGTACGACCCTCTGCACCGCAACTCCTCGGGAAACAGTGCGCGTGCCGGCAAAGGCAATATTGCCGGACAGACACCGCACCCGCCTCTCTCCCCTGTTGCTGAGAAGCAGCAATCTTTAACCATAAATACAAATTCTCTCCCGGTTCACACCTCTCCCGCCCGGGTGGATGTCATCCCAAACAAAGACCTTTCTCACAGCTTGCTAACTAAAAGGTCGATGACCCCACCCCGCGGGAGAGGATTTTTTGTACCCGGCAAGAAAACAATCCGGCCCCTCCATGCAAAAAGGAATCCGACCCCAACAGAGCCGGATTCCTTTTCTTATCATTAAATAATTATCGCAAATGAGATTTACTTCTGCAGGGTGTAGTTTTTGCCGTTCCAGAGGTAGACGAGCTGGGGGCGGAGGTAGGAAGAGAGGTCGTCGTATAGGGCTTTATCGAGGAAGTGAGAGAGGTTGTTGGTGAGGGTCAGAGTGCCGCTCTCGGGGTCGATGCGGTATGACGCGAGCATGAAGGGCACCTGCATCGTCACCTCGTCCTGATTCTGACGGCCGCTGTCGGTCAGCCACTCCTTCCATCCCGGTTTGACGAAATAGCTCTCGGTGGGAAGCGGCTTCCAATCACTGTCGAAAAACTTGATGTTGGAGTCGAGTCCGGGTGTGGCGACTGTGCTGATAAGGGCCACGACAGTCCCTTTGGAGCCTTTCAGCTCCATAATCTGCATGGCCGATGAATCCGTCATCTTCACGGTGAGCGAGGCGGGAGTCATCTCGGTGATGAGCGAGCGGCCGTCGAGAGAGTTCTGCGAGGGAGTGCTCATGCCGTTCTTATAGTAGTCGACCATGTCGAGGCGCGTGTTCTGGTCAAGGAGCGGGAACACATTCTGCGGAGCCGACGTGAAGAGGTCGGCGGCCGATGTCTGCGCCATGCCGGTCAGAGCGGCCCCCATGAGTGCTAAAGTCAGAAGATGTTTTTTCATTGGCTATTCCATTATTATTTTTTGACAGCATCCGACGGAAAAGGTTTAAGTCCTGTGCGTGAAAAATCTCAGCGGCGCGGGCCCGACCGGTTCCGAGGGTTACTTCCTGTTATTTTTCTTCTTTTCCGCGATTTTAGAGTAGTCACGCTCCGGGTCGGCAATCTCGCTGTGGATACGCTTGCCGTAGAAATCGGCGCCGGTCAGGGCACCGACCACCTTGCGGGCATCGGCCTTCTTCACATCGAAGAGCGAATAGCCGGGCAGGAGGTCGATACGGCCTACGTCGACGCGCTTGCCGGTGACGAGCTTGTTGAGCATGTCGATAAGATTGCCTGCGAAGAAGCCGTCGCGCTTGCCCACGTTGATGTAGATGCGCTCCATGCCACGCTCAGCGGTACGGCGGTCCTTCTCCTTGTCGTTTTTCGGACGCTCATGTTCCTGCTTGCGTCCTTTGCGATCCTCCTTCGACGGCTTGACGTCGATGAAATCGATGTTGGGCGCATCCTTGTAGTATTCGAGCAGGCGGTTAAACTCGAGGGAGATTACGCGCTTGAGCAAATCCTCCTCCGAGAGCCATTCGAGCTTGCGGGAGATGCCGGGCAGATAGGCCGCAATCTCCTCCTCGTTGACTTTGACACGCTCGATGCGGTCTGCGAGGTTATAGAGCTGCTTCTCGATGATGTGTTCGGGGGTCGGGACATCCTTGCGCTCGAACTTCTTGCCGATGATGCGCTCGATTTCGCGGAGCTTGCCTTTCTCGCGCGAGTGGATGATGGCGATTGAGACGCCCGACTTTCCGGCACGTCCGGTTCGACCCGAGCGGTGGGTATAGACGGCGGTATCGTCAGGCAGACCGTAGTTAATCACATGGGTGAGGTCGTCGACATCGAGGCCACGGGCAGCCACGTCGGTAGCCACGAGCAGACTCACCACACGGTCACGGAATTTCTTCATCACGATGTCGCGCTGCTGCTGAGAGAGGTCGCCGTGGAGCGCTTCGGCATTGTAGCCGTCGCGGATAAGATTGTCGGCAATCTCCTGGGTATCGCGGCGCGTGCGGCAGAAGATGATGGCGTAGATATTCGGCGAGTTGTCGACGATGCGCTTCAGGGCGAGATACTTGTCGCGCGCGTTGACCATATAATATATATGGCGCACATTTTCGGCGCCCTCGTTGCGCGTGCCGACCACGATTTCCTCATAGTCTTTCATGTAGCGCTTGGCTATCTTGAGAATGTCGGCCGGCATAGTGGCCGAGAAGAGAAGCATCTTGCGCTCCTCGGGGACGTAGGAGAGGATTTCCTCGAGCGAGTCGAGGAAACCCATGTTGAGCATCTCGTCGGCCTCGTCGAGCACCACGGTGTGGACATCGTCGAGCTTCACAACCCCGCGCTTGATAAGGTCGATGAGTCGGCCGGGGGTGGCCACGATAATCTGCACGCCCTTCTTGAGCATGCGTATCTGACTCTCGATGCTCGAACCGCCATAGACAGGGAGCACCTTGACCGACGGGATATATTTCGAAAAGTCTGCGAGGTCACTGCCTATCTGCAGACAGAGTTCACGCGTCGGGGCGAGGATAAGAGCCTGCGGACGGTTGATTTTCGGGTCGATGCGCTGGAGCACCGGGAGGCCGAAAGCCGCAGTCTTGCCCGTGCCGGTCTGGGCAAGGGCTATAATATCGTGTGCGTCGCCGAGCAGACGGGGTATCACACGTTCCTGAATCGGCATCGGGTTCTCAAAGCCCAGCTCTTCCACTGCTTTCCGCAGCGGTTCGCTGACGCCGAGTTCTTCAAATGTTTTCATTATATATGCAATATTTTAATTATACTCATTTCTATATATAACCGATTCGGAGGCAGTAAAGTTTCTATTATCTTACCCAGGCGGTGGGATTTAGTTTCTGGCGCTCGTTTCGGATTTCGAAATGGAGTATTGTGCGGTTGCCGTCGTCCGGATCGGAGAAAATCTGACCCAGCGGCTGGCCGGCGCTTACACTGTCGCCCTGCTTGACGCTGACGGAGGCGAGGCCGGCATAGATGGTGATATATTTTCCGTGGCGAATCATGACGATTGAGTTGAAACCGTCCTGTCTGAAGATGGCCGAAACCTTGCCGGCAAACACGGCGCGCGCCTTGCTCCCCTTGGCCACCTCGATGTCTATGCCGGAATTGTCGGTCTCGACATGGCGCAGCGTCGGGTGAGGCTGACGACCAAAACGGCGCACAATCTTGTAGTTTCCGGCCACGGGGAAGAGCAGGCGTCCCTTGTTGGCCTCAAATGAGCCGCTGAGGGCTGACGAGGCGGTGGAAGCAGCAGTCTGCGTGCGGGCATTGGCCGAGGCCACATCCCGGGCGGAGCGTTCTTCCCGCGTATCGCGGGCTGGGGCATCATCCTTGTCGCGGGCGGCGCTTTCCCGTTTCGAGGCCTTCGCCTTGGCAGCGGCCTTACGGCGCGCCTCCTCTTCGCGTGCTATGCGTGCCTGCTCCGCGGCTATGAGTCGGTCAAGCTCACGGTCGAGCGCGGCCGCACGCTTTTTCTGCTCGCTGAGCGAGCGTTTGAGCGCCGAATCCTCCTTACGGAGCTTGCTGACCATCTCTTCCGACTGCACCTGCTGTTTCGACAGAGTCTGCTGGGTTTCAGCGGCCTTGCGGAAGGCCACATCCTGACTGTGGCGCAGCGAGGTCAGATGGGCCCGGCGCTCGGCAATCCGGTCGATACCCTCGCGGATACGGTCGGCCTTGCGCTCGCGCCACGAAGAGAACTGGCGCAGATAGCGGATGCGGCTGTAGGCCTCGGAGAAAGTTTTGGAGGAGAAAATGAAGGTGATGTCGCTCGTGGCGCTGGAATGAGGCTGCAATTCCTTGAGAGCCTTGACATAGGCCTTGCGCATATCCTCGAGGTCACCTTCGAGCGTCCTGATGGAGTCGGCGGTGACGTTTATCGCCGAGCCGAGCGAGTCGATGTGGCTGCGCAGACCCTGCACCTTGCTGCGGTTTGCCTCGATGTCGGCGTTGAGCGAGTTGAGGCGGTTGAGCTGACGGTTGAGCTCCTTGGTGTTGGTCTGCAATTTAGTCGCCGTCTCCGAGATTTTGCGCTCGGTGGAGGTCTTGTCCTTCTTCACAGTCTCGACAGTGCGCTGCGGAGTGCGTGAGGCCGCTTTCCTGCGCCGGTTCTGGGCGTCGGCAAAGGATACCGCGATTGCAATCGCAGCCAGCACAATGATGAAGCGTCGGCTCCACAGTTTAAAGCACCTTGACATAACGGAGGATGAATGACGGAATATGACGGATGATTGAATGACGATATTTGATACGTGAGGAGGAGCTGAGTGAGGAGCTTTTCAGGCCGCGTCTCTATTTCTGCTTGAGCTTTCCGAGGATGTCGGCGGCCTTGACACGTGTGTAGCCGCGGGGCACCGACCAGCTCTTGGCATAGCCCCTGCCCCACTCAGCCTTGCGGGGATTCAGCTCCAGCTCGCCGCTGAAGGTACCGCGCGAGGTAGGTGCGGAGATGAGTGTGGTGCCGGCAAGGGGGCCGGTAGCCGAACTTGCGAAGTCGGAATACTCTGCGGTAATCGGAGCACGCGAGGGGATGTTGACTGTCAGCAGCTCGACATTGCCGGTCGGGGTGTCGACGGTGAAATCATAGCTCATGCCGAATGGCGAGCGCGAGGGGGTGATGCTCCATGTGGCGGCTGTGCCCTCTATCTTGCAGTCCGAGAAGCGCACCGCGTTCTCGCCGAGCACAAAGGGGCGTCCGAGCAGCATATCCTGCACATTGCCCACGGTGGCCGGAAAACCGCCGAGAAGGTCGCTGATTTTTTCGGCAAAATATATCCTCTCAAGTTTGTAGAGAGCATAGATGCTGTCGGGAGTCACCATCACCGAAGCCACCTCCATGCCTAAGAAACGGAACGAGAGATGGATGGAGCGGTCGCGCACCATAGTGAGTGTGCCGCCCACATTGAACCTCTTCGGGCTCTTGAGACTGAGGTTCACGGGCACTTTCATCTCCTCCCAGGAAGTGTAGCTTCCTTCGAGGCGGTCGAAGAGGTTGCGGAGTTCCTGACGCCCGAGAGTGGCGCCGGCCGACGGCTGATAGACTCCGGACGACGCGCCGGCCGACTTACCGGAACGGCACGACACACTCAGAAGCGGGAGAAGGATGACAAGCAGCAGCGCGGCCGGGGTAAGACGGCGACAACGGCTGCGGAATATGTTCAATATCATTTGAAGAAATATGTCTTATGTTTCACTTTCTTTTCGAGGAGCTTGTTGTCGGGGGCGAGTTTGAGCGCCTCTTTCCAGAATTCGAGGGCACCGTCGGGGTCACCGTCCATAAAATAGATGTCGCCGGCGTGTTCGAGTATCTCCTCCGAGCGCTCGTCGGTCAGGCCGAGAGTGCGGTCCATCACCTCGCGGGCCTTGGCATAGTCCTTGCGCTTGAAGAGCACCCAGGCGTAGGTGTCGAGAGTGGTGGGGTTGTCGGGCTCGGCTGCCGTAGCCTTTTCAATCATCGAGAGGGCATTGTCGAGGTCGCGCCCCTCGCAGGCGAGGTAGTAGGCGCAGTTATTGAGCGCGAGAGAGTTGTCTGGGTCATATAGGAGCGCTTTCTGATAGTAGGTGAAGGCGCTGTCGGTGAGCTGACGGGCATAGAAATTGTCGCCCATCGCCCCGTATATGCGCGAGATGGTGCCGACGTCGGTCGAGTCGATGAGCTCGAGTGCCCGGGCATATTCCACGGGAGCCTTCTCGCGCTCCCCTTTCTGATCATAGATAGAGCCCAGCACGAGATACTGGCGTCCGTTTTCGGGATAATAGCGCAGCGAGCGCTTGATGGCGTCGAGAGCCTTGTCGAGCTGCTCTTCCTGAAGGTAGAGCGAGGTCAGCATCTCCCAGCTCTGTTCGTCGGCCGGGTCGAGGTCGAGCGAGCGCTCGGTCTGCTCGGCGGCCTTGGCATAGTCCTTGACCACTATGAGATAGCGGGCATAGAGGGCATGGATGTCGTGCTCGTGGGGATGCTGGTCGATGAGCACGTCGAAGAGATGGCCCACGCGCGGAAGCTGCGTCGAGTCATTATACATTTCCTGGATATAGCTGCGGAGGATGCCGAGTTTGGTCTCCACATCGAGGTCTTTCTGCTGGAGTGCCTGAAAGACTTCCCGGTTAAAGGCCGCGCTGTCGCCCAGCGACTTGTAGAACTGCGCACGCGAATAGTAGGCGAGGCCGTAAGAGGGGTCAGTCACACAGGCGCTGTCGTAGAAGGCCTTCGCCTGGTCGTTGAGGCCGAACATGGCGTAAACGTCGCCCGAGAATATCTGATAGTCGACATTTTTTGGTGATGCGGCACGCAGACGGTCTACCTCACCAAGTATCGAGGCTGTGTCCTGAAGTGAGAAGTAGAGCTGTATCTTTTTAGATGACAGAGGGATGCTCATGCCTTCGGCCACCTCTACGGAATCGTAGACGGCAATCGCGCGGTCACGGTCTGCGTCCGTACCACCCTGTCCGAGAGCGTTGGCATAGCGGTAGGTGACTTCAAGACGATCGGGATAGTAGGTGTGGAGCCTCTCCCAAGTCCTGACGGCCTCATCACGGTTGAGAAGCTGCTCGCTGAGCATGGCGTAGCGGCTGCCGTAGTAGAGGTCAGATGGATTCGCCTCGTTGTAGTCACGCAGCAGTTGCATGGATCTGTCGAGCTGCGCCGAATCGGTCTGCGACAGCTTGAGCAGATAGATTGAAAGCTCGACCCCGACATCCTTGTCGTCGCCGTTGAGCTCGGCGGCACGCTCAAGGAGCGAATAGGCCGCGTCGTGCTGTCCCTGCGATTTTGCTCTCAGGGCTTCGAGATAGATATAGTCAGCTTTGCGGATGTCCTCGGACGCGGCGGCATCGCGGCGCCCTTTGGCCATCACGGTCAGGGCTCCGAGCGCAAGGAGCGTAAGGATGAGAATGGGCAGATTTTTCATTTGACTAAGCTATGCGTAAAAGGGCTCAATTGACACCTGTGTGGCCAAAGCCTCCTTCACCGCGCTCGGTCTCGTCGATGCGGTCGACCTGCTCCCAGTCGACATGGACATATTCCTTGATCACGAGCTGGGCGATGCGCTCGCCGTCGGTGATGGTATAGGGTTCGTTTGAGAGATTGATGACAATAATTCCGATTTCACCCCGGTAGTCGGCGTCGATGGTTCCGGGCGTGTTGACGAGTGAGATTCCGTGTTTCAGCGCCAGTCCTGAACGCGGACGCACCTGGCACTCATAGCCTTGCGGCAACTGCATGCGCAGTCCTGTGGGTATGAGGGCACGCTGGAGGGGCTGGAGGGTAAGGGGAGCGTCGAGCTTGGCGCGGACATCCATTCCCGCCGACGAATGAGTCTCGTAGGCCGGGAGCTGGTTGTTTGAGTCATTGATGATTTTAACCTTGATGTGTTGCATCTGGAGCAGTGAAAAACGGTTGAAAAATAGTCGAAAAGCGAAATCTTTATTAATTAACAAGCGAAAGTAGCAAAATTCTTTCAATTCCGACGAGTTTTTCACTCACAAATTGAAAAAGCCCCCGATGAAATTATCAAAATTAAGTTAACTTTGCAATCGGGAAACTATCCGGGGAAGCAGCCCAAGAGCAGCGATAAGAGTTTAAAGGCTCTAAAGTTTTCAGGAGCTTTAAAATTTTATAAGGTCTTTAGGGTCGTTAAAGTCCTTAAAGACCTTAAAGACTCTACCCTCCTTAAAGTCTCTACCCACCCTGCCCCCGGAAGTCTCCGTCACTCTCCTGAAATCAACCCAATCACCAACCCATCTAACCCCTCTCCGCCATGACAGACCTGATTCCTCACCGGGGCAATTACAAGAAGCTCCTTTCCTATCAGAAAACCAATATTATTTTCCAGATCACATGCTATTTCTGCAATAATTATCTGACCAAAGGTGACCGCACTGTGGATCAGATGATTCAGGCGGCGCGGAGCGGCAAGCAGAACATAATCGAGGGGTGTTCGGCATCGTCGACGTCGGCCAAAACTGAAATAAAGCTGATAAATGTTGCGAAAGCAAGTCTGCGCGAACTGCTTGAGGATTTTGAGGATTATCTGCGCACTCACGGTCATCGCATCTGGGAGAAAGGGAGCGTCGAATATGAGGCCATGCGCAAACTTGGCCGCGAACAGAACTCGCCGGAATTCTACATGCAGCTGATTTCTACCCGTCCACCCGAAACAATCGCCAACATAGCGGTGATATTGCTCAACCAGGCCGACTATCTGCTTTTCCGGCAATTACAGCGCTTAGGCAATGACTTTCTAAACGAAGGAGGATTTACTGAAAAGATGTATAATCTGCGAAAAGAGCAGAGAGGGAGGTGAGTGAGGCAAGCGGTAAAAAAACTTTTGAAAAGAATAGGGTTCTTGAAAAGTAGGGTCCTTAAGGTCTTTAGAGTCTTTAAGGTCCTTAACGACTCTATTTGCGCTAATCCTCCGCCCTCTCCCTAAAGACACTAAAGACTTTAAAGACCTTAAGGACTCTATTCCGGCCCCTGTGTCGATTGTGAAATTTTCTTTAAATCGCGGCGTTTTTAGCTGGTTTGGGAGATTTTTAGTAACTTTGGGGCTGATATTCGCAATTCTCACATTTATCATCAGTTAAGCACGTGAAAATCAAATCAATCATACTGCTTGGAGTGCTCCTTCTCTCGGGAGCAGCCTATGTGTCGGCCGGCACCGATAATGTCGCTGAGGAAGTGGCATGGGTGGTAGGCGACCAGCCCATCTGGAAATCGGAAATCGAGGAGGCTTACCAGAATATGCTCTTCGAGAGAATCCCCATCTCCGGAAATCCCTACTGCGTTGTCCCCGAACAGCTTGCAATCGAGAAACTCTATCTCCACCAGGCCGAGATGGACACCGTCGAGATTCCTGACGCCATGGTGTTCCAACAGGTGGAAAGCACCCTCAACAACTACATCTCCAACCTCGGCTCAAAGGAGAAAGTCGAGCAATACTTCAACAAGTCAATCCCCGCCCTCCGCGAGTCGCTCCGCGAGATGGTGAGCAACCGCGGACGCGTGGAGCAGGTGCAGCGCAACCTGACTGAAAACATCACCTCCACACCCGCCGAGGTGCGCCGCTTCTTCGAGAAACTCCCCGCCGACAGTGTGCCCTGGGTGCCCCTGCAGGTCGAGACACAGATTCTCACCGTGGCCCCCGCTATTCCCCGCGAGGCTATCGAGGACGTGAAAGCCCGTCTGCGCAACTTCACCGAGCAGGTCAACAAGGGTGAGAGCTCCTTCTCCACCCTCGCCATCCTCTACTCCGAGGACCCCGGCAGCGCAAGCCGCGGCGGTGAGCTCGGTTTCAGCGGACGCGCCCAGTTCGTGCCTGAATTCTCGGCCGTGGCCTTCAACCTCAACGACCCCAAGAAGGTGTCGAAAATCGTAGAGACCGAATACGGCTTCCACATCATCCAACTCATCGAAAAACGTGGTGACCGCATCAACGTGCGCCACATCCTCCTCAAGCCCAAGGTGGCCGAGAAGGACCTCACCGAAGCCATCAACCGCATGGACTCACTGCGCACCGACATCGAGGACAAGAAATTCACCTTCGAGGAGGCCGTGACATTCATCTCACAGGACAAGGACACCCGCAACAACCGCGGCCGCATGATCAACTCCAACACCGGCTCGACCCGTTTCCAGATGGACGAGCTCCCGCAGGAAGTGGCTAAGCTCGTCAGCGACATGGAGCCCGGCGACATCTCAAAGCCTTTCATCATGACCGACCCCAAGACCAACCATGAGATTGTGGCGCTCGTGAAGCTCTCGGCACGCATCCCCGGCCACAAGGCCAATATCAGCGACGATTTCCAGCTCATCAAGTCAATCTACGAGGCATCGCGCCGCAAGGAAGTGCTTGACACCTGGCTCGCAAACAAAATCAAAAACACCTATATCCGTATCGAAGACGGCTGGCGCGACTGCGAGTTCCAGCACAAAGGCTGGATCAAGCAGCAATAAACCACTGAGCTGACCCCCTGATGAAGCAATCACCCGTAATCGCACTTCTGGCCGTGGCGCTCATCACCCTTCCGGCCATGCTCGCGCAGGCTCCGAAAGACAAGCCCGCTGCAGCGCCCGCACCCAAATCGGCTCCCGCGCCACGCAAGAGCGTAATCCGTCCGACAATTCCGGCCGCCAACCGCCACGAACCCGGCAAAGTGTTTCTCGAGAGGGCCGAGCGGCTCATGTATGACCAGATGCGCGACTCCGACGTGCAGGTGCTCGTCGGCAATGTGATGTTCCGCAAGGGCGACATGTTCATGTACTGCGACAGTGCCCGTTTCAACGAAAAGACATCCTCGCTCGACGCCTTCAACAACGTCCACATGGAGCAGGGCGATACCCTCTTCGTGTACGGCGACGAACTCTACTACAACGGTCTCGAAGAACTTGCCGAACTCCGCGCCTATCCAGGCGGAAAAGTCCGGCTGATAAACCGCGACGTCTCGCTGACGACCGACGTGTTTTTCTACGACATGGCCCGCGAGGTGGGCTACTACGAGACGGGGGGCACTCTGACCGACAAACAGAACATTCTCAAATCCCTCCAGGGCTACTACTACCCCGCCACCAAGGACGCGTTCTTCTATCTCAACGTCGACCTCACCGGCCCGCGTCCAAACGACACGCTGAGAATGTTTACCGACTCCCTCACCTACAACACGGCAACCAACATAGCCCAGCTGATGTGTCCGACCCTCATAGTCAGCAAGGACGGTGAAATCAACTCATCGTCGGGATTCTACGACACGAAGCTCGGCATGGCCGACCTTTACGACCGCTCACGCGTCCACACCCGCCGAGGCAATTATCTCACGGGCGACACGCTGTTCTACGACCGCGAGAAAGGCTACGGCGAGGCTTTCGGCAATATGGTGCTAACCGATTCGGCGCGCCGCTCCGAGCTCCGCGGTGACTACGGCTTCTACAACGAGCTCACCGACTCGGCTTTCGTGACCGGCAATGCCGTGGCAATGGAATATTCCAAGACCGACACCCTCTATCTCCACGGCGACACCATCAGAGCCTACATGCTCGAGGATTCGACCAAGGTGACCGACGCCTACCACCGCGTCCGCTTTTTCCGCAACGACATCCAGGGTCTCTGCGACTCCCTGAGCATCGTCGAGCGTGATTCCATATTATATATGTATTATCACCCCGTAGTCTGGAACGGCGACAACCAGATTGTGGGCAACGTAATCTATCTCCACTTCAACGACTCCACCACCGACTGGGCCCGTCTGCCCGAGAAAGCCATGGTGTCGCAACACGTCGGCGAGGACTGCTACAACCAGCTCACCGGCGACGACATGACGACATGGTTCAACGACTCGACCATCCGACGGCTCTACGTGGAGGGCAGCGTGCAGCAGATTATGTTCCCGATGGAAAACGACTCGACCTACAACAAGTTTGTATTCTCCGAGAGCAGCTACATGGACGCCTATTTCAACGGCAACGACATCGAGCATCTTATAATGTGGCCCGAGACCACAGGCAAAGCCACCCCGCTCTATCTTGCCAAGCGCTCGGCCTATTATCTCCCGGCCTTCCGGTGGTTCGGCCCGCTGCGTCCCATGTCGCCCGACGAGATATTCGACTATCCTCCCGAGATGGACGACCTGAAATCAATGCAGTTCTTCGGCAAAGTGCGGCCCGACGCCTACACCGTGCGCGGCATGGCCACCGGTCGCCCCAAACCTCAGGAACCGCAGACCCCTCACCCCGCAGCCATCTCCCTACCCGACTCACTTAGCGCCGACACCCTGCGCCGAAGCCTCCTCCCGACCGACAGAGCGCTTACTGACAGCCTGCGTGCGATTTCAGACACCATCGGAGTCGCGACCGACAGCCTGAGCATTACCACAAATGCCCTTGACGTCCCCGAATTAGACCCGGCCGAAACCCCAGGCACTCCCGCCGAAACCCCAAACACTCCTACGGAAACCCCGGCAGGCTCTCCCGCCCAAACCCCGGCAGAGCTTCCCGAGAAATCCCCCATAGCTCTCCGCAACCCATTTGACCAATTTGACTCATTTGACCCATTCGACCAATCAGGCCCATTTGACTCATTAAACCCATTAGCCCAATTAGACTCATTAGCCCAATCCCCCCAATCATCCCCTCTGCCAAGAAAGGAGGCTGAATCATGAGCGACGTAATCCGCCTGCTGCCTGACTCGGTAGCCAACCAGATTGCCGCCGGCGAGGTCATCCAGCGGCCGGCATCAGTAATCAAGGAACTCGTCGAGAACTCAATCGACGCAGGAGCCACCTCCATCACCATAATACTCAAAGACGCCGGACGCACACTCATCCAGGTCATAGACAACGGCTGCGGAATGAGCGACACTGACGCCCGTCTCGCCTTCGAGCGCCACGCCACATCCAAAATCCGCAAGGCCGACGACCTCTTCTCGCTCTCCACAATGGGCTTCCGCGGCGAGGCGCTCGCCTCAATCGCCGCCATAGCACAGGTCGACCTCCGCACAATGCTCAAGGAGGAAAGCATCGGCACGCGCCTCATCATCAACGGCTCCAAAGTCGAGAGCCAGGAGCCCGAAGCCTGCGCACCCGGCAGTAACCTGATGGTCAAAAACCTCTTCTTCAACGTACCCGCCCGGCGCAAATTCCTCAAAAAAGACTCCGTGGAGCTCAGCAACATCATGCGTGAGTTCGAGCGTCTCGCACTCGTGAACATAGGGGTCGATTTCACCCTCATCAGCAACGACGTCACCCTCCACTCCCTGCGCCGCGCATCGCTCAAGCAGCGCATCGCCGACCTCTTCGGCAAATCGCTCGGCAAGCAGATAATCCCCATCGACACTGACACATCCATTGTCCGTCTCAACGGCTTCATCGGCCTCCCCGAAAACGCCCGCAAGCGCAACGCCCTCCAGTATTTCATGGTCAACGGCCGCAACATGCGCCATCCCTACTTCCACAAGGCCGTGATGCAGTGCTACGAGCGCCTTATCCCCGCCGACGAGCAGCCTAACTATTTCATCAACATCACCGTCGACCCGGAGACTATCGACGTCAATATCCATCCGACGAAAAACGAAATAAAGTTCGAAAACGAGCAGGCTATCTGGCAGATACTCACGGCCGCCGTCCGCGAGTCGCTGGGCCGCTTCAATGCTGCACCTGCCATTGATTTCGACGTCGACGAGGCCCCTGAAATACCCGTTTTCTCCCCCGACGAGTCCGCCATACCGGAAGTAGAGCTCGACGAGGACTACAATCCCTTCGCCACCGGCGCCCGCTCGTCGAAAATATCATCGCTCTCCGCCTTCTCCGACGACGACGACGAGCCCTACAATCCGCAGACCGTCCCGACAGACGGCATGTCTGGAGGAAAGACCGGCGCATCATCACCCGCCGTCCGCCACCGCACCTCGCATTTCCAGGATTGGGAAAAGCTCTACGACGATTTCGTCAAGAAACGCGACGACGGCTATGCCTCTATGGTCGAAAGCAAGGTCAACCATCCCGAGCGCGAACTCGATCTCGACAGCCCATCGCCGTCAAGCGCCACTCTCCAGCTCAAGAACTCATATATCCTCACCCCATCGCGTGACGGCCTCATGGTCATCGACCAGCACCGCGCCCACAAGCGGATTCTCTACGACAGCTATCTCGCCAAGGCACGCGAGAAATCTTTCGTGAGCCAGACCACCATGTTCCCCGAGATTGTGGAGCTCTCCCCGGCGCAAAACGCCATACTGACCGACATCGCCGCCGAACTCGAGGAACTCGGCTTCGTCATAGCCCCTCTCGGCGACAACAGCTGGAGCATCACCGGCCTCCCCTCGATTCTGACCGGAAGCAATCCGCGCGACCTGCTTCTGTCTATGATAGAATCGATTACCGAGAGTGCCGGAAACCTGGCCGATTCGCTCCACGAGCGCATAGCCCTCTCGATGGCACGCAGCAGCGCCATCAAGCGCGGACAGCCGCTCACCACCGCCGAAATGGACAAACTCATAAGCGATTTGTTCCGTCTGCCGACACCCGCGCGAACTCCCGAGGGCAAATCGGTGTTTACAATCATAAATCTCGACGATATCTCAGGTCTGCTCGGCTGACCGGTTCCATCCATCACACTGAAAAAACGATGAAAATCCGCATACTCCTAAATCTGCTTCTGCTCCTTTCGGGACTGCCGGCCATTGCCGCCGGAGAAGCGGACTCTATCCGTGTGTCGGTGCTCACCGCGCGGGCCGGAGCCGACATCTATCAGCTCGAAGGCCACACCGCGCTACGCATACAGCACCCCGAGCGGGGCGACTATGTGGTCAACTGGGGCCTTTTCGACTTCAATTCACCCAACTTCGTCTACCGTTTCGTCAAGGGCGAGACCGACTACATGGCCGGCGCAGCACTGACCGAACACTTCCTCCGCATGTATGAGCGCGAAGGGCGTGCGGTAATCGAGCAGACTCTCAATCTCACTCCGGAGGAGAAAGAGCGGATTGTGGCCCTGACCGACATCAATCTTCTTCCTGAAAACCGCGTCTACCGATATAACTACGTCCTTGACAACTGCGCCACTCGCCCCCTTGCCATCATAGAGAAAGCCGTCGGCGACACCTTGGCTCTCGGCCCCTCCGGACTTCCCCGCGAATCCGCCTCCACCTTCCGCAAGGCCATGACCCGATACCACACAAACTATCCGTGGTATCAGTTCGGAATCGACCTCGCGCTCGGAAGCGGCATAGACCGACGGGTACCGGAACGCGCCATGTCATTCTCGCCCGAGGCACTCGAAAACATGCTCTCGGCGGCCACCCTCCCCGACGGCCGCAAGGCTGTCACCGGGACAGAGGTGATTGCGGGCGACCCCACGGTCTCCCCGGTGCTTCCACCTACTCCTTGGTATCTCACTCCCGGGTTCTGGAGCTGCGTAGTCCTGCTGCTTTCGCTCGGCATTTCCGTCGGTCAATACCGTCGCGGACGCGCCACGGCCGCAAGCCGGATTTTCGACACGCTTTTCTTCACGCTCGCCGGTCTGACGGGTTGTGTCATCGTGTTTCTGATATTCATTTCCGTTCACGAGGCCACATCCCCCAACTGGCTCCTGCTCTGGCTCAATCCGCTCTGTTTCATCGGTGCCGCGGCCGTGTGGGTAAAAAGCTGGGAAAAGTTGCTGATTTCCTACCAAATCGTTAACTTTGCACTTATTATTGTGCTCCTTACGCTGTTTGCCGCAGGAGTGCAGTCGCCCAATCCTGCCTTCATCCCGCTGATTGCAGCAGATGGAGCGCGGGCATTGTCATGTATATTAACCTACAGAAAATGTCATCACGCAAAAGCCGTCCGATAAGCTCCCGTCTGGCCAGTGTGCTCGTCGTCTCACTTGTGACGATGGGTATCGGTGTGTTCACACCATTGCTGGCCGCCACACCCGTGCAATCCGGGGCGGCCGCCAGGAAGCAGTCGCCGTCGCAGCGCCCCACGCTCGTAGTGGGCATATTTGTCGAAGGGCTTACCGCGGACTATGTCAACCTCCTGCGCGACAACTTCGGTAAAAACGGGTTCAACCGCTTCATCACCGACGGAGTCAGCATCGAGAATGTCAGCTTCGGCCCCGGCATCGACGCCACGGCAGCCACCGCCATACTCATGACAGGGGCGGCGCCCGGCGTCAACGGCATCCCGGCCGAAAGAGTCTGGGACCGCGAGACCAAATCGGACTATCCGATACTCCTCGACCCCGCCAAGATAGGCAATTTCACCGACGAGACCTTCTCGCCCAAGGCGCTGAAAGTGTCGACCGTCAGCGACGAAATCCGCATGACCGACGAAGGCATAGGACTCGTCCACTCCGTTGCCCCCGACGCGCAGGTTGCCATCATCCTCGCCGGACACGCCGGAAACAGCGGTTTCTGGCTCAACGACCTCACCGGCAAGTGGAGCACCTCGACATTCTACAAGGATGTCCCCGCCGCTATAGCCCGCCGGAACTACGGCGTCACCCTCTCGTCGCGCCTCGACACCATGGCCTGGGTTCCGGCGATTTCCCTCGACCTCTACCCCGACCTTCCCGACTACAAACGTCTCTATCCCTTCCGACACACTTTCCCGACGCGCGACGCCAACCGCTACAAGGCTTTCAAGCAGTCGGCTCCGGGCAACCGTGAGGTGGCGCAGATAGGCGCCGACTATATCTCGTCGCTCAAACTCGGTTCGCGCGGCGTCACCGATATGCTCAGTCTCGGCTTCAACGTGAGCCCCTACCTCTATGCCCGCGATGCCGACACCCGCGTGGAGACCATGGACGCCTATATCCGCCTCGACTCCGACATAGCCAGCATAGTAAACGCCGTGGAGAAGGGCCCCGGACTTGCCAACTCGGTAATCTTCATAGCCGGAACTCCCGCGCCCTCCGGAAGCAAGCGCGACGAGGAGAGATGGAACATCCCCTCGGGCCAGTTCTCGCCCAAAAGGGCCATGTCGCTGCTCAACATGTATCTCATGGCCATCCACGGCAACGGAGAGTATGTGAGCGGCTACCACAACGGCTACATCTTCCTCAACAGCAAATTCATCAAGGACAATGACCTCGACGTGACCCGTCTGCGCCGCGAGAGCGCCGATTTCCTCTCGCGCATGAGCGGAGTCAGCGCCGTCTACACCCTTGACGACATAATGGAACGTCGCGCAGGCGACGAACCCCAGGCGCTCCAGCGCAACACCTCACCCGTCCATGCCGGTGACCTCCTCGTGATGATAAATCCCGGCTGGGAAGTGTCCGACGACCTTGAAAACGGCAATTCACTCACCGAACTACTCCCGGTCATCAGACATGCGGCCACCACATCACCCTTCTACCTTCTTGCCCCCTCGACCGTCCCGCAGACCATCGACACCACTGTCGACGCCCGCGTGATAGCCCCGACAGTGTCGAGAGTCCTGCGCATCCGCTCGCCCAACGCGGCGTCGCTCCCTCCCCTGCGCCTTTCTTCCCACTGACAATTCAACTTTAATTTTTAATCAGCATATACACCCCTATCAACATATATGTCACTTCAATCATTCCTCACAAAGATTTTCGGCAACAAGTCGACCCGCGACCTTAAGGAAATCGAGCCTATAGTCAAGAAAATCGAGGCACTCATGCCTGAGGTAGAACAACTCACCATAGACCAGCTCCGCGAGCGCATCGACAATGTGCGCGCCGACATCCGCCAGTCAATCGCCGCCGAGCAGGAAGAAAACGAGCGTCTCAAGGTAGAAGTCGAGGAGCTCCCCTTCGACGAGCGTCAGCCCGTGTGGGACAAAATTGACCGCAACGAGAAAACGATGCTCGACACCATCGAAAACAAGCTCAACGAGCATCTTCCCGAGGTGTTTGCAGTGGTCCGCGAGACCGCCGCACGCTTCGCAGCCAACGAGACCATCGTGGTCAAGGCCACACAGCTCGACCGCGACCTCGCCGCTCAGGGCCGCGACTTCGTAAGCATCGACGGCGACAACGCCATCTGGAAAAACCACTGGATGGCCGGCGGCAACGAAATCAAGTGGGACATGGTCCACTACCGCGTGCAGCTCATCGGCGGTATCGTGCTCCATCAGGGCAAAATCGCTGAGATGGCCACCGGTGAGGGTAAGACCCTCGTGGCTACCCTCCCGACCTTCCTCCGCTCGCTCTCGGGCCGCGGCGTACACGTCGTGACCGTCAACGACTACCTCTCCAAGCGTGACTCGGAGTGGATGGGCCCGCTCTATATGTTCCACGGCTCGACAGTGGACTGCATCGACAAGCATCAGCCCAACACCGCAGCCCGTCGCGCCGCCTACAACTGTGACATCACTTTCGGTACGAACAACGAGTTCGGCTTCGACTACCTCCGCGACAACATGGCCATGTCGCCCGCCGACATGGTGCAGCGCAAGCACTATTACGCAATCGTCGACGAGGTTGACTCCGTGCTCATCGATGACGCCCGCACACCACTCATCATCTCCGGCCCCGTACCCAAGGGCGACGACCAGCTCTTTGACGAATACCGCCCCAACGTAGAGAAAGTAGTCGAGGCACAGCGCCGCCTCGTCACCAAGATTCTCGCCGAGGCCAAGACCAAAATCGCATCCGACAACAAGGATGTCCGCAAGGAAGGCGCGCTCCTGCTCTTCCGCGCGTTCAAGGGCCTGCCCAAAAACGGCGCCCTCATCAAGTTCCTCTCGCAAGAGGGCATGAAAAATCTCCTGCTCGAGACCGAGGCCTACTATCTGCAGGACAACAAGCGCGAGATGCCCGTGGTGACCGACCCGCTCTACTTCGTCATCGACGAGAAAAACCGCAGCGTGGAGCTCACCGACAAGGGTATCGACGAGCTCACCGGCAAGACCGACGACCCGCAGTTCTTCGTGCTCCCCGACATCGCCTCGCAGCTTTCGGAGACCGAACATATCAAGGACCTTGCCGAGCGTCAGCAGCGCAAGGACGAGCTCATGCAGGACTATGCGGTGAAGGCAGAGCGCGTCCACACCGTAACCCAGCTTCTCAAGGCCTATGCACTCTTCGAGAAGGATGTGGAATACGTCATCGACGAGGGCAAAATCAAGATTGTCGACGAGCAGACAGGCCGTATCATGGAGGGTCGCCGCTACAGCGACGGTCTCCATCAGGCAATCGAGGCCAAGGAGCATGTCAAGGTCGAGGCCGCCACACAGACATTCGCCACAATCACTCTCCAGAACTACTTCCGCATGTATCACCGCCTCGCAGGTATGACCGGTACTGCCGAGACCGAGGCAGGCGAGTTCTGGGACATCTATAAGCTCGATGTGGTCACTATCCCGACCAACAAGCCCATCGCGCGTATTGACATGAACGACCGCGTCTACAAGACGAAGAAGGAGAAATATGCCGCCGTCATCGAGGAAATCCAGGACCTCGTGTCGAAGGGACGCCCCGTGCTCGTCGGCACGACTTCGGTCGAAATCTCCGAACTTCTGAGCCGTATGCTCACCATGCGCCATATCCCCCACAATGTTCTCAATGCCAAGCTCCACCAGAAGGAGGCTGAGATTGTGGCCACCGCCGGTCGCAAGGGCATGGTGACAATCGCCACCAATATGGCGGGCCGCGGTACCGACATCAAGCTCACACCCGAGGTCAAGGAGGCCGGAGGTCTCGCCATCATCGGTACCGAGCGCCACGAATCGCGTCGTGTCGACCGTCAGCTCCGCGGACGTGCCGGACGTCAGGGCGACCCGGGTTCGTCGGTATTCTACGTATCATTCGAGGACCAGCTGATGCGTCTCTTCGCCACTGACCGCGTAATGAAGATGCTAGACACCCTCGGACTCGAGGAGGGCGAGCGCATCGAGAGCGGTATGGTGACAAACGCCATCGGCAACGCCCAGAAGCGCGTGGAGGAAAACAACTTCGGTATCCGCAAGCGCCTCCTCGAATATGACGACGTGATGAACAAGCAGCGTACCTACATCTACAGCCGCCGCCACCACGCCCTCCTCGGCGAGCGCATCGGCATCGACATTGCCAATATGATGTGGGACCTCATCGAGAACCTCGTCAACAACTACGGCCCCGCCGACTATCAGGACCTCTCGCTCGAGCTCTTCCGCGTGCTCACCATCGAGGCTCCCTTCACCGAGGAGGAATACCGCAATCTCTCCAAGGAGGACGCCATAGAGAAAATACACGACGCCGCTCAGGAGGCTTTCAGCCGCAAGAGCCAGCGCATACTCGAAGTGGCCATGCCGGTCATCACCGACTGCGTAGAAAACCGCGGTTTCAAGGGACGTATCGCAGTGCCCATGACCGACGGCAAGCGCTTCTTCAACCTCGTGGTCGACATTGACGAGGCTTACCGCACAAGCTGCAAGTCAATCGTCAAGGAGTGGCACAAGGCTGTGCTTCTCGTCACCATCGACGAGCTCTGGAAGGAACACCTCCGCGAACTCGACCAGCTGCGCCAGAGCGTGCAGAACGCTTCCTACGAGCAGAAAGACCCGCTGGTAATCTACAAGGTAGAGTCGTTCCACCTCTTCGAGAGCATGCTCAACACTCTCAACGTGAAAGCCATGTCGACTCTCATGCGCGGACAGATCTACGTACAGCAGGCTCCGGTGCCCCCGCAGGCACCCCGCGAAAACAGTGAGCCCGCGGCCGAAGCCGGTCAGGAGCAGGAAGCACCCCGCGAGGAGGCTCCCAAACCTCAGCCCAAGGTTGAGCGCGCCATGCCCGAGAGAGCCAACGACTACTCGAAATACCGCACCTCGCGCGAGAATCTTCCCGGCGAGGCTGCCCAACGTGCCGCAGCACAGGGCGCAGGCCAGCAGAAACCTGTCACACAGCCCGTCAAGGCCGGTCCCCGCATCAACCGCAACGACCCATGCCCCTGCGGTTCGGGCAAGAAATACAAAAACTGCCACGGCCGCGGCCTCTGATAAGAATTTTTCCAAAACATTCTGACTATAGGGACACATCTCGGTGTGTCCCTATGTCATAAATAAGCCTTACAATCAATGAAAAAACTGCTATCTGACTGCAACATGAAACCGATTTCCGCCATCGGAAGGCTCCTGAGCGCAGGAACCGCGAAAAAACTGCTTTTTATCGGCATAATATTGGGGAGTGTGCTCACTGTGTCATGCACAAAGCGCGTGGAAGGCATCCTGCGTGAAGAGCCCACAGAGATTTCCAAAACCGAGGCCGAAAAGCTCCTCGACTACTACAACGAACAGTTCGCCCACGCCCAGGCCCTCCTCAAAGACAACCGCACCGACGAACTCAGGACCTATTTCAAAAGCCCCGACTGGGCCAAAGCCGAAGCCTGTCGCACCAAACTCACCCAACTCCCCCCCGAACTCACCACAGAACTCAAAATAGCCCAGATGGAGCTAAGTTTCATTGACTTCGTCAATGAAGTGATTAAGAAGGGAATACCGCTGAGAGAGGTGGAGGAGTAATCGAGGAGAAAAAAGAGCAGTAGGAATTATAGGAGGGATAGGAGTAATAGGAGCAATAGGTCAAATAGGACATCCTTATTGCTCTTATTGCTCCTATAACTCCTATTACTCCTATTTTTCTTATTTCTCCTATCCCCCTCTTCTATCCTCCCTGATTCCTTTTCCTATACTCTAACCTGGTTCTGGTCATCTGCTCTCTTATTCCTCCCTCTTTCAGAAAATCAATCTGTGCGCGCTCTATCAGGCCCCGCATCAACACGTCTGCCTGATGAATCAGGGTTATTGCTATATTCGCAATTGTCTCATAAGAGCGCAGCTTTATCGCTTCTCTATAAAATTCAGAGTCATTATGCCGCCCGCACACTCTGCGGGTCTGTCTGCTCTTCTCATCATTTATATTCCATTGAGAAAGCCCCGGACTCTAAGATAATCCTCATAATCCACCAATAGCTCCTGCAAACTCGCCCTTGCGACATTATACAGCTTAATCTCCATCTCTCGTGAGGTAGTGGCCGCAGCGCTCCCCTCCGCTATATTCTGCTTGCCTGACCTTGCAGCCTGAATCATCTGGTCAATGGTTCTGTCGCCCTTGACAAGATACTTGTTTGCAAAATAAAACGTGATGTCGAAAATACATTCCGACTTCCTGAAGGCAATCAATTCCTTGTAATTGCCACGCTGGGAGAGAAATGGCTGAGTCATATTGCAAATATAACTCTTTCAACACTCTAAAACAAATTTGACTCTATCAAAAACTGAATATCATTCAGCTCTGATAGAGTCAAATTTATTATTGGGGAAAATTCAAACCTATTTTACTTCCCGCTCCAGGTAAGATTCCAGATTGCTGTGCGGTCTTTGTTGGAGGTGGAGACTGAGGGGCCGGCATTAACGATTTCGATTACGAATTCGCCGCTCACATTGAAGTCATGTGAGTATTCATACTTCTGCAGTTTGGTCATGCCGTTGTTTTCAAGCACATCGCTTGCAACCATGGAACCATTCTGCTTGATATTGATTGTCAGTTTGCATTTGTTGTCATTATAGGGCTGACAATAATCAAACTTGAGAGTTCCGAGTCCTCCCGATATAGTCGGAGAAGTCAAGGTACCGCATAATCCTGACTTACCATTGAGACATACGGCATAAACCTTATCATCTCCGAATACCGAGAAAACAGGGTTATTGTCGGAAGCACCTCCCTGAAGCAAAAGGGAGTTGGTCGCAACCCATCCACTTGCAGAGGTAAGGGTTCCATAAGGACTTGCCGCTGCAACGCCATTATTCATAGTGTTGAAATCGGGTTTTGTACCGACTACGGGCTGTTCCGGATTAGTGGGTTCTCCACCGCCGCCAACATTCAGCGTAACATTAGTAACGCACCATGTCGCGAAATTAGCATCAGCAGTTGCGTAGTAGCGGAAAGCAACATAGATGATGCCGCTGAATGAGCTCAGATCAAGGTTACCTGATTTCACCCATGACGAATAACCACTTGCCGGAGGTGTAGCGATAGTCGGATTGAGCTTAGTCTTGCCGGCAGTTGAAGGGTCAGAGGAATCAAGTATATAAACTTCAAACTGTGTAGTCGTCGAGCCATAACCATTGACTTGCGTTTCAAATGAAAGGGTCTTATCACTGACCTTGCTCATGTCGACAGCCGGTGAAATCAACCATGAATCAAAAGGCGCAGTACCCTTGTAACCAGTCATTGCCGCATAGGAAGTAGTGTTGAACTCCGTGTAATACCAGTCTTTGTTTCCAGCAATCATCTTACTTGTCCACCCCGCAGGTTTCACCTTACCGGGGAAGGATTCATTTAGAGAGGTTACTGTCTCCGCAGGAACATCGGGAGTATCGCCCCCGCCCTCGCCTGAGAGTTCAAAGGCGGTGGGAGCCTTGATGCCGGGCTGACGGAAGTAAGCCTCAAGAGAGCCCTCGATTTTCAGTTTCTTGCCGAGGTTGCCGGGGTTGTCCTTAAGATTGACTTTAGAGCGGATGTCGGTGCCGCTGACGAGCTGCACGGGCACGCACTTGGCATAGTCCTTCTCGTCCGGAGTAGCTGCTATGAGAACATTGGAGGCGCTTGTAGAAGGCACTTCGAAATGGCTTCCGGCAGTAATGTCGGCGCCATCGACCCAGCCCACGATATAACCCTCTACCCACGCGGTAGAGCCGGGGCTACCGAGTGCTATCACCTGAGCCACGGTGTAAGGTTTCGCCTGGGTGCCGTCGCCTTCGCCGGGGGTGGGTTCGTCACCACCGGGCACTTCCACGCCGTCGATACGGAAGGTACCGGCCGAGCCGTTGTTGCCGGTCACGGCAGGCATGTCGAGCGAGGTGCCGAAGTTGCCCTTAATCCACATCTGCTTCTTGTAATTGTCCTTGTTGTCGCGGAGGTTGCCGTAGGTGCGGAGCTTGGAGCCCTGCGGGAGAGAGATGAGCATACACTTGGTCCAGTCGGTGCAGTCAGGGTTCTGTGCGATTACGAGAGTGTTGTCGAGGTCAGGCTCGGCGGTAAACTGGATGTCGGAGTTGGAGCTTACGGAGGTGACACCGGGAGCCACAGCACCTACTATATAACCGGTGGTCCATACATCGGAGGCAGTGCCGCCGTCGGTGATGATGGAAAGCGCCTGGTCGACGGTGTAGGGATTATCCTCAGCGCCCGGACCGATTGTCGGGTTGCCGAAGTTCATGCAGCCGTTGCGGTCGAGCAGAAGGAGCTGCCATCCGCCGCTTGTGTGATAGCTGAGGAGACCCACCACATCGCCGTGACCTTCGGGGAGCACTGTAGAGTAGAAATTGGAGTAGCCGCTGGTGCGCACCACGACTGTGCCGCCGTCGGAGAGAGTGAGAGTGCGGTTGACCGTCTGCTTGCTCTCGGCGAATGTGGCTGTGCCGCCCTCGGCGAAATAGCAGTTGTTGAAGCGCACGAGCTGGCTCTGCCACTTGCGGAGCACCTCGGGACCGCCCGAAAGCTGAGAAAGAGAATTAACTGTGAGTGTATCCACCTCAGCGAGATCAGGCAGACCGTTTTTCTGACTGTGCTCGACGAAGAGCTGATATGGCATGAAAGTGGTCTGCTTGCCGTATTGAGGTGAATCCTCCGGCGAACCGAGCTGCTGGAGACCGGCATATTTGCCGATGGTCATGCCGGTGAGGTCGATGACGAGCTCCTGGCCGCGGCGATACTGGTTGCACATCGAGTTGGCGTTGATGCTCATGGCAAGCGCGCCGGTCTCGTCCTGGATTACGAGCGACTTGTAGATATTGCCCGAGGCATCCGACGAAATCACACGACCTTTGACGAGGAGACGCTTTCCGTCCGTACCCTCGCCTATGGTCTCGTAGTAGTTGTCGGCATCCTGCCAGTATTCGGTTTTGATTTCTTCGATGGTCTTGAGCTCATAACTGCTGTCGGTGAGCCATGATGACTCCGGAGTCACCATCCCGGGGTCGTCGAAATCGTCCTGACAGGCTGTCAGGGCCAACGCACCGGCAAAAATCAGGCTCATGTATGTCTTGAAATTCTTCATAATTCTTGATTTTAGTCAGATTACTCGCTAATCTTAAGATTCTTTATTTCCCAGGTGTCGGCACCGTTGGCATCCGAGCCATACTTGAACCCGACCTGAATCTTCTTGCCGGCGTAGGCCGAGAGGTCAATCTCGCCTGCGGAGACAAAGTTCCACGAACCTGCCTCCGGCCATGCGGGAATAGTCAGCTCAGTCCATGTCGACGCACCATCCTCACGGACCACGGCGCAGCAGAGTGTGCGCAGGGTAGTCTGGAACTTGGCGGCCTGGTCAAAGGTCATCCTGGCCGACTTGCGTGCCGTCAGGTCGATAACGGGAGAGCAGGCATAGGCTGTGGCGGCGATAGCCTTGCCGCCGACATAGGCGCTCGCATTGAGATAGTGCTTGCCACTGTATTCCTTCCATGACCAGATTGCCTCGACACCTTCGGCACTGTTGCTCTCGAAGGTCCAGTCAATCGAAGCGGCATCCTCGGCAAGACCCGAGTAGATGGCGGTATCGGTGGAAGGGGGTGTGACGGGTGTCTCCGGAGTGTCGACAAACTCGAAACCGTCTATACAGCCGCTCTGCGGATCCATAAAGGTAAGCTGCCAGGAGGCTCTTGAGGCTGAGGCATAGTATCCGAGGAGCGCCACGACACTGCCTGAGCCTTTCGGAAGGACATCGGAAGAGAAAGTACACTTATTGCTCGTGCGGACGTCGATGGTATTGCCCTGGGCATCCTTGAGCTGACGCGTGGTATAGCCTGTCTCCCCGGGCTTGTCACACCAGAGCTGCTGGCCGCCGCCCACAAAGCTGACATTTTCGATTTTCACCAGCTGACACTGCCACTCGATAAGTTTGGCCTTGTCGTTAATCCAGGAGGCGAGGTCCTGGAGAGTGACGGTGTAGGGCTCGGCGTCGGCCGCAGAGGGAAGGCCGTTGCGCTGCGCACGGACGCGGAACTCATCGGGCTCCATGCCGCCCACACTGCCGTTGTAGAGGGTGCCTATCTGCATCTGCTTTCCGTAGCCGCCCACAAGGAGGCCGGTCACGTTGATGCGCACTTCCTGACCCATCGGGTAGCTCTCGTAGAGGTCATAGCCGTGGACACGGATGTCGAGCGCACCGCTCTCATCGCGGAAATAGATATGCTGGTAGACATTCCCGTCCTCGTCCGACGAAATAATGCGGCCGCCGAGGATTATGCTGTCGCCATCGGAGTTGACGGGGATAGTGGCAGTCGAATTGCTCTGGGCTACGGTCCAGAACATTTCCTTAAATTCCGAGATGGCGGTGTTGACCTCAGAGGTCGCCTCGGGAACAATCACAGGCGGACGGTCGAAATCGTCGCTGCACGCCGCGAAGCCGAGTGAGGTGGCCGCAGCCACAACCGCAAACAGTGAATTATATAATTTCATAGATGGAATTATTCTTTGTCGTGAGTGTGTTGGTTTGGATTAAAAGCGTATGCCGACATTGAGATAGACCTTGATACCCTGGGCATAGAAATACTTGTTGGGATATTTGGTCGAATCATAGTTGGAGTAGTCGAAACGTCCCTGCTGATAGCCGTAGGTCTGAATCTTCTTATTGTTGAGAATGTTGTCTACATTCAGATTGATGTTCATCGACACCTTGCGGTTGAGGTAGATGAGCTTGCCCACGGATGCGTTGAGCACGAAAGCGTCGTTGAGCTTATCCTGATCGGCGAGTTCGGCCATCTTAGCCTCGAGTTCCTCCATCGAGGGATATTTCTCCCAGAGGTTGGGAAGAGCCTCGTGGTGAATCGGCGAGAGGTTCACGTAGGCGTCGCCCATCCATGAAGCATTGACATTGAAGAACCACGAATTGGGAGCGGCCCAGTCGATGCCGATGTTGGCTGCGGTCTGCGGAGTGCCGCCGACATAGAAATTCTTGAGATATACAATCTGAGTGGTGTCGGGACGCATGCCGTTTTCGTATGAACGGGTGCCCTTCGGACGGTTCTTGTACTGATAGCGGGCGAAGGTGGCGGCAGCGCTCACTGTCACCGAGGGTGTCACCTTGAAGGCGGCGCCGATTTCGATGCCCTTGTAGCGGGTGTGGACACCTTTGAGCACATAGTTCATGAAGGTGGAATACTGGTCATCGTAGTAGGATGTACGCTCTGTCTGGTCATACATCTCGGTCCAGAAACCGGTGATGGAGCCGCGGAAACGGCGGTAGTTCCAGGCGTATGAGAGGTCGCCCGAGAGGATGCGCTCGGGTTTCAGACCGTCGATTGCGGTGTCCTTGATGCGGGGCGAGATATAGGCATACTCGAAGAGCGGAGCCACAGTCTCGTAGCCGGCGTGGGCCGAAATGAAGTTGCGGCCGTCAATCTTGTAAGTGGCTCCGGCCTTGATAGCTCCGGTGTCGAAGCGGTGAGAGACCCCCTTGCCGTAGGAGTTTTTGGGAGCGCGGCCGTTCATCATCTTGCCGTCGCGCTGGAACTGGGTGTAGCCGATTTTCAGGCCGTAGTTGATGTCCCACTGTGGAAGCGCGATGACGTTCTGAATCCATGCGTTGCCGTGGAGGGCGTTGATATAGTAGTCATAGCCGAAGGTGTCATCCTTTCCGACACGGCGGTTGGGGTCGAGGAGGTTGTTCTGCATCATCTGCGGGTCGTCGGGGAAGTCGCGCTCGCTGTACTGGTCGACGTCGAGCCAGTATTCACCGCCGAGGAGGTCGCGGATGGTCTTGAAGTAGTGGGCGCGGGTGTAGTTGAACGAGACTCCTGCCTGAAGGGTCATGTAATCGTTGAGACGGTGGTTGAGCACCGAGTTGAGCATGAAGTTAATCTGATTGCTATGGCGGTTCTCGAGAATGTAGCTCGACGAGTGGTTGTCGGGGTTGTTGCCGCGGCCATACATATTATTATAATAGTTGGCCTGATAGAGATTGTCCCACTTTATCTGACGGAAATCCTCGTCGTGCTCCCAAAGGTCTGTGTAGAGGTCTGCGGCCTCAAGGTTGCCTGAGGCACGGAAGTAGCTCGGGAGATAACGGTAGTAGTCGGGACGCGGGTCGGCGGCATTGTACCAGTTGAGGGCTGAGGTCGAATAGTGGACTGCGCGGAAAGCGGCGCCTGTGTTGAGAGTAGTGCCTTTCTTGGGTGTCCATAGCCAGTTGAGGATGGCGGTGGGGTCGAAGGTCTCCACAATCTTCGACGAGCGCTTCTTGCCGTCCTGCCAGCCCCAGTTGGGGTTGTAGAGATTGTTGCCGGAGAGCGCGTAGGCTTCCTCGTAGGTAGCGGAGTTGGTGGCACGCTGTGTCGGTGCGCCCCACACGGTGAGGTTGAGCGAGTGGCGGTCGTTGAACACCTTTTCGAGAGATGCGAAGAGGCCGAAGGAGTTGTAGAAGGTTCCGTCGATTACACCCTCTTTGGCATAGCGTCCGATGGCGGAAATGGTGAAGGCCCAGCCGTTCTTGTTGAGACCGGTGGAATACATGGCCATGGCGCGCAGCATATAGTTGGAGTTGGTGTAGGCCACCGAACCGTTGAAGCCGGGGGCATAGTGAGCGGCGCGGGTGTTGATGTCCGTGGCGCCGCCGATGTTGCCGAAACCGAAGTTGGCGGCTCCGAGTCCGAGCGCGGTGGTCTTGTCTCGGAAGGCGCGGCTCATGCCTCCGAGGGTGGAGTAGTTGAAGCGTCCGCGGGCGAGGTCGTTGAAGTTGATGCCGTTGATGTATGTCTCGGTGAATTTCGAGTCATAGCCGCGGATGCGGAAACGCATAGGCTGGAAATCATAGTTGGCGGCATTGTAGTAGACGTCGTCGCTCGCGCCGGTGAGAGCGGCGATTGACTGCGCGTTGCCCTCGTCGTCATCAAGCAGAGCCTGATCGAAGAGCATATCGTTCTGGTCCTCGTAAAACACATTATTGAGATTTGACGAGAGCATCTTCAGGTCACCGAGATTCGTGACCTGACCGCGGACCATGTCGACATCAAGTGTGAGGTCATTATAGCCATAGGCCACAATGACGAGCAGATCCTGTCCGGGTTTGGCGTTTGTGATCCGGAAATCTCCGGCGGGGCCGGTGGTGACGTAGATTCCCTGGGTGTCGAGCATCACATTCGCTCCCGCCACGGGAGCTCCTGTGTTGGAGTCGACAACGGTGCCGGCTACGCCTGTCGATTGGGCAAGTGACGGCAATGTGACCGCCAGAAGCAGTAGCAGAAACAGTTTTAGTCTCATAAATTCGTGATTGAAGTATAGGGTTTGTATGATAGAATCTGATTTCACAGGGAGCGCATGGACCATGACCACCGCAGGCGATGGCCCGGAATCCCTGAACGGAAGAGGATATGAATCAGTCGATGAATCCTCTGAGGCGCAGATAACACTTGATAAGCTCCACGTTCTGCTCCATAGTCAGAAGCGAGGAGTTGATTGTCAGGTCGTAGCTTTTTGCGTCGCCCCAGGTCTTGTCAGTGAAAAAATTGTAGTAGTCGGCACGCCACTTGTTTGTCTTGCGGGCCATGGCCTCGGCCTTCTCTGCCCCGAGAGCGTCGTTGCGCGCAAGGATGCGTCTGACACATTCCGACATCGGCGCGTGGACAAAGATATTGGCGCAGCGCGGATGGTCGCGGAGGATGTAGTCGGAACTGCGTCCCACCACCACAAACGATTTCTCTCTCGCCGTGTGGATGAGGAACTCGCTGATGCTCTTGTAGAGTCCGTCGTCGGAGATGGACGATGAACCGGTGTAGTAACACATCGGCGTGACTCCCATCGAGAAACTGAAAAGCCCCTGAAGGAATGTCGGGAAACGCTCGTCTTTCTTCTCGAAGAAATCAGGATTGACACCGGCGTGTTTCGCGGACTCGACAAGGAGCTCCTTGTCGTAGTAGGCTATGCCGAGCGATTCGGCAAGCGCCTTGGCGAGAACACGGCCGCCGCTGCCGAACTGACGCCCGACAGTGATGACAAACGGAAGCCGCTCTCCGGGAGCGGGCGTAATGGTTTCGTCTGTTTTCATCTGTTAGAGGGTGTTTCTGACTTTTCTCAGGAAAATGATTGTGGGGAAGTGGTCGGAGTAGCCGTTTAGCCATGCGCCTGAAGCGAATGTGCGCTTGGGGTAGCCCTGGCGCTGGCCTTCGGTGTCAAAGAGGAAGTCGAAGTTGTTGACCTTGCATGAGCTGTATTGCAGCGAGAGGTCGTGGTTGTGTTTAAGCAGGGTGCCGGAGACGATAATCTGGTCGAAAAGATTCCACTGCCCCTTGTAGGCGAGAGTGCCTATGCCCTTGTCGAGAATACGCCACCAGGGATTGAAAAATTCGTGAGGTGCGGTCTTGGCCTCGTCGCGTTTGGCTCCGAGAGCCTCGGCACACGACTTGTCCTGCGGGTCATCGTTGAGGTCGCCCATCACTATCACGCCCTGATTGGGACGGATGGCCCAGAGGGAGTCGGCGATATGTTTCGAAAGCCTTCCGGCGGCTTCGCGCAGATAGCTTGAACGCTCCTGTCCGCCAAGGCGTGAGGGCCAGTGGTTGACGATGACGCTAAGAGTGTCGCCTCCGAGGATTCCGGTGACACACATCTGGTCGCGTGTGCGGAAATCGGGATTATCCGGAATGACGAGCGTATGGTTGGTGACATCAAGCACTTTGAAAAGGCGGGGATTGTAGAGCAGGCCGACGTCGACACCGCGGCGGTCAGGCGAATCGTGATGCACAACCTGAAGGCGCCACTGCTTGATGTCCTTGGCACGCACAAGGTCGTCGAGCACGGATTTGTTCTCGATTTCCGAGACACCGATGATTGCCGGCCCCATGGGAGTGTTTTTGGTGACCATGTTGGAGATGCAGTAGGCAAGATTGTTGATCTTGCTCCAATACTTCTCGCCGTTCCACTGGCGGGCGCCCTGTGGAGAGAATTCAAGGTCATATTTACCGTTGTTGTTGATTGTGTCAAAGAGGTTTTCAAGATTGTAGAAAGCCACTCCGAACACAAGAGGTTGCCGGGGGTCGGACTGTGCCGACACACTCAGCGCTGTCAGCAGCGCCAGAAGCGGGAAAATAAGAATCCTCTTCATTGAGAAATTTTTAAGTTGAAAAATGGAAAAAGTAGTATAGACAAAACTCAATATCCGGTTCCGTTCCCGACGGAGCCGACATAAATTCACGGTGTAAATGTAGTGAAAAATTCAATTCGCACCCAATTTTTAACATTAATCTTTCGTTAACTTTCCCACCCATCCGGCCCGTTATGTTGTAAAACATACAAAAAGCTGTAAAATCCAGTCGGTCTTTCGCATGTTTTTATTTATCCCGGCCAAAACAACAGAATAAATTCGTAAATTTGCATTGAAACAAATCCAACTCCCGTTAACAGCCTGCGACATGTTTGAAGAGTTTATCGAATCCCAGTTCACTGCCTACCATAAGGCAATGGACTTCTTCCAGAACAATCCGGAACGTCTGATTCGGATTGAGCGCTTCGTCATGTCGGAGCTTCTTCATTTCATCGATCTGCATCTGCCTGAAATCGCCCGGGATTATAATGAAGCCTCATATCTTTATCCTTTCTGGAAGAATTATCCACCTCTTGACCGCGGACGTTCTCCAAAAGGTGACCAGTATCCGTGGATAGAAGTCGGAGAGCAGGTATTCGGAAATAAACTGTCGAGATATTTTGCCAACAACTTTTCCGTAAAAGATTCCGGTCTGCCCTCGGGTACTGATGACCGCTGTATAATTTCAAGCGAGCGCATCAGGCAGATATTGGGAATCACTGATTCCGTGTGGGTTTTCATCGACATCAAATCTGCCGGGCCGCGCGACGACTTCAATCATGCCGTCATGTCACCATATCAGGTTTCGGGCTCCGGAGATTGGGATACCATCGGAGAAGGGTTGAAGAACAAACCAATACATGCGGCCGGGACACGTGCGTCACACGAATTTCTATGCTCGCTGTCGCCCATATACGTCCTGAGCGACGGCACCGTGGCTCCCCTTGTCACCTTCGCCGTCAAACCGATATATTCCATGCTTTTCGACAGCGACAGGAATACCGGACAGCCGCTCCGACGCATAAAAGTGGCAAGCATCCCAAACGGAATACTGCTCACAAGAAATCCGGATTACAACAGCCGATTCCCTGGCCTATTTTATCCCGGTAAAGACGACAAGTCAAAGGATGCCCGCAAACTGCGCGCAAGAATTTCATTCGACTTGCTGACGGAGATAGCAGACTGGAGAGTAGAACAAATAGAACTTGATTGATGAACTATATATCACCCAACGACATATACAGCGGCGACTGCCGCCAACTGATAAAGCGGATTGAGCCCGATTCAATCGCGCTCTCCTTTTGGTCTCCCCCTTATTTCCTTGGGAAAGAATATGAAAAGGATATGTCATACGATGATTGGCAGGCGTTACTGAAAGAGATTGTTCAGGCCCACTTCCATATCCTCAAGCCGGGTGGATTCATGGTGATAAACATTGCCGATATTCTCGCTTTCCAGGATGAGAGGATGCCACGCATCATGGGTTCCAATCCGGCCAACAGGAAATGTGCCGTGACACGTGAGATGGTGCTCCGCGCAAAGGCAGAGCATCCCGACTATAACCGGAATAAACTTGCGGAGCTCCTGCATTGCAGCGAGCAGACCATCGACCGGCGCATCAACGGCAACAACATACGCGGAGGCAAATATGCCACCGGAACACACGTGAAACTCGTGGGTGGAAACATCGAGGACTACGCTTATGAAGCCGGTCTATATCTTTATGACAAACGTATATGGGTGAAGGATCCGGCGTGGGCCAACAGCCGGTGGACCTCAAACACTCTCAAAGCTGTCAGCGAGACAGAAGATATATACATATTCTGGAAACCGGGAGCCTATGAAGTCAATCGTGAGAGGCTTACAGCTGACGAATGGCGTCAGTGGGGACACCGACAGCTTTGGGAGATACCGAGTGTCCGGGCCAACGACGTCCATCCCGCCATGTTCCCGCTCGAACTCGCAGCCCGCGTAATCAGACTTTATACCGACGAAAACGACATTGTCCTCGACCCCTTCATAGGCAGCGGAACCACTGCTGTGGCAGCTATCAGACATAACCGCCGATACATAGGATTTGAAAAAGTCGACAGATACGTCAGCCTTGCCAAATCCAATATCCGGAAAGAATGTGTCACGCTCCCGCTTAACCGACTCGCATAAGAAATGATTTAAGGGTGATAATTTATATTTTTGTCTCATATTCTGTCATTTTGATTTCATTTAATTAAAATTTTATAACTGCCGGCGCGCTTCTGATAGATTTTTGTTAACTTTGCAGGCATATTACTATAAATTTGACACTGTAGACGATACGAAACTGAAAATATGGCAAAAGTTACAAAAGAAATGGCGCTGGACTACCACCGCTACCCGCGCCCAGGCAAAATCGAAGTAATCCCGACAAAACCCTATGCTACACAGGCCGATCTCGCTCTGGCCTACTCTCCCGGTGTGGCTTATCCCTGCCTCGAAATCAAGGATAATCCCGAGGATGTCTACAAATATACCGACAAGGGCAACCTTGTGGCCGTGATTTCCAACGGTACCGCAGTGCTCGGCCTCGGCAACATCGGCGCCCTCGCCGGCAAGCCCGTGATGGAAGGCAAGGGACTGCTTTTCAAGATATTCGCCGGACTCGACTGCTTCGACATAGAAGTCGACGAGACTGATCCCGAGAAATTCATACAGATTGTCAAGGCCCTCGGACCGACTTTCGGCGGAATCAACCTTGAGGACATCAAGGCCCCCGAATGTTTCAAAATCGAGGAGCGTCTCAAGGCAGAGATGAACATCCCCGTGATGCACGACGACCAGCATGGTACCGCCATCATCTCAGCCGCAGCCCTGCTCAACGCCGTTGAAATCCAGGGCAAGAAAATCGAGGATGTGCGCCTCGTGGTCAACGGAGCCGGCGCCGCCGCCGTGTCATGCACCAAACTCTACTGCGCCCTCGGCGTGAAGAAGGAGAATGTGGTGATGTGCGACAGCAAGGGTGTAATCTCCGACAAGCGCACCGACCTCAACCCGCAGAAGGCACAGTTTGCCACCTCGCGCCCCATCACCACACTGGAGGAGGCCATGAAGGACGCCGACGTGTTCCTCGGTCTCTCTGTCAAGGATGTGGTCACTCCCGAGATGGTCAAGTCTATGGCACCGAAACCCATTGTGTTCGCCCTGGCCAACCCTGACCCCGAAATCGCCTACGAGAAGGCTATCGCCGCACGCCCCGACATCATTATGGGCACAGGCCGCTCGGACTATCCCAACCAG
The DNA here is from genome assembly GCA_019416285.1 of Bacteroidales bacterium. Taxonomy (GTDB): domain Bacteria; phylum Bacteroidota; class Bacteroidia; order Bacteroidales; family Muribaculaceae; genus Duncaniella. The sequence continues at coordinate 41,137 of DXXM01000019.1, forward strand.
ATCAACAACGTGCTCGGATTCCCCTACATCTTCCGCGGCGCCCTCGACTGCGGCGCGTCGGAAATCAACGAGACGATGAAAATCTATGCCGTCCGCGCCATTGCCGAACTCGCCAAGAAGCCCGTGCCCCCCGTGGTCAGCGCCGCCTACAACCGATCCGACATCAAGTTCGGCCCCGAATATATCATCCCGACCCCATTCGACCCGCGTCTGCTCACCTCGGTATCGCCCGCGGTGGCCAAAGGCGCCATGGACAGCGGCGTGGCACGCCGCCCCATCACCGACTGGGATGCCTACGACGAGAAACTGCGTCAGCTCAAGGGCAACGACCGCAAGTTTACCCGCCGCATCAACGAAGCCGCACGCACCAACCCGAAGCGCGTGGTGTTCGGCGAGGCCAATACCGACAATATGCTCCGTGCGGCAGCCATCGCTGCGGCCGACGGCCTCTGCATACCCATCCTGCTCGGCAACGAGGAAATGATTGAGAAGCGCGCCCAGCGCCTCGGCCTCAACATCGAGGGTATCGAGATTGTCAACCTCCGCCACGACCGCGAGGCTCCCCGCCGCGAGCGCTATGCCGCCATGCTTTCGACCAAGCGTCAGCGCCAGGGCGAAAACTTCGAGAGCGCCCTCGACAAGATGTTTGACCGCAACTACTTCGGCATGATGATGGTGGAGACCGGCGACGCCGACGCCTTCATTGCCGGAACCCGCTCGGCCAACAACACCGCCGCCGACATTGCCCGCGAGGTTATCGGTCTGCGCAAGGGTTTCAACCACTTCGCAGCCATGCACGTGCTCGAGACCACCAAGGGCACATACTTCCTCGCCGACACAATGGTCAACGGCACTGCCGACGAGGACACTCTCACCGATATCTCGCGTCTGGCCTACGACTCCGTCAAGTTCTTCGCCCACGACCCCGTCATGGCCCTCGTGTCGTACTCGAACTTCGGTTCCAACACCGAGGCGGAGCCCTCGATGATTCACAACGTAGTGAGCCGTCTGCACCAGGATTACCCCGAGATGATTGTCGACGGCGAGATGCAGGTCAACTATGCCCTCAACAAGCCCGTGCGCGACAAGGTCTACCCCTTCACCCGTCTCTACGGCAAGGATGTCAACACCCTCGTGTTCCCCAACCTCAGCGCCGCCAATGCCGCCTACCGCATCATGCTTGAAATGGGTGTGGGTGAGTCAATCGGCCCGATCCAGATGGGTCTGAAGAAGCCTGTCCACTTCATCAACGTCGACGCCGAAGTCCGCGATATCATCAACCTCATCGCAGTCGCCGGTCTTGACGCCGCCACGATGGACAACAAGTAAGAATATCCACCCACAGCGTCTTACGCTCCTGCGACCGGACGCCGCGCATATCACAAAAAATCCACAGGCCCTCCACCCTCTTCGGGGAAACAGCCTGTGGATTTTGCTATTATATAAGCGCTACAGCCCACACCTGAAAAATGAGAGTGCCGGACCATTCAAGGCACGGCACCCCCGGGAATATTGGTATGTGTAAGCTGTATCTTTAGTAAAAATTATGGAGCTATTTATGAGTCAGGTGGGATAATTCGAGATTCCGTCATCCCAGCGCACATTGTCGTCATCACCATGATGATGCTTGCGCTTTTTGTGCTTCTTATGTTTCTTGTGCTTACTTTCATGCTGATAATAATAGCCGCCTTCGCCTCCGTAGGGGAGGTCATAGTCGCCTTCCACACCCCAATAGCTGCGCATCGAACCGCATGAGCTGAAAAGCATGGGGAGGGTGATAGCCATAATGAGGCAGCCGATGATTGCCGGAATCTTTTTGTGTCTCATAATCAAGTCGAAAGTGAGTTATGCCAAGGTTGATGTCTTTTATTTAGAACATTGCACCAGCGGAAAATGTTTAATGATTGGCATAAGTATCTCTTAAAATTAAACGCAATATGTTTTTTACAAAACAGCTCCGAAATGCTTTTATACTTTCTACGGCTTTATTCCGGTAAAAATCAAACTGTTCATCGGTCGTTTATAACTATAAACTCCCTCTTCACACTTCGATTTTTCCTCGAAATAAATCCCGCATCAAGTATAAATTAATTTTTAAGAGTTACTTATTTCAGCGATTTTGTTTAATTTTGCAATACTCCCTCATGCCATCCATACATATTTTCCAACTGCTCTGAAACAAAACTTCACGTTATATGAAAAAATTACTCCTCGCAATGCTGCTCGTCCTTACCGGCGTGGCGGTAATGTCAGCAAAGGATAAGGCTGAAATCACGTTTAACCAGACCTCTCACGATTTCGGCACCATCAAGGCCAACGACGGCGCTGTCTCGGCCGTTTATGAGTTTACAAACACCGGCACAGCACCACTCACCATCATCACCGTCACCAATGGCGGCTGCGGCTGCACCAAACCCTCCTACCCCAAGCAGCCTATAGCCCCCGGCAAGAAAGGCGAAATCAAAATCACCTTCCAGCCCCGCGGCCGCTCCGGAGAGTTCAACCGCTCGGTTAAAGTCAAAACCAACGCCTCGGCCGGGCGCAAGACTCTGACCTTCAACGGCGTCATTGTCCCCTGACAATTTCACAGACATCTGCCGAAATGAGAATATCCACCATCTGCACTCTGTTCGTAGCCGCACTCTCCTCTCTTGGCGCCTCCGCCAAGGGCCAGGCCGTATGGCTTGAGCAGAAACATGATTTCGGAGCCTTCGACGAGGAGCTCGGAATGGTCTACTGCGACTTCCGCCTCGTCAACACCGGCGACGAGCCCATCGCCATCATCAATGCGCGCGCCAACTGCGGCTGCACGCGTCCGGAATACACCCGCGACCCGATAGCGCCCGGCGACACTGCCGTAATCCGCGTGGGCTACGACCCCAAGGGGCGCCCCGGACGCTTCATGAAATATGTCAATGTTGACCTCGACTGCCCTCCCGCCCGCTCGTCGCTCACCATACAAGGCACCGTCATCGGCGCGTCCAACACTCTGAAATCGCGCTTCCCGATCTCTTTAGGCCCGATGAAGCTGCGCTCCAAAATCATAGCCTACGGTGAAATCACCAAGGGTCACACCGGTGGCCAGTATCTCGAAGGTTACAACGCCTCGGCTGACACGCTCCGCCCCGTCGTGAAGGATGTGCCATCCTACATCAGCGTCCTCGTGGAGCCTGCCGCCGTACCTCCGGGCGACCGCTTCGTCATCTCCACCATATTCCATAGTGACCGCATCGATTCCTGGGGACTGGTGACCGATTCTATGAAGGTAATGCCCTCGGCCTCGTCGCCCGAGAGCGTCACAGTAGAGACAGTGGCTATTCTCGGCGAGGATTTCTCGAAACTCTCCGCCGCGGAACGCGAGAAAGCACCCGTAATCGACACCGACCTCACCGCCATAGACCTCAGGCGCATCACCCGCGGCGCGTCGCCGGTCCGCAGCTCTTTCACCATAACCAACAAGGGAAAGAGTCCGCTGATAATCCGTCGCATCAGTTGCCCGGACAAGGCGATTGAAGTCCGGCTCAAAAACGACAGAATCAAGCCCGGCAAGAGCGAGAAAGTCGAGGTGACGGTCAATCCGGCCCTCATCGGCGACACCGAGCTCCTCAACGCCCGAATCAACATCATAGCCAACGACCCCGACCATCCCTCGACGATGGTGCGCGTCGTTGCCGAAATCAAATAGAATCCAACACCCATTCCTCTCCACACCAACCCCACTGACCAAACGCCCCTCTTACCATGGAACATATCGAAAACGATGAACAGTTCGGCGGTCTGACCGTCAATAAAGGAGTTAGCCAGCCTCCGGTTGTCAACCCCTACTTCCGCAAGCGCCGCCGCCGGGCCCTCCCGACTTCCGGCGAACTTGTCGAGGGAATACTAAAGGGCGACATCACCACACTCGCCCGCGCCGTGACACTTGTCGAAAGCCTCTCGGCCGACCATCAGGCCATAGCGCAGGAAGTGATTGAAAAGTGTCTCCCCCACTCAGGTCACTCGCGCCGCATCGGTATCACCGGTGTCCCCGGCGCCGGAAAGAGCACCTCAATCGACGTGTTCGGACTCCATGTGCTCAAACGCGGCGGAAAACTCGCCGTGCTTGCCATCGACCCGTCGAGCGAGCGCACCAAAGGCAGTATCCTCGGCGACAAGACCCGTATGGAGAAACTGTCAGTCCATCCCGACGCCTTCATCCGCCCCAGCCCCTCGGCAGGCTCGCTCGGAGGCGTGGCACGCAAAACGAGGGAAACCATAGTGCTCTGCGAGGCCGCCGGCTTTGATAATATTTTCGTCGAGACAGTCGGCGTGGGCCAGAGCGAGACGGCTGTCCACTCAATGGTAGACTTCTTCCTGCTCATACAGCTCGCAGGTACCGGCGACGAGCTTCAGGGCATCAAGCGCGGTATCATGGAGATGGCCGACGGCATAGTCATCAACAAAGCTGACGGCGACAATATCCAGCGCGCGCAACTCGCTCAGACCCAATTCCGCAGCGCCCTCCACCTCTTCCCCCCGACAGCCTCAGGCTGGAGCCCCGAGGTGCTGACCTATTCCGGCTATTTCGAAATCGGAATTCCGGAAGTGTGGGACATGATTGACCGCTACTTCGCCTTCGTGGACGCCAACGGCTACTTCGAGCGCAAGCGCAGCGAGCAGGCCCGCTACTGGATGTATGAGACCATCGACGAACAACTCCGCGCCCACTTCTACCGCAATCCCGAGATAGAGCGCATGCTAGCCGAGCGCGAAATCCGCGTCCTCAACAACCAGCAGTCATCCTTCACCGCCGCCCGCGACATTCTTGACCACTACTTTCAGAAGTCATTCTGAAAATTACCTTCAGCAAACATTCTGACCACATAGAAAAAATTACACCGGAGAAGCAATCTGCTTGCATCTCCGGTGTTTTTGGCTTATAAGCCTTGCAACGCGCATGGGAAGCCTGATTTTCATATCACGGGTTCCATGCTTTCACATAAATTTTCTTACTTGGCAATGATTTTACCTCTTTCGGCAGTGGCTCCGTTGCGGTTCACAACATAGACATAGTTGCCGCTGTGGAGACGGCGCGAGGGAATCATGGCTTTGGTCTCGCCGGCTGCAACAGCAGTCGAGAATACACGGCGTCCGCGCATGTCGTAGACTTCGACAGTAGTTCCTGACTCGGCCTCATTCTCAAACTCTATGGTCAGCACACGGCCGGCGGGAAGAGGATTGGGATAAGCCATCGATGCTGATCTGTCGACAGAAATCGCAGGCGCAGCCGACGAACCGGCCTCGTAGGTGTAGAAACGGATTTCACCCGGCCCTTCCTGCACAAGATAAAATTTTCCATTTATATAATAATAAGGAGCCGGTGATCTTGATTCATAATCCTCATCCCACATTTCTCCAACAGGCACGCAAACTTCCTCATTATCCTCATTTACAACAACATATTTTTCTTCTTCATTTTCCATAATCCGGATTACAACTTCCCATTTGTCATCAGAATTATAGATTGTCTGTGAGGCATATACGCTCGAACCGACCTCAAAACCGCTGATATGTTCCCATAGATAGGTACTATCCACCTCGCGGGATTCAGTGCGCCAGTCGTAGTCGGCAGGTCCATAGATATTATTGATTGTAAACTGTTTCTTCACAGAGAAATCCCTATTGAGAATAGTTATGACCGCTACACTGTCCTGATTTGTGACATACATCGGATAAAAATTGTTATCCTTGTCTGTAGCAAGAGCCATGACATTAGCTTTAAGGGTTCCTGCAAGGTTGGGGACTGTTGTGACGCCAGCTGTGGCCATCATACTGATACCGGCAAAAGCCAGGGACGCAAGTAAAGGTTTCATCATGATAATAGGTGATAAAATTGGTTTTGAATCCGCGTCCCCTCCGGATTCGATATTAACATATACAAGAAAAGCGCAGGACAATGTTCTGTTCATTAAATCCTGGTATCGCCAAACACCATGCACACAATAAACAGTCCACTCCCACGCTCAATCGGATATCGCGATACCCCTTGTCGGGGAGTGGATATGCGACAAGCATGAACGTCGGTAACTGCTCTATCCCGTGTGCGAAGAAATTGGCGATTTCGGATTTAGGATGAAGCAAAAACGCTCTTCATATTAAAATATTCACGGATGCCTCTGCACTCCGTTTCGATTGCAAATATAGTGATATTTTTCTAACAGCACTGAAAATATCATGAATATTTCGGTCTGTCTGATGAAATTATATAAAACAGAGACACAAGACAGCCATTACCAGTAATCTGAATGACTTTCTTGTGTCTCTTGTTAGCTTATGCTCTTATGTGCCTGGATTTCAGAATACGAACCACCTGGTATTCGGGCGGATTTTATCTTGCGAGATGGGCGGGGCGCAGGATGAAGGGGAGCGGTTCGCGGAGCACTATCGACTTGTCTGATTTCACGCGGCTGAAAGCTGCCGAGGCCTCCTCGGGTGTAGCGCAGGTCGCGGTGCAGACATAATAGAGCGGTTCACGGGTATGGATGATGAACGCGTCGGCATAGCCCGAGGCCTGCAGGCGCGCACGCATCTGCCGCGCGTTAAACACCTGCTTGAACTGACCCACCACCACATTGTAGCGTTTGAGATGCTCGCGCGAAGAGCCGCCGTTTTCGGTATAGCCGACATACTCCGTGCGCATCGGCAGGGTGTCACTTCCCGCAGTGAGTTCCGACATCTTGGCGCTGTTGCGGATGCGGGCATAGATGGTGGAATCCACCCCCGAAGCCTCACGGCTCTTGCTGACGGCGGTCTCGTATGCCTGCCGGTAATTGCTCTCGGTGGTCTTGCACCCCACAGTGAGCAGAGTGAGTGTCGCGGCCGCGAGCGGCAGAAGCCGCATACCGCGGAAGAAGTGATGTTTTCCCATAGTGTCTTGTCAGTTAGTAACAGGTGTTAACGATAAATTGCGGATTCAGAGGTCGTTTTAAAAACAGCCTCTTATGATTTTACCACATGATAGCCCTTCTCGGAGAGCGCATTGCAGAGAATGTCGATGTGCTCGTTGTTGCGGGTCTCGACCTCCACGCGGATGATACAGCCGTTGATGGAAGTGACGTGAGAATTGCGCTCGTGGGTGACGGAGATGATGTTTGCACCGTTCTCGCCGAGCACCTGACACACGCCAGAGAGCTGGCCGGGCTGGTCGGTGAGGTCGAGTGTGAGAGTGCAGTTGCGTCCGCTCTTGACCAGACCGCGGGTAATCACACGGTTGAGGATGGTTACGTCGATATTGCCTCCGGAAACCACGCAGACTGTCTTTTTGCCCTTGATGGGCACTTTGTCGAACATCGCGGCGGCTACCGAAACAGCTCCGGCACCCTCGGACACGAGTTTCTGCTGCTCGATGAGCGCGAGGATTGCGGCTGCAATCTCGTCCTCGCTCACGGTCACAATCTCGTCGACATATTTAGAGCAGAATTCAAAGGTGTTGACACCGGGCTCCTTCACGGCGATACCGTCGGCGATAGTGGCCACCTTGTCGAGACGTGTGCGCTCCCCTTCGTTGACCGACTTGAACATCGAGGGGGCGCCCTCGGCTTGCACGCCGTAGACCTTCACGTCGGGTTTGAGCTGCTTGAGAGTGAAAGCGATACCGGCGATGAGACCGCCGCCGCCGATGGGGACAATCACGGCCTCTACATCGGGCATCTCCTCGAGAATTTCAAGACCTATTGTGCCTTGTCCGGCAATCACCTTCAGGTCGTCGAAGGGATGGATGAAGGTGTAGTTATGTTCCTTCTGAAGCTCAATGGCCTTCTGATAGGCATCGTCGTAGACACCGGGCACGAGACATACCTCAGCACCGAGACGCTTCGTGGCCTCGATTTTAGAGATAGGAGCTCCGGCGGGGAGACAGATGAGCGACTTTATGCCGTTGCGGGTGGCGGCAAGGGCCACGCCCTGCGCATGGTTGCCGGCAGAACAGGCTATCACTCCGTGGGCCTTCTCCTCGGGAGTGAGCTGTGATATCTTATAGTAGGCACCGCGGAGCTTGAAAGCACCCGTGTGCTGGAGATTCTCGGGTTTGAGATAAACCTCTGATTCGGGATTGATTTTCGGCACCCCGATGAGGCGGGGGTGACGCGCTACATCGCGGAGCACCTGGGCGGCGCGATAGACTTCTGATATTTCCAATGTCTCTGCCATGGTAATGAAAAAATAGGTTGTTGAAGCGTATAGGGCGACACGCGCCTTCTTCTTCCGGCAAAATTATGAAATCCCGGACTATTCACCAAAATAAATCCCCGCTTTCCTCAACACCTGACGGAAGAGGGAAGCGGGGCGTTATACTGTAATCAAAGCTTAAAATCGTTTTGAGGGCGGTTGAGAGGCCGCGGAAGGCGCAGACAGAAGTCGACGGATTACTTGCCGGGCTGCTCCTGGATGCGTAACTTATCTTCGAGCAATTCAAGCTGCTGGAGTCCCGATGCACGCCACTGGGGTTCACCGTTTTTGAAGATGATGATTGTCGGGACGCTCCGGATCTGATACTTGGCCGAGAGGTCGGGGTTGCGGTCCACATCGACTTTCACGATGTTGGCGGCATCGCCCACTTTGTTTTTAAGCTCATCGAGGATAGGGCCCTGCATCTTGCACGGACCGCACCATGTAGCGAAGAAGTCCACGAGTGTGGGCTTGTCGCTGCTGATTATTTTATCGAATTCATTCATAATTCTTGGGGTTTTAAGTGCCATTATAACACGGCAAGCCCCGCGAATGTTTCAGACTAAAGATTCTTTAACCACCGCACGGATTTCCTTGAAGGCGTAGGAACGTCTTTCGCCGTCGGGAAGCTCCATGGTGATTATGCCGTCGGGCGCCACCGCTACCACACGGGCCTCGATGCGCTCACCTTTCAGATTGTCGACATAGGGATAGTAGCCGTCGGTGCGCCAGAGCGTGTCGAAATAGCGGCGCTCGAGTTCCACGCTCCCCTCAGCCAGTTCCGAGGCGACAGCACTGTCCACCTCGCGGATTATCGCGCCGGCAAATTCCTCGGTCAGCTCCCGAAGCGAGAACTCCCGTCCGGCCAGCTGCGCCATCGACACGGGGTTGGGTGCATCGGAAAGGAAACGCCGCTGGTTGACGTTGATGCCCGCACCCACAATCGAGTGGTTTATGCCTGTGGAGGTAATACTGTTTTCAATCAGTATGCCGCAGATTTTGCCGTCGCCCACGTAAATATCGTTGGGCCACTTCACGCGGACGTCGCATCCGGGCAGATGGCGCCGCAACACACCGGCAATCGCAAGCGAAACCGCCTCCGAGATGACAAACTGGCGCGCGGGGTGCAGCCCCTCGGGACGCAGGAGGAGCGACATGGTGATATTTTCGCCCGGAGCCGCCTCCCAGGAATTGCCGCGCTGTCCGCGTCCTGCCGTCTGCCTCCGGGCGCACACCACAGTGCCGTGGGCACATCCGGAAGCAATCGAAGCGAGGTGACTGTTGGTCGACGGGCTCTCTTCAAGCTCAATAAGAGTCATAATCTCTCGCTTGCGACAGATTATTTCCCTAACTGAGCGATTTCCTCCTCGGTACCCACGGAAATACGGCGCGAGTCGTCGGGCATCACGTCGATTTTCACCCACACGGTATCGTCGGGGAGTATGTCGGCTATGCGGTCGGGCCACTCGATAAGGCAGAGGGCGCCCGAATCGAGATAGTCCTCAATACCTATATCGAAAGCCTGCTCAAGATTCTCGATACGGTAGAGGTCGAAGTGGTAGATGAGCTCCGCGGTGGTGTCGGAACGGTATTCGTTGACTATCGAGAAGGTGGGCGAACCGGTCGGGTCCTCCTCCACGCCGAGCGCACGGCTCAGAGCGTTGATGAAAGTGGTCTTCCCTGCCCCCATCTCGCCGTCAAAGGCATAGACGGTGGCGTCATCCATCAGACCGAGAAACTCCTGCGCCGCAGCCGGGAGAGCCTCGATATTTGCTACTGTTATCTGTTTCATTTATATGTTGAAAGTTGAAAATTGAGAGTTAAGAGTTTAAAGTTTAAATCAAACTTCTGTACTATTATATTTTAACCTATATACTATTATCTAAACATTAAACCCAAACCTTAAACCCTACTTCGCTGTCAGTGTGATAATAGGCACGAGCATTTCTTCGGGGGAGATTCCGCCGTGCTGGAAGGTGCCTTCGTAATACTGCACGTAATAGTTATAGTTGTTGGGATAGGCGAAGAAGTCTCGGCCGGTAGCGAAGATGTAGGTCGACGACACATTCGGCGCGGGGAGTCCGAGTTTCGTCGGATTTTTCACTTCATAGACCTGCTTGGGATTGTAGGCGAGATTCTTGCCAATCTTATAGCGGAGGTTGGTGTTGGTGTTCTTGTCGCCCACTACCTTGACCGGATTGTCAACGCGGACTGTGCCGTGGTCGGTCGTGAGGATTATCTTATAGCCCTTGGCCGCGATACGGCGGAAAATCTCGATGGCCGACGAGTGGCGGAACCACGATTCCGACAGCGAGCGGTAGGCGGCGTTGGTAGCGGCCAGCTCGCGTATCATCTTCGACTCCGTGCGGGCATGTGAGAGCATGTCGATGAAATTGAACACGATTACGTTCAAATCATTCTGCAGAAGGTTTGAAAACTCCCTCAGCAGCTTCTCGCCCGCGGCCGAATCATTGATTTTCGTATAGGAAAACTTGCAGTGGCGGCGGTAGCGCTCAAATTGTGTGGCGATGAGAGGCGACTCGTTGAGATTCTTACCTTCGGGCGAATCCTCGTCGACCCACAGCTCCGGAAACATCGTGGCTATATCCTTAGGCATGAGGCCCGAGAAGATGGCGTTGCGGGCATACTGCGTGGCCGTAGGGAGTATCGAGCAGTAGAGTTCCTCGCGGAAGTTGAAGCTGTCGGCAAGCAGCGGTTTGACAGCCTGCCACTGGTCGAGACGGAAGTTGTCTATGAGAATAAAGAACACCTTCTCGCCCGCGTCGAGCATCGGAAACACACGGCTCTTGAAGATGTCGGGCGACATGAGGGGGCGTCCCGCCGACTGCGGGTCGGTAATCCATCCGGCGTAGTTATTACGGATGAACTTGGCGAAAGCCGCTTCCGCATCCTTGCGCTGCATGTCGAGCAGCTCGTCCATCCGTGTTTCGGTCGACGACAGCTGCATCTCCCAGTGAACGAGCAGTTTGTAGAGCTCCATCCAGTCAGTGATGGTCGAGGCCGAATCTATGAGCGACGATATGCGAGAGAAATCCTGCCGGTAATCGCTTCCGGTCTGCGTCGATACAAGCTCCTCGGAATGAAGATTCTTTTTGATGGACAGTAGAATCTGCTTCGGGTTGACGGGCTTGATGAGATAATCGGCTATCTTGTTGCCCACGGCCTGGTCCATGATGTTTTCTTCCTCGCTTTTGGTAATCATTATGACCGGGATATGGGGGGCCGCGAGCTTGATGCGCTGCAGCGTCTCCAGTCCGGTGAGTCCTGGCATATTCTCGTCAAGGATTATGAGGTCGAAATTCTGCTCGTCGACCAGCGCGAGAGCGTCGGCGCCGCTGCATGCGGTCACGACGTCATAGCCCTTCCCTTTCAGAAAGAGTATGTGGGGTTTTAGGAGGTCGATTTCATCATCGGCCCAGAGTATAGTAGAAGCCAATTTTCCTGTTTGAAGTTTAGAGGTTATGTATTCGGTATATAGCTATCGCGGATGGTTTGCACGTCAGTCATACTATATATGTATGACTGTTTTGCGACCATAAAGTTTAACGTCCCGGAGCCCGGTGTCAGTCCTCGTCGCCCTCGGAGCCTATGGGGTAGTCGGGCAGTTTCGGGGTCTGAGGTTTAGCCTTGGGCTGCGGTTTCGGCACAGGCTTCGGCTTGACGGGAGTCTTGGGCTTAGGCTTGGGCACGACGGGCTGCTGCGGTCTGGCGGGTGACTTCGGCGACTCTTTCGCCTTGGTCTCCTGCGGACGCGCCTGAGGAGTTGTGTTCGGTCCGGCCTTCGGTTTGGTTTCCGGTTTAGTTTCGGGAACCGTTGCCGGTTTGCCTTCAGTAGCTGATTCCGGTTTAGCCTCGGGAACCGTTGCCGGTTTGCTTTCGGGAGTGACGGCAGGCTTGGCCTCGGGAGCTGTTTCCTGTTTGGGTTCGGTCACAGCTTCGGGCTCAGCCTTCTTCTCCTTACCCGTTTCAACGTCCGTGGCGGGAGATGGTTCAGGTTTGGCGGTCTCCACAGGTTCAGCCGTGGGTTCAGCTTTTTCGGGAATTGCGGGTTCAGTGGCGGGTTGAGGCGCTTCCACGGGTTCATCGCCGGTGGTTTCCACCTCCTCCTGAGCAGGTAAAGCGGGCTCATCCATCGGTTCTGTCGGGGCGTCCTTATACATTTCATCGGCCGAGGGATATTCGTCGGGCGGCAACACTGATTCATGTGTCTCGCGCACGCTCTCCTCGCCTATGAAGCGGAAATAATCGTCAAACGAACCGCCCCCTTGAAGCAGTTTCTCGAAATTGCTCTTGCTTATCTGCACGGGGCGCACCCCGGCGGGGATGATGACGCCGTTGTCCTGCGCGAGCAGGGAGCGATAGTGGTTGAGCTCGCCCTCATTCTGAAAACCCTTGACCAGCAGGAGGCCGAGGCGCCCGAAGTTCATCACCTCAAGGTCGAAATCTCTCACGACATAGGTGGTGAAGTTGTGTCGCGCCACGTCGAAGAGGAGCTGATTGGGCGAGATGCTGTCGGTCGAGAAGAGCAGTACCAGATAGTGGGGCTCCTCGGGAGCGAGCACGAAGTCAATCTCCGCGTCGCCTGACAGAGCGGTAGAGTCGTTGGTCAGACGTATGTCCCAAAGCATGGAGCGCATGTTGGAGCCGCCGCTGCGCAACTTGCGGCCCTGGGCCATCCCTTTGAGATAGGCCGAGGCCATCGGCGTCACGTCAGTGTCGGGGTAGCGCTCAAGCAGTTCCTTGAGAGTGGCGTTAAAGTCGTCGGGCTTGTCGTCAGTCACGAAAGCGAGCGCATGGAGGAACATGAATTTGGGCATCAGCGGCGAGAGCGGATAGTCGGCCACCATCTTCTCGTAGGCTTTGTGGACCTCGCTGTTGTCGTCAGCGAGATAGGCGCTGTAGGCCTGCTCGTAGAGAGCCTCCTGGCGGGCGAACATCGAGCGCAGATTCTCTATATAGTTCGGGTCGGCCATGGCCTTGCCGTAGTTCGACTCCGGAAACTCCGTGAGAATCAACTGGCGGTAGCGCTCGGCCTCCGTCGGGCGCCCGCGGCGCACGTTCATAAGATATTCGTTGTAGTATATGTCGAGGCGATAAATATTGTCCGGATAGCGCGACATCAGTCGGCTCCACTCGTTGTCGGCGGCGTCGAAATCCTCCAGTTTGTCCTTGAGTATGAGGCCGGAATTATAGAGACCCTCGCGTATCACATCCTCCGCCGTGGTCTTTTCCACATCGGTCATCGGAATCTGTTTCAGATAATACTCCCGGAAATGCGGGTCGTTGGCCTTGGCTGCCTCCTCTGCGGCGGCTTTCGACTCCTCTCCGGAACCGCCGTCACCCTCGCCGCCGCCATTTTCACCGTCCTCCGGCTGTGGCGCATCGCCGTCCTCGCCTCCCCCGAAGTCATTGAAGCTGAACGACGCCTTGTTGCGTCGGCGCCAGTCGTTTTCGAGCTTGCGCGAGCCCCAGCGCTTCTGGAAGTCGGTCTTGCCGGCATTGCGGGTAGCAGTGTTGTAAAAATACCATGAATTGTCCGTGTTGAGCACAAAGGAGTTAGGGGTCTGGGCGTTGTTCTGAATGAGATTCGAGCCCGAGGCCTCCTGCTCCGCAAGATATTCGGCGCGGCGAGTCTCGTCAGCCTCCTCCTTCTCCTTTTTCTTCAGGTCCTCGATGATTTTGTCAATTACAGCGAGACGTTGCTCCTCCGGCATGGCAGAAAGGCGCAGCAGAGAGTCGTTGAGATTGACATTCTGCGAGTAGACCGCCAGCTCGTCAAGCACGTCGGAGCGGCGTTTCAGCATGGCTATGTCCGGATAATTGTCTGGGAGCTGCGGCACTGCCTCGGCATAGCAGGGCTGCGCGAGGTCATAGCGCGCCTGCTCGAAATAGAGAGCGCCCAATGTGGCCTGGGAGATTGCCTTCTCGATACCGTTGCGGGTCGACTTCTCGGCGGCGAGGACATAGTTGGCGATGGCGTTGGCCGTGTCGCGCCGCGAGAGGTAGAGATTGCCCACGGCATAGTAAATCTGGTCGAGATAATCCTTGTTGCGGTCGTAACGGGTCATGCGCAGGAGCGATTTGACCTCAGGTGTGATGTCGGAGCCCTGGAAAACCTCGCTCTGCTTGATGCGGGCATTGAACTTGGTGCGGTAGGATGCGGAGTTGGAGCCCGCGGCCTTCTTATATGCGGCGTAGGCGGCCGCATTGTCACCCTCTGCGCTGTAGAGCTGACCAAGGAGGAAATTGAGTCTCGTTTTCTGCGCGCCGTGGGCGAAACCGAGGGCCTCCTTGAGCATAGGGATGGCCTTGGCATTGTCGTGTGACCTCACATAGAAATCAGCGAAAATGAAGTAATATAGCTCTTTCAGCTTCCCGGAGGTCAGTTCGTCCTCCTTTATGCGCGTGAGGATGGTCTCGGCCTCGAAAAGCCAGTCGAGTCCGCAGTAGCTCCGCGCCTGCCATAGCTTGGCTTCGGTGACGGTGGCCGGAAGCCATGAGAAATGCTTGGCTATGTAATAGAACGTCGAGGCTGCCCCGAGGAAATCGCCGTTGAAATACTGGCTGCGCCCCATCAGCATCCATGCGTTGTGGAGGAAGGGGTTATACTCCTCGCGCTTGAGCCATTTCTTGTATTCAGGGTCATTCGAGCGTCCCGGCTTGCGCTTGGGGCGTTTCTTGATGCTGTGGAGCTGGATGGCCTTCTGAGCCTTCTCTATCGAGCGGGTGAAAGAGCCCGAAGGCTGCGGAGCCTTCGGATTCGTGTATGCCTCGACAGGGTGCATGAAAAGCTGCTGGGAATAGTCGTCCTCGTATGCGCGCTCCATCTCCTTGAGAGTCTCCTTATAGTGCTCGTCGCCGTTGAAATAGACATTGTAGCGGGTGATGAAAGCCTGATAATTGCGCGTGGCCGCAGTGTTTTTCTTTGTCGAGCATGCCGAAAAAGCCGCAGCTACCACCGCCACAGCTATCATCAGCAGCACATACCGCCGCAGCAGAGTGCCCGAACACATGAAATTCCACTTTTCCATCTTGCTTCTTATATTTTCAACGCTGAAACCGGCTCATTATTGCATATTGTACCCTATGGGGCGACAGTTGCAATGATTTCGCCCTCTACATTTTAACATTCGTCACTTCAATCTGTTAAATATCTTAAATCCATAAGCATTTCCCAATTTCCCGTGTTATTCTTTCAGTAAGTGAGAGCAACGGACTCTTTCCACAAACCTAAAGCATATACAAAAGGTCATGACGGTAGCGAGAATATCCTTTCAAAACCTCCATGCCCACTAAAATAAAATTCTCAAACTAACTTTTTAACAACACATTTTTCTATGGCTGACACTAAAAAATATTCTCCTGCCGTACAGGAACTTGCCGACCTCATCAAAGAAAACAACTGGGAAGATAAATTCAATCAGGCTATCGCAAAAGTGGTTTCCTACAAAATCCCCGGCCTTTCCGACATGACCAGCATCGAGGATTACCTTGATTATCTTGAGGCCTACATGCACTGGGTACCTGCCGAAAACAAAGAAGGTACACACGTTTACCAGCACCTATTCCGCTCATTCTTCCTGCTCGACCAGGAACCGGTAAAGTCACTCCAGACTCCCTGCGCTCCGGCCAACCAGCAGCCTGAACTCAGTCCCCTCTCAAAATGGATGGTGAACTACTGCTACGCTATCGGCGACTGGCTTGACAGCCCCGAATCAATCACAGACGACAGCGTAAAATCGTTCTACGACTGCGCAGTCTATAATATGGATGAATATCTCGAACCCCGCGGCGGCTGGAAGACCTTCAACCAGATGTTTGCCCG
This sequence comes from Bacteroidales bacterium, assembly GCA_019416285.1. Classification (GTDB taxonomy): domain Bacteria; phylum Bacteroidota; class Bacteroidia; order Bacteroidales; family Muribaculaceae; genus Duncaniella. The sequence continues at coordinate 57,188 of DXXM01000019.1, forward strand.
CCACGTGAAACCCGGTTACCGTCCTATCGCAGCAATCGACGATGATAAGATTATCGTACATCCTGCCGACGCCTGCTTCGGCGGCCAGTGGGAAATCCGCCCCGACACCAAGGTCCGCATCAAAGGACTTGACTGGAGCATTGACGAACTTCTCGAAGGCAGCCCCTACAAGGACAAATTCAAAGGCGGCATGTGGTGCCACTCCTTCCTGAGCTGGACCGACTATCACCGTCAGCACGCACCGCTTTCCGGTATCGTCCGTGAAGCACGTGTAATCCAGGGCGCATGCTACGTTGACCTCGTGGCTGTCCCCGACAAGGTCAATCCCGAGACAAGCCAGGTTGAGGCATGGCGCGCAACCGCTCCTGACCAGGCAGGCTACGAATTCATGCAGACCCGAGGTCTGATTGTGCTTGAGACCAAATACGGCTATGTGGCTATCCTCCCGATTGCCATGCCGCAGGTATCGTCAGTGGTCGTTACCGCAGAGGAAGGCGTAGCTCTGAAGAAAGGCGACGAGATTTCTTACTTCCAGTTCGGCGGTTCTGATATCGTCTACCTCTTCTCGGCCAACATGAATGTTTCGATGTCAGCCCACAAGGGTACCCACTACAAAGTCGGCACAAAGATCGGCGAAATCTATCCCGTTGTAGAGCTTTAATCTCCGTCTGAGAACTCCCATCCGGGCAATTCCCGGCCGACGGAAGTGATTTTAATTTATCAACCCGCCCCCGCGGGGGTCGGAAACTATACGGGGGCCGGCCTAACCGCCGGTCCCCTTTTCATTTTCAGACCGCCTTATCCCGAATTCCGTTCTCATCCCACCCACATCACTTTTCACTAACAACTTTTATTTTTAGGCGTATGGCTAATACAACACCCTCCAATACTCCGACGAAGCCCGGTAAGCCCAGGCCCTCCGGAGCCTTGATTTCAACAGGCGCGATGACTGTCATGATTATCACCACGGTGGTCAGTCTGCGCGGTCTCCCCTCTCAGGCGGAATTCGGCATCCAGTCGATTTTCTATTATCTCTTCGCAGCCATCGTGTTCCTGATTCCATTCTCGATGGTATGTGCCGAGCTTGCCTCGACCTACACTCATTCCGGAGGTCTCTACCGTTGGGTCGCCGAGGCTTTCGGCCCTAAATGGGGATGGTCGGCTATGTATCTCGAATGGCAGACACTTGTGATATGGTTCCCGGCAGTACTGATGTTTGCCGCCGTATCGCTCGCCTACATCTTCTGGCCTGAATCTTTCGATGCGAAACTGTCGGCCAACAAGATATACACACTGATTGTAGTGCTCGCCGTGTACTGGATAACCAATTTCATAGCCTTCCGCGGCATGAAGTCATCCAAGATTCTCAGCACGCTCGGCGGTCTCTTCGGCACTATAGTCCCCGGTGCGGTGCTCATTATCCTCGGTGTGGCCTATCTCTGCATCTAACATTTGAAAAGGGACCCAGGTACAGCAATTGAAAAGGGACCCACC
>DXXM01000002.1 GCA_019416285.1 Bacteroidales bacterium
ATCTCAACCTTGTGACCCCTCATTTTCACTTTTGTTTTTAAACAGCCTCTAAATATCCACAACAATCCGTCAGCTTTTACATTATGTCAGGCAGTCACGTTTCACCCGCAGGGCCTAAAAAGGTTCTCAATCCCAAGGACTTCGAGTCGGGAGGGTTCGCGCACCATATTTTCTACTCCGCACGTCAGGCATTGCATCACCATGCCACGGGCGGCAACGTCCTTATTCTTGCTACGGTTCTTGCTCTCATAGTCGCCAATATTCCGGGTTTAAATACCCTCTACAATGATTTCTGGAATCAGGAGATGCGTCTGCAGGTAGGAGACTTCAACCTATTTTCCCATGGTGGACATCCGATGAGTGTACTGCAGTTTATCAACGACGCGCTCATGGCCCTGTTTTTCTTCACCATCGGGCTTGAAATCAAGCGTGAGGTGCTTGTGGGCGAGCTGTCATCATTTCGTCAGGCTTTTCTCCCGATAATGGGTGCAATCGGAGGTATGGTTCTACCGGTCGGACTCTTCTTCCTCTTTGCTTCCGGAACAGACTATATCGACGGTGCGGCCATCCCTATGGCCACGGACATCGCCTTTTCCCTCGGCGTCCTTGCCATTCTCGGTTCGCGTGTGCCGCTCTCGCTCAAAATCTTTCTTACGACCCTTGCCGTGGTCGACGACATAGGAGGTATCATCGTCATCGCAGCCTTCTATTCGACACATATCGACATATCTTTCATCGGCTATGCCGCCGTAGGGCTCGCCGTGCTAATTGTGGGGGGCGGACTGCTGAAGATTCAGAGCAAGATTTTTTATGTGCTCGTGGGGGGAGTAGTATGGTTCTGTTTCCTCAATTCGGGAATCCACCCCACCATAGCAGGTGTGCTCGTGGCCTTCTGTGTGCCCTCGGTACCGGTCTACGCTCCGGGTAAATATGTGAAGATAATACGTGCGTCCATCCGGAATTTCAATGAGGCCGACGACGATGATCTCGGTCAGGGTAAATTGCTTAATCATGAGGAAATGGACTGGCTCAAGGAAATAGAGAGCGCTTCGGATAAGGTGATTTCGCCTCTCCAGGACCTCGAGGACTCGCTCCACCCGGTTGTGAATTTCCTTATAATCCCACTCTTCGCTTTCGCCAATGCCGGAATTTATCTGCTTGACATGAATCCGTCCACACTCGTCTCAGGCATAAGCCTTGCGATAATAGTCAGCCTTGTGGTTGGCAAATTCGCAGGTATCTTCCTCTTCTCGTGGCTCACGGTCAGACTCGGCTTCGCACCCATGCCCGACAAATCTGACTGGAAGATGCTTGCTGCAATCTCCATGCTTGGAGGCATAGGCTTTACGGTCTCCCTGTTTATCGCCAACCTCTCGTTTGGCACCGGCGGACCCGAAGAGCTTTCGATGCTCAACGATTCAAAACTCGGCATAGTCGTCGGTTCGCTTCTCGCGGGCGCCCTAGGCTACCTGCTCCTCGCCCGCTTCCTGCCCTCTGCCGGTTCCGTCATGGACGAGCGCGGGGATACTCATTAATGACTGCTGATGCGGCAAACATCGAATTTATTGCTTCAAGATTGGAATAAGATGGAAAATCTGTTGTTATTAATGAAATATTTCTGTAATTTTGCGGAGTTGATAAGATAAATAGGAACAACTCTTATATAATACACACTCGAAATGACAATCGATCAGTACAATTTCAACGGCAAAAAGGCCATTGTCCGCGTGGATTTCAATGTACCCCTGGACGAAAACGGTAAAATCACCGATGACACCCGCATCCGCGGCGCTCTCCCCACTCTCAAAAAGATTCTCGCTGACGGCGGTAGCCTCATCATCATGAGCCACATGGGTAAGCCCAAAGGCAAGGTCAACCCCAAAATGTCGCTCAGCCAGATTACAGACACCGTGGGCAAATATCTCGGTACTGAAGTTAAATTTGCCGAGGACTGCGCCAAGGCCGCTGAACAGGCTGCCGCTCTCAAGCCCGGCGAAGTGCTCCTGCTCGAAAACCTCCGTTTCCACCCCGAAGAGGAAGGCAAACCCGTAGGTATCGACAAGGAAGATTCCAACTACGATGCAGCCAAGAAGGAAATGAAAGAGCGTCAGAAAGAATTTGCAAAGACTCTCGCATCATACGCCGATGTTTACGTGAACGACGCTTTCGGTACAGCTCACCGCCGTCACGCTTCCACCGCTGTTATCGCCGACTATTTCGACAAAGATTCCAAGATGCTCGGCTACCTTATGGAAAAAGAGGTTAACGCCGTCGACAATATACTCAAGGACATCAAGCGTCCTTTCACTGCCATCATGGGCGGCTCAAAGGTATCGACCAAAATCGGTATCATCGAGAACCTCATGGACAAGGTTGACAACCTCATCCTCTGCGGCGGCATGACCTACACTTTCGCTGCTGCCAAGGGTGGCAAGGTCGGCAAGTCAATCTGCGAGACTGACAAATTCGACCTCGCTCTCGACATCATCAAGAAGGCTGAGGAAAAGGGCGTGAACCTCGTGCTCGGCACTGACTGCGTTGCAGCCGACGATTTCAGCAACGACGCAAACACCATGGTGGTTTCCTGCATGGATATTCCCGATGAATGGGAAGGTCTCGACGCAGGTCCTGTGACCCGCGAGCTCTTCGCCAACGCCATCAAGGGTGCCAAGACTATCCTCTGGAACGGCCCCGCAGGTGTGTTTGAGTTCGACAACTTCACTGCCGGCTCACGTGCAATCGCCGATGCAATCGTAGAGGCTACAGCCAACGGCGCCTTCTCACTCGTAGGCGGCGGCGACTCGGTTGCCTGCATCAACAAATTCGGCCTCGCCGACAAAGTAAGCTATGTATCCACCGGTGGCGGTGCCCTCCTCGAAGCAATCGAAGGCAAGGAACTCCCCGGCATCGCAGCAATCCGCGGTTCTGAAAAATAATTTTTGCTTCAAATAATAACCCCAGCCCAGTAAGAAGTGATTTCTTTGCAGAGCTGAATAAATAAAATCCGGTGTTTCCATCAATAGGAAGCGCCGGATTTTTATTTCGGTTTTAACTGACAATAGTCGCTACTATCTTTCTCGGGCCGCCGTAGTCGCGGAATTCGCAGAGGTAGATTCCCTGCCAAGTGCCGAGGTTGAGGTGGCCGCGGGTGACGGGGAGGGTGAGGGTGGAACCCACGATGACTGACTTGGCGTGTGAGGGCATGTCGTCGGGGCCTTCGTCGGTGTGGAGATAGTAGGGAGCGTTTTCCGGAACAAGCCTGTCGAAGATGGTGCGCAGGTCGGCGCGCACGTCGGGGTCCGCGTTCTCGTTAAGCGCGAGGGCGGCCGAGGTGTGTTTGATTAACAGGTTGAGCAGTCCGGTTTCGGGCAGTACAGGGAGTTGGCGCATCACCTCGCCGGTGACGAGGTGGATGCCGCGCGGATAGGCGCGTAGGGTGAATTCGATTTGCTGTGTCATAACGGATGCAAAGTTACGAAATATTCATTGAACTTTTTTAACAATTGTTCCGTTCTATAATTGCTATCGAATCTTTCATTAGCCAGGCGCGGTTTTAAGTCGGGTTTGATTGTTTACTTTGCAAAAAAATTTAAAACCACTTGACATTATGATTGCGTTTAACGTACCTTTAGTTACCTGGTGTGTCATCGCCTTCGCGATGCTTGCACTCATTATTGTGAGAGCCTGTCAGAAAAACTACAATACCTCACGCCATCACGGACATCTGTTTGAAATGGGAAGTGAGAGAGAAGAGTTTTTTGTCCCCGGTGACAGACTCATAAAAGATGATGACCTATATGACGACGAGGACTGAGAATCCGTTGCCCCGACCAATAGCCGTTTCAACTGACTGCGGACGCTGCACTGAACATTCGCTTAAGGAAATATGTATATTCCTCTCGGAATACGCCGCATGGCTGCTCGGAAGCGGGGCTACCTGCATCCGGCTTGAACGCAATGTCAACCGCATGGCTTCTGTGCTCGGCTGCACGGCGGTGATGACCATCCTGCCGCGGCATATCCACCTGACTCTTTCGGACGATACCGATAGTTACACCTATATAAGCGCCACGCGCGAGACTGCCATCAGTTTCGACATCAATACCCGCCTCAGCGAACTGAGCTGGGCGCTTGCCGATCGGAAAATCAATTTCGCCGAGGCCCGGTACCAGTTCGGAGTTATTACGCGCACTCCTCCCGCCGGAAAATGGCTCGTCCTGCTGCTTGCATCCCTTGCAAACGCCTCATTCTGCCGCCTTTTCAGCGGCGACTGGTATGCCGTGGCGGTGGTATTCGTCTCCACGCTTGCAGGCTACTATCTGAAGCAGGTGCTTTGTGAACACAAGACCGACTTGCGCCTCGTCTTTATCCTTTGCGCCTTTGTCTCGTCGGTATTCGGCGCCTCGGCCGGACTGTTTCATCTCGGCTCGACGCCGGAGATTGCCATAGGCACCAGTGTGCTCTATCTTGTGCCGGGCATCCCGTATCTCAACTCGTTCAGCGACATGCTTGCAGGCCACTATATATGTTCTTTCTGCCGTTTCATCCACGCCGTAATTCTCACATGCTGCCTGTCGATTGGACTCTGCGGCGGTCTGCTGATGATGAACATGGGCATGTTCTGATGATGGTTCAGTCTAAAAAATATGATTCCATTAAGTCATGATAAGTGAATTTTTACAGGATGCTTTCTTCGCGGCGATAGCAGCCATCGGATTTGCCGCAATCAGCAACCCGCCGAAACGGGCCTATCTCTATTGTGCCATAATAGCGGCCGTGGGCCATTCGGCCCGCTTCCTGATGATGCAGGATTCGATTCTTGGGCTCCACATCGTCATCGCAAGCACCATCGCCGCACTGATAGTCGGCGTGCTCGCCGTCCTTCTTTCTCCAATCGCACGAACTCCCGCCGAGACGTGCCTCTTTCCCTCACTGCTCCCGATGATTCCTGGCATATATGCCTACAAGACCTTCGGCGGCCTGGTGATGTGTCTTTACCGCGGTGCCGAAGGGGATTTCGGTCACTATTTCTATCTCTTCGCAAGCAACGGCATGACATGTCTTTTCATACTCCTCGGCATGGTGGTGGGCTCCACAATCCCGATTTTCCTGCTGAAAAACATTTCGTTTCAGGCCACACGATAGGCTGTCATTTTCACGTTTATACTATAAAAGATTATAATTCATCATTTCCCTCCCTTCCGGATAAGACATGGAACTCCGTCAGCTCAAATATTTCGTAAAAGTGGCCGAGACACTCAACTTCTCGGTGGCCTCGCGCATGCTTTTCATCACTCAGAGCACGCTCTCGCAGCAAATCAAGCAACTCGAACAGGAAATAGGCTCACAACTTTTCCAGCGCGACAGCCACTCGGTCTGCCTGACGGAAGCCGGCAGCGAACTGCTTCCGTATGCCATCCGCACTCTCCGGGACTCGCAGCTCTGTCTCGAGAGGATGAATGACCTGCACAATCTGCTCACCGGCACGCTCAATATCGGCGTGACATATTCGTTCAGCCCAATCCTGACGGAGACTCTGCTCGACTTCATGAAACTTTACCCCGGTGTGAAACTCAACATATTCTATAAACCCGTGTCGGAACTGATGACAATGCTCACTGAGCGCGAGGTCGATTTTGTCCTCGCTTTCAGGCCGCGTCAGGCCGTGGAGGGAATAGAATCACATATCCTGTTTCAGAACTACCTCGCTGCCATCGTCAGTCCCAGTCATCCGCTGGCCTCACAGCAGACGGTGACGCTTGAGGACCTCAGTCGGTACGATCTCGCTCTTCCCATCCGCGGTCTCCAGGCCCGCAACTATTTCGATGCCGTGATAGCTCCGCGATGCGGCGACTTACGTGTCAGGATAGAGCTCAACGAAGTCAATATACTCCTCAAACTCATAAGCTGCAGCAAACTCGTCACGGTGCTTGCCGAAGCCACCATCCATAATTTCAAAGGTGTGAAGGCGCTGAGGCTCGACGTGCCCTCAAACGAGATGACAGGTTGCGTCCACACTCTCCGCGACACCTACCACAAGCGCTCGATGAAAGAGTTCGTGCGTATGCTCAGCGAGTCGGCCGCCATTCGTGAACGCGTCAACGCATGGCTCTGACTTACCCCTGATGACTGATATATTATGAATCATATCCTCCCGGACTGTCGGGCAGGAGAAACGCCATATCCGGAAGATGTCTGGCAGAAATCAGACCGGATATGGCGTTTTTTGTCTCAGAGAATCTTTTTATCTCAGAATCGGACTTTTATCTCAGAGAGTGGCGGGGGAAGAACCGACGGAGCGTCAGTCCAGATTCTTTTTAGGATAGAGCTCTTCCCACCACGACGGGTCGTCCTGGAGATACTTGGCGAACCAGGCGAAGATTGTCTCCTGCCACTGCTTGCGTTTGTTGAACTCAGTGACCTGATGGTTCGCACCTTTTACTGCTACAAACGCGGTTTCGCGTCCAAGGAGCTTGAGCGCAGTGTACATCTGTATGCTTTCTCCGAAAGGCACGTTGGTGTCGCTGTCGCCGTGGAGGAAGAGGAGGGGAGTGTGGATTTTGTCGGCGTTATAGAGCGGGCTCTGCTTGACATAGAGGTCGGGATGGCTCCAGGGATAGCTGTTGGCCATGCTGACTTCGCTGTAGGAATAGCCCCAGTAGCCTTCGCCCCAGTAGCTCGTGTGGTCGCTGATGCCGGCATGTGAAATGGCGGCGGCGAAAATATCGGTCTTGGTCTGGAGATACTGTGTCATGAAGCCGCCGTAGGATGCACCGATGCAGCCTATCTTCTTGCTGTCGACCCAGGGATTTTCAGCCGAGAATTTCTTTACACCCTCGATGATGTCCTCAGCCACACCCTCGCCTGCGGTGTTGACGTGGCGCGAAGCAAATTCCTGTCCGTAGCCAGCCGCGCCGCTGGGAATGATGACGAGGACCACATAGCCGTGGGCGGCATAGACATGATGGGGATAGCGGTTTTCAAACGCGCGGCTTGTCGGAGTGCAGCCGCCGTAGTAGTTGACAATCATGGGATACTTCTTCGCGGGGTCGAAATCCGGCGGAAGGATATAGCGGCAGTAGATGCTGTCGCCGCGGGAGGTCTGGAACTGCCAGGGCTCACACTTGCCGAGTTTCACGCCCGCGAGACGCTCGGAGCTGAGGTCCTCGATGAGAGTCTGACGGAGATTTTTGGTGTTGAGCGCGTGCAGACGGTCGGAGTTCGATGCTCCCTGACCGAAATATACAAGCGAGGGAGCTGTGGCGGCCATGGAGAACAAAGTGACATTCTCTTCGGCTGCTTTCAGGTCGTCGATTTTACCGGTGGCGGGGTTTACGCGGTAGAGCGAGATATAATCGCGGTTTTCGGCGGTGAAATATATGTTGCCGTCATTGCGGCTCCATGCAAAGTTCTCGATGGACGGGTCAAACTCGCGTGTGAGCGGGGTGATTTTGCGTGTGGCCACATCCATCACGAAAAGCTGATTGTCATACATGCTCGGTGTCTTGCCTTCGGGCAAGTTGCGGCCTACTCCGCCGAGACCCTCGGGCGAGGCTATTATGGCTACTTTGCTCCCGTCGGGTGAAAGCTGCACTCCGCCGATGAATCCCTCTTTCTCAAACAGACATTTGCTCTCGTTTGACTTCAGGTCGAGGAGATAGAGCGATGAAATGTTTGTGGGGCGTTTTTCGAGGCGTGATTCATAGACCTGATAGAGCATTTTCGTGCCGTCGTCCGAAAGACCGCACATGCCAACATTGCGGCTTCCAAAAGTGAGCTGGCGCGACAGACCGGTAGCTATGTCGAATTTCATCAGGGAGCCGCGGTTACGCCAGCCGGGTTGACGGTCCTCGGGATGGATGATTTCGTAGAGGTCGGCGTTCTTTTCCTTAGGACCCTCCTCGGATTTCGTGTAAATGAGGAAGTCCTCGGTGGGGGAGACGGTGAAGCGCGATTCGGGCAGTTCGGCCACGAGCACAGACTCACTTCCGTCGGCGGGGTCTATCGTCACCATCTGCAGCTTGTCGTCGACATAGCGGGTGGTATAGAGTCTGTCGGTTGTCGGCATCCACTTGAGATAGTCGGTGCGGGTGGCTATGTGGCGTCCCGTCGTTGCTTCGGTTACTTTATAGGTGAAGGTGTTGTGGCCTCCCTCGTGGGTAAAATAGTAGACCGTGAGGAGATATTTGCCGCTTGGCGAGAGAGTGGCCGAGCTGAATCGGCGACCGGTCATGACATCGTGGAGGGTGAATCGGCGTGTGTCCGCGGGATTGAGGTTGAGAAGTCCCACTTTGTCACCTTCGAGCGACACTTTCACAGAGTCGGCCTTCGACCCGTCGCTGAGACATTTGATTGTGATGCTGTGAGTCGACGGGGTGAGTTTCAGTCTGTCGCCGTCGAGTTTCTTGCCGTCGAGATAGATTTCGTGCTTGTCGATACCGTCGACCTTGATGGTCGCGGTGACATAGCGGTCGTTGTCGAGTCGGAAATTGAGCAGATGGAGAGCGTTGCCTTCCGCTGCCGGAAGGGTCTCGGCGCTGAACGGCTCACCCTTTTCGGCCTGCGCTATCGAAAGCGGGGTCTTGAGGAGTGTCGACGGGTCAAATTTCTTGGAGTTGACATCGAGACTGTCCACCATAACCGGAGGATTGACTGTGAACGGTCCTGAATATCTGAACGACTTGATGTCGATTTTCTCTGCCGAGGCTCCGAGCGAGAGGCTTCCGGCGGCAAGAATGGCCGTGAGTAGATGTAGGTTCATTTTGTTGGATTTACTTTTGTTGCGCGGTTTTCAGGTAAATTTTATATACAAATTTACGACGATTTTGTCATTTATATTTGTAAGTTTGCACAAAAAATGGCGAATGACGAAAAATCATAACAATTACAGCGATATGTTGAACATCGAAGAGCTCCGCGACTATTGTCTGTCGCTTGGCGGCGTGGAAGAGAAGATGCCATTCGGCCGCTTTGCCGCGAGATTCGACAGCCTCCTTGTCTTTTACGTGACCGGCCACATGTTCTGCATGGCCGATATCGACAGTTTCACATCAATCAATGTCAAATCCACTCCCGACTCAATCGCGGAGCTCCGCCGCCTCTATGCCGGAATAGGGGAGCCGGTCAACAAGACAATGCGCGACTGGGTATCGCTCCCTGTCGACGGCGAAATCCCCGATGACGAACTCCTGCGCCTAATCCGCACCGCCTACGACATTATCCGCACTAAATACACCCGCAAATCCCGCTCATAGCCACGCTGCACCCAAGTCAAAAACTGTAGGCGAATGTTAACGTCAGTGTTTTCTCCAGGCATTTCATCGGATAAATTTTGTGTGGTCGGTGGGTTTTTGTAATTTTGCAGATTGTGATACATCTTCCCGTCATAATGTTTCGCGGATTGCTCATAGGCATCCTTGTCTCGGCTCCCATGGGGCCGATTGGTATGCTTTGTATCCAGCGGACACTCAACCGCGGGCGCTGGCCGGCCTTCTTTACCGGTGTCGGCGCCGGTCTGAGCGACCTTATCTATTGTCTGCTGACAGGCCTGGGACTCTCGTTTGTCACTGATTTCATCCAGTCAAACCAAAGCTTGCTTCAGATAATCGGCTCTATTGTCCTGATAGTCTATGCCGCCTATCTCTTCATGGCCAACCCTTCAAGGACGCTCCAGCCCGCGGCCATGCAGCCCAACAGCTACTGGAAGGATTTCGGCACCGGATTCCTCTTCACATTCTCCAATCCGCTGATACTCTTCTTTATAATAGGCCTTTTCGCGCGTTTTAGTTTCCTCGCGCCTGAATTCAAGGCCTACCATTATGTCGCCGGTTACATCTCCATCTTCCTCGGGGCGATTCTATGGTGGTTCGGAGTGACCTATTTCGTCAACAAGGTGCGCCGACATTTCAACATCCGCTCCATGTGGCTGCTCAACCGCATACTTGCTGGAATCATACTGATTATGGGGCTCATCGGCTTCGTTACCGGCATACACGACATTTTCTTCAGTCATTGATTCAATTACATAATCATTCCACATATATAATATATCATGGAAAAGACACTTCACGTCCCTTTCATAGCCGATCTCGATTTTCTCAACACCGACGCTATCTTCAATCGTCTCGAATCGTCGGGTGTGCGCCACAATATCGGCGAACTGAATTGGAAGGATGAATTCTCCTACCATCCGCTGACCACCTTCACCATAGCTCATTCGGCGCGGTATATATATGTGAATTTCTTTGTCCGCTGTAACTATCTGCGGGCCGTGAACTACGAAAACAATACCCCCGTCAACGAGGATTCATGTGTGATGTTCTATCTTCAGGTGCCCGGTTCGGATGACTACCGGCGCTTTGAATTCAACTGCATAGGCGCCGTCAATGCCTCGCGGCAGACCGCGGCAGGCGACACCGTGCAGCTTACCGACGGGGAGATTGCCGGAATCTCCGTGCTTCCGTCGTGCGGACGACGTCCGTTCCGCGAAATCGAGGGACTTTTCACCTGGGACATACTTGCGGCCATTCCTCTCGAACTCGTAGGCGCTACCTACACCGAGGGCACGCCTCTCGAAATGAAAGGCAATTTCTATAAATGCGCGTCGGGCACCTCGCAGCCTCATTTCCTGAGCTGGTCGCCGATCCGGACAGAGCATCCCGATTTCCTCCGCCCCGAATTTTTCGGTAAAATAATACTTGACTGAAAATCTCTGAGAGTCCCCTCCCTTACATCGCCCTGTATTGGTCGGGAGTCATGCCGGTGGCGGTTTTGAACGCACGGCTGAAATATTGCGGATACTGATAGCCAAGCTCGTAGGCGATTTCGCTGATGCTGCGGTCGGTTTTCCAGAGCAGTTCCTTGGCCACGCCGATGCTCTTGGTCTGAATGTATTCCTTGGGCGATTTCCCGATTTCTTTCCGTATGAGGTCTCCGAAATAGTTGGGAGATAGATTCAGTTTCTCAGCACACCAGTTCACTGTGAGGGTGCCGTGTTGCTGTGCCTTCCCTGTCGAATAGTAATCGTCCACAAGCTCCTCGAATGTCGTGATTATGTTCTTGTTGACCTTTTTGCGTGTCATGAACTGGCGGTCGTAGAAGCGGTCGCAGTAATTCAGAAACAGTTCGATGGCCGACGATATTATCTGATTGCTGTGGCGGTCGTTGCCGTTGGCGATTTCCTCGTCGATTTTCTTCAGGCAGTCTATGATGGTGACACGCTCCTGCTGTGAGATGTGGAGCGCCTCGTTTATGGCGTAGGAGAAGAAGGTGTATTCCTTCATGCGTCCCGCCAGGGCTGTGCCGCGCAGCAGTTCGGGGCTGAAATAGAGACACCATCCCATTGCGGGAAAGGTGGAACCGTCAGCCGGATGTCCGAGCACCTGACCGGGACCGACAAACACGAGGGTGTTTTCCTGAAAGTCATATTTACCGCGTCCGTAGGTGATATGGTCGGCGCATATCACATCCTTTATATAAATCACATACAGATTGAAGTGCTTGCGGCAGTGGGCCACAGGCGCTGCTATTCTTTCCCCTTCAATCACGTTTACAAGCGGGTGACGACTTTCGACTCCCCAGATGCGGTCAAAATCGGCAACAGTATTCACATTGACTATGTTGTCCATACTTCAGCGTGTCGGTTTTTTATGTGTTTGGATATTGCAAATGTAGTCAAAAACTCGCAGATTCAGTGGAGTTCTGTAAATATTATATTCAAATCTGTAATTCTGCTATTCCTTTCGCCTATCGTGATGTCTAATTTTGCAGCGTGAGAAAATGATAAATCCGATTAATGACTGAATAGATATGAGAAAACTGATTCTTGCCATTGCAATCCTGCTTCCCGTGCTGGCTTCGGCCGCTCTGACAAAGCGTCAGGCCGACATTGTGGCAGTGGCGTCCAACACCGCTGCGGGCGTACTTGATTCACTCGCCGAAGCCCTGAATACCGCGCTTGACAACGGTATGACGGTCAACGAGCTCAAGGAAGTGCTCGTCCACACCTATGCCTACAACGGTTTTCCACGCTCGCTGCAGGGTCTCAGGACACTTGTCGGGGTGCTTGACGACCGTAAAGCCCGCGGACTGAGCGTGACATGGGGCCGCGAGGCATCGCCCATTGACCCCGCACGCGACGGGTATGCCCGCGGACGCGAGATACTCTCGGAAATCTCGGGTGTCCCGGCCGACGCTCCCAAAGCCGACTATGCCGTGCTCGCTCCGGAGATAGAGGTGTTTCTCAAAGAGCATCTTTTTTCAGACCTTTTCGAGCGCGATGTGCTCAGCTATGCCGACCGTGAACTCGCCACTGTAGCCGTGCTCGCGGCTCTCGGGAGGGGAGTGGAGCCCATGCTGGCGTCACATTCCAGAATAGCGATGCGTCTCGGTGTGACTCCGGAGCAGATTGCGGAGACCACACTGATTGCACAGACTAGCAGGCTCATACAGGACATGCTCTTTCAGAAAGGGATGGAAATCACGAGCGCCACTTTCAACGGCCGCGCGTGGCTCTCGCGCCTCATGACGGATTCGGATAATTTCGATGTGGCGGTGTCCGACGTCGTGTTTGAGCCCGGCGCCCACAATGACTGGCATTTCCATCCCGGCGGTCAGATTCTGATTGCCACCGGTGGCAAGGGTTGTTATCAGGAGCAGGGTAAGGCCGTACAGGTTCTCAATCCGGGCGATGTGGTGGCCATCCGACCCAATGTGGTTCACTGGCACGGAGCCGCTCCCGACAGCCCGTTCACTCATATCGCAATAAATACAAATGTGCATCTCGGTCCGACTCAGTGGGGCGACAAGGTGACTGAATCGGAATATAACGGCAAATAACAGGGTATATAACAGCAAACGAACACAGATAACGTATGATTATGAAAAAACTATTGACAGCTCTGGCATTTCTGATGCCGTTGGTGACATTCGGAGCATGCTCCGACGACAAGGATACCGCACCTGAACTGAATCCTGAAACTCCGGAGACACCAGTCGTTCCCGGAGAGACCAAAACGCTTGTGGCATACTTCTCGGCGCAGGGCCACACCCGGGCCGTGGCCGAGGCAATCAGCCGCGAGACGGGCGCCGACATTTTCTTCATCGAGCCCGCGGTACCATACGCCTCAAATCCCTACGACGATTCCGAGAAAATTCAGAACGAGGCCTACAATGACCTGCGCCCGGAGGTGAAGGAGTATCTTCCGGAGGAACAGATGGCGCAGTACGACTCTATATTTGTCGGCACTCCCTGCTGGTGGCATCAGCCCGCTATGGTGGTGTGTACCTTCCTCGAGCATTATGACCTGAAAGGCAAGGTCGTGATTCCGTTTGTGACCTTCGGGGCGCGTACATATCTCAACGAGACCATGCAGAAGCTCTATAAATCTACGCCTGAATCCATCCATATCCCCGCGCAGCTTCCGGAGGATATTGACCCCGACAATATCCGTCAGCCGCAGAACGATGACGACGGCATCGATATGCCCTCCGCCGGGAGTGTGGCCGCATGGCTTGAACGTATCGGTTACAAAAGAAGTAAACAGAAAACATCAGTATATGAAATCGTCAATCATAAAATCCATTCTTATAACAAGCATTGCAGCAATGGCAAATCAGAATTCATATTCACAGGAAGTGTTTGACTACAGAAACAACCCCTTCGGACTTGTCTACGAAGGCGCGATTACCGCCAACAAGCTCGGAGAGGTGAATATTCATCCGGTAGTATATAATCTCAACGGCAATCAGATTGCAGCCAACGTATATACACCCGCTGGCTATGACGCGTCGAAATCTTATCCCGCTGTTGTGGTTTCCCATCCCAACGGAGGCGTGAAGGAGCAGACCGCCGGACAGTATGCCCAGCGCCTCGCCGAACTCGGTTACATCACAATAGCCGCCGATGCCTCCTATCAGGGTGCGAGCGGCGGTCTCCCCCGCAATCTCGACATCCCGCAGAACCGCATCAACGATGTCCGCGGCATGATTGATTTCATTTCGCTTTATCCCGGTGTGGACGCCGCGCGAATCGGAGCGCTGGGCATCTGCGGAGGCGGCGGCTATACTTTCGCCACCGCACAGAGCGACAAACGAATCAAGGCGGCCGCCACTCTCAGCCTCTTCAACACCGGCCGTGTGCGCCGCAACGGGTATCAGGACTCACAGACAGCCACTATTCAGGAGCGTCTTGAGCGTGCGTCGGCCGCTCGTGAGAAGTTTGTCCGTACAGGTGAGGTTGTGTATGAGGGTCCGACAGGTACTCAGACGCGCGAGGAAATAGAGGCGGCCATGAGCAAGCTCCAGCCGGGCACTCTCTATCACGACGGACTGGAATACTACGGCATCACCCACGCGCATCCCAATTCTGTGAGCCGCTACACCACCGCGAGCCTCATGGATCTTATGACCTGGGACGCTACAGCGGCCGCTGCTCTTATCGACTGTCCGCTCTTGATTATGTCGGGAAGCAAGTCAGATTCGGACTATATGAGCCGCGAGGCGTTTGAAAAGGCCGGAACCAAGGACAAGGAGTATTATTCGGTTGAAGGCGCATCACATATTCAGACTTACTATGTGCCCGAGTATGTCTACAAGGTTGTCGGCAAGATCAAGGAGTTCTTCGGTAAAAATCTCTGATTATGAAAGCCTATATTTATATAATGGTAATGGCGGCAATGTCACTTCTTACCGGAGGTCTGACCTCATGCAGCGGCGGCAACACTCACGGCGAGCAGGAAACAGCCGAGACCGCTCCGCGATAGAAAACGATCAATGCAACCAATAGAGGAATACTGCAAACAAACGGCAATACGTTGTAATACAACAATATTTCGTTGTTTTGCACAATTAGGTAAATTGCAAAAACGGGTGGAATAAAGCACCTGTTCAGCTACCAAGTCATTACCTGTTTTCATTTCATTTAGATGCAGTCAATCAGGGGGTAAACTGTCAGTAAATAGGGCTATCCATATAGGAAACATCTTCATTTTCGGCAGATTTGTCCCGTCCGGTTTTGATTGCGCCGTTCTGCCTGATTCTCATACCGTTCAACAGGCAAGGTATGAGTAATATTGCAATCAAAAAAAGTAACGCATGAAAACAGAAATGAAAGTGCTGCTCTACATCAAGCGCAGCGGACAGGACAAGGACGGCTTTTCTCCACTCATGGGCAGAATATCCGTCAAGGGGAAGGTCAATACCATCGCACAATTCGCGTGCAAGTTCAAAATCAAGGTACAGATATGGAACGCCACAGCCCAACGCTGCATGGGCAAAAGCAAGGCAGCGACAATGGCAAACAGGGAGATTGAACGGGTATTGCTGTTGTTGCAGAAGCGGTTTCAGGAGCTTATAGACATCAAAGATGTCGTGACGGCTGAGGAGGTCAGGAACGTGTTTCAAGGTCTGGCTGAGACACAGGACACCATCATGAAACTCTATGCAGAACATAACAGCGACTATGCCATGCGGGTGGGAGTGAACAGGGCGGTAAACACATTTTACCAGTACCGGAACACTTACCGGATACTCGGTGCCTTCCTGAAAGAGAAATACCATGTATCGGATATGCCCGTCAAACAGTTGGATGAAAATTTTATCGAAGCGTTTGATATGTATATGCGCACGGTACGGCATTTCATGCCCAGAACCATACTCGGACATATCAACCGTCTGAAAAGCGTGATGATGCTTGCCGTGTTCCGTGGCATCGTCCCTTTCAGCCCGTTCAAGGGCT
This sequence comes from Bacteroidales bacterium, assembly GCA_019416285.1. GTDB lineage: Bacteria > Bacteroidota > Bacteroidia > Bacteroidales > Muribaculaceae > Duncaniella. Next base: position 15,737 of record DXXM01000002.1, read on the forward strand.
ATGCCCCGCAGAAACCTGTCTTCAAACAGATGTACCTGACGGAAGACGAACTTTACAAATTTGCAAATATGACCTATGACACTCCCAACCGCAATTTCACGAGGGACATGTTCCTGTTCTCGTGCTGGACGGGTATCTGCTACTGCGACATGAGAAGCCTGACAGCCGCCAATCTGGTGAAAGCGGAGGACGGCAGCATGTGGATTCATACGGAAAGGCAAAAGACAGGCACCCCCGAATGTGTGCGTCTGATGGAGATTCCGTTGAGCATCATCGAAAAGTACAAGGGCATGGACAGCAACGGAAAACTCCTTCCGATGCTGACCAAAGAGAGCATGAACAGGCATCTGAAAAAGATGTCCGTGATGTGCGGCATCAACCGTCCGATCTCATTTCATCAGGCCCGGCATACCTTCGGAAGCATCATCTGCCTGTCACAGGGGATTCCGATAGAAACCGTCAGCAAAATCATGGGGCATCGGCATATCGCCACCACGCAACGGTACGCGAAAGTCACGCAGGACAAGATAGACCGGGATGTGGATTGCCTGAACGGTGTTATCGGTGGCAAATTTTCCTTGTCGGGGATTGACATCGCCCCGTCACCGATTCTGAAAGACTACAGCCGGCGGAAAGTCAATCCGAGCATGAAGCAGCGGGAGTACATGACTAAAATAATGGAGGGATAAGCCATGCGGAGCACATTCAAACTGTTGTTCTACATCAACCGTCAGAAGGTAAAGAAGAACGGGAGATGCCCGATTATGGGACGTGTCACCCTTGACGGGAAGATAAGCCAGTATTCCACCGGGCTGGAAATAGAGCCGGACTTATGGGATGCAAAGGTAGGAAAGGCATTCACAGACGGGAGAAAGACCGGAAACATCACCGGCGAAAAAAGAAACGAGTTGAACAGGCTGAACTCGTTGCTGGAGGCTTTGGAGGAAAAAGCTAAGTCCGCTTATAGGAAGAACGTGGATTCCTATGGCTTCGTCTCAGCGGAAATCATCAAGAATGCCGTCACGGGAAAGTCAGAGGTCAAAGAAACGCTGCTGTCCTTGTTTGATGAACATAATGAGGAATACGCCAGACGTGTGGGCATTGACCGGACAAGGCATTCCTATGTCCGTTATCTGACCACACGCAAGCACATATACAATTTCTTGCAATACAAGTATGATTTGGAGGATATTCCGTTGCGCTCGCTGACGATGGGTTTCATGACCGACTTCACGTTCTATTTCTCGACCGTATTGCGGTTGAAAGTTTCCGCCTACAATGACTATCTAATCCTGCTGCACAAGATGACACGGCTGGCTTTGAAGAAGCATATACTGAAACGTGACCCGTTTGCAGGGCATAGGATTGAGAAAGTACCTGTAAACCACCGCCACTTGAACAGGGTACAGCTTGAAAAACTGCTCAATGCCAAACTGCCTACTTACCGTCTGTGCCACACACGCGACCTGTTTGTCTTTTCGGTGTTCACGGGCATCGGCAGGGCTGACTTGGCGAACTTGACGGAAGACAACATCATCACGAAAGAAGACGGTTCCAAATGGATTCACATCGCCCGACAGAAAACCAAAGCTGAGTGCCATATCAAACTTCTTGACATACCTCTCCGCATAATTGAGAAATACAAAGGTGAAGGCAAGGACGGAAAGTTGTTTTTCGTTCCACAGACATGCAATCTGTGCAGAAGCCTAAAAATCATAGCCGAACAATGTGATTTAGGGTGTCATTTGACATTCTATCAGGCCCGGCACAGTTTCGCGACCTTGATTTGCCTGAGCAACGGGGTTCCGATAGAAACCATCAGCAAGATGATGGGGCATCATTCCATTCGGACGACCCAGATATACGCCGAGATAACCAACCATAAAGTGAGTAAAGATTTGGCGGTTCTGTCCGAGAATACCAAAGGTAAATACGCTTTACCCGATGACGGTATGCCGTCACGGGTGTTCAAATGTGGAAATTACAGCGGATGGAAAAAGGAGTGTACGCCAAATGATGAAACTAAAATCAAATGACAATGGACAGAGGAATAATAACAATCAGTGAAGCAGGTGCAGTCACCATACCGACCGCACCCATATGGATGACCAAGTTTGAGATAGCTGACCTGTTCGGGGTATTCTCCTGCGACATCCGTAAAGCGATTCATATTATATATAAGAACAAGGAGTTGAACGTGCATGATACGATGAAGTATATCAAGCAAACTGACGGCATCAGCTATGATGTGTATAATTTTGAAATGATTATAGCCGTTGCATTCAGGATATGCAGTAGAGAATGTATCCTGTTCAGACAATTTGTAATAAGTGAAATCTGCGCCACCAAGAAAGGAAGTCCGGTCACACTATTTGTTTCCTATGGCAAGGGTGGCAACCTATGGTATAGCTGAGGCTCATCCCGTCAGCCACATGTTCCCGATGCACGGATGCAAAGGTAGCGCATGGCTCTGACGGCATTGGCAAGGTCGGGCGGCAGAGCCGTTTCGGGCAGAATCTTCCTCAAACGGGTTTGAGCGTATTCAGTCCGAAAACTTTGCCACTGCCAGCCACACGCTTGAAAGGCATCCGGCAACGGAAACAAGTGACTGATGGGAAATCAGAAGAAAAAATAGAGCGGAACGGCTTACAGACGAAGCTAAACATTGATGCTTCATCCGTAAGCCGTTCCTTTTTCTTTTTTTGTTGGTATGCCATTGCTGTCGCAAACATAGGGCAGACGGCAAACTGCGCTCCTTCAAGAAAATCAGGGTGCTTTCAGTCGGTAGGCGGAGCGGTAGTTGTCTGCCAGCATTCTTTCGATGTCGGATTCACGGTAGAGAATTTTGCCGCCCAACTGGATGTAGGCTATGCGTCCCTCATTACGGTAATCCTGAAGCGTCCGGCGGCTCACCTTCAACCGTGCCGACACCTCCTTGTCGGTGAAGAAACGTTCCCCGTTCAGTGTCGGGCGATAGTTGGCGGTCAGATGCTCCACGTTGTCAAGCAGGCGGTCGAGGCTGCCCATGAAGTGGATTATCCACTCGTTGTCCTTGTTAATAAGTTCATTCATACATTTTGGATTTTAGTGGGTATTATCAGTGATGTACTATACTTGGTTTATATAGTCCTGCCTTTGAACTTCGCTTCCTTTCGTCTGTCCTCCACGATGGAGACAATACGCTGCACATCTTCGGGACGGTAGTATGTCTTGTGGTTTATTTGCGAATAAGCCAACGTGCCGTTGTCACGCAAGGTCTGTAACGTGCGTGGGCTGATGTTAAGCATCCGGCACATGTCCTGATTGTCCATCCATTCACTCATTTTCTTTTCGCCGTGCCTTTGACAGATGACATCCATACGGCTGACGAAACGGTCGAATTTGGCGACCATCGCCTCAAAGGTCTTTCTTTCGATTGATACGATTTCCATATTGTCTTTCTTTTAATTGTTGTTGTTCCTTTTGCCGCAAAGGAATATATAATGCGTTATCCGACAATGGATTTTCTAAAACTGGCAGTGTGTGGCACTGGTGTGGTAGCGGTTGTCCGGGATATAGCCTGTAATTCTCATCTTAATCAGAGGGATTATATAGAAAACTAAGGGAAGAATAAGGGCTTAATTCAAAATTGTCCGTGACCGGCCCTTTGCCCGTTCGGACATTCATATCCGGCAAAACAGTGAAGTCCGCACCGCTTTGTCAGTCGCCATAAAGCAAAACCATACAAAATTGCAGAGCAGAATCCAAGCGCTTGACAGACTGCACTGAAGCATCTTACTTTGCTCACGATAATCGGTCGAGGTGCTTACCAAGACCACATTCAATAACTTAATCAATTTGTTTTTTACAATGAAGAGAGAACCAAACATCACAGAGCAGCAGGCTCGTGAAATCGTGGAAAAAATGGGACGCAAGGAATCCTACACTCCCAAGTCAATGAATGACCTCTACAGGCGTATCGGTCTGGAACCGGATGAGCCGGAGCAACATGGCAAGACCGTAACGGAGGAAACAAAGGCCGCTGTGACGAACGAGCCTTCAGGTGTGGCGGTTGAGGAAACGGCAACGCCACAGAAGCGTGTCAGCAGCAAGCAGCGCAGGCTGTCACTGGAGGAATACCGCACCACTTATCTCCAAGTTCCCAAGATTGTCAACCGTAAGCCTGTGTTCGTCAGTGAGACGGTGCGTGATGAACTGGACAGAATTGTCCGCTACCTCGGAGGAAAGGGTATGAGCGCATCGGGGCTGATTGAGAACCTCGTCCGCCTGCACCTCGACACCTACAGGAATGACATCGAGCTGTGGCGCAAGCTCTGACGGGATTACAGTAGAATCGGTCAGTTCGGTGAATACACTTCATCGGCTTAACCGATACCCAAAGTGATTTATTACGCTCGGAAATCAATCCGACAGGCGGAGGATTTTTGTGTCCTCAAAGACACAGCAAGATATATTTTCAGTTACCCGAATAAATCTAAGTAACTGAAAATCCTTGCACCGCCGTGGGCTGAATTATCCTCCGCAGTCGGATAATTTCGGGGTTCCTTAATCAAAGATTAAACAATGGGCAAACCGTAAAATTGAAAAATAAGCAGTATGAAAAAGAAGAGCAAGTACGGGAGAAATCCCAAGTTGAACCCGAAGACGCACTGCGTGATGGTGCGCTTCGATGATGTGGAATGGAACAGGTTCCTGACGATGTACGAGGAATCTAACGTGTACGCGAAAGCCGTCTTTCTCAAGGCTCACTTCTTCGGTCAGAAGTTCAAGGTGCTGAAGGTGGACAAGACGATGCTGGACTACTATACCAAACTGTCGGACTTCCATGCGCAGTTCCGCAGCATAGGCACGAACTACAATCAGGTTGTCAAAGAGCTGCGCATCCACTTCTCGGAGAAGAAGGCGATGGCGTTGCTCTACAGACTGGAGAAGTGTACCATCGACCTTGTGAAACTGAGCCGGGAGATTGTGGAGCTTTCAAGGGAGATGGAGGATAAGTGGGAACAAAGACGGGATGATTCTATGGCACAATGAGATGTTCCTCTGATACGCAGTCCGGCAAGTGAGCGAAATCCTACGGGCAATATCATTGCCGACTACGTTGTAATCGGTTGTCCGATAGCGTATATCAAGGATGAGAACCGACCAAAAGGCTTGAAAATATAAATTTTAATTCAAGGAAGATACAAGGCTAAAATTGCTGCTCTAAAAAGTGAGTGACATATAATTCTACAAGATTTTAAAAAGTCGTATCATATTCAAAACAGAGTTTGATGCGACTTTTTTTATCTTTAAAGATGCCTAAATACTGATTTATATATTCTGATATTCAACTCAATGTTTATAATCATTATCTATGTTTCTTGTTAGTAAATAATGTCTTGCGAATGAGAACCATAATTTCTATATATGATTTAATCAATTATATAGTAAGCAGCCATATCAGGCATTACTAATAGTCTTACGGTATTCTGTTGGCGTTATTCCTGCAATTTGTCGGAATGATTTGTTGAAGTGAGCCTGATTGTGGAAACCGCTGCGCCATATTATTTCTGCTATGGTGAGGTTGCTGTTGGATAACAGTTTACAGGCGTATTCAACCCTTATTTCTGTAAGTTTGTAGATTATAGTCTTGCCTGTTTTTTGCTTAAAATAGCGGCATAGCGAACTGGGGTTCATGTGAACATAGCTCGCAATGTCCTCAATGGTCAAGACCTGTCTGTGATTGTTTATAAGATAACTATATATCTTTGATAGCGGGTCATCGGCTATGAATTCAGATAAAGGATTATGGTATTTCAAGGTTGAAAGTAGTTCTATGTTGGTGGAGCGACCTAACGTATCAAGCAATTTTATAAGAGAGAGTATCCGGTCAATACCTTTTTGACATGATAATTCTTTCAATTGTTCCAACACGGATTTCTTCAAATGTTCTGATTTGAACAGCATGCCTTGCGCACTCCTATCAAGCAGCCGCCCGACCATCTGATACTCTTGTATCGCTTCCATGTCCAATGGAAATATCTCTGCTGGAAATTGAAGTATGGAACATAAATTTTCATCCGGCATGGCTTTTTCTGTAAGGTAGAGATGTGGGAGATTTTTGCCTATAAGCACCAAATCACCGGCTTTATATTTTCGGATTGAATCTCCGATAAATTCCTTTCCTTGCCCTGCGGCAATATATATCAATTCGTATTCTGCATGGCAATGGAGTGTCGTGGTCAGTATTTCCTCCGTTTCATAGCGGAATGACTGTCCGGTTTCAAAAAATACTTTACGTTTATCTATGAGTTTGGGTTCCATATGATTGCTAAATAATCAAAATGCAAAGATAGCATTTTATTTTGTATAAATACCATTTAATTGCTCGAAGATTTAACAGTAACTTTGCACTCAAAAAAAATCAATAGATATGAAAAAGTTACTGATTCTTTTATTGCCTGTGATTGCAGGCATACTTTGGGGTTCAGCAGGCGTTTTTGTCCGCGAACTCTCTGCGTTCGGAATGGACAGGTACACAATTCTTTCAACAAGAATGATTGTAGCCACTCTGTTTATGTTTGTGATTGTTGGGATATACAACAAATCATTGCTGAAAATCAACCCGAAAGACTTGTGGTTATTCATTGGCACCGGTCTGATGGGCATTCTTGGGTTAAACTTCTTTTATAATGAGGCTGTAGGAGAAATAACTCTTTCTCTTGCCGCCATCTTGTTGAGTATGGCACCTATTTTCGTTATGATACTCTCAGCATTTATATTCAAGGAAAGGATAACCATGAGAAAAATAAACTGTCTGTTTCTTGCCATAATAGGCTGTGTCCTTGCCAGCGGAGTGGTTGAAGCGGCTACAGGTTCGGGATTGCAAGTATCGTCAAGAGGAATAATCATGGGGATTCTTTCAGGATTTTTCTGCGCTCTTTACGGTATTTTTTCAAAACTTGCCGCAGAAAGAGGCTACAGCACATATACCATATTGTTTTATAGCCTGTTGCTTTGTACTGTGGTTTTGTTGCCATTCACAGACTGGAACACATCAATTACATTTATTGAGAATGCGCCAATATCTAATTCTGTGTTTGCAGTGGCACACTCATTCTGTACCTCAATTTTACCGTATCTGTTCTACAGTATAGCTCTTCTATATATGGAGAACGGCAAAGTTTCAATCATGGCAGGCGGTGGTGAGCCTATGGCGGCTGTTGTATTCGGAGTCATGTTTTTTGCCGAAATGCCGACAACGCTGAATCTTACAGGGCTTGCAATCACAATTTTTGCTCTGTATATGCTCTGCAAACCTCAGAAACAGCTTCAACCCATCGGCATTGAATCATGATGCAGCAGACACTCAAAGATAAATTCAGCCTGACCGGTTACGGACTTCATACTGGTCGTATGGTGACTATAACATTCAATCCGGCTCCCGAAAATTACGGCTACAAAATCAGACGTGTTGATTTGCCGGAATGTCCGGTAATCAACGCTGTGGCTGGTAATGTGACAAATACTGACCGTGGTACCACGCTATCTGAAAACGGTATTGAGGCAGGAACGGTTGAACATGGAATGTCGGCTCTCTATGCCTCTGGAATAGACAACTGCCTGATTGACATTGATGCTCCCGAATTCCCGATTATGGACGGTAGTTCTGCATTATATATCAAAGCAATAAACGAAGTCGGGACTGTCAAGCAGAACTCCGAAAGAATTTATTTTGAAATCAATGAGGTAATCTCAGTTGAAAGTGGTAACTCAAAACTGAGACTGTTGCCCGATAATCACTTTTCTGCGAAGGTCAAGATTAAATTCCCATCATCGGTAATTGCGGAGCAAGAGACAGAATTGAACGGCTTGACCGAATTTGCTGCCGGATTTGCACAATGCCGTACCTTTGTGTTTGTCCGTGAAATTGAGGAACTACTGAAGCGTGGGCTTATCAAAGGAGGCGGCTTGAATAATGCCATTATTATTTATGACACGCCTTTGAAACAATCTGAGCTTGACGCTCTTGCCGATGCCATGAATGCACCGCGACATCCGTCCGAAAAGTTGGGCTTCATATTAGGTCGTCCTCTTGTCTTCGCCAATGAACCGGCAAGACACAAATTGCTTGACCTTATCGGTGACATAGCTCTTGTTGGCAAGCGTATTAAGGGGCGTATCGTTGCTGAATGTCCGGGTCATAAAGTGAATAATATTTTTGCCAGAACAATTACAGAGATGTTATGCAAACAGAAGAGAGAATCTTGATGCTCGGTACAGGACACGCCACAGTTACACACTGCTATAATTCCTGTTTTCTATTGTCTGTTCCCGGTTTTAATCTATTGGTTGATGCCGGAGGCGGTAACGGGATATTGCAGCAACTTGAAAAATCGGGAACGTCTATATCCGATATAAATGCGATATTCGTGACTCATGCCCATACCGATCATGCGTTAGGTGTAGTATGGTTACTACGTATGATAGGCGAACAAATTCTCAACGGAAATTACATTGGGCATTGCACCATATATAGCCATGAAAAAGTCTTGACTTTGCTGACTGTTATTTGTGAATTATCTCTTTCTGCTGATTTGATGGCACTGATAAAAAATCATGTTGACTTTGTCTCAATTCGAGAAAATGAAGCCATCTGTCTTAACAATAACTTTGCGATAAAACCATTTGAATTGCAATCGTCTGAACCGCAGTTCGGATTTATAGCCGATTTGCCGAGTGGTAAAACCTTTGTGTGTCATGGCGATGCTCCGTTAGTTGAAAATTCCACTAAATACATCCAACATGCAAACTGGTTGATTTGTGAGGCGTTTTGTCTGGAAAATCATCGCTTTATTTTTCACCCGGAAAAAATTCATCATGCGACAGTCGCTGAAACTGCCGATTTTGCACACAAGTGTGGTATTGAAAACCTGATAATATATCATACAGAAGATTCAAATCTGACCGAAAGGAAACAGCAATACATTTCAGAGGCATCACGATATTTTACAGGAAACATCTTTGTGCCAAATGATTTGGAAAAAATAAACCTGAAAACAATACCAAACATATATTTTTAGAATTATGAATAAAAGTTTAATTGGAACCCGCACGGAGAAAAACCTCATGACTTCGTTTGCCGGGGAATCTCAGGCAAGAATGCGCTACACGTATTTTGCCAAGATAGCTAAAAAGGAGGGATTTGAGCAAATTGCTGCAATCTTCATGGAGACAGCGGAGCAAGAGAAGGAACACGCCAAACGTATGTTCAAGTACCTTGAAGGTGGAGAAGTGGAAATCATCGCAACCTATCCCGCCGGAGTTATAAGCTGCACACTCGACAATCTTCAGGCTGCCGCCAATGGTGAACATGAAGAATGGGCAATGGTTTATCCACATTTTGCAGATATAGCAGAGGAAGAAGGCTTTCATGAAATAGCTGCAATGTACCGCAACATCTGTGTGGCTGAAAAAAATCACGAGGAACGCTACCGTGCCTTTGTGAAGAACATCGAAACGGCGAGGGTATTCGCCAAAGATAACGAGGTCGTGTGGCAATGCCGCAACTGCGGATACATCCATGTGGGCAAAGAAGCTCCTGAAGAATGTCCTGCCTGCCTCCACCCACAAGGGTATTTTCAATTGAAAAATTCAGAATTATAGTAATTTACATAAAAACAAACGTATAATGTCAAGGTGTTTGTATATAAGCATATACCTTGACATTTTGCCTTATGAATCAAACATTAAAACATTCACTACTTATCACTCACCGGTGGTTGGGTTGGATATTCGGTTTCACGAATTTAGTAATATGCATTACTGGAGGGTTTTATGTTTTTCGTACAGAGCTAACAGGATTGCTCGTAGAAATGGAATATGAAACAACAAAACTCGATGCTATATTTCACTTCATAATTGAAGGTCATCAATATTTATGGTTATCGCCAAACATCGGAAAATGGATTGTCGGAATCTCTGTTATTGCTTTTTTAATAACAGCTATAACTGGTATAATAATATGTATTCCTTATTATGCCAATAATAAATTGTTATTCAAATGGCATAAAAAAAGACATTCAGATTATTGATAGATTATCACATTTTATTCGGAACATATTTTATCATTCCAATCACATTGCTCTGTGTTACAGGGCTTGTTTACATATTTGAATTCATAAATGATAGGAATATCATGTGTATAATCGATATGATTCATAGAGGGCAGTTTTGTGGAATAATTGGGCAAATTTTAACACTCATTACTTCTGTTGTCGGTGCCTCACTATCTATTACTGGATATTACATTACACTGAAAAGATATAGCAAAAACAAATAATGAACTATGCGAAAAAAATTATCCTTTCCGGATACTTATTGATTGTTCTATTGATTGTTGTTCTTGCATATATTTGGCATTACGAATGGCAAGAAATTGCAACTTTAGAAGCTAATAATCAACAAATAGATGGTTTTAGGAAAGAGGTAAATCGTATTCATATCCGATTGATAGAGTTCTCTTTGTTGGGGGAAACTGTTTTGGATTGGGACGAAACGGATTTGGATAATTACCATACTCAACGCATCGCATTGGACAGTACATTGTACCTGTTCAATAAAATTCATTCGATTGAACATATTGATAGTGTACGCTATCTTTTAGAGGAAAAGGAACGACAGGTGTTCCAGATAGTTCGGTTAATGGATGAGCAACAATCTATCAACAAGAAGATAGCCAATCAAGCACCGGTTATTGTGCAGAAGATTGTGCATGAACAGCCCAAGAAACCGAAGCGTAAAGGTTTCTTGGGCATCTTCGGCAAAAAAGAGGAAATGAAGCCAACGACAACAACGACCACACTTCGTTCACCCAATAGAAACATGGTCGGCGAGCAGAAAGAGCATAGCCGTCGGTTGTCGGAACAAGCAGACAGTCTTGCTGCCCGCAATGCAGATCTTAACAGGCAATTGAAGGGGCTAATCTGTCAAATAGAAGACAAGGTACAAGTTGACCTGCAAAGCCGGGAAGACGAAATAATAGCCATGCGTGAAAAGTCATTTATGCAGGTAGGAGGTTTAATGGGATTTGTCCTTCTATTGTTGTTGTTTTCTTACATCATCATACACCGTGATGCAAAGAGCATCAAACAATACAAGCGCAAGACAATGGATTTGATAGGGCAACTGGAACAATCCGTACAACGGAACGAGGTTCTGATAGCATCAAGAAAAAAGGCGGTGCATACCATCACCCATGAACTGCGCACACCGTTGACTGCAATAACAGGCTATGCCGAACTGTTACAAAAAGAGTGCAACAAGGGCAGCAACGGGCATTTCATCCGGAACATACAGCAATCCTCCGACCGTATGCGTGATATGCTCAACACCCTATTGGACTTCTTCCGCTTGGACAATGGTAAGGAACAGCCAAGACTGTCACCATGTAGGATTTCAACAATCACGCATACACTTGAAATGGTGTTTATGCCTGTTGTCATGAACAAAGGACTATCGCTGACTGTGAAGAACGTAAGTGATGCCGTTGTACTGACCGACAAGGAACGAATAATTCAAATAGGAAACAACCTGCTGTCAAATGCCATCAAGTTCACTGAGGAAGGAAGCGTGTCGCTGACTACCGACTATACCGATGGAGTTCTGATAATTACGGTTGAAGATACGGGTACTGGCATGACCGAAGAGGAACAGCAACGTGTATTTGGCGCATTTGAACGCCTGTCAAATGCTGCCGCTAAGGATGGTTTCGGCTTGGGACTTGCCATCGTACATAATATTGTGACGATGCTTCATGGAAAAATCAGACTGGACAGTACAAAAGGCAAAGGAAGCCGTTTCACAGTGGAGATACCCATGCAGAAAGCCGAAGAACTGCCAGAGCAGACGATACACGACTATATCCACCCAAAGGAAAGAAACATCAATGTCATCGCCATCGACAATGACGAGGTGTTGCTTCTGATGCTGAAAGAGATGTATGCCCAAGAAGGGATACACTGCGATACTTGTACCGATGCAGCGGAACTGATGGAAATGATCCGCCGGAAAGAATATAATCTACTGCTGACAGACCTAAATATGCCCGGAATAAACGGCTTTGAGTTGCTGGAACTTCTACGCTCGTCAAATGTAGGCAATTCTCAAACAATTCCGGTAGTCGTGGCTACCGCTTCGGGCAGTTGCGATGCGGAGGATCTTTTGGCAAAAGGCTTTGCCGGATGCCTGTTCAAACCGTTCTCCATATCGGAACTGATGGAGATTTCCGACAAGTGCGCCATGAAAGCGACACCGGACGGGAACCCGGACTTTTCAGCCTTGCTGTCCTACGGCAATGAAGCCGCCATGCTGGAGAAACTGATAATGGAAACCGAAAAGGAAATGCACTTGATGCAGGATTCAACAACGAAAAAAGACATGAAAGGGCTGAATGCTCTTACACACCACTTGCGCAGCTCATGGGAGGTACTCCGCACAGACCAACCGCTGAGGGAGCTTTATGGGGTACTTCACAATGAGATTACACCTGATGACAGCACCATTCAACAAGCGGTAAATTCAGTGCTGGATAAAGGTGCGGAAATAATCCGGTTGGCAAAAGAGGAAAGAAAAAAATACGAAAATGGATAAGACAAAGATAATAGTGGTGGAAGACAACATCGTGTACTGCGAGTTTGTCTGCAATATGCTGGCACGGGAGGGTTACAGTACCGTGAAGGCTTACCACCTGTCAACAGCGAGGAAACATCTGCAACAAGCAACGGATAATGACATCGTGGTTGCCGACCTGCGCCTGCCTGACGGCAACGGCATAGATCTGTTGCGCTGGATGCGAAAGGAGGGAAAGACGCAACCTTTCATCATTATGACCGACTACGCCGAAGTGCATACAGCTGTGGAAAGCATGAAGCTCGGTTCGATAGATTATATACCCAAAAAGCTGATAGAAGACAAACTCGTCTCCATTATTCGCTCCATACAGAAGGAGTGTCAGGCAGGACAACGCCGTATGCCCGTGTTCGCCCGTGAAGGTTCCGCCTTTCAGAAAATCATGCACCGCATAAGGCTGGTGGCAGCTACCGACATGAGCGTGATGATATTCGGAGAGAACGGAACGGGCAAGGAGCATATCGCCCACCTGTTGCACGACAAGAGCAAACGGACTGGCAAGCCATTCGTGGCGGTGGACTGTGGCTCACTCACCAAAGAGCTTGCACCGTCGGCTTTCTTCGGACACGTCAAAGGCGCGTTCACAGGTGCGGACAGTGCCAAGAAAGGATATTTTCATGAAGCGGAAGGCGGCACGCTGTTTCTGGACGAGGTGGGCAACCTTGCGTTGGAAACACAACAGATGTTGCTCCGTGCCATACAGGAAAGGCGTTATCGTCCGGTCGGTGACAAATCGGACAAGAATTTCAATGTCCGCGTCATCTCCGCCACTAATGAGAATCTGGAAGTGGCAGTCAGCGAAAAGCGTTTCCGGCAGGATCTGTTTTACCGTCTGCACGACTTCGGGATAACCGTTCCTCCGTTGCGCGACTGTCAGGAGGACATCATGCCGCTGGCGGAGTTCTTCCGTGATATGGCAAACAGGGAGCTGGAGTGCAGCGTGAGCGGTTTCAGTTCCGAAGCCCGTAAAGCGTTACTCGCACATCTGTGGCCGGGCAACGTGCGCGAACTCCGGCAGAAGATAATGGGAGCCGTATTGCAGGCGCAGGAAGGTGTGGTGACGAAAGAACATCTGGAGCTTGCCGTAACCAAACCGACCTCACCCGTCAGCTTCGCCCTGCGCAATGACGCGGAGGATAAGGAGCGGATATTGCGAGCGTTGAAACAGGCAAACGGCAACCGGTGTGCCGCAGCCGAACTATTGGGAATAAGCAGGTCGGCACTATACAGTAAACTTGAAGAGTATGGACTTAAATATAAATTCAGGCAATCATAGCCCGTAATTCACTGATTTTGGATAAATCTGATAATCGAATTTTGGCTAATTCAGAAAATAGTGCTATCTTCGCATTGAGCTATTTGAAATGATTGGGAATCATGCAAAATAATGAAGACAGGTGGTTTCTAAACCATTACCTACACCTCTATTACTATCTTGCAATTTATTGATAATCAAGAATAATCTGGTTAAAGCAACAAATGTGAAGCAGCCAAAGATAAAGGAGGACCCGAAATCGGTTCTCATCATTTCGTCGAGTCCCCGCAGAGGCGGCAACTCGGAAACTCTCTGCGAGCAGTTCCGAAAAGGTGCCGAAGAAGCCGGACACCGGGTGGAGATGCTTAATCTCAATGACTACGACATTCGTTTCTTCGACAAAACAGAATATGTCCGTGGCGAGGAAGAGTCCGAGGAGGATGATGCGGTGAAAATCATAAGGAAGATGGAGAAGGCTGATGTGATAGTCCTCGCCTCGCCGGTCTACTTCTACTCGATGACCGCCCAGATGAAAACCCTCATCGACCGCACCTATAACCACGAAAAGAATCTCGCCGAGAAGGAATTTTACTATATCGTCACCTCCACCGACCGAACTTCCGAGGCACTCGAAGGGACGGTTGAAGGTTTCAGAGGCTTTGCGAGATGCCTGTATAAATCGGTTGAGCGCGGAATAGTCCATGGCCACGGCGCGCGTGAGCGCGGAGCGATACTCAACCATCCTGCAATGCAGGAAGCCTACGATTTAGGTAAAGGTGTGTGAATCCTATCTTGAAATGTGTTTTCAGGGGCAGGCGGCTCGAAAATCCGCCTGCTCCTGAACTTTTTGTTGGAAAAATTGCGATAATGTGGCTAAAATTTTGAAAATTCATGATAAAAGTATAACTTTGTAGCGAAAAAGCTGATTTTGCTATCAAAATGTAGCTTTACGGTGTAATTTAATTACGATTCAGCAAATACATAATTCCAATTTCCAAAGGTATGAAAGCAGTAGAAGTAATCGACGAACTGAAACGTCGTTTTCCTAATGAACCTGAGTACATTCAGGCAGTGGACGAGGTGTTGACCTCAATTGAAGATGTCTATAATGAAAATCCTGAATTTGAAAGATATAACCTTATCGAGCGTCTTTGTATTCCCGACCGCATTTTTGCCTTCCGCGTGTCGTGGGTAGATGACAAGGGTAAAGTTCACAATAACATGGGCTACCGCGTGCAGCACAACAATGCCATCGGCCCGTACAAGGGTGGTATCCGTTTCCACTCTTCGGTCAACCTCTCGATTCTCAAGTTCCTCGCTTTCGAGCAGACATTCAAGAACTCGCTCACAACACTTGCTATGGGTGGCGCCAAGGGTGGCAGTGACTTCTCGCCCCGCGGCAAGAGCGACATGGAAGTGATGCGCTTCTGCCAGGCTTTCATCCAGGAGCTCTGGCGTCAGATTGGCCCTGACACCGACGTGCCTGCCGGCGATATCGGCGTAGGCGGCCGAGAGGTAGGCTATATGTTCGGCGAATACAAGAAGATGGCCCGAGAGTTTACAGGCACATTCACCGGCAAGGGCATTGAGTTCGGCGGTTCGCTCATCCGTCCCGAAGCCACTGGCTACGGCAACGTATATTTCCTCCTCGAGATGCTCAAGACACGCGGTCTCGACATCGAGGGCAAGCGCGTGGCCATCTCCGGCTCGGGCAATGTGGCTACCTATACAGCCGAGAAGCTCCTCTCGCTTGGCGCAAAGGTGGTTTCCATGAGCGATAGCGACGGCTCTATCTATGTGCCCGACGGTATCACCCGCGAACAGCTTGATTTCATTTTCAAGCTCAAGAACATCTATCGTGGCCGCATCCGCGAGTTTGCCGAGGAATACGGCTGCGAGTATTTCGAAGGCGAGCGTCCCTGGCATCACGTAGCCTGCGATATCGCAATGCCCTCCGCTACTCAGAATGAAATCGATGGCGACGACGCCCGCGCTCTCATTGCCAACGGATGTATCGCTGTCAGCGAAGGTGCCAACATGCCCTCGACTCCCGAGGCAATCCGCGAGTTCATCAACGCACGCATCCTCTATGCTCCCGGCAAGGCCGCAAACGCAGGCGGTGTTTCGGTTTCCGGCCTCGAGATGGCGCAGAACTCTCAGAAACTATCCTGGAGCGCCGAAGAGGTTGATCAGAAGCTCAAGAGCATTATGGCTGAAATCCACAAGCAGTGCGTCAAATACGGCGCCGAGCCTGATGGATATATCAATTATGTGCGCGGAGCCAACGTAGCCGGCTTCATGAAGGTAGCGCGCGCAATGATGGCCCAGGGCATCCTCTAAACAGCATCTTGGAATAAAATCATCTTATAATAAGCAAAATCTTAGAATTTCTCCAATCTCCCATACGCTTTGATACATGATGAATCCCCTTACCGAGCCTCTTGCCTGGTAAGGGGATTTGATTTTGTGAGTATCTCTGTGTTTTTTACGCTTCGCTGACGTAGATTTGGGCGTTTTCGTATTTCATTACTCTGACGCGGGAGCCGGCATGGATGAAGCCGCGTGTGGCCACAGCGTCAAGGACTTCACCATTGATTTCGACTTTGCCTGCGGGACGCATATCGGTGACGGCTGCCCCTTCAAGGCCGATGTAGTTGACCGGAGCCATGTCTACGCCTATATATCCGTCCTTAACCTGCTGCGTGAGCATGAGTTCGGTGTGGCGGCGCACCCATTTTGGTCCGTGGGAGGATGTCAGATACCATATAGCACCCACGGCGAGGAAAATTCCCGCGAGGAAGATGACCATCGAGCTCCACACGGCGTCGGCGTTGAGGTGGGAGAGGGAGAAGGTGTAGTGTTCAATCAGGCCGAGGATGACCGCGGCGCAGATACAGGTGATTCCCGCTATGCCCGTTATCCCGAAACCGGGAACCACGAATACCTCAAGCACTATCAGCATCACTCCGAGTACAAACAGCAGGATAATCCATGAGCTTGCTATGCCGGTGATGTAGAGCGGGAGGAAATACAACACCGCGGCTATGATTGCAGCCGCCGAAGGGAAACCTACACCGGGCGAATGGAGCTCCATGTATATGCCTCCTACTATTATCATGATGAGCACGGCCTGGACCGCAGGATTGGTGAAGAAGCCTATGAGATGGTCGAGCCAGTCGGGTCGGTATTCCTCTATCGAATAACTTTCGGGAGAGTGGTCGAGCTGCGCCATTACATCGTCGACAGACTCCGCTTTCGCTTCGGCATAGCCCCATTTGACGGCCTCGTCTGCGGTAAATGTCAGCACTCTTGTCGAGTCAATGAGCCCCGGAACCTCCACACGGCTGTCGACCATGGCCTCAGCAATCAGCGGGTCGCGGCGCCACTTCTGATTGCCGAGCGAGTCGGTGAGTTTGCCGTGGCTCTCGGCGGTGGCACGCATCATGGCGCGCATATACGACTGATATTTGTCGGGCATGGCCGCTCCGTCGGCACCGTTGACCACTGTCACGGCTCCCATCGACGCACCTCCGCGCATATAGACCGAATCACATGCAAGCGCGATGAGCGCTCCGGCCGAAGCTGCATTGTTGTCGACAAAAGCCACCACGGGCCCGGGGAAATTCAGCAGGGCGGTGCGGATTGAGTCGGCATGGACCACCGACCCTCCGTAGGTGTTGAGATGCACCAGCAGCATATCGCTGTTGCGTTTCCGGGCTTCGTCGAGAGCCTGCCGCGTGTAGCGCCATGTGCTCGACCCGATTTCATCGTCGAGCCGTAGCATGTAGACATTGTAGTATTCGTCAGCCCGCAGGCTCAGTCCGAGTCCCGACAGAAGAGCAACGAGTGTGATGAGGAGAAGGCGTTTGAGAAACATGATGTTTTATAATATGTTTAATGTGATGATGTGTGGATATTGTCACGACGGCTGAGTGCCGTTTTTCTTGTTTTTGAATCCCTGCTGAATCCAGCCCGGCATTATGCAGGCTCCGATAAGTAGATATACATAGTAGCTTATGATGCGCCAGAAAAGGGCAATCACGAGTGCCATACCGGTGCTGTGGATGAGGTCGCCGTAGTAAGTAGTGAAAAGCCACTCGCTGATACCCGCGCTGCCCGGGGTGGGGCTGACCATGAGGCATACCCACACGATAAACTGGCGCGCGAAGACTATCAACTGGTTGGCTCCGGGGGCGAATCCGAGAAAAAGCGCGTTGACTACGAGATATCGCGATGACCATGAGAGGGCCGTGGCTCCGAATGTCTCAAGCCACCATCTTAGCGGGCGCTTTTTCAGTTCTCTGCCAGTGGACTCCATGTTCTGCCCGAGTGTATCGACCTGAGCTGCCCACTTACGGAGAAATTTGAAGTGAAACAGCCAGTTGAGAAACATGTGGATGCCGTGTGGCTTAACTATGATGCCGAGAAAGAGTATGGTCGTCCATACGAATATTACGGCGTATACGCCCCAGAAAACAGACTGAAGTCCTATCGTGAAACCGCCGTGACCGAAGTCAAACAGCTCGTTATAGGGCACAATCAGCATGATAATCGGCAGGGAGACCACAAAAAACAGTTCGTCGAGAAATAGAGTGGTCATCATCAGCGTGGTGGCACGTCCTAACTCGATTCCCTCGCGGTTAAGGAATATCATGCCTAAGGCACTTCCTCCCACCGCCGACGGGGTCACGCAGGATGTAAACTCGCAGAGCATGTCGACTTTCCACGCCTTTATCCACGGCAACTGGCGGTCGGTCAGCGCGCGGAAGCGCCATGTCAGTCCGAAATCGCGCCCAATCATGAAGAGCCATGCCAAAGCTATGCACGCTATAACATGGAAATCAAAATGTATCGAGTCCCAGACTTTCACGCTGAATTCCCTGTGAAACAGCCATGCGACTACTGCCAGACCGATGGCAATCGGCAGGAATATCTTCCAGGCGAGATTGAGCGTCTGCCTGCGCACGGAAGGGGTGGGTTTACTGTTTGTGTCCGGTGTGTTCATGACGGGCTATTATTTCGTCGTAACGGTTTATGACTTCATCAATGACATCGTGCCACGGTCGTGCGAGGGTTTTCCGCGCATTAGCTCCCACGTAGGCGAGTGTCTGCGGGTCCGTCGAGAGGTTTTGGATTACCTGTGCGTAGGCCTCGGGAGTGCGTGAGGTGAGAAATCCGTTGACGCGGTCGGTGATTGGTTCCGCGGCGGTAGAGCCTTCGAGCAGTATGGTGGGTGTCTGCATCGCTGCGGCCTCGCGGACAACGAGCGGAGCGTTGTCATAGAAAGATGGGAAGAGAAACAGATTCGAACCGGCATAATATCTGCGCAGCTCCTCCCGGTCGTTTATTACTCCGTGGAATGTCACATGGTCCTCAAGATCGAGGGAGCGCACAAGTGCCTGCATATTCTCGAGTGCGTAGCCGGTGCCAATGAAGTTCAGATGATATTTCACACCGCGTAGAAATGGGAGCGTACGGATGATGACTTCTATACCTTTTTCAAGTATGTGCTGCCCGACAAAAAGCAAGCCCAGTTCGTCATCGGCGAGGCCTATATGACGGTGTGATTCCAGGCGATAGCCGTCGATGTCGTCGATGCCTCCGGCGAAATCGTTTCCGTTGTCGACCACAGTCACTTTCCCTCTGTAACCGTATTCGCGCAGCGTCTCTTCGACGGCGCCCTGCGGAATCCATACCTCCGTCGCCGAGTTGTAGAACTCCAGCAGGCGTTTCATCTGATATTTCACCATCGGACCCGGCAGTGAGCGCTCAAGGTCAGTCCGGTATTTCGAATGGAAGGTGGCCACGAGGGGAATGTCATGTTTGCGCGCTGCGTACGCTGCGAGACGTCCGGACGAAAAGGGGCAGTGGGCGTGGACAATGCGGAAGGGTGTGTTGCGCATGTGGCGCCAGATGAACGGGTCGAAGCGGGGATAACCGTAGCGGTAGGGATGACGGTTGTAGATGGGCAGAGAGAAGTAGCGGTAGAGTTTCAGCTCAGGCAGTCCGGTGAATTTCGGAGCCCACGGTGTCACTACGCACACATCGCGTCCGGCTTTTGTGAGCCAGTTACAGTAGTTCTCCACAGTCAGTGTCACTCCGTCGAGTACGGGCGGGAAACTGTCGTTGAACAATCCGTAATATATTTTGCTGGCTGTCTCTGAATTCATAAATGCGTCTTGACGTGAGAATCTCTGTTTCGTAAACGATACAAATATAACACTTATAAGGGGATTTCGAGTTGAAATCAGCCTGAAATTTTTTTGCGGATGATTTTCTTTGAGCTTGTCAGAGGTATTTCATCGACTCTGACTATTGCTTTAGGCGCACGGCGGCTGCCGACAAGTATTTTTATACTTTCAAGTAAATCCGGCGCTACATCGCACATATCTGTCACCAGGACAGCTTCTTCACCCCAGCGGGCCGAGGAACGCGAGGTGATGTAGAAGCGGCATCCGGGAGGGAGGAGCGGGGAAATCTGTCGCTCTATTTCCTCGGGATAGATTTTCAGGCCGCCGGAGTTGATTATATTGTCGAAACGCCCGGTCCAACTGAAGCGGTCGGCGCCGCTCAGACTTACGATGTCGTTGGTGACGAGATGTCCAAACGACATCGTTTCGCTTTCTATCACCAGGCATCCGCGCTCGTCGCAGGAGAATCTGAAGCCGGGAAGCGCCGTGAATTCCTCTTCGCCAAGTCTCCGTAGGGCCACATGGCTGCATGTCTCGGTCATGCCGTAGGTGGCATAGGCCGGTATGCCGCTCGCAATGATTTTTTTCTCGCTTTCAGGCGAAAGGGGAGCTCCGCCAACTATCATGTGGTCGATTCTGTCGGCAAACCCAGAGTTAAGCACCCCATCTATCTGCGAGGGGACTACCGGAAGAAGCGATATTCGCCAGACCTCCTTGGGGAGCGTGTGCAGTGGATGGTTGGATGGCTCTTCGACCACAAGGCTGCATCCGGCTTCGATGGCGCGGACAATCTGCATTTTCCCTGCGATATAGGAGGGGGAGAGGGGAAGAAAGAGGCATGACTCGGCCGAGAGATTGAAAAAACGGATGGTGGCGCGGGCCGACGCCTGCATGTCGCTTTTGAGCAGTCTCACTTCTTTCGGTGTGCCGGTTGAACCGGATGTATGCGCTATGACGAAGGGGCTGTCATTTTCCCATTCGGCGATGAAATCGCTTGCATCCTGAGTCAGTCGGCGCAGTTCCATTGCAGAGAGGGGATTTTCCATTCGTCACCGCTGCGGTAGCGGAGTTTGTCGCCCTGCAAGTACAGGGGCGAGGGGATATTGTTGTGATACAGTTGCCCGGTGCCGAGTCCCTGGGGCATTGATGTGTTGAGAGTTGCGACCCATTGGGCTATGGCGTTGAGGCCGATGTTGGACTCCAGTGCTGACGTGGCCCACCATCCGCAGTCCCTTTCCAAAGCGAGCCTTATCCATTCCTCCGAGCCTTCGAACCCTCCGGCAAGAGTGGGTTTGAGGATGATATAGGCCGGGCGGATTGCGTCGAGCATCCGTCGTTTCTCATCGGCGGAATTTATGCCTATCTGCTCCTCGTCGAGTGCGATGGGGATAGGAGAGTGCTCGCAGAGGCGGCGCATCTCGTCCCATTGTCCGGCGCGGATAGGCTGCTCGATGGAGTGGATATCGAATTTCGCCAGACGTTCAAGCCGTTGTAGGGCCTCCGAAGGCGAGAAGGCGCCGTTGGCGTCGAGTCGCAACTGCACTTCGGGAGCCTCACGGCGGATGAAATCAAGCAGGCTCAGCTCTTCATCGAAATCGATTCCTCCGATTTTAACTTTCACGCAGCGGAATTCTTCGTTGAGTTTGGAGGCTATGCGACGGCGCATTTCGTCGCGGTCGCCCATCCACACGAGCCCGTTGATAGTAATTTCGTCCTTGCCATCGGTCCATGCCGAAGGATAGATGATGCGACGTCCGCCGTTTGCGAGGTCACGCACCGCTGTCTCGATGGCGAAACGTATCGACGGCCAGTCGGCGAGAAGCGAAGGCTGTGTCGCGTATCGGTCGATGTCGCGACACACCTCCGTGAGTTTCTCCTCGTAGTCGGGACGGTCGTCGCAACTGAGTCCGCGAAACAATCCGGCCTCCCCGAGTCCGTAGATTCCTTCGTGTCCGGAATCTGTGAGTCGGATAAAATATGTGTCCTTATGTCTCATCCGCTCGCGCGATGTGATGGCGGTGAAGCGGAAATCGAGACAGTATTTACACCAGCTTGCGTTCAAAAGTTAAAGCGTTTGTTTAATTAAACTTATACTTGCATTTAATTTTGGAATCCCCAATCAACCAGGGAATTTCGGGAACTGCTCGAAGTCGGGGTCGCGCTTTTCAAGGAAGGCATTTTTACCTTCCTGGGCTTCGGCCATCAGGTAATACATGAGAGTGGCGTCACCGGCAAATTCCATGAGTCCGCGCTGTCCGTCGAGCTCAGCATTGAGAGCGCGCTTTATCATGCGGATAGCCATCGGGGAACGGCTGAGAATGGTCTCGCACCACTCCACTGTCTCATCCTCAAGACGGTCAAAAGGCACTACCTTGTTCACCATGCCCATGCGCTCGGCTTCCTCGGCGGTGTACTGGCGGCAGAGAAACCATATCTCGCGGGCCTTTTTCTGACCCACGCAGCGTGCGAGGTAGCTTGAGCCGAAACCGGCGTCGAAACTGCCTACCTTCGGACCGGTCTGGCCGAAACGTGCGTTGTCGGAAGCGATAGAGAGGTCACAGACCACATTCAATACATTGCCGCCGCCGATAGAATAACCGTTGACCATAGCGATGACAGGCTTCGGTATCGAGCGGATTGCCTTGTGGAGATCAAGCACATTGAGGCGGGGCACACCCTGCTCGTCAATGTAACCGCCTATGCCCTTCACATTCTGATCGCCGCCCGAGCAGAAAGCCTTGTCGCCGGCACCGGTGAGGATGATGACGCCAATGTCTGACGCATCGCGGCAATAAGCCATCGCGTCAAGCATCTCCTTGTTGGTCTGCGGCCGGAACGCATTGTAGACATGCGGCCGGTTGATAGTGATTTTGGCTATACGCCCATATTGTTCGAAAAGTATATCCTCATACTTCTTGATAGCTTTCCATTCTCGTTTCATCGTAAGTCGTGATTTAAATATAATCTATATTGTAGTTTATATTGCTGTTTATAATCGTTGGAGCGATTTATGATTTCTGTTGACAAAATTAGCAAAAAATCACCGAATAAACCGCTCTCAATGTTCCAAAGCTATTGCATCAACAGCTTTTTTATTGAGATGTCGGGGGAAATATTTAACTTTGCGGTGAAATGCTTATGCGGTGCATACGGATTTGTAATGTGGATTTTAATTAGATAATTCTTCCAACTGATTAACAGGTATTTTTTATGGAAAAAGCTCAACTCGAACTCATACTCATCAATATATCGGGACAGGATCATCCGGGTGTCACTTCGGCGCTGTCTGAGATTCTTGCAAAATATAATGCCGGTATCCTTGACATAGGCCAGGCCGATATACATCATACTCTTTCGCTCGGTATCCTCATAAAGACCGATTCCTTGGTGTCGGGCAATATAATGAAAGAGCTGCTTTTCAAGGCTACGGAGCTCAATGTGAATATCCGTTTTTCGCCTGTCAGCATTGATGAATACGAAAAATGGGTGGGGATGCAGGGTAAGGACCGCTGGATTATCACTATCCTCGGCCGACGCCTCACGGCCCGACAGATTGCTAACGTCACTGCCGAGATTTCGGAGCAGGGGATGAATATCGATTCCATCCAGCGACTCACCGGCCGCATGCCGCTCGGCGAGGAGGAGCAACCGCTGTCAAAATCGTGTGTTGAGTTTTCTGTCCGCGGTATGCCGCGCGATGTTTCGGCTATGCAGGCGCGTTTCATGCAGCTTTCGCAGGAGGATGATTTCGACATATCTATGCAGGAGGACACTCTCTACCGCCGTTGCCGCCGTCTGATCTGTTTTGATATGGATTCGACCCTTATCGAGACGGAGGTTATCGACGAGCTTGCGATGCGTGCCGGGGTGGGTGACCAGGTCAAGGCTATCACCGAGCGGGCCATGAGGGGCGAGATTGACTTCTGCGAGAGTTTCAGGGAGCGTGTGGCTCTGCTCAAAGGGCTTGATGAGAGTGTGATGCGCGAGATTGCCGAGAATCTGCCCATAACCGAGGGTGTCGACCGCATGATGCAGGTGCTCAAGCGTGTGGGCTACAAGACTGCGATACTTTCAGGCGGTTTTACCTATTTCGGAAATTATCTCAAACAGAAATACGGATTCGATTATGTGTATGCCAACGAGCTTGAGATTGTCGACGGCAAGCTGACGGGCCGTTATCTCGGAGATATTGTCGACGGGCGCCGCAAGGCTGAACTTCTGCGCCTGATAGCTCAGGTGGAGAACGTGAATATCGCTCAGACGATAGCTGTGGGCGACGGGGCAAATGACCTTCCGATGCTTTCGACCGCCGGACTCGGCATTGCTTTCCACGCAAAACCGAAAGTGAAGCAGACCGCCGAACAGTCCATCTCGACAATCGGTCTCGACGGTGTGCTCTACTTCCTTGGCTTCAAAGATTCATTCATTTCCGAGAAATAAGGGAGAGGATACTCACGGTCGAAAACTAAAACCCAGTTCCTGTCTGCAATGAAAAAAGCAGACAGGAACTGGGTTTTAGTTTTTATGTCGAGAAGTGGCTGAGGTATTCAGGATTCTCATTTTCCTGCGGGGGCGACGGTGAGGCGCTGGCCGGAAGTGTGGGCAGTGAACTGCGGAGCATACTGGCTTTGAGCGGTAGTCACACTTGATGCGAACTCTCCTGCATTGTTCACCCACACGTCATAGGTCAGTATGTAGGTGCCTTTGGGGAGATGGTCAATGAACAGGCGGGTCGAAGAGTCGCGGTTTTCGCGGTAGAAATAGAGTCCTTCCGAGAACAGCGGGGTCGGCATCTGCTCGACCGGCTCGTAGCAGGCAGGGCGCTCGTCGACGATGGTCACGTAGTCCATATCGCGGTCGACACGCAAGGTGAGGGTGACGCTCACTCTGTCTCCAACGCTGAGAGCGTCGGGATAGGTACCGTTGATATTAATCTGTTTCTCAATCGACAGTTCCGGGCAGTCATGAGCCTTGATTGAAGTCATAGAGTCGGTATAGAGATAGAAAAGTGCGCCCCATGAGGGAGTGTCGCCTTCGCGCATCACCTTCAACTGGCCTTTCGACTTGGATGTGAGGGGGAGCTGAGTGCGGAAATAGCCGGTCAGACGTTCTGCTTTCGCGGGTTCCACGTTCTTGCCGCAGACTGAAATCCTGCTGCCCTTGGCCGGCTCGACCCATTTTGTCGACGTGGAGAGGATGGCGGCTACTGCTGAGGAGGTGGTGACGGAGTTGCCCCAGTCCTGAGCTTCTTTTTGCAGAATAAGCCATTGGCGGATGCGGTCGATGTCCTGACAGCCGGGTTCAACCATGGCGAATGTCTCGAGAAGCATGGCGGTAGTGCCGACCTTACCCATCGACCACAGTGTCATGTTGTCGAGCGACGGCCACCACATACCCTTTGTCGGAGTGTATTCGGAATATTCACGCAGCGAGGCGAGGATGGTTTTGGCGACGCTTGGATATGAGTTCTTGGCAAGAATCTGCGCGTAGACACCCTTGGAGAATACCGACGCCGATTTCCAGTCAGCAAGGATGCGCTGGACAGTGGCGTTGACAATCGTACGGTTGGCCTCCGGCGCTCCCTTCATGCCCTTGAAGCGGTCACGCAGGTAGACGTAGAGTGTGAAGTCGGTCTTTGGATACTTGTTGAATGTCTTTGTCGCCTCCGAGTCGAGCCAGCGGAGAGCGGAGACTATCATTCTGTCGAGTTCACGTGAGTCAGGCATGTAGCCGAGCGTGCGGAGATGTCCGAAGAGGAGGAGAACATTTTCGGTGGCCCATTGCGAGGGAACCCGGTAGTAGGAACACCATGCCCAGCCTCCGCCGCTGCATGAGAGTTTGCCGAGAGTGGCTATGTTGGCTTTTATGGTCGAGCTGACGGTGTTTTTGTCAAATAGCGTCGCCAGACGGCTCATGCGCTCAGAGTCGTTTTTCGCGTCGAGCATCCAGGGTGTTGAAGCGAGAAGCACCTGCTTCAGATCCTCGTTTTTCTCCAGCATTGAGGTGAGGGTGCCATCGCTCTTGTCGCTTTCCGACCACTCACGGAGTGCTTCGGCAATGGCCGGATTGTCGCGGAGCAGACCGGAGGCGATTGCCGCGGAGAATATCGAGGCTGCGGCTTCGTTGGCGGTCGTGGCTTCGCGGTCAAGGATGCCGGGGAGTGCGGTGACCACATACCACACGGGGTTTTCGCAGAATTGCAGAGTCACGCGCGCATCAGCGGGTACCCGGGGCATATCCATGCTGAAACTCTTCTCCTCGGGAGCGATGTAGAAAGGATATGTATCAATAACAGGGCTTACGGCCTGGAGCACGGGGATGAGCGTCTGCTCGCCATCGGCGAAACGTCCGGTCGACGATTTGATGCGGTAGCCGATGAAGGGAGAGTCGGTGGGCGCGTCAATCATCATTTCAACCACCGCCGACGAACCGGCTGCGATGAGGTTATTCTGAGTGTATTCGGCAATAGTCTTGCCGTCAGCCGCACTGAACAGTTCCACACGGGTCTCGACATCCTGCTCGCTGTCACTTCCGTTCATGACTGATGCGAGGACCGCCACACGGTCGCCTGCGCGGACAAAGCGCGGAAGATTGGGTTGCACCATCACGGGCTTGTTGGCGATGACGTCCGCCGAGAAGGTCGTCGACATCAGCGAATCCGTGTAGGCGAGCGCCTTGAAGCCCCATGCCGTATTGGCGTTGGGGACAGTGAAAGTAAATGTCAGGTGTCCTTTGGCATCGGTGGTGAGCATCGGCTTGAAGAAGGCGAGAGCCACTTCGCGGTCGCGGTAGGTGAAAGGTATCTCTCTGGCGGTGCCATTATTTTCGCCATCATTCTCAGCCTCAGCCGCTTCCTCCTGCATGGTGCCCGTAGCCATGGCCTTTGGTGCGGCATAATCCGCAGCTAAGTTCATGACTGCGCCGCCGGCATCGGCATCTGCGGCTTCCATTTTAAGCTCGTCGACAGCCATAATTTCTTCGCTATGCTCTCTTACGGCATTGAGATTATCGGCCGACGATTTCATCATGGCGCGTGTGCCGCGGATGCGTATTGAGCCGAAGCGATAATTCATGTCGGGAGAGAGGGGGAGGCCGTAGGTTGAGAACTCGGGAGTGACGGGAGATACCGCCCCGACATATTTGCCGGGCAGATAGCTGATGTATTGATTATTCTGCGAGTTAAGGCTGGACTGATTCCAGGAATAATAATAGGGCAAGCCCTGTGTCATCGGTGAGAATGACCACTGCTGAGTCGCAAGGGCGTCGAGAGCTGTGTTGTACATATCAAGCACGACAGCCGATTTCCTGCCTTCGCCAGATTCGTCGACCACGCGGAAAGTCCAGGTTTCTTCCGAACCGGGGACAAGGCGGTCTCTGAACGATTCGGTGATGAATCTGAGACCTTTTGCTGTTACATCACGGCTGATTTCAATGCGGGCTTCGGATGTGCGGTAGTTGCCTGTCACGGCTATTTCCATCACGGCGTTGTCCACTCCTGAGGGGAGGCTGACAGGCAGAGTGTTCATGCCTTCGGGGGCTGAAACCCATTCGCGGGACAGAATTTTGCTATCGGAGTGCAGAGTCACGAGCAGATTTGTCGCGCAGTCGACGGCATAGAGCCATTTGCCCTGTCCGTCGGCGCCGACAGTGAGCTTGCTATCGGGATACCACAGCAGTCTGCCGGGCACCGGCGTGTTTTTGTCGGTCGGACGGTAAAGCACCGCCGTCTGTGTCACCGTTTCGGCAAGAGTCGTGTCGGCGAGGGAGAATCTGAACTGATATTCACCCGAAGCGAGCGACGACAGGTCGAGTGTGGTCTGTCCGGGTGCGATTGTGCCCTTGAGCATCTCGGCTGAGTCGCGGATGATGGCAAAACCGACGGGCATTTTCATGACGGAATCCTGATAGTTGACTACGCTGGTTTTGATGAGAGCAGTCGGAGCCGTGATGTCGATGTTTTGCGGGACAGACGCGCGAATGATATAGCGCTCACCTGTCGAGAATACGGTCGAAGCCGTCTGCGATTCGCCGGCAGGGGAGAGGGCAGTGAGTGTCGCTGAATATATACCGCCGGGGATGGGTGAGATTTCAAGCACATCCTTGGGGATTGTGATTTCAATCCGGCCCTCGGCGTCGGATTTCGAGTCGAGAGTGTAGAATTTCACGCTCGTTGGTCGGTGCCACCACCAGCGGGCTTTCGGAGTAGCGGAAAGTTCAAGTGTGAGTCCGGCGTCGCCGACAGGGAAACCGGAATAAGTCTCCAAGCGTCCGCGGAGAGTGACGTCGCCGGTAGCGGGGTAATCTTTTTCAACCGGGTCGAGGATTACGCGGTAGGTCGGCAGTTTGTAGTCCGATACCATGAAGCCGAGAGCGGGATAGGCCGATGACTCTTTCTCCTTTGAAATGGTGACGGAGAAGCGTCCGGAAAGACACTCCTTTGGTATGAGAAATTTTCCATTAACACGACCGAAGGCGTCAGTGGTGAGTTTCAGCGTGTCGATTTCGCGGTAGTTTGCATCATGCAGGACTGCCGAAACCTCTTTGTTGATTACCGGGCGGTGTTCACGGCCCTTGTATTCATAGACTATCGCCATCCATTCGACACTGTCGCCGGGATGGTAAAGCGCGAGAGCCGAGTAGCCTGATACCGCGCTGTTCCAGCTGTCTTTTGTGTTGTTGCGCTCGGGATTGTAAATCCATACCGGGAGGGCATAGCGGTCAGTACCTTTCGTCATGAAAGCGTTCCCGTTTCCGGTCACATCAAGAGCGCCGTCGGCCGCAGTGCTGCCGATGACTGTTGGCACACTCTGATTACCGCGGTCTTTGTAAAGCGTGATTTTCGCGCCTTCCACCGGCGCACCGTCCATTGCATTGATGGCCCAGAGCATGGTTTTGTCAAATTTCGACGCCGCGAGTGAGTAACGTGTCACATTGATTTTCTCATACCAGCGGCGCGCGGACGGTTTTACTCCGTCAATTGTCGCAACGGCTATGTAGGCGCCGACTTCAGGGAAAGCATACTCGACATTGACTTTACAGCTGAAGGGCACGACGCTTCCAGCCGGGGCGGAGAAGGGGAGAACGGCCACCGGTTTCATAGCGGGCAGACCCGTGCAGTTGTAACCGCGGTCAGTGATGGGCGATGACGATACATTATATATATAAATCTTTCCGGAGCTGACATTGTCTATGTCAAGAGTGAATTTTGCGGCCACGCCGGGCGTAGCCACTTCGGGATAGATTAGAGAAACTGATTTCTCTTCAAGGCGTAGTTTCTGATTGGCGAGTTCATCCTTGCGCGGATAGGCGGGGAAGGCCTTAATGTTATGAGCGAGAGAGCTGTAGATCCACTTTCTTTCGGCTGAGTTGCCTGTCATGGCAATCAGGATGTCGCCGGAGTATTCCGACGAGCGGTTTTCCTCATACAGCGATTTCAGAAGTTCCGCTTTCCGGTTTTCGAGTTTCCGGGAGTCATCGCTGTCCGATGTATATACGTGCGACGACACGAAATTGATGCGGTTTATGTCGGCGAGGATGAACGGAGCCGTTCCCGGCTGATGGAATCTGAGCAGGGAGGCATAGATGCCGAGAATCTCGGCCACCACGGGGTCATATTTTGAAAACGGAAGAGTGGTGTAGAGATTGTGGCGTGTCAGCAGTCCCCATGAGAGCAGTGACTCGACGCGGCCTGTCGACATGAGTCCGTTGACTGACTGTGAGGCTACGAAGTCATATAGGGTGGGATAGTATATCTCGGTAAGCCGTCGGGTGGCCGTGGCATACTTCCGGCTTCCTTGGCCCATTTCGATTACGGAGGCGTAGGAAGCGATAGGTGCCTTTTTCAAATCAGTCTCATAGGCGAGTGCCGCTTTGAAAAGTGTGGTTATGCGGGTGCGGAACTGCTCGCCGCTCCATTCGTTGAAATCCGCTGGGAGTGGAGTGGCGGGAAGATTGCGGGAGTCGTATTTCCAGCGGTTTGACGAATAGACAGCCGAGTATATGTCGGCCTGTAGTGTAAGCAGGATAGCTTTCAGCACCGGATCGGCAGATGAAGTACAGACGCTGTCGATTTTTTCGAGGGCTCCCCGGGCATTTGCGGCATCGATGCGCGTCTGGGCGAGATAGTAGTTTATGAGTGCGCGCATGATTGCCGGTCCGTCGTCGGTTTTCATTGCCTCGGCCAGAGACTTCTCAGAGTTGGCGCTCACTGTCTTCGGAAAAGCGAAGTCAGGTTTAACAGGAGTTGTCGCGTTCATGTCGATGCTTACGAGCAGGGATATAAACGTAAGCAGTAGGATGTGTGATATTCTACCGGTACGCATAGTTGAAAAATGTGTTTGATGAAAATAAAAAAAGTATTATATCCGCCATAATAGTCCGCCCGCAGTCGGATTATTTGCGTTGGCGGCGGTGTTCCTTCATTAGTTGACGTGTGAAGTCGCGCTCGGCGTCCTTGAGCTGGAAAATCTGTTTGGGCGAGAGGATTTCCTTAAAGTCGGAAAAATATTTCATCTCGATGGTGTTCTCGCGCCCCTTAAGCTCATAGACAGCCTCGGCTGCTTTCTCATATTCCAGATCGGAGGCTTTCTCTCCCTTTTTCTTAGTCTGACGGTAGAGCTGCTCCGCCTCCTGCTGGGCCTTGCGGATTTCCTCGTCCATCGAATTATAGAGGGGGACGAATTTGGCTTTCTGCTCGTCGGTGAGACTGAGTTTCTTGGCTATGAAATCGTTTTTATATTGCTGCATCTCCTTCATCCACACTTCGCGCTCGCGTCCGTTTGGGCGCTTCTGTGCCTCCACACTTAAGGGCATGATAATGGCAGAGAGGATGAGAACGAGCGAAAAAGCAAGATTTTTCATTTAATTACGGATTAAATGTGTCGTTTTTTGATTGTCAGATTTCGGAGAGAGGAAATTCCGGGGCTTCAGACGCTGAGTCTGCTGCTTCGTCAGCGAGGATTTCCTCGTCATAGGCCGCGGGGTCGAAGCCGGTCTCGTAAAGATCTTCCATGAGCTGGTAGTCGTTGAGTTCGCCTTCGTTGATGAAATAGTCATTGATGAAATGGTCGTTGCTGATTGCGGCAGTCATCACGGGATTGTTTTCGATTGAAAGGCCCGATGAGTCCGCACGCATGAGGTCAAACATCTTCATCATGCACCACACACCCATGAACATGGCGGCGAGATAGATGTAGGGCCGTACACGCTGCCACACTGAACGCGGGAGCACCTTGGACGTCTCTTTCTCCCATTCCCTTTCGGGAAGCGATGCTGTCATTCTGGCCGCGAAATTCTCGAAATAACCGTCTGGGACAGTCATTCCGTCGTTTCTGTTGACCTTTTCGAGTATATCTTTCATTAGTTTATCGTTTTTGAAGCTTGAAAAATGTTTTGTTTACGTGGTGTCCCCGACTTAACTGGGGGTACGTTTACTCAATTAGACTGTTTCGTGCCACGTAGGTTTAATCACTGTCTTCAAAAAATTGTTCGATTTTTTTCACCGCGAGATGGTATGATGCTTTCAGGGCTCCGACAGATGTGCCCATGATTTCTGACATCTGTTCGTATTTCATATCGTCGTAGTAGCGCATGTTGAACACAAGTCGCTGTTTTTCAGGGAGGGTTGCCACGGCTTCGCGGAGTTTCAGAGCGAGTTCGTCGCCGTCGATGTGGGTGTCGGCCTGAATTTGTGAAATCATGTTTGATTCCTCGTCATCGAGAGAGAGGCCGCGGCGCTTCTTCTCTTTCTCCAGGAATGTCAGACTTTCGTTGATTGCGATTTTGTAGAGCCAGGTCGAGAGTTTGGCGTCGCCACGGAAATTCTCTATGTTCTGCCAGGCTTTGAGGAAGGTGTTCTGCAGGATGTCGTCGGTGTCCTCGTGTGACTGGACTGTGTGGCGTATCTGGCGGTAAAGAGGTTCGGAATACAGCCTGATGAGGTCGCCGAAAGACTCACGACACGTCGAGGGATCCCTCAGTCGTGCCACCAGTCTGCTGTCATCAAGTTGTGCCTCTTTGCTCATAAGTATTAAGGGTTTGATTCACTAAACCTGAGCAAAAGTATTAAAAAAAAAGACGTATTCATAAAAAAAACGCCTAATAGTTGTTAAATCGTATCGGCAGAGACGTCTTTCAGACATCCGAAAGGCCCCTGCTTATGTAAAAGCCGGATTGTCCGGCCTCAGGGCTGTGTGGGTGTCAGGGAAAGATATCTCTGCCGATAAAATTCCGTCTGTTTACTCGCCGGCGTAGGATAGGACTGTCG
Source organism: Bacteroidales bacterium (assembly GCA_019416285.1). Taxonomy (GTDB): domain Bacteria; phylum Bacteroidota; class Bacteroidia; order Bacteroidales; family Muribaculaceae; genus Duncaniella. The sequence goes on from DXXM01000002.1 coordinate 48,120, forward strand.
GGCTTTCGACGTCTACACCGTATTCGCGTGCACGCTCAAGAATGGCGCGTGCGAGTTTCGGTTTCAGTTCCTCGGGGCAATAGCGGAAATAGGCCTCGGCAGCGCGGACATGTGCTGCGTCGGGCATAGGATACTCGCGGCGTTCAGGCAGTCCGTAGACGCTGTCGGGGAGTTCCTTGCGTTCTTCGTATGAAATTCTGTCGTTCATGACTGTGTGGGTTTGTGTGTTGTCGTAGCATTTAAACGCTCAGACACCCTCAGAGGTTGAATCGGAAACCTACCTGAAGGAGACCCTGGGCACCGAAACCGAGTTCGCCGAAAATGGAGGTCACGCGTGAGAGACCCACTTCAGCTCCGAGGGGAGAGGCCTGGAATGCGAAATAAGCCTTGTTTTTCGACCAGTCGTCGGTAGCCATGTGTGTGATGTCGACACCAATACCGAGGTGACCGTAGAGAGTGACGATGCGGTTGCGGTAATAGTTATAGCGGCCGTTGAGCATGAACACATGATAGTAAGCGTTGGCGTCGTCGGAGTGCTTGTAGCTCGCGCTTGAGAATGTGTAGGTGGCTCCGAGATAGAAACTTGGCGCAACCTTGAAGTTGACTCCTGCCGTGAGTGCGCCCCAGGCGTTGTTGATTGAACCTCCGTCATGCATGTCGGTGGCATCCATCTGTGTGTAGCCGCCATAACCGATCTGAAGTTGTGCTTGTGCGTTTGCGCTTACGGCCATCCCGAGGACGGCACACAGGATAAGTAGAATCTTTTTCATCACTAATTGTTGTTTGATTAATAGATTATTGCTTTCTGAGACGTGATGTGGATGTGAGTGACGCCGTGAGGCGCGTCGGATTGATTCACATCCGTTACGCTTAATTAACAATTGTGATGTCAGGAAAGTTCAGCGTCAATACCAGCGGACACCGTTGGAATATGAGGAGCGCTTGTCATATTTGAGGTCGGCGAGCAGCGATGACTTGACTGAGATGTGGAAATTGTAGCTTTTGTATGGGCCGACGGGCACGAAACTTGCGCGCATGGTGAAGCAGTGCATGTCGCGCGAAATATTGCAGTTCATGTAGGCGAGCTTGTGGGTGTCGAAGTTATAGCTGGCCGAGAAACCGAAGTTCCAGTTGGCTGTGGGGCGTATGTTGCCGGAGAACGACAGGTTCTGTGTGATTTTGCCTTTGTATTCGAGTTTCTTGTAGTCAAATTCGCCGTAACCGTAGTTGACGGAGTAATTGAATGTCAGGTTCCAGGGAACTGACCACTTCATATAGCCTTCATCGTCAAATTCCATTCCGGAATTGTTTTTCTTGCTTTTGCGTGTGGTTCCCTGATAATCCGATGTATCTTCGGCGAAGTTCTGATTCATCGAATTGTCGTTGTTCTGATTGTCTTTGTTGTTTTTGCTGTCCTTGTCGTTCTTTTCGTCCTTGTTCTTGCCGAAAAGTTTTTTGAAGGTATCGTTGTTGAACGTGTAGCTGAACGATGTACCGGTGCTCGACAGCTTGCCCCAGCCCTTGCCCTGCGATATGCGGAGCTTGTTGACTCGCACTGGCGATCCGGAGGCATTGAGGGCATAGGTGTAGACATCCCAGGTGGCCGAGAGGTTGAGGTTGAAGTTCTTGACCAGTCGGAGCATGAGGGAGGTGTTGAGGTTGGAGAAGCGCATGGAGTCGGCGGCGAAGTTGTAGCTTTGGGAGATGGTGAAGTTCTCGATGAGCGATATTTTCTTTTCGCCGATTGAATCGTTGTCGGATTTCACTTTCATCTCAAGGTTGTTGGCAAGCGACACGCTCACGGCTCCGGTTCGTCCCTGCCCGGGTACTCCGAAAAGCGAGTTGGGGAAGTAGGAATAGGTGCGTGTCTGCATCTCGCCCTGTGAGTTGGGATACTGATAGGTACCGTAGTAGCCGAAGAATTTCGACGCGAAGTCAGGTGCACCCGAGAAAGATATGGTCGGGGTGAGGACGTGGCGTATCATCTTGACTTTGTCGCCGAGGAAGGGGAGCGGCTTGTAGAAACCGTAGATTTTTGTGTCGAGAGCCACCGATGCGTTGAAGTCCCACACGTTGTAGAAGCTGTAGGTGGTGTCGAGCACCTCGGCCGATGCGTTGGGGTCCCATTCGCGGCGCACTTTGGTCGAGTACATGCGGTCGGTGAAGTTGACCGACGGAGTGAGGTTTATGTATTTGAAGAGGTTGAAGGTGGCGCTGACGGGGATGCTGTGGCGCATACCGTTTCGCCAGTCCTTTATCAGACTCTTCTTGAAAAATTCATCCTGTTTGGCGGTCAGTGAGTTGTTGAACTGTCCGGAGTAGGAGATTTTGATTTTCTCATACCATTTCTCCTCGCCCACGGCACGCTTGCGCTTGAAGGGGTAGAGCTGCGACATGGTCAGCGTGAAGTTGGGGAAGGAGACCGCCAGTGTGGAATCCTGCGAGCGCTGGGAGATGTTGGCGGTGGTCGACAGTGACCATTTCGAGTTGGGGAAACGGTATGTCATATTGATTGTACTGCTCTTGGTGTTCTCGGTGAACGCGTTGGAGTAGTATGAATTGAGGTCGTTGCGGGTGTAGCCGCTGGTGGTGAAGTTCACGCTTGCCGATAGACTCATGTTGGGGTTGGCCTTGGAGTCCTGGCTGTGGCTCCACTGAATCTGGAAGTTGGTGGCCTTGGAGTAGTCGGGCATACCCTTGTCGCCGGTGATGGTCTTGAGGTAGGAGAGGTTGAAGTTGCCTGAATACTTATAGCGCTTGACGTAGGCCGACTGCGCGCGCAGACCCCAGGAGCCGAGGGTGTAGATTTCGCCTGTCAGCGCGAGGTCCATGTTGTCGCTGATGGCGAAGTAGTAGCCGCCGTTGCTCAGATAATATCCGCGGTTGTAGTCGTCGCCGAAAGTCGGGAAGATAATACCCGACGAATATTTGTCGGAGAAGGGGAAATAGCCGAAGGGGACGGCAAGCGGAAGCGGAAGTCCGGCGAGCACCATGTATGCCGGACCGCTGACCACATCCTTGCCGGGGCGCATCTTGGCCTTGGTGAGCTGCATGTAGAAGTGGGGATGCTCGTGGTCGTCGCAGGTGGTATAGCGGGCGTTCTGAATATAATATGTCTCGTCGTCGACCTTCTTGGTCTGTCCGCCTGTCATGTAGCCTTCGCCCTGCTGGGTGATTACGTCGGTGATGAAACCCTTTTCGGTCTTGAAATTATATCGCATCTCCTTGGCTTCGTAGGATGTGCCGTTGTCCTCGAACACCGGGCTGCCGAAAAGCTCGCCCACGGAGTCGACTCCGCCCACGGCGTAGACGTTGGAGTTGTTGAGGTCCATCTCAATCTTTTCGGCGTCGAGCTTGAGTGTGCCGTACGATACCTTGGAACCGCCATACATGAAAGCCGTGTTGCGGCCGAGGAGCACGAGGGAGTCGTTTGACGAGAAGTCTACGGTATTGTCGAGGTCGACTTTCGTACGCACGATGCGGGATTCCTTGTCAGGTGCCGTGATGCGCTTGCGGCTCAGACGCGAGCGGCGCATGGTGTCGGCTGTATATGTGTGGCGCGTGATGAAGGTCGAGTCGGTGTTGTCGGCGGCGTCGGCCATGGAGTCGGCGGGAAGCCCGGCGGCCGTGACGGTGTCGGGCATAAGCGGAAGGACTGTACTGTCGTTCCGCAGCATGGCTTTCACTGTCGCGGCGGTGTCGAGCTGCATAGGGCCTGACGGCACTGCCACTGAGTCAGGGTCGACGGGACGCGGAAAGGCACCCATGGATAGGGCGCACAGAAGCACTGTTGCGATGATATATGAGTGAGAATATCTCAAATCTACACCTTAAAATATGAGAATTTACATGGCTCAGGCCACTGCATCGGCCCGGGCATATAGCATTTCGGGAAAATCTTTGCAAAGATATAACATTATCCCAACATAGGCAAAGGAGGTGTCAGGTTTGTGACGTTTAATTAATGTGAAATGACAGTTAAAGTCGGATTTTTGTTACCGATTGTAATTTTTTGCGTAATTTTGCAATGGGAAAATAGATTTTCCCGACGAAAAATATTACAAATCATTAATTCGACCAGATATACCTAATGTCACGCCAACACTTCGATACACTTGATTTCAAGATTCTTGAGATGTTGTCAAACAACGCGCGCAAACCCTTCCTTGAGATTGCCCGCGAGACAAATGTTTCCGGCGCCGCTATCCATCAGCGCATACAGAAATTGACATCCGCAGGCATAATCCGCGGTTTTGAGACCATCATAGACCCTGCTTCGGTCGGCTACGAGACCTGCGCCTATATAGGATTTATCCTCAATGACCCCACGAAGTTTGACGAGGTGGTTGAGCGTCTGAAAGCGATACCGGAGGTTGTCGACTGCCATTTTACCACCGGCAGCTATGACGTGTTCGCAAAGATTTTCGCGCGCAACAATGCCCATCTTCTTGAGGTAATTCACAAGAAGCTGCGTCTCGGTATCGGCCGCACAGAAACCCTCATATCGTTCAAAGAAGTGTTTAAACGCCCTATCCCCGTGCTCTCGGAAAATATAGAGTGACGGCTGGAAGTAAACCTATAATAAAAATATCATATCTTGATCAATAAAGACACATTCGGAAGCCGCACGGCTCTTTTTCATACATTCGGCTGCAAACTGAACTTCGCCGAGACCTCTACCGTAGCCCGCATATTCGCGTCGCGCGGTATTCAGCGCGTTCACGAAAGCGACGAGCCTGATTTCATCGTGGTCAACAGTTGCAGCGTCACCGAGATTGCCGATAAGAAATGCCGGCAGGCCATCCGTTCATTCTCTCGTCGCTATCCCAAGGCAAAAATCATCGTGACCGGATGCTATGCCCAGCTCAAACCCGGGGAAGTAGCCGCTCTCCCGGGCGTGACTGTCGTGGCCGGCACTGACCGCAAGCTCCTGCTTGCCGACTATCTCGACCAGACTCTCGCCGATACGGACTCTCCGGATGGAACCGCCACTTTTGTAACTCCTACTAAGGATATACGCACTTTCAGTCCTTCGTGCTCGCGCGGCGACCGCACACGCTATTTCCTGAAGGTGCAGGACGGCTGCGACTATTACTGCTCCTACTGCACCATCCCCATGGCGCGCGGCCGCAGTCGCTCGGGTTCGATTGACGAAATCGTAGAGCAGGCACGCCAGGTTGCCACCGAGGGCGGCAAGGAGATTGTCATCACCGGTGTCAACATCGGTGATTTCGGCAAAGGACGTGATGATACTTTCCTTGACCTTTGCCGAAGGCTCGACGAGGTGGAGGGCATAGAGCGCTACCGCATCTCGTCAATCGAGCCGAATCTGCTGACGGATGAGACCATAGATTTCGTGGCCTCTTCCCGCCGCTTCATGCCTCATTTCCATATTCCCCTCCAGTCGGGTAGCGATGAGGTGCTCCGGCTGATGCGCCGCCGCTACGACAAGGCTCTCTTCCGCAGCCGCATAGAGCATATCCGCCGTGTGATGCCTGATGCTTTTATAGGTGTGGACCTCATAGTCGGGGCGCGTGGTGAGACCGAGGAATGTTTTGAGGAGTCGAAGGCCTTTGTGGACTCGCTCCCGATTTCACGTCTGCATGTGTTCACATACAGCGAGCGTCCCGGCACCCGCGCCCTGGAAATCGAGCCTGTAGTGAGCCAGGAGGAGAAACACCGCCGCACGCGTCAGATGCTCGCCATCTCCGAGCGAAAGCTGAAGGAATTTACCGAGCGATACGTCGGGACGGTGCGCCCTGTGCTCGTGGAGCATCCCCGTCATGACGGCTCGATGGCCGGTTTTACCGACAATTATCTGAGAGTAAACATCACTCCTGACCCTGCGCTGTCAAACACCGTGCAACCAGTGCGCATCGTGGAGATGCACCCCGAGGGTGAGGAATCGGAAGGGGAGGTGGTGAGATGAGCGGGCAGGCAGTCATTCCGTCGCCCGACCGTGTCGCCGTCATCATTCTCAACTGGAACGGCGAGAGGTTTCTCCGCGAGTTCCTGCCATCGGTGGTTAAGCACACACCTGCGGGGATAGCGGATGTGATTATGGCCGACAACGGCTCGACCGACGGCTCCATTGACTTGCTCCGCAGAGATTTCCCGGATGTCAGGCGTATCGAGTTCCCGGAAAACCATGGCTTTGCCGAGGGGTATAACCGTGCTATAAAGGCCGTGGCCGGAGAGTACAGATACACAGTCCTGCTTAACTCGGATGTTCGTGTGGATGACGACTGGCTCACGCCGCTCCACGACTTCATGCGCTCGCATCCTGAGGCGGGTGCCGTTCAGCCCAAGCTTCTGTCGCTCAACGAGCCTGAGAAGTTCGAATATGCCGGAGCCGCAGGCGGTTTCCTTGACCGCAACGGCTACCCTTATTGCCGCGGACGCATATTCGATACCGTGGAGGAGGATTGCGGGCAGTATGACACACCGATGCAGGTCGACTGGGCGAGCGGTGCGGCGCTTATGGTCGACAACGACCTTTATATAAAGGTAGGGGGGCTCGACAAGGCTTTCTTCGCCCACATGGAGGAGATCGACCTCTGCTGGCGCATAAGACTCGCGGGGAGAGAAATATGGGCTGTTCCCTCGGCTCATGTCTATCATCTCGGGGGTGGAAGTCTCCCGGCATCGAATCCGCGCAAGACTTACCTCAATTTCCGCAACAATCTGCTCATGCTTTACAAGAATCTGCCACGCAGCGTGCGTACCTGGAGGCTGATACGCCGCCGTCTGCTCGATACTATGGCGTGGGCCAAGTTTATCGCGTCGGCGGATTTCAAAAATGCTTCGGCCGTGGTGAGAGCCCACAGGGATTTCTCGCGGATGAAAGGGGCTTACAATACCGACCCTGCACAGGACCTTCTGTCGGGGCGCCCCAATATTCTCACTGAATATTTTGCCAAGGGGAAGCGGAAATATTCCCAATTGGTCTGAATTTCAGACAAGCTCAGAGGCTTGGAAAGCCATAAGACATAAAAACAGGCAGGATATTATTCGGTTATCAGATAACTGAATAATATCCTGCCTCTGTTTAGTGGCTATAAGATCTTATCCGAGGATTTTCCGTATGGCCGGAATCTGGTCGGCGGCAGTCTGGTCGGGGCGGATGGGGACCACTGTGCCGTAGCCGTGGCCAAGCCAGTATTCATCCGTCTCCTGATTGTCGGGCTCCTCGTTGAAGAATTTACCGGTCAGCCAGTAGAATGGCCTGCCGTGGGGAGTGGCGTAGGTGGCATATTCCTCTGTCCAGCGTCCTTTTGCCGCACGCACCACCTTGAGACCTTTCGGAGTGCATCGTGTCGGGAAGTTGACATTGAGACATATCCCGTCGGGCAATCCGTTTTGCAGCACCTTGGCGGTGATTTCGGTGATAAACGCCACCAGCGGACTGAAATCGGCACTTAGCGAATGGTCCAGGAGTGAGTAGCCTATCGATGGGATGCCGAGAATACATCCCTCCATCGTGGCGCCCATGGTGCCGGAGTAGATATTGTTGACGGCTGCGTTTGAGCCGTGGTTTATTCCTGAGAGCAGCAGGTCGGGTTTCCGGTCGAGCACGGAGAACATGGCGAGCTTAACGCAGTCGACTGGTGTACCTGTGGCGCTGAACACCGCCGCGCCGTCGACCGACGGATGCTCGTCGACATAGAGAGGCTGGTTGACGGTGATGGCCGATGATTTGCCTGACTGCGGTTCAGCCGGAGCCATGACCACTACTTCGCCGAAGTCATTTGCGATGTCGATAAGCTGGTTGAGGCCTTTCGTGCCGAGTCCGTCGTCGTTGGTGATGAGTATCAGGGGGCGTTTCTGTTCCATATTGATATGATATAGTCTTAAATCCAATTAACAATCGAATTTAGGACAAATTTACGATAAAATGCCAACTAAACGTATGCTCAATTGTTAAAATTTTATTACTTTTGACGAAAATAAGCCCTTTCGAGACTTCCGGTTGAGGTCCGGAGGGGGCGGAATATAAAAATCAATTCTAAATTCTATAAAATTATGCAAATCCAACGCATCCAGACAGTCTACATTTTCCTCGCTATGGTAGCGATGGCGATTTTTCTTATTGTGCCTTACGGGGAGATTCATTTTATCGGTTCACAGCCGGTGGTCAGCGAAAAGCTTTATACAATGTATGAATACGGCTTGCTCATTCCGGTAGCAGCCACGGTGCTATTGCTGATAGTCGACATCTTCTTTTACCGCAACATGCCTCTGCAGCGCACCGTCCTAACCATCTCGCTTCTTCTGACGCTCTGCTGTATAGCGGTGGTATGTTTCATCCTCTTTAAGCAGGCGCGCGCCGAGGGGATGGACGCCGATTTTGCCGTGTGGGACATACTTCTGCCCATAGCTGTGATTTTTGAAATCCTCGGGCTGGCAGGTATCAAGAAGGATATTAAACTACTCAATTCGTATAATCGTCTCCGATAAGTGTACATCTGTACCCAATCGGGGTACAACCTCGATATTTGCTTCCCTGCCTTTTGGCAGGGATTTTTTTTAGTGCTAAATTTGTAGTGAAAATAGCGTGGTTTTAACCACACCCTCCTCTTAGCCTTGAACCTCACAACCTCTTCTCAGTCCGTCAGACTTTAACAGAATCAACCACAATTAGTAACCGACAACTTCGCCCCCGGACTCTACCTGCAAGCCGGCGTTCTTGTCTTCAATAGTAACATCCTCTACATTCCGATGAAAAATATAATTCTCGGTCTTATTTTGATTTTGCCGGCTCTTTCAATGAGCGCGGTTCCGCAAACACCATTCACGTCGGACAATACAGATCTTCTTGATTTGCTTGACAATGAGTTGGCGTTGCGTGACAGCTATGTCGCGCAGCGGAGGCAACGTATCGACAGCCTCAACCAATTAATCTTGGCCGACAGTGTGCCCGATCCGGAGCGCATCATGGAGCTCGGTGTGCTTGTGGGTGCTCTTGACGTCGATTCCGCTATCATGGCTTTCACGCGGGCCAATGAGCTTTCCGTGGCTGTCGGCGATTCGGCGATGGCGCAGCGCTCTCTGCTATACCGCTCAGAGATGATGAGTCGGCTCGGTGCGACTTCCGAGGCCATCAATGATTTGAAAAATGTGGCTGAACACGGTATCTTCACTGAAAACCGTGCTCTCTATTGTGAGATAGGGCGCGATCTTTACTATACCCATGCCGAACTTTTCGAAGGGAGCAATGCTCATGACAGCTATATGCTACCGGGTGTAAGTCTCGCACGCCAGTATCAGTCGCTGCTCTCATCCGACTCTTATGCCTATAAGCTCAATAGGGCGCTGATATTTTTTGCCGAGGGCAACGACTCGATGTTTCTTGCTCATCTCTCTGAAATCGCAAAGGATATTGATTCCGGTGAGCCGATGTATTCCTATGTGATGACTGCTTTTGGTGGCCGACTGCTTTTGATTGGCCGTCATGAGGAGGCGATAAGGTATCTCGCCCTTGCTGCCATCAATGATGTCAGAAACGCTGATAAGACCAATACCGCGCTTATCCGTCTTGGATGCGCCCTGTATAATGTGCGTGACCTCGCAAGGGCTCATGGCTATCTCTCGGTGGCGCTCGACGACGCGCTTGCAGCCGGTGCCAAAACCAACAGCCTGCTGATTTCGAGTGCACTGATGCCTGTGGGTCAGGATTTGCGTAAACGCGATGAGAACAAGATGGTTCTTCTTGGTTTCCTTACTGCGAGCCTCGTAGTGGTTGTGCTTATGCTTGGGCGTCTCTATCAGAGTAAGCGTCGCCGTGCGCGCGACATGGAGCGTGTAAAGCATCAGCTTGCCAACGCCAATCTGTCGAAAGACACATACATTTCCGAGTTTATGAATCTCTGTTCGAGTTATATGGAGAGCCTTGAGGATTTCAATCGTATGTGTCGTCGCAAGATTACTGCCGGACAGTCGGATGATCTTCTTAGTGTAATAAAGAGCGGTAAGATAATGGAGGAGCAGCGCAAGAAGTTCGATGATATCTTTGATGACTCTTTTCTTGCCATCTACACTACCTTTATAGAGGATGTCAACCGCCTGCTGCTGCCCGACAAGCAAATTGTCACACCTGACAAGAATGTGCTTACAACAGAGTTGCGTGTTCTCGCTTTTACCCGTCTCGGTGTTGACGATACGGCGCAGGTGGCGAGGTTTCTCGGCGTGACGCTCAACACTGTCTATACCTATCGTAATAAACTCCGCAACAAAGCTATCTCACGCGATACATTTGACTCTGATGTCATGAAAATCGGTGCCATAGATTAGGCTTCCGCCGACATAACAGTATGTAAACAACCGCATCTCAGCCGAAATAAGGCTTTGATGCGGTTTATATTTGTAAATGGTATGACTCGCTGCAATATCCTGATAAATAGCTGGATATATCGGCATCAATTAGTATTTGACTTATATTTGAAGAAAATGCTATTGCGGTGAGATGAAAAAGCGCATATCTTTGTGTTATAATAATAAGCAGAAAGCCATAGAGCTTTCAGATAAAGAGATTATAATCATAGGTAAGATTTAGGTACTACAGGTAAAAGATTTGTTTTTCGTTAGATTTGAAGAACTATTTTAACTACGTTAGATTCTGTTGAGAGCAGTCCTCGTGAAGAAGGTTGCTCTTTTTTATGTATCTATGTGTGGCTATAGCCGCATTTATGTATCTGCACTTCCTTCTTTGTGTATCTGTGTTTGCTTCTTGATGTCACTATGCAGGCTTGTCTATTACCGCAACTGTTCTCTCCGATTGTACGGCAGAAGTGGTATTTCCGTAGTCCGGTTTGTCACAATAACGATAGGAAATATTTTGGCATATATGGATTAAATGTTGCATAGCAACTGAAAAACACCTAGGTGATACTTATATAATGGTTTATATAGATTGTTTCCTATGTAGAATGTAATTTATTTGATATTAAGTGTTTATAATTATAATCATTGATATTGTATTTTGAATATACGATAAAGTACCCTTTCGGGGCTTGTCTGGTGACTATCTTTGCAATGTGTAAAATTTAATCAGTTTAAAGGATTGTGATATTTAAGCAATTTAAGTGAAGATTATTCGTTAATTATGCTAAGTGTTTAGACAAAATCTATTAACCGCGGGCGCCTCGTGAGAAGTGCCCGCGGTTGTTTTTGTGCCTTGGCGCGTTACCTCGTCTCTTTGTAGATTGCCCGTCTGTTGGGCGATTGTGTTTCAGCTGTCCCGTCGGAGAGCATAAAAACATGAGTATAGAAAATGTGGGCGATGTCTAATCGACATTGCCCACACAGAGGGTTAGGTTTTGAAAACTCTTAGCGTGTGTACGCTTTATTTCAGAATGACTTTGCTGACAGTCTTACCCTGACGCTTGATGTAGAGGCCGGGAGTGAGGTGGTCAGCAGCAATCTTTATACCCTGAAGGTTGAAGTATTCCACGGGTACGTTCTCGTCAGCGGCGATGTTGTCGATTCCTGACGATGCGGGGTTGGTGGTGAAGGTCACGTTGATGGGGATACCGCTCCACATTACAGAAATCTTCATGTTGGCCACACCCTGAGCGTCGGTTGTACCGTTGAGATCAACGTCGGCAGTGATGGCTCCGCCCATGAGTGACATGTCTTTTACGGAACCCTTGTAGGTTGTCACGCCGTCGGCTGCGGTGGTCATGTCAACGTCCTTGAGGTTGATGTCGCCGAGAGGCATCGGTGAACCGCCCATGGTGAGTGTGAGGTCGGGGAGGAGGAAGTCACACTTGTTGTCGCCGGTCTTGGTGATTTTGATGGTCGAAGCCTGGTCTGTGGCGATATTCCCACCGTTCATCTCGATGTTGAGGTAGCCGGGATAAGATTTTTCGGCGCTTTCAGCATAGAGAAGGTTTACATTGTCGACAGTGATTGAATTGTCTTTTCCGACAACGTCAGCACCTCCGAAATAGTCGCCTGCTGCGATGATGATATTAATCATCTCAGGAGTGGCGTCTGATTTATATTCGAATGTGCCGGTAAACTTAGTCCACTCGGAAGCATCTTCAGTGATTTCGCCTGTGAGTACAGCGATAAGCTCTGCATCGTCAGTCTTAGTAACCTCGCCGCCTTGGGGAGTTTCCATTCCTAAGATGCAACGGTCTCGGTCAACCATATCTTTGCACACGGGGTCGCCGGCCATGTATATAATCGAAGGAACATTTTTCTGTGTCCAGTGACCTTTCCAAAGATAGGCAACCACGGTTGATTTTTCGGCAGGTTTGTCTGTTCCGCGACTCCGCTTATACATAAATTCAAGTCCGGTGGGACGTTCAGTAAATGCAACGCCGCCGAAAGCACCGCCATCGCTGTTGTTTATTATGATTTTGAAGCCCTCGGAAAAATCAAACGCCGGATTTGCTGTGGACCACGATGTCCCTAGTGTGATATATCCCGGAACAATCTGGCTTTCCATAAATGGATTGGGGTTATTTGTTAATTTGACAGCTGTTTTAGATTCATAGCCTTCCACAGCACTCCCGACAACAGTCGCTCCTAAACCGGAGGGATTGCCTTCATAGACAGAAGTCATTCCGGATACATTTGAAATAATCCAACCGGTAGGATTTTTGTCTACGACAAAAGCGCTTAATTCACCTCTTACTTCATCGCTTCCGTAGAATGTCCAGGGCACGCAATTAACCCATTCTCCTTCAAAATCGGAATTGGGAATCTGAGTCTGCGCCATAAGATTGGGGGCCACGATGCCTGTCAGCATCAAGCCGAGTGACGTTTTGTAAAGTAATTTCATAAATAATAAATGATTATAATTGGTTTTTACGGATTCTGAATATGGTGAAATCGGATTTTTTACCGAATGGTTGAAACCAATATCATCGGCCATAGTTGAAACATAGATATCAATGATGAATTTACCCGGCAAAGGTAAGGATTATTTATGATTATTGATTAAAAAGCCCACAAAATCGCCATTTTTAACACTAAAATGGCAAATTAATGGCAATATTGTAATGCGTTTGCGGTAAATCTGACGAATTTTCTGTAAATTTGTGGCTAATTTGAGGTAATGTTTCCGAGCCTGCTGGTTGCGGGGATTCGGCGGTTTACCTTACGTTTCTATTTAACAGAATACTGAATTTATTATGAAATTTGCCAGCTGGATTGCAGTTGTCTGTATTATGACTGTCGCTGTGTCCTGTATTAAGAAAGAGCCACTCAATACCGAGTGCGATATTGTGGCCGTCACTCTCCCCGACGATGCTCTCAACAGACGTCCAATCATTGAAAATGACAGAGTGACGCTTATCGTTAAGAACCATGTTAATATTACCGAACTTGCGCCAGAGTTTGTTCTGACGCCCGGCGCCACCATCACACCCGAGAGCGGAACAGTGAGAGATTTCACCGAGCCTCAGACCTATGTGGTGACTTCTGAAGATCGTGAGTGGAGCAAGACCTACACCATCAACGTGCAGCGCAACAACGCCATCAACCTTAAATACGGATTTGAGGACATACGCCTTGTGACCACGAGTCAGAAAGGACAGTATGACGAATTTTATGATGTCAGCATCGACGAAACAACCCACCGCCGTGACACGATGATATGGGCGAGCGGAAATCCCGGCTTCGCGCTCACCAACGGAGCGAATCCTCCCGACACCTATCCTACATTCCAGGCCGATGGCGGATATGTGGGTAAATGTGCGAAAATGGTCACACGAACCACAGGCCCGTGGGGTGCTATGGTGAAGAAGCCGATTGCGGCCGGTAATCTTTATATAGGTACGTTCAACGTGAACATCGCCGTGGCCCGACCGCTTGAAGCCACCCAGTTTGGTACTCCCTTCTTCAGTGTGCCCCGCTATTTCAGCGGTTATTACAAGTACACTCCCGGGGAGCTCTATCAGAAGTTCAATGCCGAGACAAATAAACTTGAGGATGTCCCCGGCAAGCAGGACGAGTGCAACGTCTATGCCGTGTTCTATGAATCTACTTCGGATATGGAGCGTCTTGACGGATCAAATGTGTTGAGCGACGACAACCCCAACATCATTGCCGTGGCCCGTCTCAGCGAAGAGCAGCGCCGTGGAGCGACTGAATGGACATACTTCCATCTGCCTTTCGTGTTCCGTACCGGGAAAGACATTGATGAGAAAAAACTTGAGGACGGTCTCTATAATATTACGATTGTGATGACCGCGAGCATCGACGGCGACTATTTCTCGGGAGCAATCGGCAGCACACTGATGGTCGACGAGCTTGAAATCTCATGCTTCTGATTCAACCACCTATTATATAAAATATGTAACACAGAAGATTTTTGTTGACATGAAAAAATATATTCTTCTTATAGCGATGGTTTTCGCCGGCCTCGCCGCCAAATCCCAGTCGGAACGTCCGGGTAGTATATGGCGCTCGGTTGCGCTGGGTCTTGAATACGAAGTGAACGCCGGTATGAATATAGGTGGTGCGTCGCCGATTCCTCTTCCCGCCGAGATTCGCGCGATTGATTCATATCAGCCACATCTCAATCTTCAGATAGGCACGAGCATTACCAAATGGTTTCGCAAGAACGGCAAATGGGGAGTGATGTCGGGTTTCCGTCTTGAATCAAAAGGCATGGAGACCAAAGCCACGGTGAAAAACTATGGCATGGAGATTATCCAGGACGGTAAGAAGCTCAGCGGCAAATGGACAGGACATGTGCAGACTAAATACTCCACCCAGCAGCTCACGGTGCCCATTGTGGCAGTGTATCGCTTTAATGAACGGTGGAAAATGAATCTCGGTCCTTACTTCGCCTACGCTTTCACCAACAGTTTCGACGGCTATGTCTATGACGGTTATCTGCGCGAGGGAAATCCCACAGGCAATAAAGTGACATTCGAGGACGATGCCCGCGCCACATACGATTTCGGCGATAATCTGCGCCGTTTTCAGTGGGGTCTCCAGTGCGGCGGCTCATGGCGCGCTTTCAAACGTCTTTCAGTCAATGCCAACCTGACATGGGGCCTCAATGATATTTTTGAAAAATCATTCAAGACGGTGACTTTCAACATGTATCCGATATATTTTAATGTCGGTTTCGGATATATGTTCTGATTCGCCGGAATTAGAAGAGATACGGACAGAGCCCCGCGGAATCGACAGCCGGTCGATTCCGCGGGGCTCTGCTTATTTGTATACTGTACTGAGTTATACCGTTCTGACAATGAATCAGACTTCGGGTTTGACCACTACGCCTGTGCCTTTGAGTCCGTTGACGCCGATGGCGAGCGGTTGAGCGAAAGTGACTATCCGTACAAACTCGCTTTCATAGACGGCAGGCTGCGCGTTGAGGAACTCCACGTCGTAGAGGTCGGTAATCGGGTCGCCTTCCTTGCGGCGCGCGTTGGTGTCGATGGTGAAGTAGGCCACTCCGAATGACGTCAGGTTCTGGAAGAAGTGCGTGCCCTGGCTCGGTTCTATGCGGTAGCTGGGGAGTGACGACTCCACTATCAGGCGCGCGGCCGAGATTGCCGGCCATTTCACGGGGATGCCGAGAGCTGTATCCGACGAGCCCCAGCGACCGGGGCCGATGAGCACATAGCGTTCCTCCTGGTCAAGGAAGCCGCGGTTGATTTTCTCGATTTCGCGGGCTATGAGTGAATTGTTGGACGATGAGAACTTCTCGGGTCTGACGTAGACCACTGTGTTTACCCCTTCGATATTGCCGTGGCCGAGGGCTGTGCCGGATTTGAGCAGTAGTTTCTCGTCAGGTGTATTCATCAGCGCCTCGTCCACAGTCTCCTTGCGGTCGACAATCGGGCGGATCTGTAGCCAGTAGAGTTTGCCTTTGGACTGTCCGTTGATGTCGACCATACCGGCAAATTCAATCTCCACAGGGCGCTGCATGGCCGTCTGTCCTGTGGTGAGCATGAAATCAACGGCCTCTGCGAGAGGATAGACCTTGTGCTTGAGAATGTTGTTGAATGTCACAACCTTTCGGCCGTCGCCGTAGTCGTTGTCGCGTATCACATTGTCGCGGAAGTCGAAGGTCGATACCATATATTTCAGCGCTCCCTTGTCGGCAATGTCCTGCACGCGGATTTTGGCCACGTTGTAGCCGTCGTCGACCTTGAGATTCGAGAGCGAGGGGAGGGGGCTGGAGATTTTCTGTCCGGAGATGGAGGTCTCGCGCTCGTCACCTTTCATGTCGAGGGCATACATGCGTGTTTGCGTGTCGCGCAGTGCGAGCGAGAGCTCGGAGGTCTGGAGCACATTGTCTGGGTGTCGCGGCGAGAAGCGGAGAGCGAGGCCGCCGTCCACTATGTATTTTCCGAGTCCCACAGCCACTTCCGCCACACCGTCCTCGGGTTTCTCATCGTTGAGCGGATAGTAGTTTAGCGAGCGGCCAACTCCGGAGAAGGAGGGGAAATAGTAGCCATCGACATCCTTCCCGACCACTTCCTGAAGTATCACGGCCATTTTCTCCTGGTCGATGACGTTGGATGTGGCTGTCATGTAGGCCTTGGAATCGGCATAGAACACTGAGGCGTAGACACCCTTGATGGCGTTTGTCACCATCTTCAGCATCTCCTCCGGATTCTTGATTTTGGGCACCATGTAGGTGGAGTAGATGCCGGCGAAGGGCTGATAGTGGGAGTCCTCGAGCAGACTTGAGCTGCGTACGGCGATAGGGGTGTCCACTACTTCAAAAAGGGCGAGAAGGTCGTCCTTGATGCGGCGCGGGAGCTTGCCGCGGAGGAAGTGCTGGAGGATTTCTTCGTCGGGCGCGTCGCTGAGGGCGATGGGGTAGAGCCGGTTGCTCTCCATGAACTCGTCGAAAATGTCGGTACACAGCACCACCGTGCGGGGGATGGTGATGGTGATTCCGTCGAAGTTGTCGCAGATCGGATTTTTCTTGATTATGGAGTCGATGAAGGCCAGGCCGCGCCCTTTGCCTCCGAGCGAACCCTGTCCGATTCGCGCGAAGTTAGAATAGTGGTCGAAGCGGTCTTTCTGGAAAATCGCCACCACGCCGCGGTTTTTCATCTTCCTGTATTTCACAATCAGGTCGAAGAAAAGCTGTCGCACCTGCGGGGCATCCTTGAGGTCGCGGAAGCGGTGGTGTTTGATTACCTCCGCAATCGGGAACATGGCGCGCGAGTAGAGCCAACGGGATATGTCGTTGAACGAGGCGTGCCAGTAGAGGGCCTCGGCAGGGATATCGAATATGTTTTTCTGAAGGTCCTTAAGCGATTTTATGCGGAAAATCTCCTCGCCGCTCTCGGGATTGCGGATTACGAAGTCGCCGAAGCCGAAGTTGTTGATGATGGCTTTGCCGAGGTCGACAGGGAATTTCTTCGAGTTCTTGTCGATGAAAGTGCCACCGATTTCGACGACGTCGTGGGCGTTTTCAATCTCGGAGCTTTCGATGATGAGCGGCAGATAGGGGTCACGCTCACGAAGCTCGCGTGCGAGCCTTATGCCAGCCTTAGGGTCCTTGACGCCCTCGCGCATGAAGGACACGTCGCTTATTACACCGAGGATATGGTCGCTGTAGCGGTCGTAGAGTTCAAGCGCCTCCTCATAATCGCGGGCAAGCATCACTTTTGGACGTCCGCGCATGCGCAGCATCTGCTCATGCTCGTTGAGCGCCTCGGTCGAGAACTCGCGCGACTGCTTGAGTATGAATTTGTAGACAATCGGCAGAACAGACGAATAGAATCTCACCGAGTCCTCGACGAGAAGTATCATCTGGACACCTACGCCGTTGATATCGTTGTCGGCGTTCATCTTGTCTTCGAGAAGTTTTATTATTGCGAGGAGCAGGTCGACGTTGCCGAGCCACGAAAACACATAGTCTATTCCCGAGAAATCCTCGTTGGAGAGTCGGCGTGACACCTCCTTGGAGAATGGTGTGAGCACAATGATAGGCATGCCGGGATATTCGGCGCGGATGCGGCGTGCGCCGGTGAAAGTCTCGCTGACGTCGTTGCCCGGCATCATTATGACGAGGTCGAAGCTCTTTGTCTTCATGATTTCAAGGGCTTCGGCCGAATTGAGCGCGCGGGTCACACGCGGGGGAGAGGACAGGTTAAGCGAGGTATATTCAAAATATAGCTGTTCTTCGACTCGGCCGTCCTCCTCCATCATGAAAGCGTCGTAGGCCGACGCGATGAGCAACACATTGAAAATGCGCTTCTGCATCAGATTGTGGAAAGCCGTGTCTTTGAAATATAGCTGGCTCAGAGCTTCATCATCTGTCATGGTCAGAAAATTGGTTAAGTTACTTATGCAGTGCAAAATTACGGAAAAATATCGTAACCCGATGGCAAAACCGCTGTAAATTGCTAACTTTGCAGCGAAATCCGGATCCGGCTGCATGGCTCGTCCGGATTTCAGTAAACATCAAGTCTATATTTTAGGGGTGTCCGCCTTTGCCGGGAGCGCTGAGCCGCCCGCGGCAGGCAGGTCTGAGATTATACCCTTTGAACCTGATCCGGGTAATACCGGCGTAGAGAAAAATTTATGAAGAAAACGATTCTTCCGGCCATCCTCCTGACGGGGACAGGCAGTTTGTGTGCTGCGGCCGGCCCCGACCTCCACGCAGAGGAGGATTCACTCAGTCTTGTGCTTGACCAGGTGGAGATTGTGGCGAACCGCGCCACGGCAAAGACTCCTGTCGCATTTATCAACGTGGGCAAGAAGGAACTGCTGCGCAACAACGACGGGCGCGATATGACTTATCTGCTGCAAATGACCCCCTCGGTTACCACCACTTCCGACGCCGGAGGGGGCATCGGTTACACTTCGATGCGTATCCGCGGCACGGACGGCTCCCGAATCAACGTCACGGCCAACGGGATTCCGATAAACAATCCCGAGAGCCATAATGTCTATTGGGTCAACATGCCCGACCTCGCATCGTCGCTGAGAGATGTGCAGATTCAGCGCGGCGCGGGCACATCGACCAACGGCGCGGGTGCTTTCGGCGCGAGTGTCAATATGGTGACTGACGCGCCGTCGGAGGAGGCATATTCCGAACTCTCCGGAGCATACGGTTCTTACAACACCAACCGCCAGACGCTGCGCGTGGGCTCCGGTCTGCTCGGCAACCACTGGAGTTTCGATGCGCGTCTCAGCCACCTCGGTTCCGACGGATATATCGACCGCGCCACCTCCGCTCTGTGGAGCTATTTCGGACAGGCCGCCTATTCCGGCTACAACACCACAGTGCGCCTGCTCGCTTTCGGCGGCAAGGAAAAGACCTACATGGCCTGGGACTATGCCACCAAGGAGCAGATGGAGGAATTCGGCCGCCGTTACAATCCCTGCGGCGAATATACCGACAAGGACGGCAAGCGCGCCTATTATCCCGACCAGCACGACAATTATATCCAGCATCATTTCCAGCTGCTTCTCCATCAACGCCTCGGCTCATATCTCCATCTTAACGCCGCGCTCCATTACACGAAGGACGACGGTTACTATGACCAGTACAAGACCAACCGCACACTGGAGGAGTATGGACTGACGCCATACACCGACGCCGACGGCAACCTCGTCAAAAAGTCAGACCTTATCCGTCTGAAAAACAATGTCAATGATTTCTACGGCGGTCAGCTGAGTCTGAACTATATCCGTGAGCGCTGGAACGTAATCCTCGGAGGCGCCGTCACCGATTTCGACGGCCATCACTTCGGTCAGGTCAAGTGGGTGCGCAATTACACAGGCCCGATTGACCCGCTTCAGAAATATTACGACAACCGCGGCAGGAAATTCGACGCCAACGTCTTTCTGCGTGCCAATTATGAAATCAACCGCATGTTCTCGGCATACGCCGACATGCAGTATCGCCACATACATTATACTATAAAGGGAGAATCGGACAACTGGGACTGGAATATAGCTGCTCCCGCCGTGCTTGATGTCAACCGCCGCTGGGATTTCTTCAACCCGAAAGTGGGACTTAACTTCACCACCGGGGAGCACCGCGTCTTCGCGTCGTGGGCAGTCGCGCAGAAGGAACCTGTCCGTGATAACTTCACCGACGGCGACCCCAACCATCGCCCCGAAGCAGAACGCCTCAACGACTTCGAGTTAGGCTACACCTATAATCAGAAACTCTTTTCCGTTGGCGTCAATCTCTATTACATGCTCTATAAGGACCAGCTTGTGGCAACCGGCGAGCTGTCCGATACCGGCAATCCCATCAGCGTGAACGTTCCCGATTCCTATCGTATGGGAGTAGAATTGCAGACAGCCCTGCGTCCCTGCTGCTGGTTTGACTGGAGTTTCAACCTCACTCTCTCTCGAAACCGAATCAAGGATTTTGTGGAATATATCTATGAGGACGAGTGGACGAATCCCATATCCTTTGACCGGGGCGACACTCCGATTGCCTTCTCGCCCGACCTGATTTTCAACAACGTTTTCAATTTCAATTACCGCGGTGCCGACGCCTCGCTGCAGAGCCGCTATGTGGGCAAGCAATACATGAACAACGCCCGC
The DNA here is from genome assembly GCA_019416285.1 of Bacteroidales bacterium. Classification (GTDB taxonomy): domain Bacteria; phylum Bacteroidota; class Bacteroidia; order Bacteroidales; family Muribaculaceae; genus Duncaniella. The sequence continues at coordinate 68,616 of DXXM01000002.1, forward strand.
AGCGAGGAGGCAAAACTCGATTCATATTTCGTGTCGGACCTCCATCTGGGCTACACGTTCCGGAATTTCCACGGCATAAAAGAGCTGCGTGTTGGTTTCTCGATTTACAATCTCTTCAACGAGAAGTATTTCAACAATGGCTATGCCGGCGCCGGCTATTCAGTGGTCGACGGTGAGAAAGTAATCTATCGTTATGCCGGCTATGCTGCCCAGGCGCCAACCCACGTCATGGCAACTGCAACACTGCGTTTCTGACACATATATTATATAAGCAACCGGATATATATGACTTTTGCTACCATACTTGAAATATTGGGTTTCAGCGTAGGGCTCCTGTATCTGTGGTGGGAGTATCATGCCGATGCCAAAGTGTGGCTCGCCTCGGTGGTGATGCCTGCCATTTCAATGTGGATTTACTATTCCAAGGGTCTCTACGCCGACTTCGGTATCAACATCTACTATCTGCTGATAGCTGTGTACGGATTTATTTCGTGGACGAGAGGCACATCGGCTAAAAAGCGGGCTCCGCGCCGCATCACCCACGTCAGCGCAGAGGTGTGTGCCGGCGCTTTGGCGGCCATGGCTGTGCTTTGGGGTGTGATATGGTGGGTGCTCTTCAGCTTCACGGATTCGACCGTGCCTGTAGCGGATGCCTTTACCACCGCCTTGTCCATAGTCGGGTTGTGGATGCTGGCCCGCAAATATGCCGAGCAGTGGCTGGTGTGGTTTGTGGTTGATATTGTGAGCAGCGGCCTGTATTTCTACAAGGGCCTTACCTTCTACTGCGTCCTCTATGCAGTCTACACCGTGATTGCTCTGTTGGGCTACCGCAAATGGCTCCGGCTGATGCAGTCGGAATCAGATGCGGATATATCGGAATAGGTTTATATAACTTTAGAATGTTAAAATATATAAAAATGAATATTTTTGCGAAAAATATGCGCGAAAAATGCGGAAGTATGTAGCAAAATGCTTAACTTTGCAACGATTTCAGACAAATTAATGTTTGAAGTAACAATGACTATATGACCTCGAAAGGAAACAGAGCCAAGGAGGTGATTAAATTCACCAAAATGCACGGCATAGGCAATGACTACATATATATAAACTGTATGGAGTCGACGCCGGAACGACTGTCAGAGCTGGCAGTTGAGATGAGTGACCGGCATTTCGGAGTAGGCGGCGACGGCATAGTGCTTATATGCCCCTCCGACAAGGCTGATTTCAGAATGAGGATGTTTAACAACGACGGGTCAGAAGCTCGGATGTGTGGCAACGCCTCCCGCTGCATCGCCCGCTACGTCCACGACCACGGACTCACTGACCATCAACGTATAAGCCTTGAAACCCTTTCGGGTATCAAGGTTTTGTCGCTTAATATGGACGCTGATGGTGAGGTCGGCAGTGTCACTGTCGACATGGGTGAACCGGAATTCACGCCCTCCGTGATACCGGTCAGACATGACGGTGAAAGCATGATAGAAGTGCCTGTCGCAACCTCATGTGGCGAGGTGAAAATCACCGCTGTCTCAATGGGCAATCCGCATGGAGTTGTGTTTGTGGACCGTATAGAGGATGTCGATTTCGACAGACTCGGCCCTGAACTTGAGCGCCACCACATCTGGCCTGACCGTGCGAACATAGAGTTTCTTGAAATCATCTCGCCCGACGAGGCGAGGATGAGAGTATGGGAACGCGGCACAGGGGAGACCCTTGCCTGCGGCACCGGCGCATGTGCATCGGCTGTGGCAGCCGCCCTTACCGGACGCTGCGGCCGCAGAATCACTATCCATATCCGCGGCGGTGACCTCTCGATAGAGTGGGCTGAAAACGGCCATGTGCTGATGACGGGAAGCGCCACTGAGGTTTTTGAGGGAAACTATTACCGACAACGCTGAATCAATCCCGGACAAGACAAAACGAAGGGAGCGCCAGGAGGCGCGAAGCATAATCTTATTTTCGCATCCGACAGATGTGGAAAGCTAATTCTATTTTTGAAAATCCAGGTAAAAGATTATATTTATACGCAAGGCAAAAAAGATGTTTAGGATCAACGACAATTTCACCAAGCTCCCGGCCTCATACCTTTTCAGTGAGGTGGCAAGACGCGTCAAGGCATACGCCGACGCCAATCCCGGAGTAGAGATTATCCGTATGGGCATAGGGGATGTTACCCGTCCGCTCTGTCCGGCAGTCATCGATGCGCTTCACAAGGCAGTTGACGACGAAGGGTGCGGAGAGTCATTCCACGGCTATGGCCCCGAACAGGGCTATTCGTTTCTGACGGATAAAATCTCTGAATATGAATACAGACGCCGCGGAATCGACATCGAACCGGACGAGATTTTCGTCAGCGACGGAGCCAAGAGCGACACGGGAAATATCGGCGACATACTCTCGACCACCAATCGTGTGGCCGTGACCGACCCCGTCTATCCCGTATATGTCGATACCAATGTCATGGGCGGACGTGCCGGTGAGCTTGGTGAGGACGGCCGCTGGAGCCGCATAGAATGTCTGCCTTGTACGGCTGAAAATTCCTTTGTCCCGGTATTGCCTGCCGAGAGGCCTGATGTAATCTACCTCTGCTATCCCAACAACCCTACCGGAACCACTCTCACCCGTGAGCAACTGAAAGTGTGGGTAGACTACTGCCGTGAAAACGGTGTGCTGCTCCTCTTCGACGCAGCTTATGAAGCCTATATCCGAGAGGAGGATGTGCCTCATTCGATATATGAGATTGAAGGAGCCCGTGAGGTGGCCATCGAGTTCCGCAGCTATTCCAAGACAGCCGGTTTCACCGGAATCCGTCTCGGCTATACCGTGGTCCCCAAAGCCCTCAAAGGCATGGATGAAAATGGAGAGCTCGTCGGGCTCAACGCCCTCTGGCGCCGCCGCCAGACAACCAAGTTCAATGGTGCGAGCTATCTGACCCAGCGTGGGGCTGAAGCTCTTTATACAGAGGAGGGTCAGCGCCAGGTGCGTGAGACCGTAGACTATTATCTCGAAAACGCCCGTATGCTCCGCACAGGTCTCGCCGAGGCCGGTTATGAGGTCGTTGGAGGCATAAATTCTCCCTACATCTGGCTCAAGACGCCCGGCAATATGACCTCATGGGAGTTTTTCGACTATCTCCTTGACCGCTATCACATCGTCGGTACTCCCGGAAGCGGTTTCGGCCCCGCCGGAGAAGGCTATTTCCGCCTCACTGCCTTCAATACCCATGAGAACACACGCAGATGCGTGGAGCGTCTCGCCGGAAAATAAATCCGAAATCAAAACGTTAACAAATAAAAATTACCATAATTTCTTAATCCCCCCAACAACACATTATGTCAAGCTTAAGATTCAAAGTAGTTGAAGAAGCTTCCAATCGCAAAGCTGTCCCCGTGAACATCCCAAAAGAACGTCCGCAGGAATATTATGCGAGCAAAGTGTTCAACCGTGCCAAAATGTTTGAGTATCTTCCTCTGGATACCTACAAGGCCCTTATCAATGCTATTGACAACAAACAGCCTCTTTCGCGCAAGGTAGCCGACAGTGTGGCTGAAGGTATGAAACAGTGGGCCATCGACAACGGTGCCCGCCACTACACACACTGGTTCCAGCCTCTGACCGAAACTACCGCCGAGAAACACGACGGTTTTGTGGAGCATGACGGCAAGGGCGGTATGGTCGAGGAATTCACCGGCAAGCTCCTCGTGCAGCAGGAACCTGACGCATCGAGCTTCCCCAACGGCGGTATCCGCAACACTTTCGAGGCCCGCGGTTACTCTGCATGGGATATTTCGTCGCCAGCATTTATCCTTCACAACACTCTTTGTATCCCTACTATATTCATCTCCTATACCGGAGAATCGCTTGACTACAAGACTCCTCTTCTCCGCGCTCTCTCGGCCGTAGACAAGGCCGGTACAGCCGTGGCTCGCTATTTTGACCCCGAAGTCAAGCATGTGATTTCAAATCTCGGATGGGAGCAGGAATATTTCCTCGTTGACGAAGCGCTCTACAATGCCCGTCCCGACCTCGTGCTCACAGGCCGTACTCTCATGGGACATGAGTCCGCAAAGAACCAGCAGCTTGAGGACCACTACTTCGGCGCCATCCCCTCGCGCGTGGAGGCTTTCATGCTTGATCTCGAAATCGAGGCCCACAAACTCGGTATTCCCGCCAAGACCCGCCACAACGAGGTGGCTCCCAATCAGTTCGAGCTCGCGCCCATTTTTGAGGAAACCAACCTCGCCAACGACCACAACATGCTCCTCATGTCGCTCATGAGCGAGGTGGCCGCACGCCATAATTTCCGTGTGCTTCTCCACGAGAAACCTTTCGCGGGCATCAACGGTTCAGGCAAGCACAACAACTGGAGCCTCGGCACAGACACCGGCACACTCCTTTTCGCTCCCGGCAAGACTCCGAAAGACAATCTCCAGTTCATCACCTTCATCGCCAATGTGATGGCAGCCGTCCACCGCCACAATGCGCTTCTCAAGGCTTCGATCATGTCGGCGACAAACTGCCACCGTCTCGGCGCTAACGAGGCACCCCCAGCCATCATCTCGATTTTCGCCGGCAGCCAGCTTTCGGAAATCATCAACAAAATCAAGAATTCCGACAAGGACGAGCTTATCGCTTTTGCCGGCAAGGAAGAGCTAAACCTCGGCGTGACTCAGATTCCCGAGCTGATGATTGACAATACCGACCGCAACCGCACATCGCCTTTCGCTTTCACCGGCAATCGTTTCGAGTTCCGAGCCGTCGGTTCGAGCGCCAACTGCGCTTCGGCCATGATTGCGCTCAATGCTGCTGTGGCTGAACAGCTTGCCGACTTCAAGCAGAAGGTCGATTCCCGTCTTGAGGCCGGAGAGGAGCTTCACCACGCCCTTCTCGCCGAAATCAAAGCCCTGCTTCTCTACTCGGAGGCTATCCACTTCGATGGCAACGGCTATTCCGACGAATGGAAGGAAGAGGCCGCACGCCGCGGTCTTGACTGCGAGACCAACCCCGCACTCATCTTCGACGCCTATCTCCGTCCCTCGTCAATCGAGATGTTCCGCAAGACCGGTGTCATGAACCACGTGGAGCTTGAGGCCCGCAACGAGGTGAAGTGGGAAATGTATACCAAGAAGATTCAGATTGAGGCCCGTGTGCTCGGCGATCTCGCCATCAACCATATCATCCCTGTGGCAACACGCTACCTCTCGCTTCTTCTCGACAATATGGTGAAAATCCGCACTCTTTTCCCCGGCAACAAGGGCGAGGAACTTTCGTCGCAGGACGCCGTGACCGTAGAGAAAATCATGCGTCACTGCTCCGTAATCAAGGAAGAGGTGGCCAAGATGGTCAACGCCCGTAAAGAGGCCAACAAAATTGATACGGAAAGAGAAAAGGCGCTTGCCTATTCACGTGAGGTCGCTCCCTGTCTTGAGGTGATCCGCTACCATATCGACAAGCTCGAGCTTCTCGTCGACAACGAAATCTGGCCGTTGCCGAAGTATCGTGAGCTTCTCTTTATCCGCTGATATTCATCATGAAAAAACAGAATCCGCTCTGCGGACACTGTCGACAATGTGGCGACGGTGTCCGAAGAGCGGTTCTTTGCTTGATACGGTCTTGAAATTTTTTCTATAATTTTGCAGCTGAAATAATCTTATATCTATATATCTGTCAGATGGAAATTCTGAAGCATGAGTGTGGAGTGGCAATGGTACGGTTGCTCAAACCACTTGAATATTACAAGAAGAAATACGGTACTTATTCCTACGGTATCAACAAACTCTACCTCCTGATGGAGAAGCAGCACAACCGCGGTCAGGAAGGCGCCGGTATCGGAGTGGTGAAAATGCACTCTGTCCCTGGCAACGAATATGTGTTCCGCGAGCGTGCTCTCGGCAAGGATGCCATTCAGGAAATATTCGACACCGTGAACCATAAGCTCTCCAAGGCAGACCTTGCGGAGCATGATGCCGAGTGGATTGAGCGCTACGCGCCATTCCTCGGTGAAATCTACATGGGTCACCTCCGCTACTCAACCACCGGCAAGAGCGGACTCTCGTATTGCCATCCGTTTCTGCGCCGCAACAACTGGCGCTCGCGCAATCTGTTGATGTGCGGCAATTTCAATATGACGAATGTCGACAAGGTGTTCGAGCATGTGGTTGCCTGCGGTCAGCATCCGCGCATCTACAGCGACACCGTGGTGCTCCTCGAACAGCTCGGTGACGCTCTTGACAAGGAAAACCACCGCATCTACCGCCAGTATCGTGACTCGATGGAGGGACAGAAACTGAGTGTCACCATCGAGGATAATCTCGACATGAAGCGGGTGCTTGCATCCACGGCTCCGCAGTGGGACGGCGGTTTCGTCATCTGCGGTGCCACCGGTTCGGGCGATATGTTTGCACTGCGCGACAGCCACGGCATCCGTCCGGCGTTCTACTATCACGACGATGAGGTGATAGTGCTCGCGTCGGAGCGTCCGGTGATTCAGACCGTGTTCGATGTGCCGCGCCGCGAGGTGAAGGAGCTTGCTCCCGGCAGTGCGCTGATTGTGAGCAAGGCGGGTCACATGACCGTCACTGATGTTCTGGGCGAGGCCGAGAATCAGCGCTGCTCATTCGAGCGCATATATTTCTCGCGCGGCAGCGACGCCGACATTTACCGCGAGCGCAAAAAGCTCGGATGCAATGTGGTGCCGGCCATAATGGAAAGCATCGGCGGCGACCTTGATCATTCGGTATTCTCATTCATTCCCAACACGGCAGAGGTTGCGTTCATAGGCATGGTGACGGAACTCGGGCGCGAGCTCGACAAGCGTAAGGCTACGAAGATTCTCGATGCGCAGCGCGAGGGTACTCTCACTCCCGAGCGCCTGACCGAGATTATGAATCATGACCTCCGTGTGGAGAAAGTGGCCATCAAGGATATAAAACTCCGCACATTCATAGCCGAAGGTGAGTCGCGCAACGACCTTGCTGCCCATGTCTACGACGTCACTTACGGTATTGTAGAGAATAATGTAGACAATTTGGTGGTCATCGACGACAGTATTGTTCGCGGTACCACTCTCAAGCAGTCAATTCTCAAGATGCTCGACCGCCTGCACCCGCGAAAGATTGTGGTCGTGTCCTCCTCGCCTCAGGTGCGCTATCCGGACTACTACGGTATCGACATGTCGCGCATGGGTGAGTTCATCGCGTTCCGCGCAGCCGTGCAGTTGCTCCGCGACAGGGGCATGGGGCATATCCTCGATGAGACTTACCGGAAGTGCAAGGCTCAGGAAGGACTGCTTGACATCGAGGTCACAAACTGCGTAAAGGCTATCTACGCTCCCTTCACTCAGGAGGAGATTTCACGCAAGATTGTCGAGATGCTGACTGCCGACGGTTCAATCAATGCCGATGTCGACATCATATATCAGACTCTCGAAGGTCTGCGTGACGCAATCCCCGATTGTCCGGGCGACTGGTATTTCTCCGGCGATTATCCGACTCCTGGCGGAACGCGCCTCGTCAACAGGGCATACATAAATTATTACGAAGGCAATACTGAAAAACGATGAAACCTCCGGCCTCTCTCCTTCACTGGGCAATTGTCGCCCTTGTGTTACTGACATTCCCGCTTCGGTCAATGTCCGCTGACGTGCGGGCTTTGACCGAGCGTCGTTATTATGACGTCCCTATCGTGCTCCGGGATTCGGTGATGATTTTCGGGCTTCCTGGGGACTCCGTGGCTCACTCCTACGTGTTTGAAGCGCGCGGGGCGATGGCCGGAATAGGGGAGCGGCAGGGCCTGTCGCCAAACTATTGGGGCATGGACCTCATAGGAAATGATGCGGACACTTTGCGTCTCACCCTGCGCCATGGAAACACCTCTTTCGGCGACATTTTTGATAAACGGCAGACCCTGCTCTCGCTTGTGAGAGATGGTAAGGAGCTGTTTGTGAAAGATGCGGAAGGCTTCGGGACATCCTCGGGCGCTTACAATACTCTGCGCTTAGAGGTTGACCGCGGGGAGGGTGTGCTGAGAGTGTCGGGTGGCGGCAGACTGGTGGATAACGTGATGTCGCTTCCCGTCGACGGTCTGGACGCGCTCTCGTCTGTCGAAGTGTGGAGCAGGGGAGAGCTAACCCTCTCAGCGATTTCGCTTGAAACGGAGAAATCGCCGGGACAGCTATATGCTACCCGATGGTCGCAGGATGAACTGACGGAGCATTTCCGAGCGTCGGAGGACGGTGTCGAAGGTTATTGGCGGTATCTTGACCGGGAGAATGACCCGCAGTATGCCCGTCCCGGCGGACGCTATCTGCTCGCGGTGGTGCGGTCTGAAAATGCCGATGGGGAATATGATATTGTCTATGTCGACGGGGCGGAGACGTGCCGCGACCAGTGGCGCCCGATGATGCTCAAGGGACGGCTGAAACCGACGATTTTCGTCGGCCACTATGACCTTGAATGGATTGACTCGACCTTCGCGCCTATTGACCGTGACATTCATGCCACGATTACCGACGGCGCTATTCTGACACTATCATTCCCGCTGCTTAAGACGACATTGAGATTCTCGCGTATGCCCCTGAAATGACATCGTGCGCTTGATTTATGCCGCTATAGACTTCCTATCACAAGGAATGTGAGGCCGATGAGGAGTATGGTGAGGTCAATGAGCTTGAGCTTGATGTTTTTCTCATGCAGGGCTATGACTCCATAGAAGAATGATACAATCACACTGCCGCGGCGAATCATCGAGACGACGGCAATCATTGAGCCCTCCATTGACAGACTATAGAAATAAGCTATATCCGCGACGGTAAGGAAGAGAGAAATCAGAGGTATTGTCCAGCGCCATTTCAGAGGGGTCGCACCTTTGTGGCCGCGGAGTATCAGGCCGATGGTGATGCCCATGATTATCATCTGATAGAGTGAATACCACGCCTGCACTTCAAGCGGTTCGTAGCGGGTTAGAAGATATTTGTCGTAGAGAGCGCTGACCGCACCCATCGCCGTTGCTCCGATGGCCATCCACACCCATTTGCTTGATTTGAGTGAGAATCCTTCCTTGCCACCGACGCGGCTTATGAAGAATAGTGACCAGAATCCGAGAATCACACCTGCCCACTGCCATAGGTTGAGCCTCTCGCCAAAGATGATGAGGGCGCCGACAAGCACGAGCACAGGACGCGAGGCGTTGACCGGTCCGGCTATTGTCAGCGGCAGATGTTTGATGCTTGCATAGCCTAAGAGCCATGATGTCAGCACTATCGCCGACTTGATGAGGATGGCGCCGTGGCCGGCGAGCGTGTTTCCGAGACCATAGTTTCCGTGAGAGACACCGATGATTATGACCGGAAGCATGAAAAGCGAACCGAATACGGTGTTGAGAAACAGGACGCCGAGGACATTGTTGCCGTCAACCGACAGCTTCTTCATTACATCATAAAAACCGAGGCACAGGGCCGAGACAATTGCAAGTGTAACCCACATAAGAGATGTGATTTTGACTGGATTTTCAAAAATTCCCGCAAAATTACATAAAATCAGTGACTTTTCCTGCTGTTTGCCTCTCGAATTATGCGTTTGTATAAAGTCAGATTCTCCGGATCTTCATGGATGACCCTGTTTGAGCTTTCTTTGAGAGCCCTGACACGACGGTTAGGATTGAGGCCGAACATTGCCATGTCGTAATAGCCTATGAATTTGGAAAGCATGAATTTGTCAGCCACGAATATCCGTTGCGTGCGGATTCGTCCGGTTTTGCCGCTTGTCCAGCGCATCAGCGGCGGGATTTCGTGCATATAGTAGTCAGCCCGGGATTTCATGCTGTTGAAAGTCATGGGTGGAAAAGTGTCGGTGACGGAATATAGGTTTTCCAAGTCCTCGCCGGGGATTGCGTATGTCACTGCGACACGGTATAATGTATCTGCCGTCATATTGTCTAAATAACATTTAGTCAGATCCATATCTTCGCCGGATTTCCAACCGTAGAGTCTTGTCGATGTGCAAGTTCCGTCGGAATTTTCGCAGACAGTTACCGTGTCAGGTATCAGCCACGTCAGAGCGGCCGCGGTTCCCATGCACATTATCGGAGCAAAGAGGAGCAGATAGATGCAGGTCACGGTCGCCCCGCCTTTCCCATACTTGCGTCGTGTCAGGAGGGTTGTCACGGCAAGCCCTAAGACACTCGCGATGAGAAACACCACTGTTGCCGATGTGTCAAAGAGGAACTTGCAGGCGAGATAATACATGATCACAATAAAGACGCTCCATAGAAGAAGCCGGTAGCCCTTGGCTGAAGCATACATATTTTCAATGTCACCGTGACGCAATTGCCACCTCAGCGAACAGACAAAACACCAGTACGCCAGCACCACCGTGATACCGACCGCAATAACCGAAGCCACACACTTAACAAAACTCCCCGACAATAGCATTTGCTTTACAATGGATGAATAACAGAAATATTGATTGCTGCAAATATACAGATTTTTGTTTAATTATATCATCAGTTAAGAATACCCATTTAATTCCTGTGCTTAAATTTTGCGTGGTTTTTAATTTTGTGCTAACTTTGTGGGATAAAAACTCTAAAGATATCAGAAATGAAATTCACTGTTCCAAGCAAGACGCTTCATAATTTTGCCTCATCGGTCAGCAAGGTCATCAACGCCAAAAACGCGCTGACCATCCTTAACAATTTCCTGTTTTCGATTGAAGGGAGTGTGCTGACAATCACGGCCTGCGACGGCGAGAATATGCTCTGCGGCCGTATTCCTATCATGGATGTGGAGGGCGAAGGCGAGTTTTGCATCGATGCCCGTCGTATCGTCGAGCTCCTGCGTGTTATGCCTGAGCAGGAACTGAATTTCACCATCGACGATGTGACGCTCGCAATCGAGATGTCGCACCCCAACGGTTCTTATAAGTTCATGGGCCTGAAGGGTTCGGAATATCCCCACCCTGACCGTGCGGTGAAGTCCGAGAATCAGCTTGTGTTCAAGGCTCCCGGTTCCGCTCTCCTGCGCGGACTGGAGTTCACTTCGTTTGCAGCCGGTACTGACATGCTGCGTCCGCAGATGATGGGTGTGTATTGGGACATCAAGCCCGACAAACTCATTTTCGTGGCCACAGATACCCACAAGCTCGTCCGCTTCGAGGATTCGAGCCTGTCGCCCAATATCGAGGGTTCGTTTATTCTCCCGAATAAGTCGACCAACGTGTTCCGCAGTGTGTTCACCCGCGACGAGGAGGTGACCGTTAAGCTCGAACCGCAGACCGGCGTGACTTTCGAAACCGACACTTTCACTTTTGAAAGCCGTCTTGTCAAGGGCCGTTTCCCCGACTATACCCGTGTGATTCCTGAAAACAATCCGTTCACACTCACTGTCGACCGTCATCAGTTTACCACAGCTGTGCGCCGGGTGAGTCTCTTTGTTGATGAGGGCCACGGTCTGATTAAGTTCAATATCACTCCTGAGCGTCTTACCATCAAGGCTTCGGACAATGAATACAACACTTCAGGCGTCGAGAACCTTTCGGCCGACTTTACCGGCAAAAATATGGTGGTAGGCTTCAGCTCGTCGTATCTCTCCGAACTTGCGGGAGTGCTCTGGACCGAGGATATTATCTTCAAGCTTGCAGACCCCTCCAAGCCTGCCGTGATTGTTCCGACCGAGGACAAGGCTGACACCCGTCTCACGATGCTCCTCATGCCGATGAATGTCACCGACTTCTAATGCTCTCATCCCAATAGGAATACATATAATCATCCGTTCTGACGACTGAACCAACACATGCAACTCAATCTCAAGAAACCTATCGTTTTCTTTGACCTCGAAACCACCGGAGTCGACATCCTTCACGACCGCATCGTGGAAATTTCGCTCATAAAGGTGCTTCCCGGGGGAGAGGAAATCGAAAAGACGCGCCGTGTCAATCCCGAAATCCATATCCCTGAGGAGGCCACGGTGGTCCATCATATAACCGACGAGGATGTGGCCGGAGAGCCGACATTCCGTCAGATTGCGCGCTCGCTTGCCAACGAGCTTACCGGTTGCGACATAGCCGGTTTCAACTCCAACCGCTTCGATATACCCATGCTTGACCAGGAGTTTCAGCGTGCCGGAGTAAAATTCGATTTCTCGAAGGCCCGTTTCATCGACGTGCAGACGATTTTCCACAAAAAGGAGCAGCGCACCCTCGTGGCCGCCTACCGTTTCTACTGCGGCAAGGAGCTCGACGGCGCTCACTCGGCCAACGCCGACACGCGTGCGACCTACGAGGTGCTCAAGGCACAGCTCGACCGCTACGACGACCTCCCCAACGACATGGAGGAGCTCAGCAAATATGCCTGCAACAACCGCAATGTCGATTTCATGGGCCGCATCATATATGACGACAAGGACCGCGAAATCATCAACTTCGGCAAATACAAGGGGAAACCCGTCGAAGAGGTGTTGCGCCGCGACCCGTCATACTATGACTGGATTATGAAAGGTGATTTCGCGCAGAACACCAAGGACTGCTTCACCCGTATAAAACTCCGTATGAAATGAGCGCGCTCGCAGGGAAGCATATTGTCCTGGGTATATGCGGCGGCATTGCCGCCTATAAATCCGTATCGCTTCTGCGCCTGCTCGTCAAGGCCGGCGCGGAGGTGCAGGTCGTGATTACGCCGGCCGGCAAGGAGTTCATCACTCCCGTGACTCTTTCGGCGCTTAGTCAGAAGCCGGTGGTGAGTGAATTTTTCACCGCTAATACCGGCGAGTGGCACTCGCATGTCGACCTCGGTCTCTGGGCTGACTGCATGGTGATAGCTCCGGCCACAGCCTCGACCATCGGCAAGATGGCCCACGGAATCGCCGACAATATGCTCGTCACCACCTATCTCTCTGCCAAATCGCAGGTGTTTGTGGCTCCGGCCATGGACCTCGACATGATGGCCCATCCCTCCACCACCGCCAATATCGGGCTGCTCCGTTCCTATGGCAACATAATCATCGAGCCGGAGAGCGGAGAGCTGGCAAGCGGCCTCGTGGGTAAGGGACGCATGGAGGAGCCGGAGAAAATCGCGGCCGTCCTTGAGGACTTTTTTGCATCCCGTAAGGATCTTTCAGGGAAAAAAGTGCTCATCACGGCCGGTCCGACTCACGAAAAGATAGACCCTGTACGTTTTATAGGTAACTGCTCGTCAGGCAAGATGGGCTACGCCCTCGCCGAAGAGTGTGCGGCCCGCGGTGCAGAGGTCACTCTCGTCAGCGGCCCTGTCGCCATCCGCACGTCCAATCCCTCGATAAGAGTGATTGATGTCGAATCCGCGCGCGATATGCTTGCGTCCTGTGAAGAGGCCTTCCCATCGGCCGACATTGCCGTGATGTGTGCTGCCGTGGCCGATTACGCTCCTGCTGAGGTGGCTGACCGCAAAATCAAGCGCGAACACTCGGAAGTGCCGGTGATTCATCTGGTAAAGAATCCCGACATCGCGGCCACACTCGGCTCGCGGAAGCGCCCCGGACAGATTCTTGTCGGTTTCGCGCTTGAAACGGATCATGAGCTCGACAACGCCGCCGAGAAGCTGCGCCGCAAGAACCTCGACATGATAGTGCTGAACTCTCTGCGCGACAAAGGCGCGGGATTCGGTACGGACACGAACAAGGTGTCGATTATCAGGCGCGACGGTTCCCGCGAGGATTTCGGTCTGAAATCGAAGCGAGAGGTGGCTGCCGACATCGTATCGTCCGTCATCGGCCTGACCGCACAGCAGTGAACCGTGTGACTATCTGAAATATTCCCGACGCTCCCCGCCTTATGAAAATTCTCGTCTCTCTCTTTCTCTTTCTTGTGTCCCTCCCCGTGCTCAGCGCGCAGGAACTGAACTGTCGTGTCGAAGTCAACACGAGTCAGCTGGAGGGCACCAACAAGACTGTTTTCGAAACCCTGCAGAGCGCTATCAACGAATATGTCAACACCAACCACTGGACTCCGGCCCAGTTCGCGGCCAACGAGAAAATAGAGTGTACGCTCTTTTTCAACATCACGAAATACGATGAACCGACCGGACTGATGGAAGGAAGCCTGCAGGTGCAGTCGCTCCGTCCGGTCTACAACTCTTCATATCTGTCGACACTCATCAATTTCAAGGACAACAGCATTTCCTTCAACTATACCCAGGGAGAGCCGCTGCTTTATTCCGAGATGCAGATGGAGAGTCAGCTCACGCAGATTCTGAATTTCTATATCTATCTGATTCTCGCAGTCGATTTCGACTCGTTCTCGCCGCGTGGTGGCGATGCGCTTTTCGAGCGCCTTGAAACCATAGTCCATCAGGGACAGTCGTCGGGCGAGACAGGATGGAAGGCTTTTGAGGATACTAAAAACCGCGCGGCGGTGCTCGCGTCGTTCACAGACCCCTCCACGCGTATCATCCGTGACTTATATTACAACTATCACCTTCAGGGACTCGACCAGATGTCGGTGAGTCCTGACAAGGGGCGAAAGACCATCGACACGTCGCTTGACGTGCTGACTGAAGTGTTCAAGGTTGCTCCGATGTCTGTCGGGCTCTCGATGTTCAGAGACGCCAAACTCGACGAGCTTGTCAATTTATATTCGAAAGCGCCGGCCGACGAGCGTCAGCATGCCTACGATGTCCTCTCTCCGATATATCCTACGGATCAGGACCGGCTTGACAAAATCAAGCGCGGCGACAATCCGTGACGACTTTACTTCTCACCTCTAATATATCCTAAAAAAGTGCTTGAATCACTCCACATATCAAACTATGCCCTCATTGACCTTATCGACATAAAGTTTCATGAGGGTTTCAACGTAATCACCGGCGAGACCGGCGCGGGCAAGTCGATTATTCTCGGCGCGCTCTCGCTGCTGCTCGGAAGCCGTGCCGACACGCGGGTCGTGGCCAATCCTGACGCCAAGAGCGTAATCGAGGCCGTGTTTACGGTCGACGACTATCCTTTGCTCAAGGATTTCTGCCTTCAGGAAGATATCGAGTGGGATGACGAGCGCTGTATCCTGCGCCGCGAGATTTCTCCCGCCGGACGTTCAAGGGCCTTTGTCAACGACTCGCCTGTACCGCTGTCAAAGCTCCGCGATGTCAGCCTGCATCTTATCGACATCCATTCCCAGCATCAGAATCAGTTGCTTGCCACGCCTGAGTTTCAGCTCAGTGTCATAGACACCCTTGCCGGAAACTCCCGCCGTGTGAGCGCCTATCAGATAAAATTCAATTTCCTGCGCGAAGCCGTCAGACGCCTGAAGGTGATGCGTGCCAAGGTGGAACGTGCGCGTGAGGACGAGGAGTTCACCCGCTATCAGCTCGAACAGCTCGAAGAACTCAATCTGCAACCCGGCGAACAGGCCGAACTGGAGAAGGAGCGCGACATGCTCAACAATCTCAGCGCCATCAAGGGGGCACTTTCGCGTGCATCGGGTGCGCTCGACGATGACGAGACGGGTGCCCTGCGCATGGTCGAGACCGCAGCCGAGGCTTGTGCCGATATCGAGGAAGTATTTGATTCGGCCGACAATATCTCGGAGCGACTGGAGACGGTGCGCATAGAGCTCTCCGACATCGCCGCGACCATCCTGTCGATTGACGAGGGGCTTGGTGACGATCCGTCGGCTCTTGCCTCCATCGAGGAGCGTCTTAGTTCCATCTATTCGCTTTGCCACAAGCATCATGTCGAGGACTCGGACGGCCTGATTGAATTGCGCGAGGCTCTGCGCGACAAACTCCGTGCGCTTGACAATTCCGGCGACGAGATTGAGGAGCTCGAGAAAGAAGCACGTCGCGCCAAGGCTCTTGCACGTGAGAGCGCCATGGAAATATCCGCGGCACGAAAAGAGGCCGCCGAGCGTTTCGGCAAGCGTCTTGCGGAAGTAGCTATGCCTCTCGGCATGAAGAATCTCCGCTGTGAAATCCGGGTTTCGCCTGCCGACATGACCTCGACCGGTATGGATGCGGTGGAGTTTATGGTGGCCTTCAATAAGAATCAGCCCCTCATGCCCGTCGGAGCTACTGCTTCTGGCGGCGAGATTTCGAGACTCATGCTCTCAATCAAGTCCATAATAGCTTCGAGCATGCAGTTGCCGAGCATTATTTTCGATGAAATCGACACCGGTGTGTCGGGCGACGTGGCCAACCGTATGGGCACTATGATGCTTGACATATCGAAAAATATTCAGGTGACGGCCATTACCCATCTCCCGCAGGTAGCTTCGAAAGGCGTGCATCAGTATCGCGTCTACAAAGAGGACGACGAGCACTCGACCCACACCCATATCGCACTTCTGACCGACGAGGAGCGCGTGCGCTCGATTGCGGCAATGCTCGGAGGAGCCGACATCGACGAAACAGCTATCGCAGCCGCCCGCAGCCTGCTGTCGCAAAAATAAAAAATGCGGCGTTTTTCGTCAAAATCGGACGCTTAAATGTTTATACGGTAAATAATTATCAATAAAACAAGATACATACGTGGAAAAAAGCGATTATATCTACGGCATCCGTGCCGTAATCGAGGCTATTGATGCCGGCAAGGAAATAGATAAAATTTTTATAGCCAAGGATCTTCAGGGAGATCTCGCCGCCGAACTCATAGCCAAGGCAAGGACCAACCGAGTGGTGATGCAGCGCGTGCCTGTGGAGCGCATCAACAGAATCACCCGCAAGAACCATCAGGGCGTGCTCGCCATGATGTCGGCCATCACCTATCACCGTCTCGACCACCTCGTACCGGAGCTTTACGAGGCCGGTATTCTGCCTTTCATCGTGTTGCTCGACGGTGTGACCGACGTCCGTAACTTCGGAGCCATCGCCCGTACCTGTGAGTGTGCCGGTGTGGATGCAATCGTGATTCCCGAACATGGCAGCGTGTCGGTGGGTGGCGACGCTATCAAGACATCGGCCGGTGCTCTGCATCATATCCCTGTCTGCCGTGTGTCATCTATTGCCTGGGCTGCGAAATTCCTGCGTGAGAACGGCTATAATGTAGTTGCCGTGACCGAGAAATCAGATATAAACTATACCGAGGGAAAATACACTGACCCGGTGGCCATAGTAATGGGCGCTGAGGACATCGGTATCTCTCCCGAGGCGATGAAGCAGTGCGAAACCCGTGTCGGTATCCCTATGTTCGGCAATATCGGTTCGCTCAATGTCTCCGTGGCGGCAGGCGTCATGATTTATGAAGTCGTGCGCCAGCGTCTCAGTGAGAACCTTGAAATCGTCTGAATCATATATTCGTAAAATACAAACAGAAAGCGGATGCACCCGGATGTGCGTCCGCTTTCTGGTTGTTTTCTATGGAAATATTCTGTTTGTGGTGCAATTCAGATGTTAACTATGGGGTAGCCGAATACTTTTTCGCCGGCCTTGCGTCTGTGCATGACTGTAAGTCCGATTGCAATCAATATGCTTGATATTCGGAGGAGATTGGGAACAAAAGCGCCAATGGCGGTCTCATTTCCTTCGACCGGAAACAGTATCCAGCACATATTCATCAGTGCATGTAGCCCTATCGGAACCCATAGGTTGAAATTCCATTCCACGTATATCCAACTGAAATACAGTGCGCCGACGAAAGTTACGCCGAAAGCAAGCAGTGAACTGGCTAAATCGTGCCCCTGATAGATATGTCCGAGTCCAAATAGCACAGCTGGCAACAGCACGGCCCAAAGGAAGCCGATTTTGCCGTAACGGAAAAGTTGGCCGAACATGAAACCGCGATAGACAACTTCCTCATAGATGGCGGCGAGTACAATGTTGCGGAACGCATGGTCGTAGGAGAGTTCGGGGTTAAATGTTCCGATAATCGGGAAGCCTATCAGGAGTGGCAGTGTGCAGATTACTGCCACACCGAGTCCATAAAGTATATTCTTGTTCAGACCGAGTGATGGCAGAATCTCTTTGGGTTTGTGAATAAGAAACAGGGCAATTATAAGCGGTATGCAGGTGATTGCCCGTCGGAGGATGAATTTTAAAGAATATCCGGGGAACTCGGAGGATGGGACGAGTTTTGCAGCCCACAGGGAGACGACTTGGTCGGCAAGCAATGTTGCGGCGAGGACAATGAGGATGATTACTATTCTGTGTTTCATAAAAACTGTTATTATTGTTGCAAAATGCTCTTATAATGCCTTACCCATCGTTGTGATTATGAGCAGGCGGGAGCCGTCGGAGGTGGTGACTCCGAACAGCATTTCGTCGCCGCCTTCCTTGATTTTTAATTTGGCGGCAAGCTGTGGCGCCGAAAGCGGGAAATTGCGTGTCGCAACGTTGATGGTGGGATGAGCCTTGGCCACGGCCTTTATTCCTTGTTTTGAGAATGGATATATCTCCGCGATTTCAAAAATCTCTCCGGGAAAACCGTCGACAGGTTTTCCCGATGTGAAAAGGTGAGTGTTGGGGTGGAGCTTAGCTACGCCTAAACGTTCCGACAGAAGCCGCATGCCTCCCCCTTTCATGACGGAAGGGTAGGGCTCGTAGAGGTAGCCCCCTGTTTCCGGTATGGCATAGGTCGGTGTTGCCGATGATTCCTCGACGGGAGTGAAGGTGATGCCGGTGTGTCCGACGGTGATACAGTTTATTTCCGTGATTTCGGGTTGAGTGGTCTCCTCCGCTTTGGCACTGATGGTGAATACGACCTCCTTACATTCTTTGGCGGTACCGATTGTCGTGACCGCGCAGTTACGGCCGAGTTCGCTGACAGCGCTTTTTATGTCAATCATGGGCGAGGCCTTGACAATCAGAGTCGAGCAGCGCGACATCATAAGGGGCATGGCCGGAATGATGTCGGGGCTGCAATCGCGCAGGGCGAAGTGGCGCCCGGCGGAGTCGCGCCGCGCGGGGTCGATGAAAATAGTGTCGAAATGCTCATTGTATCCCGCAAGCCATGCTATACTGTCGCCCTCGACGATGCGTATGTTCTCCACCCCGAGAACCTTTGCGTTATGGCAGGCGGTGATATAGGCTGTGTGGTCGAGCTCCACAGCCGTCACCTCGGCTGCTTTGCGCGCGAAACGGAAAGCATCTATGCCGAGGCCGCAGGTCATGTCGAGAATCCGCGTGCCGTCGGCTATCATGGAGGCATGTATGTCAGCTACGGCATCAGAAGTCGACATTTCGGCCACTGCAAGCGAGGGAAAACGGAACTCTCCGCAGCGGAGAGTCTCGGGCAGTTTGGCCGCGGTCTTGTAGCGGCACTCCCGTTGCAGGATTTCATCCATTTTCACCGGGTCGCCGTGATGCTTCAGCCTGAGTCTGTTGAAATCCTCTTTCACCCCAGCACGCTCTTTTTAGGTGTTGAAGCCTGGAAATCCTTGATGTAGTTGGGGGTGCTGTAGGCAAGGTCGATGAACTCCCTGCGTGAGTATGCTTTTTCGGCAAGGGCAATCATGTCGATGGCGAGAGGATGGATGTCGGGAATAAAGGTGACATTGGGAGCAGTGATGACGCTGCGGGCCTTGTCGGAACCGTTGCCGAACATCAGCACCCTGCGGTTGGAGGCTATGATGTCGGCATAACTGTCGGCGTCGAGTATGAGCGCCTGCTGTGGCATAACCTCTTCAAGCGCAAAGTCGAAAGCGGCGGTGTAGACCTCCATGCGGCGCGCGTCAATCATGGGGACGAAAATTTCATCGCCTTCGAGTTCCTGCGTGAACATGACGTTGCAGGCAAGGATGCGCAGCGTGTCGATGCCGATGAGAGGCACGTCGAGGGCGTAAGCGAGGCCCTTGGCCTCAGAGAGCCCTATTCGCAGGCCGGTATAGCTGCCCGGGCCCATGGACACGGCCACGGCTTCGAGTTTCAGCTCTTTGCTGCGGGCGAAATCAAGACAATATTTTATATAGTCGCTCAGCAGAGCGGCGTGGTTGCGGCCGCCACCTTCCTCCTGATGCGCGAGCACCATGCCCTCCGCGGTGAGGGCTACGGAGCAGTGGTCGGTCGAAGTGTCGATATTTAAAATTACAGCCATCGGATTTTGTATAATATCGGATTTGATATACACATATTTAGACGTGAGGATGATAAATGACGACTCCTCCGTCAAAATTTACGACAAAGTTACTTGATTATCGTGAGAAAATTGTAATTTTGTCAAAAAATAATACCTTATCATGTTATATTCAATGACGGGATTCGGGAAGGCTGTGACCGAGCTTCCCGGTAAGAAAATCACGGTTGAAATCAAGTCGCTCAACAGCAAGCAGATTGATATTGCGGCCAGAGTGCCGTCGTCGCTGCGTGCCCAGGAGCTTGAAATGCGAAACCGCATTGCCGCCATGCTTGAGCGTGGAAAGGTGGACATGACAGTCTATGTCGAGAATGTCGCGGGCGATGCTTCCGTGAGACTCAATGTGCCCGCACTGAAAGTCTACAAATCAGATGTCGAAAATGCGGCCTCGGAGCTTGGAATAGCCATTCCGCAGGACTGGTACAGTGTACTTATGCGTTTCCCCGATGTCATGAAGAGCGAGGCGCCGGGCGAGGCTGACGAAAATGAAATCAGCGGTGTGATGGACGCTCTAAACCGTGCTGCCGAAAAGCTGATGGACTATCGCCGCGCCGAAGGCGAGAAACTTGAGAGCTTCTTCAGCGTGCGCATCGACCGTATCCGCGAGCTCCTGACACTCGTCCCCCAGTATGAGGAGGAGCGTGTGGCCAAAATCAGAGTCCGCATGGAAGAGGGCCTTGCCAAAATCCACGGTGTTGACTATGACCGCAGCCGTCTCGAACAGGAGCTTTTCTTCTACATAGAGAAACTTGACGTCAACGAGGAGAAGCAGCGCCTGACACAGCACCTCAACTATTTCATGGAGACAATGAACGGTCCCCGCGGCCAGGGCAAGAAGCTCGGTTTCATCAGCCAGGAGATGGGCCGCGAAATCAACACCCTCGGCTCCAAGAGCAACCATGCCGAAATGCAGAAGATAGTGGTCCAGATGAAGGACGTGCTTGAGCAGATTAAGGAACAGGTGCTCAATGTGATGTAGGAAAATAACGAACCATTCCCCCGCCAAACAGCAATGACTGGAAAGATTATCATAATATCAGCTCCCTCCGGAACCGGAAAGTCCACAATCATCAACGCCCTGCTTGAACGCGGCGAGATTGACATGATGTTCTCTATTTCAGCCACCAACCGCCTGCCGCGCGGCGAAGAGAAACATGGAGTCAATTATTATTTCCTTTCCGACGATGAATTCCGCCGTTCAATCGAGGCTGATGAATTCGTCGAGTTTGAGGAGGTCTATCCCGGACGCTTCTACGGCACTCTCAAAAGCGAGGTGTCGAGAATCACGGGCGATGGCCACAACGTAATCCTCGATATCGACGTCAAGGGTGGTGTCAATGTCAAGAAGATGTATGGCGACCGCGCCATCAGCATCTTCATCGAGCCGCCGAGCATCGAGACACTGCGCGAGCGTCTGACCGGACGTGCCACTGATAGCCGGGACGCCATCGAGCAACGGCTCGCAAAGGCGGAATACGAGCTGTCGTTTGCTCCCGAGTTCGACTATATCGTGGTCAACGACAATCTTGACAGCGCGATAGCCCGCGTAGACACTCTGATTAAAGAATTTGTTGTATGACGATAGGAATCTTAGGCGGCTCGTTCAATCCGGTCCACATCGGCCACATGATGCTTGCAAGCTATCTGCAACAGTTTGCAGGGCTCGACGAGGTGTGGCTCACACTCTCGCCGCTTAATCCGCTCAAAGCCTCCTCCGACGAGCTCATACCCGATATCAAACGCCTGAAGATGCTCGAAATAGCCGTGGGTGACACCAAGGGGCTCAACATGTGTGACTACGAGCTTGCCATGCCGCGGCCCTCATATACCATAAACACCCTCCGCTATCTGGCCAAACGCTATCCCCGCCATTCGTTCAAGCTGATTATCGGCAGTGACAACTGGAAGATTTTCGACCAGTGGAAGGACCATGAGGCTATTCTGTCGGACTTCGGCGTGATAGTCTATCCGCGTCCCGGCTATCCGGTCGGCAATATATATGTGGACGGTGTGGATGTGGTCAATGCCCCGACTGCCGACATCTCAAGCACTTTCATCCGCAAGGCGATTGCCCGTGGCAAGGACCTGCGCTATTTCCTCCCGCCAGGAGTATTCGAATACATAAAACAGAACAATCTATATGGAGCTAAGTCCTAATTCCCTCGCTTTCATAGCGCTTTGCAATGAATTTTGCTGCGCGGTCGAAAATTCCCGCGAATCGACGCACGGCGAGTTTGTCGGCGCGATGCTTCGCTTGCTTCCGCGTATCTACATATCGGCTTCGGATCTGAAGCCTGTGCCTGTGCTCGAAGAGGATGATCCCTATCTCGAAAGCTATCTCGACGAGGAGTATTATGAGTCCATGCGCCGGGAAATCGAGAATCTTCTCGGAGCCGACGATACCTATCTCGAAGTTTTCGAGGAGGATATGAAGTATTCCGACACTCCGATAGCCATGAGCGTGGCCGAAGGGATATGCGATATATTTCAGGTTCTCTACAATTTCATTGTCATGGTCAAGGACGCTCCCGGCGATGTAGTCAATTCAGCGATTGTGGCCGTCAAGTCGGATTTTGACTCGTACTGGAGCCAGAAACTGTGTAACGTGATGAGACCGCTGAACAATATCCGTTATTCCTCTGACAATGCCGAAGATGACGACGATAATCTCTGATGAGTACAGATGACAACCTCTGACGAATCTTTAAATCAAAACGAAAAACAGATATCTTATGTCAATTCTAAAGGACAAAGTGCCCGTGGGCTTCTGCAGCGACCATGCGGGCTATGAAATGAAAACCGTAATCGAGGGATATTTCGACTCGATGGGGATTGAATTCAAAGACTTCGGCACTTATTCGGCCGATAGCTGTGACTATGCGGACTTCGCACACCCCTGTGCTCTCGCAGTGGAGGCAGGTGAAGTCTATCCCGCCATCGCTCTCTGCGGCTCCGGCAACGGCATAGGCATAACCCTCAACAAGCATCAGGGTATCCGCGCCGCTCTCTGCTGGAATGTGGAGCTCGCAGAGCTCGCACGCCGCCACAATAACGCCAACGTGCTCGTGCTCCCCGCGCGATTCATCGACAGCGTGACAGCAATCAATATTGTGGAGAAATTCCTCAATACGCCATTCGATGGCGGACGCCACGAGCGCCGTATCGAAAAAATACCCGTGCAGGGCAGCGGTTGTAAATAATCCCACTGCAACCGGTATCGGACGCTGATAAAACAGCTCTCCTATAAAAATACCAATCTCCCCCGGAACGACCGTCGTTTTCAGGTCGTTCCGGGGGAGATTGATATTTTATCGATATATGTATTGCGGTTTTAGTCGCCCATAGTGCGGAGAAGTTCGTCGTTGTCGGCGGTGCGCTCCATGCGGTCCTTGATAAATTCCATGGCTTCGATGGAGTTGCGGTCGCTGAGGAAGCGGCGGAGAATCCACATGCGGTTGAGGGTCTCGTTTCGGAGAAGGAGGTCGTCGCGGCGGGTCGACGATGCCATGATGTCGACGGCAGGGAAGATGCGCTTGTTGGAGAGCTTGCGGTCGAGCTGGAGCTCCATGTTGCCTGTGCCCTTGAATTCTTCGAAAATCACCTCGTCCATCTTCGAGCTTGTCTCGGTGAGGGCGGTGGCGATGATGGTGAGCGAACCGCCGTTCTCGATGTTGCGGGCGGCGCCGAAGAAGCGTTTGGGTTTCTGGAGAGCGTTGGCGTCCACACCACCCGAAAGAATTTTGCCGGATGCAGGTGCGCAGGTGTTGTAGGCGCGGGCCAGACGGGTAATCGAGTCGAGAAGTATCACTACATCGTGGCCGCACTCTACCATGCGCTTGGCCTTTTCAAGAACGATTGAGGCGATTTTGACATGACGGTCGGCGGGTTCGTCGAAAGTCGATGCGATAACTTCGGCGTTGACGCTACGGCTCATGTCGGTCACTTCCTCCGGACGCTCGTCGATTAGGAGAATCATGATGTAGGTTTCGGGATGATTCTCGGCAATCGCGTTGGCGATGTCTTTGAGGAGGAGGGTCTTACCGGTTTTGGGTGGAGCGACGATAAGGCCGCGCTGACCTTTGCCGATAGGGGCGAACATGTCGACCACGCGAGTCGATATATTGCTTGAACGGCCTGATGTGAGGTCGAATTTTTCATTGGGGAAAAGCGGGGTGAGGTGCTCGAAGGCCACGCGGTCGCGGATATATTCGGGAGAACGGCCGTTGACACTTCTCACTGAGCTGAGAGGATAGTATTTGTCGCCCTCGCGGGGTGCGCGGAGAGTGGCGTCGACCACGTCGCCCGTGCGGAGAGCGTATTGTTTGATCTGTTCCTTGGTGACGAGTACGTCGTCGGGCGAGGGGAGATAGTTGTAGTCGCTTGAGCGGAGGAAACCGTGGCCGGCAGGATCGATTTCAAGTACGCCGGTAGTCTCGATAATGCCGTCGAAATCGTAGGCGGGCATCTGAGGCTTCTGCTGTTCGAACTGCTGGTTTTTATTGCGGTTTTTCTTATTCTTTTTGCCCTGGGGCTGCTGTTTTTCCATTCCGGGCTCGCCGAGCACTATCGGAGCGGCCACCTGTGCGGCCTGTGCTGCTTGCGCGGCCTGTTCCTTTTCCTGCTGGGAGCGGGGAGCAAAAGTGCGGCCGCCGGAACGGGGGAAGAATGAGCCGAATGAACTGTCTTTCGGGCGGAAATCGCGTTTCGGCTGAGTGTCTGGCTGACTGTTGTCGGATTCAGCGTCGATAATGTCGGGCGACTGGCCGGGGCGGATAAAGACTCCGTGGCGCGGACGCTCTTCCTCTCGTTTTTCAGGTGCGGTTGCATCGGGTGTGGGCTGCTGAGAGGCGCTTTCATCGGCACTTGCCGCCTGCGGAAGCGCGGGAAGCATGGGCATATCGATAGGGGAGTCGGTGATATCCTGATTGCCGTTGTCGGCAGGTTCTGTCTGCTGCTCGACGGAGTCAGAGCCCTGAATATTGTCCTGGTCGGGGCGAGCATTGCGAGGTGGACGGCCACGTTTGCGTTTGGGCTGCTGCTCACCCTGTTGCTGCTGGGGCTCGGCCGGAAGATTGTCGCCGGCTGTGGCCTCTGTTTCAGGGGCGGCTGATGCGGGTTCCTGCTGCTCTTCGGACTGTTCGGGTGCATTTGCCGGAGTATTTTCGGCCTTTGGCTTGCGGCCGCGGCGTTTAGGCTGCTGCTCGGTCTCGGCGGCAGGCTGCTGGAATGACAGCTCCTCGGTGTCGTTTTTCTTCTGACGTTGTTGCGCCGGATTCGCCTTGTCATCTTTAGACTCCTTTTTGTTCCGGCGGGATTTTGATATATTTGCCGTCGACGTGGCCGCTACATCTCTTGCTTGTTGCTCAAGGATGTCATAGACAAGGCTTTCCTTGTCGGCGTTGTCGACTTTTTTTATTCCATGCGACTTTGCTATTTCCCGGAGCTGGGAATCGTCCATGGCTTCAAGTTCATTGTAATTATACATATTTATATATAGGATGTCGGAGTATTGCTGCTTCCTGTCCGGAAGATAATTTCGTTAGTATTAAAATCTGAATTCTTGTTTTAATCTTGTTGCTTTGTTTGGATTGATTGATGAACCTTAAAAGCATCTTTGTGGTCCGTATTCATTGATATGAATGGAACAAAAACCGATAATTGTGGTAAGAATCTGAGAGAGAGGGGTTATCGAGAAAATTGACGGATAAATTCGAAAAGGGGGATTGAAACCATAAATCACCTGTCGGCAATTAAACCGGTTCAAACACCGCGGCGGCATTATCCTCGGGGCAAATAGTTAAAACGGTTGAATGATTGAGTCTGATTCAGTTGTTTCGGCTCTCTGTCATATAGCGGCGTGTGTAATCGCAGTGTAGATTAGTGGCGACGCCTTTTGTCTTAATGGTCAGTTTCCTTGACGGACATATATATTAAAATGTCACGATGAAACGTAGATGCCGTTAAATCACTACAAAGGTACAACCATTTTTGATATTTAACAAATAAATTGCGAAAAATGTTTAGGGGGTTGCAGCGGTTGCGGTTACGGTTGATTGCAGAGCGTCCTTTTATCGAATAATATACTGATTTAATTTGTCAGTGAAAATGAAAAGTCGTAAATTTGCAGCGTTAAAAACATTAGCAAGGTATAAAAATAGCTCTTTTATAGTATGATAAATCGAGTTTTGATCCGAATCAAAGTGGTGCAACTGCTCTATTCCTACCTGCTTACGCAGAGCGAATTTAAAATCGAGCCGCCGGTTGAGAACCCCTCTCGTGATAAGAAGTATGGCCATGACCTCTACCTCGATTTACTGCTGATGGTTCTCGAGATGTCGGGCCTTGATGTGTCATCCGGTCGCCGCCAGTCACCCCTGCGAGGAATGGCCCTCAACAAGCACATCGACCGCAATGCCCTTGCCCGCTCGCTTAACAGCCTTGACGAAATCAGGGCGCTTATACTCAGAGACCGCTCCGGTGTGGCTCAGTTCGACCGTGTGGTGCCTGCAATCTACGATGCCATCCCTTCGCTTCCGGCCTATAAAAGCTACATCCGTCTGAAAAAGCCCGAGCTGAAGGACGATGTGACTCTGTGGACTTCGATTATAACCAATCTTGTGGCAAACAATCCGGAGTTTGTGGCAGTGGCCAGAAAGAATCCTGATTTTACAATAGCAGGTTTCACCCGTGGTGTCAATTCGCTTCTGCACACTCTCAACGAGTACAACGATAACCGCGGCCTCTTCAATCATGCCCGTCACGCTCTCGATTATTCTCTCGACAAGGCTCACGAGCTCTACCACAGTCTGCTCCTGCTTGCCGTGGAGATAACCCGTATGCAGGACCAGCGCCTTGACGCCGCGAAACACAAATATCTTCCCACCGACGAGGATCTTCATCCCAACATGCGCTTCGTGGAAAACAAATTCATCAGGGCGCTTGAGGAGAATGAGGATTTCGAGAACTATCTCAATGAGAAGAAAATCTCGTGGGATTCCGACGCACTCCTCGTCAGAGCTTTGCTCGACAAGATTCTTGAAAGCGACATATATAAGGAATATATGGCTGCTCCCGGCGAGACCACGCTGGAGATGGATGCCGATTTCTGGCGCCAGGTTTACAAGACCATCATTCTGCCGGGCGACGAACTTGCAGACGCTCTCGAGTCGAAGTCTGTGTATTGGAACGATGACCTCCATGTGATGGGTACTTTCGTGCTCAAGACAATCCGCCGTTTCGCCCAAAGTAAGGACAACGGAGCGGATGCCAGGCTACTGCCTCAGTACAAGGACGAAGAGGACAGCCGTTTCGGTGGCGAGCTTTTCGAACTTGCTGTCAAGAACTATCAGCTATATCGCGAACAGATTGACGCTTTCGTCAACCGTCACCGCTGGGATGCGGAGCGCCTCGCGTTCATGGATATAGTGATTATGGTGACAGCGCTTGCCGAAATCCTCAATTTCCCGGCCATCCCGCTTGCGGTCAGCCTCAATGAGTATATCGAGATTGCCAACGCCTACAGCACACCGCGAAGCGGCGCTTTCATCAACGGTATTCTCTATTCCGTAATCAACCACCTCAAGGAAGAGGGCCAGCTGATGAAGGCCTGAGCCTTGAAAAGATGAACAACTAACAACTACTCACCCCTATAATAACTGAAAATAATTATGCTTAACACAATTCTCCTCCAGTCAGCAGGCTCGAGCTGGGCAAATATTCTTATGATTGTAGCCCTCATCGCAGTGTTCTACTTCATGATGATCCGTCCGCAGCAGAAGCGCCAGAATGAAATCAAGAAATTCCGCGAAGGCCTCAAGGTCAATGACTCTGTGGTGACTGCCGGCGGCATCTACGGTAAAATCAAGGGGATCGACGATACTACCTTCAATATCGAGATTGCACAGGGAGTACGCATCACTGTTGACAAAGGTTCAGTGTATCCCTCTGCTCAGCAGGCTGCACGCGACGCCGCTGAAAAAGAGAATAAATAATTTCAGCCTGTACTGATTCCGGCAGCTGACTCATGAACGAGAAGGCCCAGAAAATACAGAAGAAAGTGACCGCGGCTCTTAAATCGAGCCGCGGCCAAAATGTTTTGCTCTATCTGCTCTTTGTGGCGGTGGCGTTTGTATTCTGGGTGTTCCTTTCGCTCGACACGGAGGTGCAGAGAGATTTTGAGGTACCGGTGGAGTTGCAGGATGTGCCGGACAGCGTGACTGTCATCGGGCAGGTGCCGCAGGCGCTCGGCGTGAGCGTCAAGGGCAAAGACTCTCAGTTGCTCCGCTTCCTGTGGGGAAAAATGTCGCCCGTCAAGCTGAAATGGCAGGACAATATCGAGGGCGACGCACTCGTGCTCAACCGTCAGAAGCTCGATTCTAAGATGAGGGAGTATTTCGGCAACGGAGTGCAGATTGTGTCGTGCCGTCCTGACTCGCTGAGGCTTCCGTTTACCTCGCAGCCCGGCGTGAGAGTGAAACTGATGGTCCAGGCTGATATTCATCCTAATCTTCAATACATTCTTTCAGGCCCCATCGTCGCCGATGTCGATTCGGTGATGCTCTATTCTGTGGCCGATATACCTCACTCGCTCCGCGTGGTCTCGACAGAGCCTATCGTCAAGTCCGATCTGAAAGACACGATGCGCTATGAAGTGAAGGTGAGGCCGATTGCAGGCGTGAGGATAATCCCCGATGTGGTGACCGTCACGGTGCCTGTCGAGCCGCTCATCATGCGTAAGCGCTCCGTCGGTATAGTGGTCGACAATCTCCCCGAGGGGACGAATCTGATAACTTTCCCGTCGAAGGTCGAAATCAGCTACCTTGTGCCTATGAGCGCCTACAACGATGACTATCCCGTGAAGGCCTATGTCGACTATAAGGCCGCGCGACCTAACCGCAAGAAGCTCCATGTGTCGTTGTCGACCATTCCCTCTGTCTACCATAATGTCAGCTTCTCGCCCGACAGCGTCGAATATATTATTGAGACCGTGAAATAGCGTGGCCTCGGCTATCCTCAGGTCTTGTTAGCTTAAAAAAATAAAATTGTCATGCTGATAGCAATTACCGGCGGTATCGGTTGCGGCAAGACCGTGGTCAGCCGCATAGTCGGAGCACTTGGTTATGAAGTCTATGACTGCGATTCGCGTGCGGCGCGGATTATGGACAGCGATGCCGCTATAAAGCGTATGATTGCCGAGCGTGTGCATCCCGAATCTTTGACCGCCGACGGCCATATTGACCGGAAGCGTCTGAGCGAAATAGTGTTCGGCGATTACGAGGCTCTGCAGCGTCTCAATTCGATAGTACACGAGGCTGTCAGGGCTGATTTGTCGCGCTGGGGAGCAGCACGCGCAGCGTCGACTTTTTTTGTGGAGACCGCCATACTGTATCAGAGCGGTCTTGACAGGATGGTCGATGCCGTGTGGGAGGTGGATGCCCCCCTTGATTTGCGCATAAGCCGCGTGATGGCGCGTAACGGCGTAACCCGCGAAGAGGTGCTTGCGCGCATAGCCTCGCAGGATGCCTTTGTGCCGCAGGCGGTCCATCCGTCGGTATTTCGGATTGTCAACGATGGGGTAGAGCCCCTTCTCCCGCAGGTCGAGGCCCTGCTGAAGTGAATAAATTTGCGGGCGGTATAATATTTTCTTGCGTGTTTCGTTAAATTATTATAATGCAAGTGTGCATTATCTTCGAGTAATATCTCTTATATGAAAACCAAATCATTTTTTCTGAGTATTCTTATTGCCGGTGCGTTGGCATCTTGCAGCAGCCAAAAGACAGTGCTGCCATATTTTACCGACATATCTACGATCCGTGAAGGCTCTTTCCCCGCAGGCGACTATCTGCCGGAAATAAAGCCCGACGACGAGCTTTATATCTCCGTCACCTCGGCCAATCCTGAGGCGACCGCCATCTATAACCTTCCGATGGGCAATCCGTCTACCAAGGCGCTTTTTGAAGTTAACACCACTCCTTCGGAGCAGACTTATGTGGTGGACAGCCAGGGAAATATAACCATGCCCGAAATCGGCAAAATTCATGTAGAGGGCAAGAATGTGGAGCAGATTCAGGCTGAAATCACCAATCTTATCAGCAAGGATGTTGAGAATCCAATCGTGATTGTCGAGTTGGTGAATTTCCAGGTAAATGTGGCGGGTGAGGTCGCAACTCCCGGTCCGGTGAAGGTGACGCGCAACCGCTTTTCAATCCTTGACGCTCTTTCGGCCGCGGGCGATATGACCCCCTACGGTGAGCGCTCGAATGTATTGGTAATTCGTGAGAAGGATGGCAAACGCGAGTATGTGCATCTTGACCTCAATTCATCCGACGTATTGCAGTCGCCCTATTTCTATTTGCAGCAGAACGACTATGTGTATGTCGAGCCGAACAAGGTACGCCAGTCGAACTCAAAATACAATCAGGACAATGCCTTCAAGCTTTCGGTCATCTCGACAGTTGTGAGTGCGTCGTCTGTAATCGCTTCGCTTGTCATCGCGCTTGCCGTTAAATAAAAACAACGCCTACCAATAAGAAACATACGACTATATGGCTAAGAAAAACGTTTCGGATTTTATCGACGTACATGCCCTTGTGAAAACATATCTGGCAAAGTGGTACTGGTTTGTTATTTCAGTGATTCTTTGCGTTGGCCTCGGCTACCTTTTCTGTCGCAGATACCAGCAGCCTATGGCTGTGAGATCCAATGTGCTCATCCAGCAGGAGGACAACAGCCCGCTGACCGATCTCAGCGGCATGGGCTCGCTTTTCGGTGCTAAGGGTTTTGTCGAGGACGAGGTGTTCGTGATTGGCTCTCATTCATTATATAAGAATGTGGCACAGGAGCTTGGCATCAACAAACTTCATTATGTCAAGGACGGTTTCCTCAAAAGCCGTCTCGCTTTCCCGGAGTTTCCGGTTGATGTAGTGGCTCCCGGCATTGCCGATACCCTCTCTGGCTCGGTGCTTTTTAAAATCAAAATCAATGCCGAAGGGCTTGCCGATATCACCGCCAAGGTCAAGAAGGATGTGATTGCTGAAGTGGAGGATGTGAAACTTCCGGCCAAGCTCAACACACCCTACGGTGAGTTTACCATCGTCACCACTCCCGAGTATATCCCCGGAAAATCGCTCAAGACCAACGTCTCTTTCTATGGCTACGACGCTGCCGCCGAAAATCTTGCCACGGAAGTCGAGGCTTTCCGCGGAAGTAAAAAGAGTAATGTCATAAGTCTTGCCATGGACACTCCCAATGTGGAATATGGCGTGGCTGTCCTCAACAAGATTATTGAGAAATACAACGAAAGAGGTATCAATGAAAAGAATCTTCAGGGCGAAAAGACCGCGGCTTTCCTCGAGGACCGCATCAATCTCCTTTCGAATGAACTGAACGAATCCGAAGCGGCCATCCAGCATTATAAGGAGCGTAACGGCATTATTGATGTCGCCTCCGAAGCAGCTTATCAGACTAACAAGAAGAGTCAGATGGAGTCAGCCGTATTTTCTACTGAAAAGGAGATTGCTCTCCTGAAGCTTACCCGTGAGTTTCTTGCCGACTCTCTCAACTATACCGAACTTATCCCGACCACCGTTGCAAGCGGTGCGGTGCAGGGCGGCATAAATGCCTATAACTCGATGGTGTTCAAGCGTCTTGAACTCAGTCAGAACGCCAAGCAGAACAGCTATGCCATCCGCCAGCTCACCAAGCAGATGGACCTTATGAGGACCAATCTCATAAACTCAAGCAATAAGGCTATTGAGAACGCGGAGATGAATCTCGACCAGTTCAAATCCGAGAAGGGGTCTATCAAAGGCAAGCTCAGCAATATTCCCACCCAGGAGCGAGAGTTCATCAACATGAAGCGCCAGCAGGAGATAAAGCAGGAAATCTACCTGTTCCTCCTTCAGAAGCAGGAAGAAAACGCCATGCTGCTTGCTAATTCCGTTCCGAAGGGTCAGATTATCGACGAGGCTTTCTATCTCAGCGAACCCCTCGGAATCTCGAAGAAGATTATTCTTCTGATTGCCTTTGTGATGGGTCTGATGTTCCCGCCGGTCATCATCTATCTTCGCAAACTCATACGCAACAAGTTTGAATCCAAGGAAGAGGTCGAGCGCCATATCTCCGCACCTATTCTCGGCGAGATGTGTACCGACCGTTCCGGCCGCAGTCTTGTCGTGTCGCCCACGGATACATCTTCGGCCACGGAGCTTTTCCGCCTCATGCGTACCAATCTCCAGTTTATGCTTGGTGGCGATAATGATAAGGTGGTCCTTATGACTTCCACCCGCTCGGGCGAGGGTAAATCCTTCATCGCGCTCAATCTTGCCGCTACACTCTCGCTCCTTGAAGGGAAGAAAGTGCTCCTTGTGGGTATGGATATCCGCAATCCTCAGCTGGCCAACTACCTCAGCATCAATCCGCCGCTTGGCCTGACAAACTATCTCTCGTCGGGAAGCGTCACGCTTGATTCAATCATCGAGCCTATGCCCGGCATCAAGAATTGCGACCTGATTGTAGCCGGTCCTATCCCTCCGAACCCGGCAGAAATGCTTGCTTCGAAGAAAATCGACGAGCTCTTCGCTCAGCTCCGCACGATGTACGATTATATTGTGGTCGACAGCGCTCCTGTCGGTATGGTCAGCGACACATTCACGCTCGACCGTATCGCCGACGCGACTATCTATGTCACACGCGTCAACTACAGCACTCTTGATGACCTCCGGTTCGTCGAGAACATATATGATGACAAGCGCCTGAAAAAGCTCTCCGTCGTTGTCAACGGTACCGCCTCCAAGAAAGGCTATGGCTACGGCTATTCGGCTAAATCAGCACACAAGTAAACCACTGTCCCTATGTTAGAGAAATACAAGGTCTTTACAGGCTTGTTTTTCGGCGCGTTATGGGTTCTTCTGACCTATGGTTTCATATCAGAGGAGCTCATACCGCCACTTTTGCCGTTGAAAAGCTTCGTGTTTCTCCTCTGCGATATTGTATTCTTAGGTCTCGGAGTGTGCATGCTCCGCTCCCGGCGCGATATCATTGTTGCGGTGTCATTCCTTATCATCGGCGTTATCTCGTCGAAGCTCAATAATGTCGGCATGATTGTCGGTATCAATGGTGCGCGCGATTTCTTCGGTCTCATATTCGCAGTGCCGATTTGCCGTTACTTGCTTGCGTCCAAAAACAGGGAGCGTTTCATCGCCACCTTTGACCGTCAGCTCTGGATTTTCCTTTTTGTACAGGCATTTTGTGTCACCTGGCAGTTTGTCCGTTATGGAGCCAACGACCACGGAGGCGGCAGTATGGGCTACGGCTTTTCCGGCATCGTATCGACATTGATTTATATAATCTCTTTCTATCTTCTGTCGAAAAAATGGAAATTCGGAAATTACTGGAGAAATCTGCGAAATAATTTCTACTACATTCTTCTCCTCTTCCCGACCTTCCTCAACGAAACAAAAATCAGCTTCATCTTCCTTCTCTCGTACTTCCTCCTGCTCCTGCCCTTTGAGTGGAAAACTGTCGTAAAGATTTTCGTGTCGATACCGCTTATTCTGACGGGTATTATTGGAGCCGGTATGCTTTATCTCAGTGTAACGGGACAAGACCTGGAGGCGGTTTTCTCCCAGGAAGCTATGGATGACTATTTCATCGGCGAGGATCCTGAAGAACTGATGGATCTTGCCCTGGCTTTGCAGGATGAGATTTATGATGAGGAAGATATAGGTCAGGTCGACATACCGCGATTTACTAAATTGCTCCTTGTTCCTGAGGCTCTTGACGATTCTGCCGGAGAAGAGCTCCTTGGCGCGGGTCTCGGCCAGTTCAAAGGTGGCAATGTGATTGCTCTCTCGTCTTACGCTGACAGATGGCAGTGGCTTCTCAGCGGCTCTATTCCGTTTTTGTTTTCTGTATTGATTCAGCTGGGTTTTTGCGGAGTAGTGTGGCTATTTTATAATCTGATTACCATAATGTGGCCCTCCGACCCACGCTTAATGGGGAAGAATATTAAATTCTTTGTATGGATTATACTGGCATTGCTGATGCTATATAACGATTCTCTCCGCTTCTTCCCCTTGTGTGCCATTCTGTTTTATATCGTGATTGTCGGATATGCCGGAATACCGGTGCTGGCAAAATCTGAATCGGAATATAAGAACAAGTAATATTCACGTATCATGGACGAGATTCCGGAAATATCAGTCATAATACCTGTCTACAATGTAGAGAAATACTTACATTCGTGTGTCAACAGCGTTCTCAAACAGACTTTTCAGAATTTCGAGATAATTCTGGTCGATGACGGTTCGCCTGATTCATGTCCGGAAATGTGCGACAGATATGCAGCTTCCGATTCAAGAATCAGAGTCATCCATAAGCAAAATGCCGGACTTGGATATGCGAGAAATTCAGGTCTTGACATAGCGCGTGGCGAATATGTCTGTTTCCTTGATTCCGACGACTATATTGAGACCAATACGCTTGAATATTGTCTTTTCGTGGCGCGGAAAGAGGATGCGGACCAGGTCAGATTCCTTTATGGCCGCTTCAAGGCCGATGTGGTACCCACACCGAAAAAACTGAAAGTCGCTTCATCTTATATCGTTGATGATTCCGAACACAGGCTCGAGCCTATGATGGCTATTATTTCTCCCTTGTTGTCGGAGCAGATACTATTCGCTCCGACAAATGCGAGCAGTTGCACGGCTCTTTATCGGCGCGAGGTTATAGAGAAGAATAAAATCCGGTTTTATTCCGAGCGCGAAGTCAAGAGCGAGGATTATATATTCAACGTCGATTTCGGTATGGCATGCGGACGCATTGTCTATACTGAAAATAAATTTTACAGATACAGATATAATCCTAAATCCATATCAAGATCAATAAGATTTAATCGGGTAGAGCAGGCTATACGATTTTCTGAGTTTTTGGCAGAAAAACTTAAAGGTTACGGATTCTCGGACAGTGATATATACACCATGGGCTACACGATTGGAGCTATGCGTGAGCAAAACAGAAATATTTTTTCTTCCAATCTGTCTTGGCGTGAGAAGAATGAAATTTTTTTAAATGTCGCAGACAATGAATATGTAAAAAAAATTCAGCGTCGGTATCCGGTAAAGGAACTTCCGTGGATACAACAAATTGCATTTAATCTCCATTTCCAAAGGCATTTTTTATTGAGTTATATATTCACACGGTTGCGTGATATATGGAAGGATTGATGTTGTAAAGTTGTGCGATACGATACTTTTTAGTAATTTTGTGGAAATACCTTGAGTGTTTCTTTAAAAGTAACTATATGCAAGCAATCATCCTGGCGGCCGGTATGGGACGCCGACTCGGAGAACTGACCGAAGGCAACACGAAATGTATGCTTGAAGTCAATGGCGAAAGGCTTATAGACAGAGTTGTCAGAAAGCTTTCCACGCTTGAGTTGAATCGGATTGTAATTGTTGCCGGCTATGAGCGTTCAAATCTTATAGACTATATAAAGTCAACCTATCCGGAACTCGACATCGAATTTGTGGAGAATCCCGTCTACGACAGGACCAATAATATTTATTCACTCTGGCTCGCCCGCGACTATCTCATGTCGGACGACACCCTTCTTCTTGAATCCGATCTGATATTCGAGGACAGTGTCATTGACTGTGCCATCGAGTCGCCGTATCCCAATCTCGCGCTTGTGGCTAAATATGAGCCCTGGATGGACGGCACTATGATTTGCAAGGACTGCAATGATAATATCGTCACCTTTATTCCGAAATCGGCATTTGATTATGCCGACACCGACAGCTATTTCAAGACGGTCAACATCTACAAGCTGAGCCGCGAGTTCTCATCACAGCGCTATCTGCCCTTTCTTGAGGCCTACATCAAGGCGATGGGCAACAACGAGTATTACGAGCAGGTGCTCCGTGTGATGACTTTGATTGACAATTGCGAGATTAAAGCCGTGGACATTGCCGGCCGCAAATGGTATGAGATAGACGATGTGCAGGACCTCAGAATCGCCGAGACCATATTTGCCGACGAATCGCTCCGGCTGGAAAAAATGCAACACAGTTTCGGCGGCTACTGGCGTTATCCCGGAGTGCTTGATTTCTGCTATCTTGTAAATCCATATTTCCCTACGCCGAAAATGGTCTATGAGATGAAGGCCAATTTCGATAATCTTCTCCGCCAGTACCCTTCTGGAATGGGCGTCAATTCCATGCTCGCCGGAAAATATTTCGGCGTCCGTCAGGATTATATCTGTGTCGGAAACGGTGCGGCCGAGCTGATTAAATCACTCATGGAGCGCATTGAAGGGCGTCTCGGCGTAGTCTATCCCACATTCGAGGAATATCCCAACCGCCTTCCTGAAAGCCGCCGCGAGGTATTCGTGCCTAAGAATATCGATTTTTCATACACGGCCTCCGATTTGATGGCATATTTCGATGACAGGGATATTGCTTCGCTCCTCCTTATCAACCCCGACAATCCTTCCGGCAATTTCATCTCTTATGCCTCCCTTCTGGAATTGGCCGAATGGAGTTCTCGCAAGGGTATTCGTCTGATTGTCGACGAATCCTTCGTCGACTTCTCTGACGGGGGCGTGCAGAATACATTGCTTGACAATCAGGTGCTCTCGAAATATCCTCACCTCTGTGTGGTGAAGAGTATCTCGAAATCCTATGGAGTCCCCGGCTTGCGTCTCGGCGTTATAGTGTCGGCTGATACAGCATTGATTTCCGCCATGAAAAAGGATGTGGCCATCTGGAACATCAATTCTTTTGCCGAATACTACATGCAGATTTTCGGCAAATATGAATCGGACTATCTCCGTTCATGCGACCTTTTCCGACAAGAGCGCGACAGGTTTTTCCGTGAACTCTCCGCCATTGACTTTATCCGTGTTATCCCTTCTCAGGCAAACTACTTTCTCTGCGAGATAACCTCGCGTTTCTCTTCAAGCGAGCTTACCCGCCTGCTCCTCGCCCGATTCAATATACTTATAAAAGATTGCTCGTCGAAAAAGGGGTTTTCCGACGGCCGTCAGTTCGTCAGGATTGCAGTACGTGACCGCAACGACAATTCAACCCTCGTTAAAACTTTAAATTCTCTTTGATACTATGCGTTTCATATCCGATTCCGAAATAAAAGCACTTGATATTTCTCCCGCTCAGTGTGTCGCCTGGGTTCGGGAGGCGTTTCTGATGAAGAAGCGTTGCCATCTCCCGGCAAAGATTTCACTCCATCCGCAGGGCACCGACTTCATAAATACCATGCCTTGCCTTCTGCCGGAGGAATATCATCGTTTCGGATGTAAGATTGTGTCGCGCATCAAAGGCTCGGTCCCTTCGCTCAAGAGCAATATGATGCTCCTTGATTCCTCAAACGGCGACATGCTCGCTATTCTGGACTGCGACTGGATTACTGCCATGCGTACAGGTGCTGTGGCTACCCTTGCAATCATGACTCTCGCCACTCCCAGAGCATCGGTTTTCAGCTTTATAGGTCTCGGGGTTATCGGCCACGCCACGTTGGAATGTTTTCTGTCGCAGTACGGCGACAGGCATATCACTGTCCGCCTGAAGCGATACAAGGACCATGCCGAGAATGTCATAGGATATTTTTCGCCGCGTTATCCAGCCGTCAATTTCGAGATTGCCGACACAATGGATGATTTTGTCAACGATGCCGATGTCATCGTGTCGTGTATAACGGATGCCACCGGTATGTTGGTCGAAAATACGGATTTGCTTAAGCCCGGAGTGCTAATTGTGCCTGTCCATACCCGCGGTTTTCAGAACTGCGACACCATTTTCGACAAGGTTTTTGGCGACGACACCGACCATGTCCGCGATTTCCGCTATTTCAGTCAGTTCCGTAAGTTCGGCGAGATTTCCGATGTGCTTTCCGGAGAGCTACCGGGCCGTGAGAGCGACGAGGAGCGAATTTTGTCATACAACATAGGCCTCGGTCTCCACGATGTATATTTTGCATCGAAAATCGAACAATTGCTGAACGAAAAGACAGAATAATTGGCTGAATCTATTGCAAATAAGGCTGCTGTCGGGACATTCTGGGCTGCTGTTGACCGTTTCGGGGCAATGGCATTGCAGTTTGGTTTCAATCTCGTGCTTGCGCGCCTGCTGTTGCCGCGTGATTTCGGCGCGATAGGAATGATAGAAATTTTTATCTTGGTCTCGCAGGTGCTTGTCGACGGAGGTTTCGCATCGGCTCTGATTCAGAAGAAAGAACCTACTCAGACGGACTATTCGACTATTTTCTACTGGAACATTCTGATGTCCGTG
The DNA here is from genome assembly GCA_019416285.1 of Bacteroidales bacterium. Classification (GTDB taxonomy): domain Bacteria; phylum Bacteroidota; class Bacteroidia; order Bacteroidales; family Muribaculaceae; genus Duncaniella. The sequence goes on from DXXM01000002.1 coordinate 106,944, forward strand.
TGCCTTTACGGTATAATATATCTCTGCGCGCCACTTGTCGCAGATTTTTACAATATGCCGGAGTTGCAGCCGGTTTTGCGGACCATAGGACTGCTCCTGATTACAAATGCGATGTCAATCATACAGACCAATCGTCTGCGCAAACAGCTGGCTCTCGACAAACTTGCCCTTGCAAATCTTAGCGCCTACGCCATCGCGGGCTCTTTTGCCGTGGCTGCCGCCCATTCGGGCTACGGCGTGTGGAGCCTGGTGATTCTGCAACTCTCGTTTAGCACCTTGCTCGCCGTGATTTTATGGATAGTGACTCGCTGGACTCCTGCACCGGTCATTTCCCGCGACTCTCTCCGGGAATTATTCTCGTTTGGAGGCTATCTTTTGGCCGCGACTCTTCTCCAGGAAATATGCAAGAATATGCAGGCGCTCGTCATCGGAAAGCGATTCTCGGCCACCACTCTCGGTCTGTATTCCCAGGCTTCCAAGCTTGATAAAATCTCTTCCTATACGCTTCCAAACATACTTGTGCAGGTGATGTATCCCGTCTATGCCTCAGTACAGGACGATAACGACCGACTCTCCGCTATGCTGCGGGCCAACACTCGCGTCATCTCTTTCGCCATATTTCCGCTCATGGCCATCCTGATTCTTATAGCCGCCCCGCTCGTCGTATTCCTGTGGGGTGATGATTGGGCTCCCTGCGCGCCTTATTTTCAGATCATGTGTGTGGGCGGCCTTTCGATTTGCCTTCAGAATGTAAATTTCTATGCTGTCGCTGCCAAGGGAAAGAGCCACACATTGTTCAACTGGAGCTTTTACAAATGGGGCTTCCTGCTGCTTACGATTTTTGTCGGGATGCTCTTCGGAATCTATGGTATCCTCTTGGGACTGGTTCTCAGCAATTTCAATATCTATTTTGTAAATGCCTTCCTCGCCGCTCGTCACACCGGCTATACCATATCCTCGCAAATGCGTGACATATTGCCGATTCTGCTGTTGGCGGCGGCGTGTATGGGTGCGGTTTATCTGCTTCAGATGCTCATGCCGCTCCATTTCATCCTGACAGCGTGTGTCTATCTGATATTGTACGTCGGGCTCGCCTGGTCATTCAGAATGAAAGTGGCGGAGGAAATAAAAACAGTAATCGGGCGTTTTATTAATAAACGATAAATTCTGCCATGACAAATCAATCCACGGCCTCCTCCTCCATGCTTGACGCCTCCCTGCAGGCCAGGTTGCGGCAACGTTTCAACCCCGATGGTTCGAAACTGCGCCGCCATCAGCTGCTGATGCTTGAGATGCTCAAGAAAATAGACCGGATATGCCGTGAAAACGGTATCAGATACTGGCTCAGTTCCGGGACATGTATCGGGGCATTACGCCACGGCGGTTTTATCCCGTGGGACGATGATGTGGATATCGAGATGCTTGAGGAGGATTTCATACGTCTGCGCGACATAATGGCCTCTTATCCGGCCGACGATATGGCTTGGCAGGATGCTGTCACGGATAGAAACTATGTCCAGCCCTTTGCAAAAATCCGAGATGTCAACACCGAAATAAGTGAGGATCCGTTCCTTGACACTACCTACAGGTATCGTGGCGTGTACATAGATGTATTTGCTCTGCGCCCGAGCTCTTCCTGTCTGCTTTACAGGATGTGTTGCAAAATTCAGGGCCTTTTTCTATACCGTGCGCAATACATCCGGAACGACTCACTGCGGCGCCGGGTGCTCGGTTTTTCCAGAATGTTTGTGACAAACGGCATATTCAGGATTCTTTCAGCCATAGGCCGTATCGGTCATGGCAACAGATACCGCCATCTTCCCGGCACATCCTACAGCAAACCCCGTTTTCTTGAGGACATCGCGTCAACGAGGCTTGCGAAATTCGAGGACACACTTTTGCCGGTACCCGTCAACGCCGAACATTATCTTGAAAAAATCTATGGCGATTACTGCTCGCTTCCCCCGCTGGATTCCATATATCCGCATGTCTCTGAAGTGAAATGGCTCAGTCGGACACAGGAATAAATCGAAAAACAGAAAGAAAAAAGTAATCCCCTCGGCTGCCATCTGTCAGTTCAGCCGAGGGGATTACTTTATTTTTATGGGTGGACTGGTTTATTTACCTGTGCAGTTTTTCAGTGCTTTGCGGTTGATTTTTACCTTATACTTTTTGTGGAGGGTGTTGACCCAATTGCGTTCAAGTTCCTGCTGATAGTCGCTTGTGACGGCGCCTTTCACGTCAGATGCTTCCTCGGGCGCGTCAATTACGCGTCCCTCGTAGGCAAACCACGCCTCCCATCTGCCGGGAGCCTCGGGGCGAGAGCCGTTGAAAGCCACATTGTCGACAATCGCGTTCTCACCTTGCGCGGTCACTACTCTCTCAACCTTGATGTCGCGGTCGAACTTGTCGCGCAGACGCGCTATCAGAGAGTCGTTGTCGAGCTTGGCGTCGGCGAGATAGTTTTGTGCGGCATTGGCCACAGAATCCGACGTTGCAAAAATCACATAGCCTTTATAGTGGGGCTTGTCCCAACTATAGCTTTTGCGGTTGGCCTCGAAGTAGTTCTTCAGCCCCTCGGTGTCGCTCGTGGAGCGCTCCCACACATTGCGGTTGCTGATTTCGAAAAGCAGTATGCCGTCGCGATATTCGTTTACGAGATTGCGGTAGTCGGGATTGTCGTTCAGGAGCTGCGTGCGTGCGGCGAGAGTGGTTTCGTCGTCGAGGAGCTGGTTCAGACCGGAGTTAAACACAGTGAAGGCGTCGTTTGCTCCTCCGCGTACATTTTCCGGAATCGAATTGCAGACATCCGCTGGACTGATTTTCTTTCCGCTCACACTTGCCACAGTCGCGTTCATGGCCGCTGCGGTCTCGAAAGCAGTTTTTGCATTGGCTGTTCCTGCCATCGCTTTCATTATCTCAGTCAGGGCCGTCGAATCGACCTTGACATCAAACTGGCTGCGGAGCTGCGCCAGCCGCTCCTTTTCAGGCATTGTGGCACGCATGTCGCGCTGGATGGCGGCCTGGATAGCGGGACGTTCCTCATCTATTGAGCCTATGCCGCGGTGAGACAGCGTCTGTACGATATGGTAGCCGTATGTCGTCTCGAAAGGAGCCGAAATCTCGCCGTCTTTCAGGCTGAACGCTGCATCCTCAAATTCCTTCACCATTTCGCCCGGACCGAAGAAACCGAGTTTGCCGCCGTTGGCCGCAGAGCCGGGGTCCTCGCTTTCAGCACGTGCCACGGCGTCGAAATCCGCACCGTTGAGGAGCAGTGTGTGGATGGAATCAATTTGTGCTTTCTTTTTTGCCGCCTCCTCGGGTGAGAGTCCGCGGGTCAGTTTCAGGATATGACGGGCCTCCACCTTGCCGGGATTCTGACGTTCCGCCTCCACCTTAATAATATGGAATCCATAGGGCGCATCGTCGATGACCTGCGAAATATCTCCGACAGGCGTGTTGTAGGCGGCATATTCAAAGGGGTAGGGGAATCTGTTGGCATTGATATATCCCATCGAGCCCTTGTTGCGGAGCGCCGAGCGGTCCGACGAATATTTCACAGCCATTTCTCCGAAATCGGCTCCGCCATTGACTATGGCGTTGCGGATGCTGTCGAGACGCAGGCGGTTGGCATTGTGTTCGGCGTATGTCGAGCCCGCGGGGAGCATGATGTGGCTCACGAGGCGTGAAGTGGCCAGGCGCCCGTAGGCTTCGTCGATAAGTCGTTTGGTGACAAGCGAATCGGTCATATACGGTTTTGAGAGTTCCACGCAATATCCCTCGAACTCCTTGCGGAAATCCTCAGTCTGATGCAGTCCCTCAGCCTCGGCTTCTGCTATTTTCAGTTTATATACCACAAACATGTCGACATATTCGTCGAGGGTCTGAGGTGCGAGTTGCTGAAGATTGTTTTTCTGATATAGGTACTCGAATTCGCTCTTGTGGATATCTTTTCCGGCTATGTTCATCACGACGGGATCATTGTTTTTGGCGGCCGTAGCCGTGAGGATAGCCAGTGCCGGAAGAGCTGACAATAGGATGGTTTTTTTTTTCATGAGTGATTGGTTGCTGACCATTATGGTTCTTGCTTCAATTATTTAACGGAACGATACGCGCTTTATTGCATATTCGCTCCGAATAACGTGAGTCCAACTTCCGGATACTTCTATATACGGAAAGAGCACTGCCGCCCTATGGCCGCAATGCTCTTTCTGTGTCTTTATCGGAATGACAGGCAGACCGGTCAGTGCGTTTCTTATCTTGCCGAAGCGCTGTAGTTGGGGGCTTCCGAAGTGATGGCGACATCGTGGGGATGGCTCTCGGCCACACCAGCATTGGTGATGCGGGTGAATTTGGCCTCGTGGAGATGCTCGATGTCGGGAGCGCCGCAGTAGCCCATGCCTGCGCGGAGACCGCCCAGCATCTGATAGACCACCTCATAAAGCAGACCCTTGTAGGGCACACGGGCAGCGATACCTTCGGGAACGAGTTTCTTCGCGTCGGTCTCGTTGGCCTGGAAGTAGCGGTCTTTCGAACCCTTTTCCATAGCTTCGAGCGAACCCATGCCGCGATATGATTTGTATTTACGCCCGTTGTAGATGATTGTGTCGCCGGGGGATTCCTCGACACCTGCGAGCATACCGCCGAGCATCACTGAATAGGCGCCTGCTGCGAGTGCCTTGACGATGTCGCCGGAATAGCGGATACCGCCGTCTGCAATCAGAGGCACGCCTGTGCCCTTGAGCGCCTTGGCCACGTCATAGACGGCACTGAGCTGGGGCACACCTACGCCTGCGATAATGCGGGTTGTGCAGATTGAGCCCGGGCCGATGCCCACCTTAACGCCGTCGGCGCCATGTTTGACGAGATATTTCGCAGCCTCGCCTGTTGCGATATTGCCGACAACCACATCTATGTGGGGATATTTTTTCTTTACTGCTGTCAGCACGCCGACCACACCCTTGGAATGACCGTGGGCTGTATCGATTACGATAGCGTCGACACCGGCTTCGACAAGTGCGTCGACACGCTCCATCGAGTCAGCTGTCACGCCGACACCGGCAGCCACACGCAGACGTCCGAGTTTGTCCTTGCAGGCAAATGGTTTGTCCTTGGCTTTGGTAATGTCCTTGTATGTCACAAGTCCTACAAGACGGTTGTCGGAATCGACTACCGGGAGCTTTTCAATCTTGTGCTGCTGGAGAATCTGAGCTGCTTCCTCGAGGTTGGTCGACTGGTTGGTGACGATAAGATTCTCTTTGGTCATCACATCATCAATCAGACGCATCGGATTCTGCTCGAAACGGAGGTCGCGGTTGGTGACAATACCCACAAGTTTGCGGTCTTCGTCGACCACGGGGATACCGCCGATATGATACTCACGCATCATGTTCAGAGCATCGGCCACGGTGCTTCCTCTCTTGATTGTGACGGGGTCATAAATCATGCCGTTTTCAGCTCTTTTCACTGCATGGACCTGACGGGCCTGTTCTGCAATCGACATGTTCTTGTGGATTACACCGATACCACCTTCACGCGCGATGGCAATAGCCAAAGCAGCCTCGGTCACTGTGTCCATGGCGGCAGAGACGAGGGGGACGTTCAGAGTGATGTTGCGGGAAAATCGGGTGCTAAGGTTAACTTCGCGGGGAAGAACTTCCGAATAAGCCGGAATAAGGAGGACATCATCAAAAGTGAGTCCGTCCATTTTTACTCGATCAGCAATAAATGACATATAATGATTAAAATTTATTGCGTGCAAAGTTAGTCAAATTTTTTCATATACGCAGAATATCCGGCGGGGATATTTTAAAATATTTTTTGACGGGTTCCCGAAGCGGATTCTGCCTCCCGCTGTCTATTTATGCGTTTTTCATTCCATTGCTCCGGTTTACTTATTGTATTTACCATGACGCATTTTTATTGGTATGGATTTGCCTTTGGTTTCATAAATAATATGTATCTTTGTCGGCGGCAGAGTGATTCTGCTAAATTATTAATATCATAACGTTTTAACTTACCTTTTTAATTCATGAGACAAAAATCTTTACTCCTTTTCAGCGCGTTTTTTCTGACCGCAGCCAGCGGTGTTTCCGCAGCCGACGGCATAACCGTGACTCCCGCAGCGGGCAGTGACATCACAGCCGCCGTCGCCGATGCCAAAGGCTCTTCCGAGGCGGTCGGCACAATCACAATCAATCTTGCCGAAGGCGCATCCTACACAGTCAGCGGTTCGCTTGAGCCTGCCGCCGGTCTCGTCATCAACGGCAACGGCGCCACCATCGACGCTTCCGCCCTCGAAACTCCTTTCATCCTTATGAGCACTACTCCGTCGGTGGAGCTGTTGAATGACTATTATCGTATCGATGCCGTGACCATCAGTGGCGTGACCGTCAACGGTCTTAAAAATTCGATTTTCTACGACAACAACACCAAATATTGTGTCGTGGATTTAAAGATTGAAAATTCGACTCTCGCTCTTGCCACGACAGCAGTCGAAAACGAGGCTCTCGTTTCCTTCAAGGCTGGTGGCGCCAAGGATGTCACAATCAAAAACTCCGTTATTTACGGCAATGGTGAAGTAGCCAAATACTTCATCCGCTACAACAACAGCGCTCGTCTTGACCGCTATGGTTTTGACAAGAACACCGAATTCCAGACCATGACTTATCTCGACAATACTTTCTACAACCTTCTCAAATCAGATGGTCAGTGGGGTAACTATTCTGCCATTGCCGGACAGAATTATATAAAGTTCGATGTTCAGAAAAACATCTGGTTTGACTGTGGGAAGGATATAATCCGTCGTATGGCCGGTGGACGTTTCGGCAACAATGCTCCCAAGCTGTTCAACCTTAACACATACTTCAACGACGGCGAGTGTCTTGCCGAATCCGAGAAGACCTACGACAATGGCCGTATCCTCGAAACTAATCCTGAGTTCAAGGATGCCGCAAATGCCGACTTCACCATCGGAGCCTACACCCAGCAGGCACAGTTCCAGACCGGAGCCGAGAAATTCCTCACCAAGTTCGAACCAGCAGATATTTCCGCAGTAAAAGCCGAGCTCCTTGCTGAAATCAACAAGGCCAGCGGTCTTGCAGGTACAGATACAAGCGAGGCTGCCGAACTCCTCCGCGCTTCCATCGCCGCTGCCCAAAGCGTTTATGACACTGCATATTTCGACTTTGAAATCACCCGCGCTATCGAGACTCTCAAGACTGCCGAGGCTGAATTCGAGAAGTCAGGCATTGTGGACGTTGTCATCGAAAACAATGCTCCTGTCGAATACTTCAACCTTCAGGGCGTCCGCGTCGAGAATCCAGCCAACGGTATCTTCATCCGTCGTCAGGGTACCGAGGTATCGAAAGTCCTCGTGAAATAAATTTCCGGCCTGACATTCGGGAAGTCCCACAGACAATCAGCGAGCCATCCGGCATTGACCGGACGGCTCGCTACTATTTTTTGCATCTAATTGATGTCTGTGATATATCTGATGTGGGTTGCGCTTAGTCTATGGCCTCTTTCAGCTGTTCGAGTGCCTGACGGATTACGGAGCGGGGCGAGGCTATGTTCAGTCGCATAAATCCCTCTCCGCCGGGGCCGAACATCTCACCGTCGTTAAGCGCAAGACGGGCTTTCTTGACGAAAAGCTCAATCAGAGCATCGTGGCTGAGTCCGAGTCCGCGGCAGTCGAGCCATATCAGGAAGGAGGCCTGCGGCCTTCTCGGTTTGATCTGCGGGATATGCTCCGCACAGTATTCAATCACATAGTCTATATTTCCCTGGACATATTCGAGCATTTCCCGGCGCCATTCCTCACCCTCTTTAAACGCCGCTGTGGTGGCGATTGTGGCGAACATGGTGGGCGCGTCGAACTCATTGGCGGTAAGCCAACTGAAAAAGCGGTCACGCAGTTTCTTGTCGGGCACGATTGCGTATGAGCTCACGATTCCGGCTATGTTGAACGTCTTTGACGGCGCTCCGAATGTGATGCTGCACGCGGCCGCTTCGTCCGAGACCGATGCGAATGGTATATGCTTATGGCCGTAGAGCGCCATGTCGCAGTGGATTTCGTCGGAAATGACTATGATTCCTCTCTCGTGGCAGAATTTCGCCAGGCGTTGCAGAGTCTCGCGGTCCCACACGATTCCTCCCGGATTGTGGGGATTCGAGAGGATGAGAAGTCGGCATTTTTCGTCGGCAACCTCGGCGAGATTGTCGAAATCCATGCTGTATGTCCCGTCGGTGTTTTCTATGAGCGGATTGAACACCACTTTTCGCTTGTTTCCCTCGGGAGTGAGGCGGAAGGGATGATAAACCGGGGGCTGTATGATGACTTTTTCGTCCTCTCCGACAAAAACGTTGATTGCCATTCCGATGCCCTTGACAATGCCCGGAATATAGGCCATCCATTCGCTTCTGATGTCCCAGCCGTGGTGGTCGGCAATCCATTTTACGATTGTGGGGCGGTAATCGGCCGGTTCTACCGTGTAGCCGAAGAGCGAGTGGTCGAGTCTGCGCCTGAGGGCTTCCGTGATAAATTCAGGAGTTTCAAAATCCATGTCGGCGACCCAGAGCGGCAGTAGGTCGGCGTCGCCGAACATAGTTTCAAGTGCTTCGAACTTTATGGCACCGGTGCCGCGCCGGTCAATCACTTTGTCGAAATTATATTTTCCCATGATGCAAGATTTGGTTGGTTGAATCAGAACGAGCGTTCACGTCTCGATGCGTCGATGCGCAGGAGTATGAACAGCAGGAAGGTGAAGCCCCACAGCGAGGAGCCTCCGTAGCTGAAAAACGGCAACGGGATACCGATTACGGGACATAGTCCTATGACCATCCCGATGTTGATGGCTATGTGGAATATCAGATAGCTGGCGACGCAATAGGCATAGACGCGGCCGAACACCGTCGGCTGTCGCTCGGCTATGTTGATGATGCGCAATATCAGTATCAGGAAGAGTACTATCACGCCTGCCGAGCCGATGAGTCCCTCTTCCTCGCCCACAGTGCAGAATATGAAGTCAGTGTGCTGCTCTGGGACATATTTCAGCTTTGTCTGTGTGCCGTTGAGGAAGCCCTTGCCCCAGATTCCGCCTGATCCGATGGCTATTTTTGACTGGTTGACATTGTAACCCGCGCCGCGCAGGTCCTCCTCCATGCCGAGCGCCACTTTGATACGCATCTGCTGGTGGGGCTGGAGGATTGAAGTGAAGGCGTAGTTGACGGAAAACAGAAAGACCACCGCCGCCATTGCCGCGCCGACTGTTATCACCAGTTTACGGGCCTTTGTCTTGAACATGAGCAGGACGCAGTAGGCGAGAGCCGCCATGATGACCGTGAGGAAAAATATTGTGCCAGGAACCGGCACGTTCAGGATTTTAATAAGGGTGACGAGCGCTCCCGTGCCGAGAAACCACAGCAGGACATTGCGCGCCGCCTCAAACTCCTTACAGTAGATGGCGAGCATGGCCACTATCAGCACCATTATCATGATGAACACCGCCGCCTGGCCTGCCGGAATACCGAGCAGCAGGGTGCCGGTGAATTTCACGGCCACCACGAAGAATGTCACCGCACAGACCGCCGCCAGCAGCACCAGTCCGCTCATGCCCTCGCGGTAGAGCACGAAAAACAGCGAGAGGTAGACAAGCGCTGAACCGGTCTCCTTCTGCCCGAGAATCAGGATTACGGGGAGGAAAATTATCATCAGCGCAAGCATATAGTTCTTGCGTGAGGCGTTGAGGGTGAAATTGTAGCTTGAGAATAGTTTGGCAAGACACAACGCTGTGGCCGACTTGCCGAACTCCGCAGGCTGGAGGCTCATCGGGCCGATGACAAGCCATGAGCGCGAGCCTTTGATGTCGGGCGCTATGAATATCGTGACGAGCAGCAACAAGAGCACTGCCCCGTAGATGACATAGGCATAGTTTTCGTAGACCCTGACGTCAATCAGCAGCAGCACAAGGCCGAGAAGGAGCGAAAGACCTATCCATCTGAATTGTTTCCCGGAAAATTCGTTGAAACTCAACATGTTGGCGTGGTCGAAGTCATAGCTGGCGGCATAGATGCTCACCATTCCCGCCATCACGAGGATGATGTAGAGTATGACCGTGAACCAGTCGACGTGCTTTAGGACTGAACCGCTTTTTTCTTGTTGCACTTTTCTGTCGCTTTTTATGATTTATGACTCTGAGGAAGTCTGGAGCTATCGGCAGACTCTAATGCTTTTTTGTACCGGCAAACTGTATGGTGTTTGACTGGAGCATCCTTTCTTCGAGATATTTCCTTTCCGGCGGGATATATCCGCGCAGGTAGCGTTCCATGACGAGCGAGCCGATGGGGACGCCGAATGTGGCGCCGAAACCGGCGTTCTCAACATAGACGGCTATCGCGATTTTCGGGTCGTGGTATGGAGCGAAGCCCATGAACGCCGAGTGGTCGCGGCCATGGGGATTCTGGGCGGTTCCCGTCTTGCCGCACACCTCGATGTCGGCGAGGTTGGCCAGGCGGCACGTACCGCCGGTCACCGCCATGCGCATCCCCTCGGCAATATCGTTGTACCAGTGAGAGGCGATTGTGGGGGTATGTTTCTCAAGATACTCCGCGGGCACAATCGTGTCCTGGATTTCCTTGACCACGTGAGGTGTGATATAGTGGCCGCGGTTGGCTATCGTGGCACACAGATTGGCAATCTGCAGTGGTGTTGCAAGGATTTCGCCCTGTCCGATTGACACCGAAATGATGGTGTTGGCGCTCCAGTGGCCTGCGCCATACCATTTGTTGTAGAAATCCACGTTGGGGATGAAGCCGCGGTACTCACCCGGGAGGTCTATGCCGAGTTTATAGCCGTAGCCCATTGAAACCATGTGCTTTTTCCAGATGTCAAAGGCGTTGGCCGAGCTTCCGTATTTGCCTCTCTTGTCAATCATGGCCTTGAATCCCCAGCAGAAATATGCGTTGCAGGAGGTCTGCAGGGCCGGTTTGAGGGGCAGGGGGGAGCCATGGCCGTGACAGCCTACGCGGAGGCCGCCGGAGATGAATCCGTGATAACAGGGAAACATGGTGCCGGTGGTGATGATGCCCTCTTCGAGAAGTATCAGCCCCTGGGTGGGCTTGAAGGTCGAGCCGGGAGGATATGTGGCCTGGATTGCGCGGTTGAAGAGCGGTTTGTCCGGGTCACGCATCATTTTGTTGTAGTTGTTGCCGCGCTCTCGGCCTATGAGCAGGCTGGGGTCGTAGGATGGCGCCGAAACGAGACATAGTATCTCGCCGGTGGCTGGCTCGATGGCCACCACAGCCCCTTTCTTGTTCATCATCAGCGATTCGGCATACTGCTGGAGCTCGATGTTGAGCGAGAGCTTGATGTTTTTTCCGGCCACGGCGTCTCTGTCGAGGGCTCCGTCTTCATATCTGCCCTGTATGCGCCCGAGAGCGTCGCGCATCAGCACCTCGGCTCCCTTTGTGCCGCGGAGAAATTCCTCGTAGGTGTGCTCGATTCCGATGTCGCCTATATAGTCGCCCGGCATGTAGTAGGCGTCCTTGTCAATATCTTTCTGCGACACCTCACGCACGTTGCCGAGCACATTGGCTGCCGTCTTGTAGTTGTATTCGCGCAGGATTCGTTTCTGTATGTAGAAACCCGGAAAACGGTAGAGCTTTTCCTGAAGGCGCCCGTATTCCCCGGCCGTCAGGTGAGTGAGCAGCCTCTGGGGTGAATATGAAGAATAGCCCGGATTGCGCCGCTTATCCTTCATGTCGACGATGCGTTTCCGCAGGTCATCAGGCGTGATGTTGAGCGCCTGGCAGAAGTCGAGGGTGTCGAACTCCTTGACGTCGCGCGGAATCATCATCACATCGTAGGCCGGCTGATTATAGACCACAAGCCTTCCGTCGCGGTCATAGATTATGCCGCGCGAGGGATAGACCGCTTTTCTGAGAAAGGCGTTGGAATCGGCGTATTCTTTATATTTTGAGTCGAAAACCTGTAGGCTGACAAGGCGGCAGATATAAATCAGTGCGATAATCACGATGAAACCGCCTATGACGTAGCGCCGTTTTTCGAGATTATAGTCTTTTCTCACTTCGGGGTGTCATGAAACTGTCAATTCCCACCATTATCGCCATTGAGAGGATGGTGCTGAACACTATGCGGAGCAGCAGACGGACGGGATTGAAAAATGTAAATGCTTCGATTAAGAATATAAGGGAGCAGTAGAGCAGCGTCATCGTCAGCAGATACTTCAGATACGTTGCGGTTCCGAGAGAATACATCGATGGCTCGGGGCGGGTGAGGTCCTCTTCGCGCGGGACGTAGAGGCGCAGAATCGGGCGCCGGCACATGGCAAGCACTGTACATGCCAGGGTGTTCATGCCGTAGGTGTCGGAGAAAATGTCGACAATCAGGCCGAGGAAGAAGTCTATGGTGAGCAGCCAGTTGAGCGCGAGGGTGATGGGCAGACGCAGTATGACATAGATGAACACCATCGGGACGGCCACGTTGAACAGGCAGATGTGGTTGAACACTATCACCTGCGCCAGCACGAGGATGACACCGAGCAGTATGAATTTAAGCGTCGTCTTGCTCATCGTTGTTTGTTGTGCGCGCTAATTGATGTTTTTGACTTCGAGTTCCTTCTCCACGGTGACAAGCTCCTCCTTCATGTTGTCGCGTATCACGCGTACAGTCGAGAGGGTCGAGAAGTCCGTGAACAGTTTGATGCGGAGTGTGTAGAAATTGTCCTCCCTGTCGCGTGCGCCGGAGAGGATTGTGCCCACGGGGACTCCCTCGGGAAACACAGAGGAGTAGCCGCTCGTGACCACAGTGTCGCCCTTGACGAATTTCGCATGCTTCGGGAGCTCTTCGAGTATCGCCTCACCCGGGTCGCGTCCGTCCCACACCAGTGAGCCTACCTGATCCTCTCCCTTGATTTTGCAGGAGAGACGCAGATAGGGGTTCAGTACAGATATGAGGCGTGCCGTGTGGTCGGTCACCACGTTCACTATGCCGACTATGCCGTTCTGGTCAATCACACCCATCTCCGGCTCCACGCCGTCGGCCCGTCCTTTCTCTATCGTGATGTAGTTGTGTGAACGGTTGATGGAGTTGTTGATGACGTGGGCTATCAGGAAGTGATAGCGCGTGAGGGCGGAGTCCACGGTCATGGTGTCGGAATAAATCTGCTGCTGGTACTCGCGTATCTGGCTCTTGAGACGATAGATTTCCAGCTCAAGGTCCGAGTTGCGGCGCTGGAGGTCCTCATTTATGTCGCGGAGCGAGAAGTATGACGTCACATTGTTCGTCGTCCTGTAGACACCGGAGGCTACTATATTGGCCGACGAAAGATATACATGGTGCTGAAACGGGTTGCGCGAAAAGAGCAGCGCGAAACCCGCCACCAGATAGATGACGAACAGGAACCATGAACTGTATTTGACGAAAAACTTTAGAAGCTCGCTCAATGCAGTGGATTTATTTGTGGAAACTCATAGTTAGCGAAGGGCGGTCTGCCTGTAGGTGGAGCCGCCCTGTGGGGTGATGGATTGTCAGCGGATGAGGAACGAGAATGTCTCGATATTCTTGAGAGCCACGCCCGTACCCTTGGCCACGGCCAGGAGGGGATCCTCGGCGATGTGGAACTGGATGCCGATTTTGTCGGTCAGACGCTTGTCAAGACCGCGGAGCATTGCGCCGCCGCCGGCGAGGAAGATTCCGTTCATCACAATGTCCGAGTAAAGTTCCGGGGGAGTCTCGTCGAGTGCCTGAAGCACTGCGGCTTCGATGCGCGAGATTGATTTCTCGATGCAGTGGGATATTTCCTGGTAGCTCACGGGCACCTCCATGGGAAGCGCTGTCATCTTGTTCGGGCCGTGGACAATGAAATCTTCCGGCGGATTTTCGAGTTCTGTAAGCGCCGAGCCCACGTGAATCTTGATTTGCTCTGCGGTGCGCTCGCCGACCTTGACGTTGTGTACGCGGCTCATGTGTTCCATGATGTCGTCGGTAAGGTCGTCGCCTGCCACCTGGATGCTCTTGTTTGACACGATGCCGCCGAGTGAGATTACGGCGATTTCAGTTGTACCGCCGCCTATGTCGACAATCATGTTGCCCTGCGGGGCGAGCACGTCGATGCCGATACCGAGAGCTGCGGCCATAGGCTCGTAAATCATGTAGACGTCGCGGCCGCCGGCATGTTCCGACGAGTCGCGCACGGCGCGGATTTCGACTTCGGTCGAGCCGGAAGGTATGCCGACCACCATCTTCATCGACGGTGAGAACCAGTTGCTCTTCGAGCTTGCTTTCTTGATGAGGCCGCGGATCATCATCTCTGCGGCGTTGAAGTTGGCTATGACTCCTTTGCGGAGCGGACGGATAGTCTCGATGCCGTCGTTTTCCTTGCCCTGCATGAGCTTCGCCTCGCGGCCCACGGCTATGAGCTTGCCGGTACGCTTTTCGAGTGCTACTATCGAGGGCTCGTCAATGACGATTTTGTCATTGTGTATGATAATCGTGTTGGCCGTACCGAGGTCAATCGCGATTTCTTTGGTGAAAGAAAATAATCCCATTTGACGAATTTGAGGTTTGTATGTGTTGCGTGGGTGTTGCAGAACCGGCCGGTTGTGGCGGCAGGTCCTGCAACACCCGCGTGGTGGGGAGATTAGTGTTTGAAGTGGCGGAAGCCGGTGATGACCATTGCCATGTCGTGGGCATTGCAGTAGTCGACGCTCTCCTGGTCGCGGATTGAGCCTCCGGGGTGGATTACAGCTGTCACACCTGCCTCGTGTGCGATTTCAACGCAGTCGGGGAAGGGGAAGAAGGCATCGGAGGCCATCACAGCTCCGTGGAGGTCGAAACCGAATGAGTGAGCTTTTTCGATGGCCTGCTTGAGCGCATCGACGCGTGAGGTCTGACCTACGCCGCTGGCAAGAAGCATGCCTCCCTTGGCGAGCACGATGGCGTTGCTCTTGGAGTTCTTCACAATTTTGTTGGCGAAGAGGAGGTCGGCGGCCTGTTCGGGTGTCACGGCTTTCTCGCTGACCTGCTTGAGATCCTCGGTTATCTCCACCTTGAGGTCGCGGTCCTGCACGAGAGCTCCGTTGAGTATCGAGCGGAACTGGCGCTTTGTGTCGAGAGCCTTCTTGATGACGAGGATGATGCGGTTTTTCTTCTGTTTGAGGATTTCAAGGGCGCCGTCGGTATAGGCGGGGGCTATGATTACCTCGAAGAAAATCTTGTTGATTTCCTCGGCTGCAGCCTCGTTGACAGTGCCGTTTGTGATGAGCACGCCGCCGAAAGCGCTGACGGGGTCACCTGCGAGAGCGTCTTTCCATGCCTCGGCGATAGTGGGGCGGGTGGCGAGACCGCAGGCATTGTTATGCTTGAGGATTGCGAATGTCGGGTCGGTGAATTCTGAAATCAGACACACGGCGGCGTCGATGTCGAGAAGATTGTTGTAGGAAATCTCCTTGCCGTGGAGCTGGGTGAACATTGCGTCGAAGTCGCCGAAGAAGTAGCCCTTCTGGTGAGGGTTTTCGCCGTAGCGCATGGTCTTGGCGTCATCGAGTGCTATGCGGAGCGCATCCTGCTTCTCGATGGGCGATTCGGGCTCGGTCGATGCGAAGTAGTTATAAATATCGGTGTCATAGCCCGACGACACTGCGAAAGCCTGACCTGCGAACCAGCGGCGTTCTTCGAGCGATGTCTCGGCGCCGTTGCGCTTGAGTGTGTCGGCGAGGGCCTTGTACTGTGCCTTTGAAGCGACAATGACAACGTCCTTGTAGTTCTTGGCGGCCGCGCGGATGAGCGAGATGCCGCCTATGTCGATTTTCTCGATGATGTCGGCCTCGGGAGCGCCTGAAGCTACTGTGGCGCGGAAAGGATAGAGGTCGACGATGACGAGGTCGATTTCGGGAATTTCATATTGTGCGATCTGGCCGCGGTCACCTTCGTTGTCGCGGCGGTTGAGGATTCCGCCGAACACTTTCGGGTGGAGAGTCTTGACACGTCCGCCGAGGATGGAGGGATAGCCTGTGAGATCCTCTACGGCGTCACATTCGTAACCTAAACTTTCAATGAATGAGCGGGTACCTCCGGTTGAGAGAAATTTAACACCGTCGGCATGGAGCAGCGACAAAATTTCTTCCAGTCCGTCCTTGTAAAAGACTGAAATGAGAGCGGTCTTGATTCGTTTGTTGTCAGACATCGTGATAAAATTCTGAACTGATTTTGGAAACTTTGAATTTTGAAAGTGCAAAGTTAGTGAAAAATACTCACTATTTGAAGAAAAAATCAATACTATTTGTTAACTGGCTCGAAAAACTCATCCGGAGTTTCACTTCATCCGTGACCCTCCCTCCGGAAACACGGCCGCGCAAAGCCGAGACGGAGCTATGGCTTTGCGCGGTTGATATCGAGTGACAGCGGGAATTACCGGAGTCGGATTTTCATTCCTTTTCCATTGTATTTCACCGTTTTTGTCGGGCGCATCGGCAGATTACCGGGCCCCGACTCTGCGTCAATGAGCACTATGTTGAATTTTCTGGTTTTCAGCATGCCCGGGAATTCGCCATTCCGGTTACTGATTGTTAATGTGCGGGAGGAATTGTCCCAGGTGAAGTCAATTGTGGAATAGAGGCCCTTTTCATAGTTGTAGTTGTCGTTTTCATCCTCATAGAGCGTGAAACTGCCGTCGGCGCCGGGATAGATGCGGATTTCAAGATTGTCCCATGACTTTTCCGTCGAATATTGCACGTCGGGACCGAAGGGGAGAATGGAACCTGCCCTGACATAGAGCGGAATTACGTCGAGCGGAGCAGGAGTGTCGACGCTGCGGCCCCCTTTCACTTCGCGGTTCGTCCAGAAGTTCCACCAGTCGCTTCCCGCAGGGAGATAGACGTTCCAGTCGCTTGCGCCGGGTGCGGTTACAGGGGCTACGAGCAGCGAGCGACCGAACATGTATTCTCCTCCTTGGTCATAGACCTCCCTGTCAGCAGTGAAATCCATGAGGAGCGGGCGCATGAAGGTGCCGTCGTGGGCTGAGACATCAAACGAGGTGCTGTAAATGTAGGGGAGGAGGCGGTAGCGGAGTCTGATGATTTTCTCAAGCGCATTGTAGATCCTGTCGCCGCGGCTTCCGAAGTTCCATATCTCGCGCGGAAGTTCTGTGCCGTGGGAACGCATCATCGGACAGAAGGCGCCAAACTGCATCCAGCGCGTGTAAAGCTCCTTATATTCCGGCATCATTTTTCCTTCGGCATCTCTCCATCGTCCGGCGAAGAAGCCGCCTATGTCGCTGTTCCAGTTCGGTATGCCCATTAGGGTGTAGTTTAGGGCTGCAGGAATCTGTTTTTCAAGCATGTCCCAGGTCGACTGCACGTCGCCGCTCCAGGTGTTTGAGCCGTAGCGCTGCTGTCCGATGAATCCGGAGCGGGTAAGTATGACCACGCGCTTGTCTTTACACATCTCTTTCTGATGCGAGGCTATCCCCTTGTTGTGCATGAGCGAATAGGCGTTTTTGCGGCTGCGGTATGAGCCGTCGGCCGTCGGAAGGTCATAGTCGCTTTCCTGGCGGTCGATGTGGTCGGGTTCGGTCGAGTCGAGCCACCAGCCGTCGTTTCCGATTGCGCTGAAGATGCCGTTGTTGAGATATTTCCAGTAGATATCGCGTGCCTCGTCGCTGAACACGTCATAGGGTTGCGCGCCGCTGTTCGGGGGCCAGGTGTGGAAAGGAATGAGGTGGCCTTTGGAGTCGAGTTCCTTGAACTGGTCGGTTTTCGGTCCGAATCCTGGCCATGCGACAATCAGCAGCTTGGAGTTTAGGGCATGTATGTCGTCCGCCCATTTGCGTGGTGAGGGATAGCGCTGCGTGTCAAAACTGTGGGAGTTCCAGGCGCTGTCCGTTCCCGCATATTCGGGCCAGTAGCGCCAGTCCTGAATCATGCAGTCGAGCGGCACTTTGAGTTCGCGATATTTTTTCAACACGTCGAGCAGTTCCTCCTGCGTGGCGTAGCGTTCTTTGCTCTGGAAGAATCCGTAGGCCCAGAGGGGGAGCATAGGTGCATTGCCCGTAAGTTCTCTCATGTCGGCTATGATGCCGTCAGGAGTCCTTCCATACACGAAGTAGTAGTCCAGGCAGTCGCCGATAGCCGTGTAGGATATGCCCTGAGGGGTATCAGCCATATCGGAAATCGAATAGTTGTCCCAGTAGACGGCATAGCCCTTTGTGGGCGACATGAAGTAGGGAGAGTATGTAGACATGTTCTCGTTTTGCAGATGATGCGATGAGTTGCGCCGGTTGAACCTCCCGTCCATAATCTGTCCGATTCCGAAAATCGGCTCATAGCTGTCAAGGAGGAATGATGAGGTGACTCGGTATGAGGATTTCCCGGCATCGTTGTAGTCGGCGAAGGTAGTGCCGTAGTCCTTATCAGTGAGGAGTGCTTTTCCCGTAGGGGAGATGAATTCAATTGCTCCGCTGACGGGGTTGACTGACACTGTGAGAGCTGTTGATGCCAGCGTCACCCGGCCATCCTTCTCTGCGAGAGAGACCTCTGTCTTTTCCGGTTCCTTGACTACCACGAGGCTCTTGTCGCGGTGATTTGCCGCTCCTTGCGGGACCTTGTGTACGCGGACGATCTCCGGGGTGTAGAATTCGATGCTGACGTTCATGCCCTGCGTGGTGAACTCGGCGCCCGAAGCGGTCTTGCTGACCTCTCCGGCCTGCGCTGCAAGGGCTCCGCTCATGGCTCCCGCGAGCGCTACGGATGAAATGTTGATGAATGACATGGTTGTTTTTGTTGTGGAAGAGTGAAGTGTTGTTCCTGTCGCAAAATTATGTCATTTAGCGTGTTGCCACACAACACTCATGTTGAAACAAACATCAGCTATGTTGATTTTTCGCTTTCGCAGGGCTCACGGCGCATGTTTCCGCTGTGTTTTTCAGCGTAGGCCGAGGGTTTGCAACCGAATTCCTCGGTGAAGCATTTGCTGAAATAGCTTCCGCTGCTGAATCCGGTCAGTTCGGCAATTCTCCCGACACTCATTCCGCTGTCCTCCCTGAGCATCGTGGCGGCATGGCGCAGGCGGATACTTCTGATGAAGAGGCTCGGCGATTTGTCGAGCAGTCCGACAAGTTTGCGATAAAGCCCCGTGCGGTCCATGCAGAGGTCTCGACTCAGTTGTTCGACGGAGTAACCGGGCTGATTCATGTTTTTCTCCACTGTCTCGACGGCTTTTTGTAAGAATTTTCTGTCGGGCTCCGACATTTCCTCCTCGGCTGTGCGGTTTATCCGGCACTCCTCTTCGTTTTCTCCGCGCGAGGCTGCTTCGTAGCGTTCACACTGCTCGATGAGGTTGCGGATACGCAGCAGAAGCATCTCTTCACGGTGTTCGCGTGCGAGTTTCCTGCGCGTGTGACTCAGATTGACCCTGAAGGCGCCTACAATCGTGGCGCTACCGACGATGAGGTATATGATACAGGCCGTCGGAGTACGCCACCAGGGTGAATCGATGGTCAGCCGGAGGGTTGCCACGCTTCCGCTGTGCAGACTTGGCCATGGCGCCGCAGTCAGGACATATTTTCCCGGGCGGAGGTTGGTGTAGTGTATCTTGAAGAGGTTTTGTCCGTCGGCGATTCTTTCCGCAGTCATCGGGTGCGGGTCATTTCCTTCGAGATAATATGTGATGGTAGAGGCGCGGTGTGTGCGGCCGTAGTCGGGGATGGCATATTCCAGTGTGATGAAGTTCTGATTGTGGCTGAGCCGGAGCGAGCCGGTGAGTGCCGCCGGATGCTCCATCACCGTCCTTCTGCCATAGCTTTTCCCTGGTTCGATTTTCTCGCCGTTGAGATATACGGCTCTCAGTATCGGCCTCACTGCTGCACTCGCGTTTTCCACATCATGACCGGGAATGAATACTGAAATCCTGTCGCTGTCCTTGAAGCAGACCCGGCCGTCGGAGGCAGGAAAAGCTTCGCGGCTTCCGAAGTCGGTCATGTTGTATTCCTGCAGGCTTTGATGGATTCTTTCGAGTGTCGGACTTCCATCGGTGTTTATGCGGTAGAAGCGTCATGCCGTCCCGAAGATAATCTCACCATTACGGTTTTCCATAAAGCAACCGCGTCTGAGCTGTTCGGCATTGATTTCGGGCGCGACCGCAATAACCTGATGGGTATATTCGTCAGGGTGTGCATAAAGCAGGCCGCGGTTAAGTGTCCCCAGCCACGTTCCACCTTCGCTCTCGATAAGGATGGTGCTTATTTCTGTGGCGAGCATGTTTCCCTGGTCGGTTCTCACATGGCTGTAATGCCGTTTGCGACCGTCGCGCAGGTCTATTTCCCAGATTCCGCGCGGACAGCTCACATGAGCCGTGGTGTCGCCGGCTATGGACAGGGTGTTGAGGCGGTAGTCCGTCTCAAGTATGATGTCCCATTCGCGTGTGGCAGTCCGGAAGCGGAAAAAACCTCCTTTCGAGCCTGTGCGCAGCTGGTAATAATTGTTTCGGCTGTCGGTGACGACGAGCGATGTAGCACTGTATTTGTTAGCCTTCGATTTAGGGTAGGCCGCGGAGTTGTATAGCTTCTCTCCGCTTACTTTGTCGTGGACTTTCATGTTCCCGCTGCTGAAAAATAGATATAACCTCTTTCCGTCGCAGTCAAGGTCCTGCAATTCTCCCGACCCTGCGCTGATTTTAACTCTTACACTTCCGTCAGTAATGCTTGCGCCAGTGCGCGCCCACGGTTTCCCGTTTTTGTCGACAAAGAGGTCTTCAATATTGCCATTTGTTTTCGGGAACAGGGTTCTGAGCATAGAGTCAACTTTCAGATGCCGTTCATGGCGCAGGTCGAAGCACGACACATTCCCGAGATGCTTCGTCCACAGCAGGGAGTCGGAGTCTATGAAAATATGCGTATGCCCCGTGTATCCCCTGAGTCTGCCGTGCAGCTTTTCCGGGAAGAGGGGCCATGTGTTGAAGCCGGCTCCGTCAAAGAGTCCGATTTCATCGGGAGTCACGACAACCATACGTCCGTCGTCCAGGCGCGCAAGCGACCTGATTTCATTGTGTCCCCGACCTTCTCCGAGCTTTATCCGTGAAAACAGCAGGCTGCTTTCGGCGTGAACCATCCCGGCCGACAGCAGAAGGAGCGCTGTCAGTATGATGTGATAGAGTCTATATATGGGCAGGTTGCGGTTCATTTGGTTTCTGATGGCAAATTCTTTGGACTTCCGATTGCAAATATAGCGGATTTCAGAGGCATCTGCAAGAGGGGTGCCGAAATGACAGTCATGGGCCATACTACTGTCGGACCGGGCGGCATAATGCAGTCGGGCCGACGGCAACCCGGTGTAACCGGTTATTCATGATACGAAAGGATATAAAGAAAGCAGCCGGCTCCGAGAGCAGGCTGCTTTTTGTAATCTTCAAGTAGATTTTTCCCGACGGGGAGAAACTTACTTTCTGATACCGAGTTCCTTCTGGGCGATGATGGCACGGTAGCGGTTGATATCCTTGCGGATGAGGTAGTCGAGCAGACGACGACGCTTACCTACCAAAGCCTTAAGAGCTCGTGCTGTCGTATAATCTTTGTGATTTGACTTGAGGTGTTCAGTCAAATGAGCAATACGGACTGAGAATAATGCAATCTGTGCTTCGGGTGAGCCAGTGTCAGTCTTGCCCTTACCGTACTTCTCAAAGATTTCTACTTTTTCATCAGAGTTCAAGTGCATTGATACAGATGTTTAAAGTGATTAATGATAGAATAAATATATAGTTTGCTAAAAAGAGCGCACAAAGGTAGGAATTTAATTTAACAATTCCAAGTCCAGCGCGCGATTTTGATGGTTTTTTCTTCTGTGACAGCCGTTTTTGCGTATTTCGGCTGCGCGCGGAATCAGTCGAGGTTGAGATTGTCTTTCGCGGGGTTGCGGAAGTGGATTTTGTGGTCGAGATATTCCTGAGTGGCGATGAGGGTGGGTTTGGGGAGGCGCTCGTAGAAGCGTGAGATTTCAATCTGCTCTCGGTTTTCCGAGATTTCCTCAAGGTTGTCGCTCAGTGATGCGAATTCCTGGAGTTTCTTTTCGAGGTCATGTTTCATCTCGCCTGCAATCTGGTTGGCGCGCTTGGCGATGATACATACGGTCTCATAGACGTTGCCGGTGTCCTCGCTCATTTTGATGAGGTCGCGGGTCTGGGTGTTGAGAGGTGCGTTGGTCTTTTTGTAGTCCATTATATCTCTTGGTTTACTTATTGTTTCTTTATTTGGGGTGCCCGGAATCAGTCCTTGACGTAGCGCTGGGCGATTTTGAAGATGTTGTCGGCCTCCTCGCGGTTGGGAGTGTCAGGGTAGTTGTTGATATACGAGTAGTATTCGTCGATTACCTCGCGGAAGCGGTCGGCTTTCTTTTCCTCAATGCTCTCGCGGGCCTCCTGATAGCGTGCCTTGAGGATGAGAAGCTCGAGGTCCTCCTTATATTTTGAATAGGGATAGTCCTTGATGGCGTTTTTGGCCACGATAACGGCGCTCTCGTAGTTGTTTCCAAGATAGGTGCCGAGGTTGTAGTAGAGCTGGGCGTTCTCAAGCTGCTTGAGAGTCAGTTTGTCCTGAAGCTCGAAGATGGCGTTCTGTGCGATAGACACCTTGTCGCTCTTGGGGAAGTAGTCGAGAAACGACTGGAGCTCCTTGATGGCCTCGATGGTTCCGGACTGGTCGAGCTGGGGTTCGGGCGAGTCAAGATAGTAGCCGTAGCCTGCATAGAAGCGGGCGAGCTCGGTGTATTTGCCTTTGGGGAAGCGTGTGTAGTAGGTCTTGAAATACTGGCCCGATGTCTGATAGTCCTTGTTCTCATAGTTGGAGAGCGCAAGGAGATAGAGCGAGTCCTCGGCCTTTTCCGAGCCTTTGAACTGGGTCACGACATCTTCAAGCACAGTCGCAGCCTGAGTATATTTCTTCTGTTCGAAGGCTCTTTTTGCAAAGTCGAGCCTGTAGTCGGCATCGCGGCTTTTGAGCACACGCTGGTATTCTCCGCAGGAAGCAAAGAGCAGTGAGGCCGCGAGCATGACTAAGTATTTTCGCATTTTGATGATCACGTGGTCTATGGAGTATTGATTTTTCAACTTGCAAATTTAACTCTTTTCCGCCGATTTTCCGCTATCGGGATGAAATAATTTTATGAAAATCCGTTTTTGACTTGCCGGATGGCCGTTTTTGTCAATTAAATGGAGTAAATTTGTGGCCAAATAAGAGCCTAAGATTCATGAAAACATTCATACGCCTTTCACGTTTCCTCCTCATCCTCACTTTTCTCGGAATAACATTTACCTCCCTGAGCGCCGCCTCGCCCAAGCGCGAGATGCGCGGTGTGTGGGTCGCTACGGTGTGGGGCATAGACTGGCCCGCGGTGCGCGGCTCGTCGCAGAGCGTGCGTCAGCGTCAGATGGAGGAGATGACGGAGCTGCTCGACCGCTGCGAGGCGATGAATCTTACCACGGTCTTTTTTCAGGTTCGCGGCATGGGCGATGTGATGTTTCAGTCCTCGCTTGAGCCCTGGTCATCGTTTGTCTCGGGTCGCCGCGGTGTCTCGCCGGGCTGGGACCCTCTGAAATTCGTGGTCGAGGAGTGTCACCGCCGTGGGCTCGAATGTTACGCCTGGGTCAATCCGTTCCGCTGGAGCTCCGGGTCGGACTACGACAGTGCTCCCGACCGGCAGTGGAAGGAGCGCGGATGGCTGCTGACCTATGGCAAATACACTGTGTTCAACCCCGGACTCCCAGAAGTGCGCGACCATATCGTCGACGTGTGCCGTGAGATTATTACCGGCTACGACATCGACGGGCTTGTTTTCGACGACTATTTCTATCCCAACCGCATCCCCGAGACCAAGGAGGCGGCTGACTATAAGCTCTGGCAGAAGGAATCGCCCTGGATGAGCTTCGGCGACTGGCGCCGTGCGAATGTGCATAAGTTTGTGGCCGACATACACTGCATGATTGCCGACACGCGTCCTGAGGTGCGCTTCGGCATTTCACCGGCAGGCGTGGCGGGAAAGTCGCACACCTCGGCCCTGAAATGGGGCATGGAGCCGGTGGAAGTGAAGGCCGACGACTGGCAGTATAATGAAATCTATTCCGATCCGCTTGCGTGGCTCTATCAGCGCACGGTCGATTTCATCTCTCCGCAGATTTACTGGTCCACCTCACACGCTACGGCACCCTATCAGCCTCTGGCGCAGTGGTGGAGCGAGGCAGCAAGCCTCTACGGATGCCATTTCTATTCGAGCATGACGCTCGCGCCGCTCGACAAGAATGATTCCAAGGTGCAGCGCAGCGAATTGCTCCGGCAGGTGGAGAGCAACCGTGCGACGAGCATCGACGGCAATTCCGGCACCGTGCTCTACAGCGCGCGTTTCATCCCGAAACTGGCGCGGGAGCTCTCGGGCTCATATTTCGCATCGAAGGCGCTGAGCCCGCAGCTCCGCTATGACGAGTGCGACATCCCGCAGGCTCCAGTCAGAGTGTCGCTAAAAAACGGTGTGCTCGACTGGCAGGCGCCGGACGCATATTCGGGACGCACGCGCTATGCTGTCTATGCCTATCCGCGCAACCTGTCGGCCGAAGATATAATGGATGATAAAGGTGATGGAATCCGCGGCGAATACCTCGTGCGTGTGAGCTATACGCCGGGAGTAGCGGTGCCTGCGGGGATGGCCTATGCAGTGACGGCTCTTTCGGGCTTCTCGGTGGAGTCGGAGCCGGCTTTTCTGAAATAATGTGCGGAGGTTTTCCCGCACGGAGGTGGCCTTTTATGATACCCGGGCTTCACGAGCCTGCCGCTCGCTGTCCTGGGTGACATAGAAACGTATCACCGCATAGATTATGCTTTGCATCGGTGTGAGTGTGCCTTCCGGATTCTGTCCGAGGATAAATTCCATGCCGAGTGCGTTGCTTATCGGAGCGCGGTCTACGGGCTTGAGGGAATTGATGGTGTCTATGACGCGGGGAGAGATGATGACTGAGGAGTTCATGGCGTTTGGTGAGTTTAGAGAGTTTGAGTTGAAAGAGAGTCGTGAGTCGGAGGAGGGGGGAGAATGATTGTGTGGCGGTTCTGTGGTTGACATTGCAAATTTAATGCTGCGCATGTGCATGATTGCTGCACATGCAGGTTAAAATATGTCTAACAGATAGCTTTTTGTTTACGGCGACAGTCCGGCTTCTGCATAAAAAATCCGGCAGCCGCACTGGATTGGGATGCGGCCGCCGGAAGAGTGTGTGTATTTATTGCTGGGTTTGGGATTTTGCGTTTTATGAAATCTCTTAGAGCATTTCGACGGAACGTTTGATGAATTCGCTGAGGTCACGTCCGCGGAGCAGACCGTTGGCGAGGAGGGCGAGGTCGATTACCTGTTTGACAACCGGTTTCTCTTCGGCATACTTGCTGATGATTTCCTCTTTCTCCTTGCGGGCCTTCTCGACGCTTTCGGTCAGGCTCTTTTCCTCAGCCGCCTGCTCGTCGGTGGGCTTGTTGTCCTTGATTTCCGAGCGGAGGACGGTGATTTTTTTGTTGTCGGCGTCGATTGACGCGGTGAGCGGGGCGAGTTTCTCGCCGAGAGCCTTTTCAGCTTCTTCGAGAATCTTCACTACCACAGGCTGCGAGGTGTTGACGATGAGGTTATAGCTGTCGGGGAGCTCGGCATAGAAGCTCATGCCGGGCTGAGTGGCTGCCATGTCCTTCATACGGCGCATATATTCGTTCTGAGTAATCAGAATCGGGTTTGCGGCGGGGTCAAGCGACTCGAATGACACGAGGAATTCGGCTTTCTCCACTTTGGGAAGCTGGCTGTGGAACACGGTGGTCATCATCGAGATCTGCTCGGGATTCAGACCGCTGTCCTTCTCGCCCTCCTTCGGGATAAGTTTCTCGGCCACATCGCTGTCGACGCGCACGAAGCGGGTCTTTTCGAGCTTGGTCTCAAGCATCGAGATGAAGTGTCCGTCGAGCTGACCGTCCATGAGCAGTACGTTGTAGCCCTTCTCGTTGGCGGCGTGGATGTAGTTGTATTGTGCGGTGACGTCGGTGGAGTAGATGTAGACCACGTTGCCGTCCTTGTCGGTCTGCGATGCCTCGACGAGTGTGCGGTATTCATCGAGAGTGAAATACTTGCCTTCGGTGTCGCGGAGAAGGGTGAACTTCATGGCGGCGTCGCAGAATTTCTCGTCGGTTAGCATACCGTATTCGATGAAAATCTTGATGTCGTCCCACTTCGATTCGAAGTCGGCACGGTTCTCCTTGAAGAGTTCGTCGAGACGCGAGGCCACTTTCTTGGTGATGTAGCCTGAAATCTTCTTCACGGCGGTGTCGCTCTGGAGATATGAACGCGACACGTTCAGAGGGATGTCGGGTGAGTCGATTACGCCCTGGAGCAGCATCATGAACTCTGGTACGACACCTTCCACGGAATCGGTCACGAACACCTGATTGCAGTAGAGCTGGATGCGGTCCTTGCGGATTTCAAGATTGCTCTTGATTTTCGGGAAGAAGAGGATACCGGTGAGGGTGAAGGGGTAGTCGACGTTGAGGTGAATCCAGAACAGCGGATCTTCCTGGCCGGGATAGAGCTCGCGGTAGAATTTGCGGTAATCTTCGTCGGTCAGTTCGGATGGTTTCTTGGTCCAGGTGGGTTCGGTGTCGTTGACCACATTGTCCTTGTCGGTGTCGACATACTTTCCGTCTTTCCACTCCTGCACCTTGCCTGAGATTACGGGCACGGGGAGGAAGCGGCAGTATTTTTTCAGCAGAGTGTCGATGCGGGCCTGCTCGAGAAACTCCTTGTTGTCATCGTCGAGATAGAGGATGATGTCGGTACCGCGCTCGGCCTTCTCGGTGGGCTCCATGATGTATTCAGGGCTTCCGTCGCAGGTCCATGCCACGGCTTCGGCGCCCTCCTTGTAGCTGAGAGAGCGGATTTCGACCTTCTTGGCCACCATGAAGGCGGAGTAGAAGCCGAGACCGAAGTGGCCGATGATGGCGTTAGCTGTATCCTTGTATTTGTTGAGAAATTCTTCAGCGCCCGAGAAGGCAATCTGATTGATATATTTGTCGATGTCGTCGGCTGTCATGCCTATGCCGTGGTCGCTCACGGTCAGTGTACCGGCTTCCTTGTCGATGCGGACGCGGACTGCCATCTCGCCGAGCTCGCCCTTGAATTCGCCGAATGATGCGAGGGTTTTGAGTTTCTGTGTGGCGTCGATTGCGTTTGAAACGAGTTCACGGAGAAAGATTTCGTGGTCGGAATAGAGGAATTTTTTGATGACCGGGAAGATGTTTTCGGTCGTTACTCCAATCTGTCCTTTTTGCATATCGTATATGATTTTAAATTTTAATTGTATTGCTTATGAAGAGTATGAACACATAGCCCAACTACACTATAACAATACAGCAAACAAAATGCCAATCTCAAAAACTGACAAATTACGTTAAAACCCTCTGCAAAAATGGCAGAAAATATTCTTTCAATGTGATTCTACCAATCGTCGTTGGTATCTTGTATAAAATTTAAATTTAATAACGTATTAATTAACATGTTCATTTTCTCAGTTACGGCTGCCAAATCTTCTTTTCTGGTATTATTTTTTATAACCCCATTTTTGAAATGTCGTTTTGCAAGATTGGAAAATTTGCCATTTATTAAAGCTTCGGTGTTAGTACATTGTACTTCTTCATCCATAACTGGAGCGGACACACGTACGCGTCCATCACGAATTTTAAATTCTAATTGAAAAAAGCCACCATATTTATAATTCATTCCTAAAACTCGGGCTCTTATTACCTCATTAGAATAGGCATAAATTTTTATTGACTTATCTTCAACAGTAGTTACAACTTCTGAAGGTTTTTTATATAATGAATTAACATTCATCATAATTTCTTGGAATATATGATGTGATGATTTCCCATCGAAAGGTACCACAATGAAATCTTTTCCATCAGGGCTTTTATAGACGCCTGACGGTTTAAGGTCAAAGTTAATTAAACCTTGTCCCCAAGTTAATATTGATGATATTAGTAAAATGATGACTGACAATGTAAGTCTGTGTTTATTCATGATATAATGTTTAAGTGTAATTAAATTAAGGTATTATCGCTGTAGTATCCCTCGGGACATTTACATTGTGGCGGTCGAAGATGCCGGTGGCGTTGCGGATGAAGCTCTTGCGGAATGTCTCCATTGCCGGACGGATTTCTCCGCTTTCGGCAGGATAGAGCCGGAAATTATCACCGCGGCCGACCGACGGCTGAGTGAATACAAGCCGGTAGCTTGCTCCTTTGACGTAGGGGCGCCCGAAAAAGTCGCGTGCGAGCGTCACGCGTGCCATCGCGCCACCTCGCGTGTCGGTGGTGCGCATCGCCGATATGAAATTGCCTAATGAATAGACCGTGAAACATGGCCTGCCCGTCTTTTCATTGATTTTCAGCTCCATCGGTTGAATCACATGCGGATGACCGCCGATAATCAGCTCCACGCCCTGATCGGCGAGAAATTTCGCCAGACTCTTCTGCGACTGATTCGGTAGCAGCTTGTATTCCTCGCCCCAATGGATGCACACCGCTATGATTTCTGCTCCTCTTTCGCGCGCCTTTTTTATGTCGGAGGCCATGAGTGCGCGGTCAATGTAGTCAATCTCGATTTCAGAGCGCTTTGTGATGCCGTTTGTGCCGTAGGTATAGTTCAGAAACGCCACCCGGAAGCCGTTGATGTCATGAATCATCGGCAGGACAGAGTCGCGGTGGGCCTTGTTGCGGTAAACTCCGAGATATGGCACACCCTTTTCCTCGAAAGTCTTTATCGTGCGGCGCACTCCGCGGTCGTGGCGGTCGAGAATATGGTTGTTGGCTGAGAGCATGAGGTCGAACCCGGCGCCAGTCAGCGCGTCGACATAGTTGTCGTGGGCGCAAAACATCGGATAGCCCGAATAGGGAGCGCCACCGAGCGGTGTCTCGAGATTCACCACCGCGAAATCAGCCGAAGAGATGTAGGGGCGCAGCGATTCGAAATAGGGGGAGTAGTCGAGTGAGCCGTCGGGCTGCATGGCCGCGTCAATCTGCCTCTGATGCTGCATGGCATCACCGGCAAACACTATCTCGGCGCTGTCCTGCGGAATCAGCAGCGAGAGCAACGACAGAAAGACGGGAATGAGGCTCACTGTAGGATAGCTCGGTTTCTATTCCGTATGCAGGGCCATCGCTTCAGGGGCGGCTGAGAATTTCAGACACATCCCACGGAGGCTGTGTCCTCAACTCCACCCACCGCAAGCGATGGCCCTGCATACATTATATAATAATATGTATCGGTTTACTTGTAAATCTCCTTCTTGGCTGCGAGGAGGGTGTTGCGCATGAGTGAGCAGATGGTCATCGGGCCTACACCGCCGGGAACCGGGGTGATGAAGGCACACTTCTCGGCCACGTTCTCGAAGTCCACGTCGCCGCGCAGACGGAAACCGCTCTTGCGGGTGGCGTCGGGCACGCGGGTGGTACCTACGTCGATGATTGTGGCTCCGGGTTTCACCATATCCTTGGTGACGAAGCCGGGTTTGCCGAGTGCAGCGATGATTATGTCGGCCTCACGGCAGGCCTCCTTGATATTGTTGGATGCGCTGTGGAGCACAGTCACTGTCGCATTGCCGGGCTCTGCCTTCTGCATCATCAGAGTAGCTACGGGCTTGCCGACGATGTTGCTGCGGCCGAGCACCACACACTTGGCGCCACGGGTGCTGACACCGTAGCGCTTCAGAAGCTCCATGATGCCAGAGGGGGTTGCCGACACGAAGCAAGGGAGACCGATTGACATGCGGCCCACGTTGACCGGATGGAATCCGTCGACGTCCTTGCGGTAGTCGATAGCCTCGATGATTTTCTGTTCGGAGATGTGGCGCGGGAGGGGAAGCTGGACGATGAAACCGTCGACCTCCGGGTCCTTGTTGAGCTCGTTGATGGTCTGGAGGAGCTTCTCCTCGGTGACGTCGTCCTCATAGCGGATGAGGGTCGAGCGGAAGCCGCATGCTTCGCATGCCTTCACCTTGTTTGCCACGTATGTCTCGCTACCGCCGTCGTGACCGACGAGGATTGCCGCGAGGTGGGGGCGGCGTTTGCCCTGTGCCACCATTTCTTCTACTTCCGCCGCGATTTCGCGCTTGATATCGTCAGCTGTCTTTTTTCCGTCAATCAGTGTCATCTTCTCATTCCTTTCATGTTACGCATCATGGCCATCGGGTTCTTGATGCCCGACACGGCCTTCATCATCTTGCGGGCGTCATCAAACTGCTTTATGAGTCTGTTGACCTCCTGGATATCGGTGCCCGAACCCTTTGCTATGCGCTTGCGGCGGCTGCCGTTGAGGATTTCGGGATGTTCGCGCTCCTGGGCTGTCATCGAGCGGATTATAGCCTCGATGCCCTTGAAGGCGTTGTCATCGATGTCTATATCCTTGATTGCCTTGCCGACACCGGGTATCATCGATGCAAGCTCCTTCAGATTGCCCATTTTCTGAATCTGCTGAATCTGCTGGAGGAAGTCGTTGAAGTTGAACTGGTTCTTCGCAATTTTGCGTTGGAGTTCGCGGGCCTGCTTCTCGTCGTAGGCGTTCTGGGCCTTCTCGACGAGCGACACGATGTCGCCCATGCCGAGGATACGGTCGGCCATACGCGAGGGGTGGAAGAGGTCAAGCGCGTCGAGTTTCTCACCCGTACCGACGAACTTGATAGGCTTGGTCACGACTGTGCGAATCGAGAGGGCCGCACCGCCACGGGTATCGCCGTCGAGCTTGGTGAGCACCACGCCGTCGAAGTCGAGACGGTCGTTGAACTCCTTGGCGGTGTTGACGGCGTCCTGACCGGTCATCGAGTCGACCACGAAGAGTGTCTCCTGAGGCTTTACGGCCTTCTTGATGGCGGCGATTTCCTGCATCATCTGCTCGTCGACAGCCAGACGGCCGGCGGTGTCGATGATGACGAGGTCGTGATGGTTGGTCTTGGCGTAGCGGATGGCGTTTTCTGCGATTTCGACCGGATTCTTGTTGCCGTCCTCAGTGTAGACGGGCACGCTAATCTGCTCGGCGAGTACCTTGAGCTGGTCGATGGCGGCGGGACGGTAGACGTCGCAGGCCACGAGCAACGGGCGCTTTCCCTGTTCCGATTTGAGTTTGCGGGCGAGTTTGCCGGAGAAGGTTGTCTTACCGGAGCCTTGCAGACCTGACATGAGGATTACGGTCGGGTTGCCCGAGAGGTTGACCTGTGCGGTCTCGCCACCCATGAGGCGGGCGAGTTCGTCGTGGACAATCTTGACCATGAGTTCGCCGGGCTTGATGGCGTTAATCACATTCATGCCCAGGGCCTTAGCCTTTACCTCGTCGGTAAACTGTTTTGCCACCTTGAAGTTGACGTCGGCCTCCAGCAGTGCGCGGCGCACATCCTTGAGGGTTTCGGCTACGTTGATTTCGGTGATTTTACCTTCACCTTTCAGTATCTTGAAACTTCTTTCAAGTCTCTCGCTTAGATTCTCAAACACTTGGGATTGCGGGGGGATAGAGGGTTAGAAACTTTTACTTGTAATTGAAGGGGGTGTCTGTCGCCTGTCGCCGGATTATTCGGGCAGGAGACGGTTGGTGCGGGTGTCGGGGAAGAGCACCACGGGCTTGTGGTTGCGGGCCTCTTCGGGGGTCATCTGTGCGTAACACATCAGGATGACCACATCGCCCACCTGCACCTTGCGGGCTGCGGCGCCGTTCAGACAGATTACGCCCGAACCCCTTTCGCCGGGGATGACGTAGGTGTCGAAGCGCTCGCCATTGTTGTTGTCTACTATATATATACGTTCTCCGGGGAAGATTCCGGCGGCGTCGAGGAGGTCCTGGTCGATTGTGATGCTGCCGATGTAGTCCAAACGGGCTTCGGTGACAGTGACACGGTGTATCTTACACTTGAGAAGTTCGACGGTCATTTCCTTTTGGGGTATTTGATGTTGTCAATCAGACGGACGTCGCCGCAGAACACTGTCACGCAGCCTACCGCGCTCTCGGTCTCCGACCAGTCGGCTATTGGCTGCATGGTCCGGGCATCGACAATCTCGTAATATTCGACCTCCATCTGGGGGAAGGAATTGATTTCTTCTGTCACATAGCGCTTGGTTTCCTCTACGCTATGGTCACGCGCCCAGTCAAGGCTGCTTTCGAGGGTCTTGTGGATGGCGGGGGCTATGGCGCGCTGCTCGGGGGTGAGACGCACGTTGCGCGAGCTCATCGCCAGGCCGTCCTCCTCGCGCTTGATGGGACAGTCTACGATTTCGAGGTCGAAGCCTTCGAGCTCGACCATCCTGCGGATCACGGCTATCTGCTGGAAATCCTTCTCGCCGAAATAGGCGCGGGTGGGGCGGGTGAAGTCGAAAAGTTTGCTTACTATCTGCGCCACGCCGTTGAAATGGCCGGGACGCATGGCGCCCTCCATCACTTCGGCCACCGGACCGAGGTCAAACACACGGGTGTCGGGTTCGGGATAGATTTCCTCGACGGAGGGTATGAAAGCGTAGTCCACACCTGCTTCACGGAGCATGGCGGCGTCGGCCTCCTCAGTGCGGGGATATGTGGCGAGGTCAGTAGGATTGTTGAACTGGGTGGGGTTGACAAAAACGCTCACAACCACAGTGTCGTTCTCTCTGCGGGCACGCTCGATGAGTGAACGGTGTCCTGCATGGAGCGCTCCCATAGTCGGGACGAGCCCTATGCTGCCTTCGGCGCGTGCTGCGTCGAGCTTGGCTTTTAATTCAGCTATAGTGCGAATTATTTCCATTTCTTTCTGTTATGTCTGAAATTTCAGAGTGCAAAATTACACATTAAAGGTGGATTTTTTGTAATTTTGAATTAAAATTATTCTCATGCAACAGGAATTTGCCTCAAAATTGCTCGAAGGAGCTGTCACGGAGCTGTCGCGTCTGCCGGGAATCGGCCGCAAGACAGCGCTCCGTCTGGCCCTCCACATCCTCCGCACCGACGAATCGGCCGGAGTAGCTCTCGGCGAGGCTATAATCAATATGCGCCGTGGCATCCGCTACTGTTCGGTCTGCCACAACATCTCCGAGACGGAGGTCTGTCCCATCTGCGCTGACCAGCGCCGCGACCGTTCCACAGTCTGTGTGGTCGAGAGCGTTAAGGATGTGATGAGTTTTGAAAACACGGGCCAGTTCGCCGGTGTCTACCATGTCCTCGGGGGCGTTATCTCGCCTATGGACGGAGTGGGCCCCGACCAGCTGTCGATTGACTCGCTCGTGGCGCGCGTAGCCGCCGGGGGGGTCAAGGAAGTGATTCTTGCTCTCAGCGCCACGATGGAGGGTGAGACCACCAACTTCTACATTTTCCGCCGTCTCGCCGAATTTGCCGACCTCCGCATCACGCAGCTTGCCCGCGGCGTCTCCGTCGGCAACGAAATCGAATATACCGACGAAATCACCCTCGGCCGCTCCCTTCTCAACCGCACCCTTTTTACCGACTCCATCCGCCGGTAATCCTTTCCCGGTTTGAAATAGTGGCACAGTTCCTATGTCTACAATGAGAAAAGTAGACATAGGAACTGTGTCTTAAATTCAAGTCAAAAGGGTATTTATAGGAATTTCTGATAGATGTAGGCGTCGGTATAGCGGTTGGCGTGGCGGAGCCAGGAGCGGAGGCGTCCGCTGATGGTGTAGCGTGCCTTTTCAAATAATTCGCGCGAGGCCGCATTGTCGGCTCCGACAGTCGAATGGAGCTGGTGGAGCGAATAGACCTCCCGGCAGTAACGCGCCGCCAGTTCGAGCGCCCGCAGGCCGTAGCCCTGCCGCTGATAGGGGGAGGAAATCAGTATTCCCACTCCGCAGCGCGAATTTGCAGCGTCGAAGTCAAACAGATCGAGCGTCCCGATGGTGACTCGGCCGGTACCTTCCGGGTTATCGCAGTCGGAATTTAGGTCAATCATCAGGCGGAGCTG
Organism: Bacteroidales bacterium; assembly: GCA_019416285.1. GTDB lineage: Bacteria > Bacteroidota > Bacteroidia > Bacteroidales > Muribaculaceae > Duncaniella. The sequence goes on from DXXM01000002.1 coordinate 140,950, forward strand.
CTTTGCGCTGAAAATGTCGCCGTCATAGTTATTTACATAATCCCACAGCTGCTTGCGCGAGTAGGGGGCAAGTGACACGCCCACGCTCCACAACTCCGGGTTATTCTCCCAGTGGTAGAGCGTGTCGACGTCGATGGGCTCGAGGGCCCGCAGTGTGATTGTTCCGTCAGTCAGCATGGCTAAATTGATTTGTAGCAGGGACGTTTTTCAAAACGTCCACATCTGCCCAATTATCGGGGCCCGACTGTGGGCGCTTTAAAAAGCGTCCCTACCGCACAAGGGTGGAAATTAGCAAAAATCCACCCGATATTTCGTTTTATAATCCTTCTTCGTTGAGGAAGCGCTCGACATCGAGAGCGGCCTTGCAGCCCATACCGGCGGCGGAAATTGCCTGACGGTACACGGGGTCAGCTACGTCGCCTGCGGCAAACACGCCGGGAACGTTGGTCTGTGTGCCTGCGCCCTTGACTTTGATATAGCCTGCGGCGTCGCAGTCGATATACTGGCGGAATACCTCAGTGTTGGGGTTATGGCCGATTGCGAGGAAGAAACCGTCGAGAGGAAGGTCATAGTGCTGCTCGTTGGCTGTGCCGACATGCTCTACGAGATGGGCGCCTTCGAGATATTCCTCGCCGTAAAGACCGGTAGTGTTGGTGTTGAAAAGCACCTTGATATTGGGCTTGTTGAGCACTCGCTGCTGCATCACCTTCGATGCGCGGAGATGGGGCTTGCGGACAATTAGGAACACGTCTGATGCAAGATTGCTGAGATAAAGAGCCTCTTCGCAGGCTGTGTCGCCGCCGCCTACAACCGCCACACGCTTGCCGCGGTAGAAGAATCCGTCGCATGTCGCGCAGGCCGATACTCCGAGACCCGAATATTTCTGCTCGTCGGGCAGACCGAGATAGCGGGCGGAGGCGCCGGTGGAGATAATTACGGAGTTGGCTGTGATTTCAAGACCGTTGTTGGTCTTGGCTTTGAACGGACGTGTCGAGAAGTCGACTTCGGTGACGAGTCCGGAGCGGATGTCGGCGCCGAATTTCAGTGCCTGTGCGCGGATGTCGTCCATGAGCTGTGGACCGGTGGTGCCGTTGGGCTGACCGGGGAAGTTTTCAATCTCGGTAGTGATTGTGAGCTGTCCGCCCGGCTGCTGTCCTTCTATTACGAGAGGATTGATGTTGGCACGCGAGGCGTAGATGGCCGCGGTGTAACCGGCAGGGCCGGAACCGATGATGAGGCAACGGGTTTTGATTTCTGACATGGTGGTTTATGCTTTGGTACGATTGATGATTATGATTATTTCTGTTCCAGTTACATTAACACCCTGCGGGTGTTAATGGTTTAAATCTCAGCGGAGATCTACAACCGGGATTCCGGGATGCTTCTTCGGATCGAAGCGGAAGTCGGAGAGCGGAAGCGCGAGTCCGGCGCTGACCGATGTCACTTTGATGGTGACTGTGCGACGGTTGCTCATGGTCAGCTCTATATTGGTGGGGTAGAGCGACTTGGCGTTTAACGTCAGTACCACGCTTTTTATGTCGGTCTTGGGATTGTTGGCCGTCAGACGGATTTTGTGGTCTCCTGCGGGCGCTTTGAGAAGCGTTGCCTTGTAGAGCTTGCGGAATGAGCTGATGATTGCGAAGGGGTTGACCTGCTGGAGCTCTTCGGGTGTGGGTTCAGTGATGTTGACCTCGCCGGTATGCGTAGAGTAGGTCCACTGGGTCTTGCCGTCGTACCACGATGACACCTGCGGCGACGAGATGATGAAGCGGTCACCGGCTATGGTGAGTGTGCCGCTTTGCGAGTGGCCGTCGGCAGTGATGGTGTAGGTGGCTTTGAGTGATTTTGCGCTACGGGCCTGAGCCGCGGCCTTGTCGAGAATGGCGGTGGCTGATTCCGCCGCTGCGAGGGGGAGGCAGAGCCCTGCCAGAAGGAGAATCGCGGCGAGCACGCGGCGGTATGCGGTATTATAATAATGTGTCATTTTTTCGTAATTCTGAAAACAGGTGACAGAAGTGGGGGAGAGGGTATCAGTTGTTGTCGAGAATATGTTCGAGCGTCACGGCGTCGACGAGCACCTGGCGGGGTTTGCCACCCTGCGAGGGACCCACGATGCCTGCGGCTTCCATCTGGTCCATGATGCGGCCGGCGCGGTTGTAGCCGATGTTGTAGCGGCGCTGTAGCGAGGAGGTTGAGGCGGTGTCTGTGCTAACCACGAGACGGGCGCACTCGTCGAAGAGCGGGTCGCGGTCGCCTATGGCCGCGCCGACGCTGCCGGGCTCACCCTCTGGCGAGTATTCGGGGAGCTCATAGGGGGTAGGATAGCCTACCTGCGAGCCGATGCACTTGCAGATGTCGGTCACCTCGGGGGTGTCGATGAAGGCACACTGCACGCGCTCGAGTTTGCCGTTGATTGAGAAGAGCATGTCGCCGCGTCCTATGAGCTGGTTTGCACCGAGCTGATCGAGGATGGTGCGGGAGTCGTTGCCCTGGATTACGCGGAAGGCAATACGGCCCGGGATATTGAGCTTGATACCGCCGGTGATTACGTTGACCGTCGGGCGCTGTGTAGCGATTATAAGGTGTATACCTGCTGCGCGGGCTACGGCTGCGAGACGCGACACGGGATTCTCGATTTCCTTGCCCTGACGGATAATGAGGTCGGCGAACTCGTCGATTATAAGAACTATATAAGGCAGGAACCGGTGTTTTTCGGGATTGAGCTTGCGGGCGCGGAATTTTTCATTGTATTCCTTGATGTTTCGGGCGCCGGCCTGTTCGAGCAGCGAGAGGCGGTTGTCCATCTCGATGCAGAGGGAGTTGAGCACGGTCACTACCTTCGACATGTCGGTGATGATGGCGTCCTCGCCTGGGAGCGAGGCGAGATAGTGGCGCTCGAGCTCGCGGTAGAGGCTGAGCTCAACGCGCTTCGGATCTATGAGCACGAATTTCAGTTCCGATGGGTGTTTCTTGTAGAGCAGCGAGGTGATGATGGCGTTGAGGCCTACCGATTTACCCATACCTGTGGCACCGGCCACGAGCAGGTGGGGCATCTTGGCGAGGTCTGCCATGAAAATTTCGTTGGAGATGGTCTTGCCGAGAGCCATCGGAAGCTCCATCTTCGAGTTGCGATACATATCGCTGTCAAGCACGGAGCGCATCGACACTACCTGCGGGTCTTTGTTGGGGACCTCGATTCCGATTGTACCCTTTGCGGGGATTGGAGCGATGATGCGGACACCCTCGGCCGCGAGCTGGAGCTGGAGGTCGTCACCAAGGCTCTTGATGGAGCGGGTGCGGACACCCTCGGCGGGAACAATCTCGTAGAGGGTTACGGTCGGGCCTATCGTGGCCTCTATCTTGGAGATTTCGACTCCGAAAGTGCGGAGTGTCTCGGTCAGGCGGTGTTTGTTGAACTCCATTTCCTGGATGTCGACACTCGGGCCGTTGTCCTTGGCAGGACGCAGAAGTTCGACTCCGGGGAATCTGAAGTTTGAAAGCTCGGCGCGCGGGTCGTAGGGCTCCATTGCAAGAACCTGCTCTGGCGTGGGAGCGGCGGTGCGCTGTGCGGGAGTGCCCTGAGCCACGGGAACGTTTTCGGGGCTGTCGTTGTCGGCCGAGTGACCGAAAAGCGAGAGTTCGGCGGGGTCGATGGCCTCGGCTTCGCTGTCGTCGGTGGCTTCATCGGCAAAAAGGGGAGCGATGTCCTCCTCGTCGCTGACAGCGGGTGCATCCGATGTCTCGTCGTCGACCATGGTGGGTATCTCGGCTATGGTTTCTGAGTCGTCACCGCGGTTGAAATCTGCGATTTCTACGGGTTTGTCATAATCTGCCACGGGGATTTCAGCTTCGGCCTGAGGGGTTGGAGCTGTCATGGCTGCGCTGTTTGCAGTAGTTGCAGCCACGGCTGCGGCTGCTGTGGCTGTGGCAGATGCCATAGGTGCTGTCGGGTTCATGCGGGCTTCAGCGGCAAGGCGCTCTGCCTCGGCTTTTCGTGCGGCTTCTTCGCGGCGGCGCACTTCCTCTTCCTCGGCGCGGCGTTTCTCTTCTTCGGCGCGACGTGCAGCCTCCTCAGCCTCGCGTGCGGCGGCTTCCTCAGCTTCCTTGCGGCGACGCTCGGCGGCTTCGGCTTCACGGATGCGCTCGCGCTCCGCACGGCGCTCGGCCTGACGCGCACGGTAGGCTCCGATGCCTTCTGACGCCACAGAGATGATGTGTTTGAGTTCCGCGAGATAGAGCACTATCACGAGTCCGCCCATTATGATGCTGAGGCCGAGAGCGCCCCATATTCCGGTGAAGGTGATGAGGCGCTCGTTGAGCAGATGACCGTGGCGTCCGCCCCAGTAAATCGGCGAGGCGAGTTCGTAGGTGGCGAGGCCGCAGATTATTGAGAGGGAGATGGCAGTGAGCAGGCAGCGCATGGTCAGCGACCAGAATGAGCGGCGGTAGACCTTGAGCATCGAGAGTCCGCAGGCGCCGAGGTAATATATCAGGATGAATGAGCCGATGCCGAGCCAGTTGTAGAGCAGGGTATGGGCCATCCATGCGCCGAAGGGTCCTCCGGCATTGTGAATCATCGAGGGGTCGAAGTCATCGTTGAGCATTGCGCTCTGGTCGGTCCCGATATGTGCGAAATAGGAGATTGTCACGATGAGGGCATAGCCTGCAAGTACGACGAATACCAGGCCGATAAACATTACCGTCCTGGAGTCGCGTATGAGGTTGAAGGCGCGGCCGAGCGATGTCGGGGTCCTTCTGACTTTCGGTGCTGCCTGCGGTGCCGCTGTCTGCGGTGCTTCGTAGGGGATGTCGTGGGCGTTACCCGAAGCAGCTGCGGCGGGGTTGCCTGCTGGCGTTGCGGCCTGATTCGGGGTAGCACCGGCATATTCGGGGCGGATGCCTGCTTCCGGGTTACTATATCTGCGGGAGTCATCGTCATGGCTGCGTGAGTCGAGTCCGTTGAGCATGGCTTCGGCGTCGAAAGCGGTGTCGGTGTATGAAGATTCGTCGATAGGGGAATAGGGTGATGACATAGCTATGTTGGGGGTGTGCTTTTTTCGGATGAAATACTGAAATGGATTTCAGATGAATCAGTTATTAACTTTGTTATTGAAAATACAAAAACAAAGTTACGATTTTTATTTCACACTTTGCAACTTCGCACGTTTTTTTATTTTCGGCTGCGAGTATTTGTCGATTCCGGAAGAGCAGAAGTGCAGTCGTTTACGGAAAGTATAATATCTGCGGATTGTAATATTTACGGACAGGGAAAAATAAAGGCAGGGACGTTTTTCGGGAAAAACGTCCCTGTCCGATATGTCAGTCTGTAAAGGTGCCGGAAAATTAAGGTCGGTCCGGCCGATACATTCGGTTTATCGTTTCACGAACTTGAAGCAGCGCTCGGTCTTGCCGTCCTCGACCACGAGGATGTAGACGCCGCGGCTGAGACCGTCGACGATGTCTGTGCGGTCAGTGCCGACAGCTGTGCGGACGATGATACCGCTCATGGCGTCGACCACGGTGTAGCGTGCGTTGGCTGAACCGGCCACAATCTCTTCGATATCCGAGAGACGGAGCAGATTGTAGTGTTCCTCAACCTGCTCGGCCGAGAGAGCCTTGGGATAGATGGTCAGTTCGTCCATGTCGCCGTCGAATGTGCGGTTGCCCGACTCGTCGTCACCGCCGATGAAGAAGAGTTCGGTTGCCGAGAGGTTGATGCCGTTGGTCTTGACAGCGCTTGCGGTAGCTCTCTCCTTGCCGTCGACGTAGAGACGCATGGTCTTGGCCGCGAAATCGCGCACGCAGGCTATGTGGTGCCACTGGCCGTCAAACACATCGTCGGCGCTGCTGTCCTTGCAGTCGGTCTTGGTGACATTGTCGTCGATGGTGAAGCTCAGATAGCCGTTTTTGCGCTCAAGGCCGATCCAGTTGCCTGTTCCGCCCTCGACGTTGGTGGTGTTGTGGGTACCGATGCAGAAGAGATAGCCGTCGGCGTCGGTCGAGCGGGCCCAGAGCTCGATTGTGAAGTCCTTCTCGCCCATGTTGATGGCGTCGTAGACGGGTTGGGTGAGATAGTAGTTGCCGTCAAAGCTTATCGCACCGGCTTTCAGTCCTTCGGTGGAGATGGCTGAGCCGTTGCCGCTTACAGTTGCCTCGCCATAGGTGAGGTTGGGGGTTGTGGTGCCGATTTCATCCATCGGAAAGTAGGCTGCGTAGTCGGCGAGGCTCGACTGGAAGCGCTCCATGACCTTCGATGCGCTCATCACGCCGCGATAGATTGAAAGCTCGTCGAGGAGTCCGACATAAGGATTGTTGAAGTCAAAGTTGACATTGCCGATTACGAATGCCTGGTCAGCGCAGTTGACGGCGCCGGTATTGTCGGCCGCGGTGTTTTTGAGCTCACCGTCGACATACATCTGAAGCGATTTGCCCACCACGTCGCGCACGAGGACAATGTGGTGCCATTGGCCGTCGAAGCAGTTCTTGCCGTCGGCCCACTGCACTTCGCTCTTTGTCTTGTCGTCGTCGACAGCGAAGCGGAGAGCGCCGTTCTTGTATTCGAGGCCCACCCAGTTGCCGCCGTTGGCAGAGGAGATGGCGCCTTTGTGGAGTATGTAGGCGGCATCGTCGGTGGAGTTCATCCAGAATTCAATTGTGAAGGCCTTGTCGCCGAAATCAATCAGATCGTAACCATTCTGGGTGTAGTAGCTGTTTCCGTCGAGGTTGAGGGCCATACCTCTGCGGCCTTCCACTGTTGTGGCGGGAGTGCCGTGGACTATAGCCTCACCGCGGATGTGGTTGGGAGTTGTCTCGCCGACCTTGTCGAAAGGATAGTAGGCGATAAGCTCCACGGAAGTGTTCTGACGCACCTTAATTGAGCCGCTTACGCTTGTGTTGGCGTCGTCGGCCGCACCTGTGGTGGTGATTGTGAAGTCATATTCGCCGATTGCGGCGGGAGTGCCGGAAATCGAGCCTGTGAGGGTCGACGCGTCGAATGTGTAGCTGACACCTTCGGGGAGACCTTCGATTTTCACACCTGTGGCGCGCACCACCTTGAACTCTACGGGCTGAATCGGGTCGCCGGCGTAGATGACCTGGTTGAGCGAGCCGGAGGTCACGGAAACCGCGCCGTTTGTGTTGAAGGCTTCCTCAAGATTGTAGCTGAGGTGAGGCGGCTGATTGTAGGCCACGTTCTGCCATGCCACAGCCACGCGATACTGACGGTCCTGCATGAGAGTGTTGACCCTGTAGTCCGTCGGAATTGTGGTGGTAAATATAATCAGGTCAGATTGGGTTTTGTCATCGTGGAGTATCACTTCCTCGCGCCAGTCGCCGAAGAGGTCGGCCTGGAGGTTGGGAGTGGCCTTTGTGGAGTTGCAGGAGGCGGCGTTGCCGTATTGCCTGAAATTTACGAGCGTGGAGATTGAGGTCAGCGCGTCGTTGGGCTTGGTGATTGTTGTGCCGTCGAGAAGCTCGTCGAGCAGGTCGCCGTCCCAGTAGACGCGGAAGTTTATCGAGGGGCGTTTTGTGCCTACGGCCTCACCGTAGTTATACACGGTGTTGTCGCTTGCGGCCCAGTATTCGTAGCCCGGATGCTTCGATGAAATGTTTGCGATGAGGCCGCGGCCTATATCGTTGCCGGACTGAACCTTGCCATAGAGAATTTCCCCTGTGCGGGCGTCGCGGAGAGTGGTGTCCCATTTGTAGCTCGACGATTTTTCCTCGTGGGGCATGAAGACCTGCAGCCCGTCGCGGTCGGGGAGGAACTGTCCGAGATGCAGGGCGTCGCCGTGGCCTGCACCGGTGCGGTGGAGCAGGGTACCGTCGTGGTCGACCGCACCTGCGCCGATGATGATTTCGTCGAAACCGTCGCCGTCAACGTCGCCCACGGTCAGCGAGTGGGAGCCTTCGCCATAGATTCCTTGGCCTGCTTTGTCGGACGTATGGAGCCACTTTTCGGTGAGTTTCTGACCGTCGAAATCAACGGCCCACACGTATGAGTGGGTGTAGTAGCCGCGGACGAAAATAGCGCTTGGCTTCTGGCCTTCGAGATAGGCCACGCCTGCGAGATAGCGCTCGCAGCGGTTGCCGTTGGCATCGCCCCAGCCGCTCTTGTCCATGGTCTTGATGCTGCGGGGAGGATTATAGTCGATGGTGTGGATTTCGGCGCCCGTCTGACCGTTGAACACGGTGAGATATTCCGGGCCCTTGATAACCACGCCTGCCGTATTGCTGCTGCTCGGGTTGCGGTAGTCGTCGGTCACTTTCGCATCGCCGAGGAGCACCGCTTTGCCTGTGCCGTCGATAGTGCCGGGAGCTGTCTTGCAGATAAGTTCAGCCTTGCCGTCGCCGTCGAAGTCATAGACCATGAACTGGGTGTAGTGGTTGCCGGAGCGGATATTCTGTCCGAGATTGATGCGCCAGAGGCGGGTACCGTCGAGCTTGTAGCAGTCTAGAATCGTGTTGCCGGTGTAGCGGAACTGGTCGCCGTTGTCGGCCTGGTTTGTCGGGAACCATTTGACTATCAGTTCCCATTCGCCGTCGCCGTCTACGTCGCCTACCGACACGTCATCGGGAGTATAGGTGTAGTCGCGTTGCTCCTTTGCACCACCTGCCGGGCTTGTGCCTCCTTCCGGGCGGTCGAGATGGATGCGTTTGAAGAATGTCTCCCAGGCTGCGGTCTCGGCCGAGGTGTCGATTACATTGCCGTCGAGCAGAGCCTTCACTGAATAGCGGGCGCCTGCGGTGCCTTCGGGGTCGGTGAAGTTTGTGCCGCCGGTGAGAGGTGTCGTGTTGATTTTCACACCGTCGCGGTAGACGTCAAAGGCGAGCTTCCGGTCGTCACCGACCAGTGAACGCCACGATACAAACACTCCGTTGTCAGCTTTCACAGCGAGCACTCCGCGGTCAAGCTTTTCGGCTTTAATCGTGTGGGAATACTGCGCTGACAGAGAGAGCGAACCCAGCAGAGCCAGGCATGGTAGCAGTAATTTTTTCATGTTACAGTTTAAAGTAAATAAATAGTATGATTGGCATGTATATTGCAAGTGAGGACTGGACGGGGGCGCAGTGTTTTGCCTAGTCCGTTTTTTACCGGGATAATCTGCGCAAATTTACTCTTTTTTAACGAAATGTACAAATCCGCGTCGTCGGCCGGTTTGCGCCACTCATACGGGCGGAGTCGGAATTTTCGCTTCCGGCCTTGCGGCAAGGGCTGATTTTACGTTCTGACAAGCAACCGGATAAGAAAATTTTTGTAATTTTGGCTGTCGGCTGCAAGACAGACGGCAATTTTTACATTATGAAATCAGTGTATTGTTTCCTATCCGCATTTCTGGCGATGGCCGGAGTGCCTGCCGACGGCATGGCTCTTGACGGAAAGTGGCGCGGCGATCTGAATACGGGATTTGCCAAAATGCCGCTGGTATTTAATTTCAGTGAGGAGGCCGACGGAAAGACCGCGGCTACGATGGATTCACCGCAGCAAAACGCCAAAGATATACCCCTTGAGGTGCTTTTCTGCTCGACTGACAGTGTGAGTCTTGAATGTAAGATGATAGGCGCCACCTACCGCGGCAGGATAGGAGATGGCAGAATCGAAGGCACTTTCTCGCAACGAGGTTTCAATCTGCCTCTCACGCTCACGCCCGAGGAGGATGTGTATGTGCGCCGTCCGCAGACCCCGAAGCCGCCATTCCCGTATATTGAAAAGGACACGGTGTTCCGGTCAGCTGACGGCACGGAGCTCGCCGGCACGCTGGTCATTCCCGAAGGGGCGGCCGGAAAGCGTGTGCCTGTGGTGGTGATGGTGACCGGAAGCGGGCCTCAGAACCGCGACGAAGAAGTATTTGAACATCGCCCTTTCGCCGTGATAGCCGACTGGCTCGCAAGGCAGGGGATAGCTTCGTTCAGATATGACGACCGCGGTGTGGCATCATCGAAGGGAAATTATTCTGAAGCCACTATTCCTACTTTCAAATCCGATGCCGAAAGTGCCCTGAAGTTTGTCAGAGGGATGCCCGGGCTCGGAAAAGCGGGTATACTGGGTCATTCCGAGGGCGGTATGCTCGCCATACTCATAGCCGCGGAGAAGAAGCCTGATTTTATCGTCAGTCTCGCCGGGGTAGCTGTGCCTGCCGAGGAGATGCTGATTGCCCAGAATATCCATGCTCTTGATAAATTCGGCATTGATGGCGCAAGGAAAGATGCGTCTGTCAAGTTTCTGAGGATTCTGTTTGACACAATCAGAAAGCAATACAGCGCGGGAGTGTTGACGCCGATTGACATAGACTCGATATGCCGCGAAAACTCGCTCGAAGTGCCGCCGCTGGTTCTTGAATCTGTTAGACAGAATATGCAGAGCCGCAACGGGTATTTCGACAGCCTTGTGAGCTGCGATCCGACCGGGGCGCTGAAAAAGATAAAGTGTCCGGTGCTTGCCATAAACGGCACAAAGGATATGCAGGTTAACGCCGACGCCAATCTCGAGGCTTTCAGAAAAAATGTGAAAAATGTGGAAATCAGGCGGATGGAGGGCCTCAACCACACGATGCAGCACTCCGTCACCGGCGAGCTGACGGAGTATGGTGAAATCCGCGAGACCATATCTCCGGAAGTGCTGGAGATTATCAGCGATTTCATCAGCCGACAGTGACGGCGCCAGCAACGGGGCTGACATCAACACCGATTGGCACGGAGGCAGATTCTACGAATTCTGTCTCCGCGCTCCGTTTATATGCGCGATTTTGGGCGCTGCGACTGAACTCCATCCGATTCAGAAATGTTAATAATGTGAATCCATTCAATATAAATCATAGACAATCCACTTACGGTCCGGTCAAAATCATCATTACAGGCCACACACGCTAAAACAACTAATATTTATTACGTATTATATCATACAAAAACGAAATGAAAAAGATAGGTATATTCTACGGCAGCACCACTGGAACCACTCTTGAGGTGGCACAAATCATAGCATCCGAGCTCAATGTCAATCCCGAGGATGTCCACGACGTAGCGCAGACCGCTCCCTCGGCCGTGGCTGACTACGATGTGCTGGTAATCGGTGCAAGCACCTGGGGTGCAGGTGATCTGCAGGAAGATATGGCCACATTCCTCGACGGCCTCCAGGCTCTTGACCTCGAGGACAAGGAGGTGGCTATATTCGGTTGCGGCGATGACTCGATGAGCGACACTTTCTGCAATTCCGTGGGCGAAATCTACCACCGTCTCCACGACACAAAGGCCATGTTCATCGCTCCTTTCAATAACTACGGCTATGAATATGAGCACTCAAAGAGCGATGTACACGGAATGATTGTGGGGCTCTGTATAGACAATGTGAACCATCCCGACGAGACTCCGGCCCGCATCCGCACCTGGTGCGAGGAAATCAAAAAGGAAATTGTGTGAGAGAGAATTAGCACTGTGTTAAAGAAATATGTTAGAAAATGTGAAAATGTTTTGACCGTATGAAAAATAATTCTTAAATTTGCACCTCAAATTGTGGAATATTAAAAGAATAAACATATACGGCAATGAAAAGAACATTTCAACCTTCTAACAGAAAGAGAGTTAACAAACACGGCTTCCGCGCCCGCATGTCTACCCCCGATGGTCGTAAAGTCCTCGCACGCCGCCGCGCCAAAGGCCGTGCCCGCCTGACAGTTTCCTCGTCAATCGCTGGAAAATAATTCAGGAAACTCTCTGCTTGACGCAAAGAAACCATCAGCCCGACGGATTTATCTGCCGGGCTTGATTGGTTTGTGACGAGCCGATTTTTTATTGCCTCATGATCAAAAGCATCCAGTCACTCCGGGGTATAGCCGCAATTTTGATATTTTATCATCATTTCGGCTTTGAGAATGTTTTTGCCGAAAGTTTCGGCGATTTCGGTGTGGCTTTCTTTATGACACTCAGCGGTTTTGTGGTGACGCTCGCATACGGGGAGCGATTCAGCGCAGACACACACTCCGGGGATGAGGCAAAACATCCTGCTTTGCGTTTCATGCTGTCGAGGCTTATAAAAATCTACCCGCTTTATCTGCTCTGCTGGCTGCTCGCGGTGGCGTTTCTGCCATATCGCGGTTCACGCGAGGGAATAGCATTGAGTCTTGTGATGCTGCAGAGCTGGGTGCCGGAAGCGGATGTGTATTTCGCGGGAAACGGCGTGGCGTGGTTTATTAGCGACCTCATGTTCTGCTATCTGCTCTTTGTTCCGCTGATGAGGTTTGCGGGTAGGTGGCCGAGGCTCGCAGCCATACTTGCCGGAGTCTATTTTATCGGCTACTTCTCTGTGGTGTTGACGGTGCCGCAGTCTACGGTTCACGGGATTGTCTATATCAGTCCGCTCATGCAGCTGCCGTCATTCATAATCGGCATGGGGCTGTGCGGGCTTTACAGAAAAATAGGCGAATCGGCGTGGGCGGAAAGGATAGGCGGCCGATGCGGACTGGTAGCGATAAATGTTGCCGAACTTGCTGCGATTGCGCTCGTGATCACAGCGATGTGGAACTACGGGAACGTATCGCAACGCTATTCCTTCGCCTCATACTGGTGGGTGGCGGTGGCACTCGTAATCATCGTTTTCGCCGTGACCGACAGGCATCCCGGTTTACTCGGTCGGCTGCTGCATCTGCCGCCACTACTCAGGCTTGGGGATATAAGTTTCAGCTTCTATCTGCTTCACATGCTCGCCATCCGCGCCTGGCGCACTTTGATGGAGGCTACCGGAGTTCGGACGGACAGTTTTCCGCTGTTGCTGCAGTCGGTGGCTGTGATAGCCATACTCTGTTGCCTATCGTATCTCGTCAGGCGATATTTTGAGCTTCCCGCGGGCAAATGGCTCAGAAATTTGTTATTTAGATAAGTCGTCGCGCACATCACACCGACGGGACTACGATTCTTATGAAACCGATAAAATATCTCAGCTATCAGAAATATTTCTCGTTGCCGTTGGTGAGGGATAAGGTTGTGGCCGTGGCAAAGACAGCCGGGCGCAAGGTGGTCTACGCGGTGCTGTTGCTCTACTATGTCTATACCGACCCGAAGGTCTCACGCAAGGACAAGGCCGTGATAGCCGGAGCCTTGGGCTATTTCATCCTGCCGATGGATTTTCTGCCCGACGCGATGCCGCTCGCCGGATATACCGACGACATAACTGCCCTCGTATGGGCACTCAAATCGGTGTGGGAGAATGTGACGCCCGAAATTCAGGCTAAAGCCCGCGGGCGCATGCGTAAATGGTTCGGCGACATTGACGAGGCCGAACTGAAGCTGTTCTGAAAAGAGCGGGACGTCGCCGTGGGAATCAGGGCAGGGAGACTTTACCGGAGTTGCGTTCCTTGATGATGCCGTGGCGGAAGGCGTAGAGAAGCTCCGTAAGCTCGTCAATCTGACTTTGCAGGATTTTACCCTTGTCGGTGTCACGCACGCGGATGCGCTGGGCAGTCTGCTCGACCATTTTTGTGGAGCGCACGATGTCTGTGCCGCTACGGATGGCCTCTTCCTCCGAGATAAAAGGCTCATGCTCTACGAGCTCGAAGTTACTGCTGTGGTAAATGAGCGTGTATCCCGCTATGCCGGTGGTCTTGTGGTAGGCCTTGGCGAAACCGCCGTCGATTACCATCAGTTTGCCGTTGGCGCGTATCGGACTTTCGCCCTTCTGCGTTCTTACCGGCACATGGCCGTTGATGATGTGACGCTGAACGCCCTCCACGCCGAACTCGTCGAGAATCATATCGCATATCTCCTCGCGCTGACGCAGGCCATAGTAATGGCCTTTCTCCTCTTTGTGGGCCTCGGGGTCTTTGATGAAATATCGCTCGAAGGTGGTCATTTTGCTCTTGTCGAAGAGGGGAGAGTCGGGGCCGCACCAGAGATACCAATAATAATCGCGCGCGAAGTCCTTCTCTTCGGCGGGGGTGTCGTCGTTGAAAGCCGACCGCAGCAGCATACCTATCTGATGGAAGAGCTCCTTGCCGCGGTATTTGTGGCCGTTGACGTCGACCTCCTTGAGAGAGCCGTCGGCGTTCAGGGGCATAGAAGCGTGGAAAAGGAGGTTGGAATTGTAGACGCCATACATGCAGCCGTGGCTGAACATCAGGGAGATGTGGCGTTTCAGGCCGGTGCTTACCGTGAACGAGTGGTGTAGTTTCATCATCAGATCCTCCTCTTCCGGGGTCAGACGGTAGGGGTCAGCGGGATCGATGGTGGGGAAATTCATGTCGCACATATCGTATGACTTGCCCTCGATTTCCACCGTGCCTTTCTCATAATCTATTTTATGGAGAAGGTTGCGGTCGGCCATTTCCCACTCGGGATGCTTCATTGTCATGGCACCTTCGAGTTTGAACTGGATTACGGCGATGGCCTTGTGCATCTGAGCCATCAGGCGCAGTGTCTTTTCGGGGTGCTCGCAGTCCTCCTTGTCGACGCGCGGGGCGAATTCCGTGCAAGGGTCGTCGGCGTAGGCTTCCATTGCCATGGTAGCAAGCGGCAGGAGATTGATTCCGTAGCCGTCCTCGAGGGTAGTGAGATTGGCATAGCGGAGGGAGACGCGTATCACGTTGGCGATGCAGCATTCATTGCCGGCGGCCGCTCCCATCCAAAGCATGTCATGGTTGCCCCACTGTATATCCCAGTTGCCGTAGTGGGCGAGGGTGTCCATTATGATGTGGGCGCCGGGACCGCGGTCGTAGACGTCGCCGAGTATGTGCAGCTGGTCGATGCTGAGTTTCTGTATCACCTTACACATGGCTATGATGAAGGCGTCGGCCTGGCCGGTGGAGATGATGGTCTCCATGATGCGGTTGAAATAGCCCTGTTTGTCATATTCGCCGCGCGACTCATGGAGCAGTTCCTCAATGATGTAGGCGAACTCCTTGGGGAGCGCCTTGCGCACCTTGGAGCGGGTGTATTTTGACGATACGCTCTGACACACCTTGATTAGCTGGTGGAGGGTGATATTGTAGAAATCCTCCATGTTTTCCTCCGTCTGGCGGATAATCTGCATTTTCTCTTCCGGATAGTAGATGAGCGAGCAGAGCTGACGGATTTCGGCTTCGCGCATGGAGGTGCCGTAGATGTCGGTCACTTTACGCTTGATGTTGCCGGAGGCGTTTTTTAAGATGTGGCGGAAAGCCTCGTGCTCTCCGTGGAGGTCGGCTACGAAGTGTTCAGTGCCTTTGGGGAGGTTAAGGATGGCTTCGAGATTGATGATTTCGGTGCTTGCCGAGCTGATGTCGGGGAAAGTCTGGGCAAGAAGCTCAAGGATGCGGCGGTCGTTTTCGGCCTGGGCTGCTGTGACCTTGGTGTCGATGGGTGACATGGCGCTTAGGTTAACGTTAGGAAACAGTGAGTGGGGGAGAGTGTCACGCGGGGTTTTCATGGAAGAAGTGACATTCTCAGAGGCAAAATTAAAAGAAATTCCTAAATTAACCGCAAAGAGTTTGATAAAAAAATGCCGTTTTGACAGATTCGGACGATATGAGTGGTTTTTTACAAGTTTTAAGTGGTTAAATTTGTGGGTGAGTGGCAGAATTACTAATTTTACACCGAATTTTCAATAAATACCGGATATTACCTTAATCATCAGTCACCTGAATCTTATTAAATAGCATAATATGGTAAATTTTTCACTTGAAGGCAAGGTCGCACTTGTGACCGGAGCCGCTTATGGTATCGGACTCGCTATCGCTCAGGCATTTGCAGAAGCAGGCGCAAAAATCGTGTTTAACTGTTCACGCCAGGAGACTGTCGACCGCGGTCTCAAAGCATATAAGGAACTCGGCATCGACGCCAAGGGCTATCTCTGCGACGTGACCGACGAGGAGGCTGTCAAGGCAATGGTAGCCGACATCGAGGCTACTGTAGGCACTATCGACATTCTTGTAAACAATGCCGGTATTATCAAACGTATTCCCATGGAGGAGATGAATGTCGAGGATTTCCGTCGCGTAGTCGACGTAGACCTCGTGGCTCCCTATATCTGCGCCAAGGCTGTTATCCCCGGTATGATTAAGAAGGGGCACGGCAAGATCATCAACATCTGCTCCATGATGAGCGAGCTCGGCCGCGAGACTGTCAGCGCATACGCAGCAGCCAAGGGTGGTCTGAAGATGCTCACCCGCAACATCTGCTCCGAGTACGGCGAACACAATATCCAGTGCAACGGCATCGGCCCGGGCTATATCGCAACCGAGCAGACCGCACCCCTCCGCGAGCGTCAGGCCGACGGCAGCCGTCATCCCTTCGACCAGTTCATCATCTCCAAGACTCCCGCCGCACGCTGGGGTACTCCCGAGGATCTCATGGGCCCGGCTGTGTTCCTCGCTTCGGATGCTTCTGATTTTGTAAACGGCCATGTGCTTTATGTCGACGGCGGTATCCTCGCCTATATCGGAAAGCAGCCTAAATAAAGTTTAGGATATTAGTTTAGGTTTAGTCTTTTCAGTATAGAATTTTTAAGTATAGAGTTTAAGTTGTATTGAGCTCTATACTTTGAAGCTTTATGCTACTATTAAAATCAGCAAGTGGAACAAGTATTTTCTTATATCATAGGACTGGGCGCGGCTGTGATGATGCCTATCATCTTCACTGTGCTCGGTCTCTGCATCGGTCTCAGCTTCGGCAATTCTCTAAAGTCGGGTCTTAAAGTCGGTGTCGGCTTTATCGGCCTCTCTATCGTGACCGCCCTTCTGACCTCCGCTCTCGGCCCTGCACTCGACGAGGTGGTGAAAATCTATGACCTTCAGCTCAAGGTGTTCGACATGGGCTGGCCAGCAGCCGCAGCCGTGGCATACAACACCGCGGTCGGCGCCTTCATCATCCCCGTGTGTCTCGGTGTCAACCTGCTCATGCTTCTGACCAAGACTACCCGCACGGTCAATATCGATCTGTGGAACTACTGGCACTTCGCTTTCATAGGCGCTGTGATTTATTTTGCAAGCAATTCTCTCGCATGGGGCTTCTTCGGCGCAATCATCTGCTACATAATCACCTTGATTATCGCCGACATGACCGCCAAGAAATTTCAGGGCTTCTATAAGGATATGGACGGCATCTCGATTCCGCAGCCCTTCTGCGGCGGTTTCGTCCCCTTCGCATGGCTTATCAACAAGGGTCTCGACATGATTCCCGGTATCGAGAAGGTCGAGATTGACGCCGAAGGCATGAAGAAGAAGTTCGGACTTCTCGGTGAGCCCCTTTTCCTCGGTGTTGTTGTGGGTATCGGTATCGGCTGTCTCACCTGCAATTCGTGGGCTGAGATTGTCGACAAGATTCCCTACATCCTCGGCCTCGGTATCAAGATGGGTGCCGTGATGGAACTTATCCCCCGTGTGACAGTGCTCTTCATCGAGGGCCTAAAGCCTATCAGCGACGCTACCCGCAGCCTTATCGCCCGCAAGTTCAAGGGTGCCGACGGCTTGAACATCGGTATGAGTCCCGCGCTTGTCATCGGCCATCCGACCACACTCGTTGTATCGCTCCTGCTCATCCCCGTGACACTGCTCCTCGCCGTCGTGCTTCCGGGCAACCAGTTCCTCCCGCTCGCGTCGCTTGCCGGTATGTTCTATGTGTTTCCCCTCGTGCTTCCCTTCACCAAGGGCAATGTGGTCAAGACCTTCATTGTCGGCCTTGTGGTTCTCGTGATGGGTCTCTATATGGTGACAAACCTTGCCGGAGCGTTCACACTCGCAGCTAAGGATGTATATGAGGCTACAGGCGACGCAGCCGTGGCTATCCCCGCCGGTTTCCAGGGCGGAAGCCTCGACTTCGCATCGAGCCCCCTCGCATGGGTAATCTACCAGTGCACAGAAAACCTCAAATGGATTGGTGCAGGTCTCCTCGTTGTCGTGACAATGGGGCTCATGGTCTGGAACCGCATCCTCATAATACGCAATCAGAAAGAGATGATTGCCAAGAACTCCGACGAAATTCAGACAACAGAATAATCATCAGAAAAATATATGAAAAAAATCTTAACAGCTATCGCACTTATGGCTATGACCCTCTCCGGTGCGGCTCAGACCGAGTACACCATTCTCCGTGCGTGTCATCCCGATGACGTGAAACATTATGACACCAAGCAGCTCCGCTCGCATTTCATGATGCCGAAAGTCATGGAGGAGAATAAAATCAACCTCACATATTCGATGTATGACCGCCTCATCTACGGCGGCGTAGTTCCCGTGGGCAAGGAAGTTGTCCTCGAGACCATCGACCCGCTGAAGGCCAAATTCTTCCTTGAGCGCCGCGAGCTCGGCGTAATCAATGTTGGCGGCGACGGTATCGTGACTGTCGACGGCAAGGAATATGAGCTTCACTTCAAGGACGCTCTCTATGTGGGCCGCGGCAAGCAGAATGTGAGCTTCCGCAGCAAAGACAACGCCAATCCCGCGAAGTTCTATATCAACTCCACTCCTGCCCACAAGGAGTACAAGACTCAACTCATTACCATCGACGGCCGCAAGGGTTCAATAAAGGCCAACTGCATCAAGGCAGGCTCTCTCGAAGAATCCAATGACCGCGTGATCAACCAGCTCATCGTGTCAAACGTGCTTGAGGAAGGCCCCTGCCAGCTTCAGATGGGTCTCACCGAGCTTAAGCCCGGCAGCGTGTGGAACACAATGCCCGCACATACCCACGACCGCCGCGTCGAGGCTTATTTCTATTTCAATGTTCCCGAGGGCAACGCAATCTGCCACCTCATGGGTGAGCCCCAGGAAAACCGTCTCATCTGGCTCCACAACGAGCAGGCAGTGATGTCGCCCGAATGGTCAATCCACGCAGCCGCAGGTACTTCAAACTACATGTTCATCTGGGGCATGGGCGGCGAGAACCTCGACTATGGCGACATGGACAAGGTGACTTACCTTGAGATGGAATAATCATCAATTCTGTAATCGCAGACAATGTACCTTAGATAAATTACTTTAACCCAAAACAATTTTTTACTATCATGAAAGTCGTTACTTTAGGCGAAATCATGCTCCGCCTCTCACCTGAGGGCTGCCATCGCTTTGTGCAGGTCGATAACTTTGACGTAATCTGGGGCGGCGGCGAGGCCAATGTCGCAGTAAGCTGCGCCAACTACGGCCTTGACGCATACTTTGTGTCAAAGCTCCCCAAACATGAAATCGGCCAGGCCGCAGTCAATGCGCTGCGCCGCTATGGTGTCAACACCGAATTCATCGCCCGTGGCGGTGACCGCGTAGGTATCTACTACTGCGAGACCGGTGCTTCGATGCGTCCCTCAAAGGTTATCTATGACCGCGCTCACTCTGCAATCTCAGAGGCTGATCCCGAAGATTTCGACTTCGACGCAATCATGGAGGGTGCCGACTGGTTCCACTGGAGCGGTATCACTCCCGCTATCAGCGACAAGGCTGCCGAGCTCACCCGTCTTGCTTGCGAGGCTGCAAAGCGCCACGGCGTCACAGTGTCTGTCGACCTCAACTTCCGCAAGAAACTTTGGACAAAAGAGAAAGCCCAGTCAATCATGCGTCCCCTCATGCAGTATGTCGACGTATGCATCGGCAACGAGGAAGATGCAGAACTCTGCCTCGGCTTCAAGCCCGACGCTGACGTGGAAGGCGGCGAGACAAACGCAGAAGGCTACAAGGGCATCTTCAAGGCTATGGCCAAGGAATTTGACTTCAAGTATGTCATCTCTACTCTCCGCGAGTCATTCTCAGCTACTCACAACGGTTGGAAGGCTATGATCTACAACGGCGAGGAGTTCTACGAGTCCAAGCGCTATGATATCAACCCGATTATCGACCGTGTAGGCGGTGGCGACTCTTTCTCGGGCGGCATCATCTACGGCCTCCTTACTATGCCTAACCAGGGCGAGGCTCTCGAATTTGCAGTTGCAGCATCGGCTCTCAAGCAGACTATCCCCGGTGACTTCAACCTCGTCAGCGTTGACGAAGTGAAGGCTCTCGCAGGCGGTAGCGCCAACGGCCGCGTACAGCGCTAATCAGCTTTTTGAAAGCCCCGGCACAGCCGAATAAATTATCCCGGCCCCTGGTGGAATAAAAATTCCGCCGGGGGCCGGGTTGGTTTTGGGGGGTAGGAGGAATAGGAGTGATAGGAGCAATAGGGGGGTGAGCCAAATTAGTCTAATTGGACTTATTTGACTAATTAGCCTGATCTGACTAATTTCCCATTCAACTCTGATTGAAAGCTCAGTTTTTTGCCGGAAGGGATGCAACTTTTAGGTAATTTTTGCGTCTAATGAGGTAAATGGAATCAGAAACTGTTTAATTTGCAGGCTATGAAACATAAGGTAAAACTGAGCGTGTTTTCGATAGTAGAAACGCTGATTGTGCTGGCTATGCTGGCGGGGTTGATATGGTATTTTGCCGATAAAGACAAGGAGGGTATTCTGTATGTGCTCTCGGCATGTGTGGCGGCGTGGTGTCTTTTGGAGCTTTACTATGCTCCGATGGCGGTTTCGGTCAATGAGAAGAATCTCTGCGTGCATCGGAATCTTGAGGTGAAGTGTATTCCGCTCAGTGAGATTGAATCGATTAAGCTATGCCAGCCCACAATGGCTGAACGGCGCATCTGCGGCAGCGGCGGCTTTTGCGGCTACTGGGGATGGTTCAGCGAGCGAGACCTCGGAAAGTATTTTGCCTATTACGGGAAGGCGTCGGATTGCTTCTTCGTCATTCTCAAAGACGGCCGCAAGTATATGCTCGGGTGTGAGAATCCCGGAGAAATCGTGGAGGCTGTAGAGAGAAGGATAGCTATGGGATAAATTATTTTGCAAAATCAGAGGGTTTTGATTAACTTTGCCATGACCTCACGGTCTTGTCATATCATCTCTTCTAAGCCATGAATCCCTCTAAATTTTCTTTGTTGCCATCCGGGTTGCCATCCTTGCTGCGGGCCGGACTGTCATCCAAACTGACGTCAAAATTGGCTTTCGGAGTGGCGTTGCTGTCATCGGGGGCGAGGTGCTGGTGCACTTTGCTCCTGTTTATATGTCTGTCAGCCTGTGATAAGGATTCGGGGTTATCGGCATATTACAGGATGGATACGATGGTGTCTGGCGTCCACTACACTGTGCTGCAGGAGGCCGACGGCATAATCAATCCGGAAGATGAGTATATCGTGGTGCTCGGCGACGTGCAGGAATATACTGCCGAGGTCACCACGATGGCCCCGCTGCATAGAAGCCTGTTGTGGACTCTGAGCCAACGGAGCGCGTACAATAATATAGCCTGTGTGCTTGAGGTGGGAGATGTCACAAACTGGAACGGTGTGGTGCAGTGGGAACGATATGAGGAGGCGATACGCGACGTGGTGAAATCGGGACTCCCGGTCTTTTCGAGTACTGGAAACCACGACTATGATGTAGGAGAAGGGGCGAAAATCCGTGACAGAAAGTCGACACGCATAAACAATTATCTCTCATACTGCTTTCCCGACAGCGTGGTGAAGGCTCGCTTCGAGGGGGGAAGGATTGAGAATCTGATAGTCCGCCTGCCGCTTAAATCTGTGGATATAGATATGATAATGCTCGAGTTTGCACCGCGCAAGGAGGTTGTGGACTGGGCTTGCGACTGGGTTGCGGCGCATCCTGAGCAGAAATTCATACTCATGACACACGAAATGCTGTGGAATGACGGAACGCTGATTGGCCCAGGCACGATGTGTTATGCCGAGAGGCATTTCGCGGGGACGGCCTCGACCTGGACGTCGCCCAAAGAGCTTGTGGAGCGCCTTCTGAAGCCTTATCCCAATGTAAAAGCCGCTCTGAGCGGCCATAACGGGTTTGCGGCTCTCAACGACAGTCAGACCAACGTCGCCGGCGCTCCCATCCCGCTCATACAGTTTAATCTGCAATATCAGGAAAACGCCGGCGACTCGATGGTGTTGCTGCTGCGCTTCGACAGCGCGGCGGAGACGGCCGACTGCACGGTCTACCATACGGACAGGCGCCGACCGGTCGACACTCCAATCAGTGGCTACTCGTTCAGTATCGGCGATTAGTGGTATAAAAACGTTTTATATCGGCTGATTCGTCGCGCGCGAGTGAATCACATTTTGTAGAATCCGGAAATTTGAGTAATTTTGCAATTCTAAAAGTCTTGAATATGGGATTCTTCAATTTCTTCTCACGAGAAAAGAAAGAGACTCTTGACAAGGGTCTTGAAAAAACGCAACGTGGTCTTTTTGACCGTCTTTCTCATGCCATAGCAGGCAAGTCGACCATCGACGACGAGGTGCTCGATAATCTCGAGGAGGTCTTTGTGACCTCTGATGTGGGTGTCGACACGACCCTCCGCATCATCGACCGCATACAGAAGCGTGTGGCCAAGGACAAATATGTCGGTTCGTCGGAACTCAACCGTCTGCTCTGCGAGGAAATAGCCGACATGCTTGCCGAGAAGAGCGAAGAGTCCTCGATGGACGACTTCACTGTGCCTGCATCCCACAAACCGCATGTGATAATGGTGGTGGGCGTCAATGGCGTGGGTAAGACCACGACTATCGGTAAGATGGCGGCCCAGTTCAAGAAAGCTGGCAACAAGGTAGTACTCGGCGCGGCCGACACATTCCGCGCGGCAGCTATCGAGCAACTTGAGGAGTGGGGTCGTCGTGCGGATGTGCCCGTAATCAAGCAGAAACTCGGTGCTGACCCGGCATCTGTTGCTTTCGACACCCTTCAGAGCGCGATAGCCAACAATGCCGATGTGGTAATCATCGACACCGCCGGCCGTCTCCACAATAAAAAGGGCCTCATGGACGAGCTGACGAAGGTCAAGAACGTGATGCAGAAACTTGTGCCTGAGGCGCCGCACGAAGTGCTCCTCGTACTCGACGGCTCGACAGGTCAGAACGCCTTCGAGCAGGCCAAGCAGTTTGTTGCCGCCACTCAGGTCAACGAGCTCGCCATTACCAAGCTCGACGGCACGGCCAAGGGCGGAGTGGTCATCGGTATCAGTGACCAGTTCAAGATTCCGGTGAAATACATAGGCCTCGGTGAAGGTATCGAGGACCTTCAGGTGTTCCACAAGAAAGAATTTGTAGAATCTCTTTTCGGCGAAAAGAAAAATTCATAATGACAAAAAAAATTGCGGTCATTACGCTCGGCTGTTCAAAAAATCTCGTAGATTCCGAGCGTCTGATGAGGATGCTCAGTGACGTGGGTTATGAAGTCACTGATGCTGCCTCCGATGACTTTCTTGAAAGCGACGGCAGGAAGATTGTCGTCATCAATACATGCGGCTTCATAGGCGACGCCAAAGAGGAGTCGGTCAATGAAATCCTCTCGTGGTGCGAAGTCAGGAAATCGGGCGACATCGACGCTCTCTATGTGATGGGATGCCTGTCGGAGCGCTATTCAGAGGAACTTCCGGCCGAAATTCCGGAGGTCGACGGCTGGTATGGCAAGACCGACTGGCCTCGACTGGTCACCGACCTTGCGCACCGAGCCCCGGGAAGCGCCCCCTACGACCGCGTCATCACCACACCGCGTCACCACGCCTATCTCAAGATAGCCGAGGGGTGTAACCGCTTCTGCGCCTTCTGCGCCATTCCACTCATCACCGGCCGCTACAAGTCGCGCCCGATAGAGGAAATTGTGGAGGAAGTGAAGATGCTCGTGGGTAGAGGTGTGAAGGAATTCAACGTCATAGCACAGGATCTCACCAACTACGGCACCGACCTCTACGGCAAGGTTGAGATAGCCCGTCTTGTCGACGAAATCTCGTGCGTTGAGGGTGTTGAGTGGATACGCCTGCACTATGCCTATCCCAAGGATTTTCCCCTCGAACTTCTCGACGTGATGGCCTCGCGCCCCAATGTCTGCAAATATCTTGACATAGCCCTGCAGCATGTGTCGGACAATGTGCTCGCCAATATGCGCCGCCACATCACCGGAGCGCAGACACGCGAGCTGCTTGCCGAGATACGCCGTCGCGTTCCCGGCATACATATCCGCACCACACTGATGGTTGGTTTCCCCGGCGAGGGCGAGGAGGAATTTGCCGAACTGCTCGACTTCGTGAAGGAGCAGCGCTTCGAGCGCATGGGTGCCTTTGCCTACTGTGAGGAAGAGGATACCTTCGGGGCGAAGAATTTCAGCGACGACATACCCGACGAGGTAAAGCAGTCGCGTCTGGAGCAGCTGATGGCCGCGCAGGAAGAAATTTCACTTTCCATACAGGAATCCAAGGTCGGGAAGCGTATGCGCGTTGTCATCGACCGCGAGGAACCGGAATTTTATGTAGGGCGCACCGAGTTTGATTCACCCGAAGTCGACCCGGAGGTGCTGATTTCAAAAAACAAGCCTCTTGAATGGGGCAAATTTTATGATGTAGTGATTACTTCGGCGCTCCCCTTCGAGCTCATGGCCGAGGCTATAGCGGAAGGAGAAGAAAAGGACAATGAAGATTGACAATATGACGGAGGAGGCGGTGGATGTGTGCCTCCACGAGAGGATTCCATTTGTGCTTTATGCTCTTCCGGGTGAATCCGACTGCCGGTTTTACGCCTCGCTTCCGTTTGCCGACGGAAGTTCGCCGGCCTTTGCCGAAAGTAAGAGCGACTGCTTTTTCATAAACTTTTTTGACAACGACGAACCCTACACGGCCGGAGTGCGCTTCGACATGACCGCACAGAAGCTCCTCGACTATCGAAGAGCCTCCGTGATGCCCGATTTCCCGGGCCCGGAAATCCGGCCGCGCGTTTCGCCCACGCTGCGTGTGAGCTATCACGACGCTTTCTCTCGCGTAATCCCCCGTCTGAAATCCGACGGCGGCAAGGTTGTGCTGTCGCGCCATCGCACCATATTGACATATAAATTCCCCATACGGATAGCTGAGGAATATTTCTCGCTCACAGACTCCACCTTCCGCTATCTCTGCTACACGCCGGAAACAGGGGTGTGGCTTGGCTCGACTCCGGAGCTTCTGCTCGAAACCGGGAGCGAGAGGGGAGAGGTAAGGACTATGGCCCTAGCCGGAACACGTCAGGCCGACGACGAGACCCCCTGGGACGACAAGAATATCTATGAGCAGTCCATCGTCACCGAGTTCATAGCAGAAACTTTAAGAGGAGAGGGCCTTGACGTGAGAATAGATCCTCTTGGCGAGCGCCGTTTTCTCAATATCAAGCATCTATGCAACATCATAAGTGCCCGTGGAGTAGGCGATGTGCCCGCGCTGATGGCGGAAATGAGTCCGACACCGGCTGTGGCAGGCTATCCGCGCGACAGGGCGCTCGATGAAATCAACACCTTCGAGACCCACCGCCGCTACTGCTATGGCGGCTATGTCGGTGTAAGGACAGGCGGCGAATATCACGCATACGTCAATCTTAGATGTTGCATGATGGCTCCTGTAGCATACGCCGACAAATATTTCGGGTGGCTCTGCAATCTCTATTCCGGCGGAGGAATCGTGGCCGGTTCCCGTGAAGAGGAGGAGTGGAACGAGACACAGGCGAAAACCGCAGCGCTCGCAGGAATTATGCTCGGGGACGCCGCCGACCCCTCCGGCTATGAAGGTCCCGACCTCCGACCGGGAAATGTGGAATTTCTGAGCGTGATACCGACTTTTTAATGGCTGTCCGGGACTCCTCCGTCAAACTACCGCCCCGGTCACCACGCCGGTTTACTGAAATGACCAATCTACAGATTTTGAAATAATGAAAAAAGGTTCTCCGTTTTTAATCATAGCAATCGCAGTCATCATCGTGGCGGTGGTGTCGCTGCTTCCCCTGTCGAAGTGGACCGGCGGCCGAATCAAGGATTTCAGCCTCGTCAGCGACATCCTCAAGGAAGTGGGTATAATGGAGGGGACACCTTCATATAACCAGGAGGAGATTGACCCCGCGCTTCTTGAAGCACAGCAGGAGAGCGACGGCGCCGCGACAGCTGCTGTTCAAGCGCCTGCCCCGGGAGAACCGATAGACACCATCATCTCGCCTGTCAAGCCTTCGCGCGTAGGCGACCTCGTCCGCATCGAGGACTACACCACTCTCGGCACAGGTCTTGCCAATCTCAAGAGCTCGCTCGCCAAGGGCGGAATGACCCGTATAGCGGTGGTGGGCGACAGCTATATCGAAGGCGACATTTTCACTCAGGACCTCAGAGAGCTGTTTCAGTCGGAATATGGCGGCGAGGGAGTAGGTTATGTCAATATGCACTCGGATTTCCCCGGATTCCGCCGCTCGGTGAAGCAGAGCGGATCGGGATGGAAAACATTTACCGCCAACAAGAAAATCGACAGGAAATACGTCGGCCTCTCCGAACAGTATTCCGTGCCCAAGGGCACAGCCGAGTCTGTCTACAAGGGAACCTCGGTTTCTGCGCACACCTCCTCATGGTCGCACTCGCGTTTCCTGTTCATTTCTCCCGAAGATATCACAATCAGTGTTAAAACCAACGATACAGAGTGGGAAGAGCGCAATATTGCAGGCTCTCCCGCCGTTCAGTGTGTAGAGATTGCCCGTGCGGTCTCTGAATTCGGTGTAAAGACTTCAGCCACATCGCTCATAGGTCTCGGCGTATGGCTCGACGGCAACGTCGGGGTCAGTGTCGACTGCATGTCGTCGAGAGGATTCTCCGGAATCACTCTCACGAAGGTCAATTCCGAACTGACACGCGAGATGTCGGAGTTCATCGGCTATGACCTCATCATTCTTGAGTTCGGTATAAACGCCATGAGCGCCCAGCAGAAAAACTACAGCGTCTACTGCTCGAGGATGGTCGATGTAATCAACCATGTGCGCCAGTGCTATCCCAATGCCGACATCCTTCTTATGGGAGTGGGCGACAGAGGGGAGAAACGGGGCTCACAGGTGCGCTCGATGGCCACGGCCGAGGCGATGGTTTCGGCCCAGCGCGACGCCGCTCGCCGTGCCCACTGCCTCTTCTGGGATACCCGCGAGGCCATGGGAGGTGAGGATGCCGTAGTGGAATGGAGTTCTGCCGGACTCATCAACAAGGACTATATCCACCTGACACACAAGGGTGGCGCACGCCTTGCACGGGAACTGTTTAACGCTATTCAAACCGACCTTCAATGATGTTTTGCCATAAACTGATCATAACACTTGCAGCGGCTTTCGCAACACCGCTTCTTCCCGTGGCCCAGACGCCGGCCGATGAGCCGGAGATTGCAGCCGGGGAAACGGATGATGACGAGGATTCTGACCGCGACGCCAGGGAGAATCCGGTAATAATTCCGGACGAGGCCGACGACATTGACATCCCTATCCCCACATTCATCAAGCGCAACGCCAACCACATTATATATAACGGTGCCGACTGGAGCCGGCTCCGCAACGCTTTCGAACACAGCAAGGAGTCGCCCGTGTCGATAGTGCACATAGGTGACAGCCACGTGCAGGCCGACATCAACACCGGTACCACACGTGAATTGCTTCAGTATGACTTCGGCAACGCCGGCCGCGGGCTCATCTCGCCGCTTAAAATCTGCGGCACCAACCAGCCGCGCGACTATGTGTTCCAGAGTCGCAACTCATGGAACGCCGTCAAGCTGATGAACAACACCTGGGCGCAGACTGTCGGTTTCACCGGCACATCTATCCGCCCGGCAAGCTCGTCGAGCGAAATCACAATAGGCACACTTGACACCGATGACTATAATCCCTTCACATCGACCACAATCTTCCACAACGGCAAGCTGACCGTCAAGGAGGTGACTGACGGCGAGGGGAATCCGCTCCATTTCCGCGCCATACCATCGCGCGACTACACGCAGATAATGCTCGCCTCACTCGCTACGAAAATCAATGTGTCGTTTGCGTCGGCAGGTGATTTGACCCTCTACGGGGCCACTCTGTCGGGCGACCGTCCGGGAGTGTTCTATCACGCTATTGGTAATAACGGCGCCACATTCGATTCATATAACCGCATCGGTTCGGTCGGTGTGGGCATCAATCCCCTCCAGCCCGACCTCGTAATCATCTCGCTCGGCACCAACGAGGCTTTCGGACGTCAGGACGCGAGCAAGTTCAGAAACTCCATCCACAGGCTTGTGACCAATATCCGCGAGGCCAATCCCAACTCTCTGATACTGCTCACCACCCCAATGGAGTGTCATAAAAGCGTCACCACTAAAAAACGTGTCCGCACGAGCAAGCGCGGACGCAAGGCGCGCTACCGCACTGTCACGAGCAAGTCCTACGCCGTCAACCGCAATATAGTTCCGCTGCGTCAGGCGATACTCGACTACGGCCGTCAGAACGGTGTGGCCGTCTATGACTGGTATGAGGTGGCCGGCGGTTCCGGGGCGAGCGCGTCGTGGATAAGTTCAAGCCTCTTCGCAAAGGACCGCGTACACCATACTCACAAAGGCTATAATCTCGAAGGGCGTCTGCTCTATGAGGCCATCATGGATGCGCTCAGAAGTCAGAACTGAGCGATGCGTGGCTGGCGATGGTAACACGAGACAATAATCAGACACATTCACAAATTCGTTATATTGATTTAAGTTGGAAGCATTAGCCGCATTTTTCAAAGAACTGTCAGCAGGTCTGTCCATATTGGCTGAACGGATGAATATAGACTTCGATAAGCTTGTGGATGTATTGAGCTACAACCCTGCGGAGCCGTTGCTGTTCAACACGGGGCTTTTTCTCGTGCTTTTCGCCGTGTTCATGTTCTTATTCTGGATTGTGAAGGGCGTGAGAGTACTGAAAATGACGCTTGTCATTCTGTTTTCACTTTATTTCTACTACAAATCCTCCGGTCTGTGCTGTCTGATTCTGCTCGGAGTCTGTCTGAGCGACTATCTCCTCGGACTGCTGATGGAGGCCGCATCGAAAAGAGGTCTCACGGGTGTCAAAAAAGGAATCGTGTTTGTCAACGTGGCTGTCAATGTGGGGATGCTTGCCTATTTCAAGTATTTCAACCTCATACTCGACACGCTCTCGCGTTTCGTCTCGATGGAAGGCACATTCGAGTCGCTGATACTTCCGGCGGGAATCTCGTTTTTCACATTCCGCTCCATCAGCTATATCGTGGACCTCTATCGCGGAGTGCTTCCGGCATGCAGAAATCCGTTTGACTATATATTCTATCTCACATTCTTCCCACCGCTGCTCGCAGGTCCCGTGGTCAGAGCCAAGGACATGCTTCCGCAGATCAAGGTCAATCCGGTGGTGACGAGGGAAATGACTTCGGAGGGAATCTATCTCATCATTCTCGGTCTTATAAAGAAGGTGGTGATTGCTGATTTCATCAGCGGTAATTTCGTAGACCGAGTGTTTGACAATCCCGCTCTCTACAGCGGCTTTGAGAATCTGATGGCGACTTTCGGGTTCACCATACAGCTCTATTGCGACTTTTCGGGCTACAGCGACATGGCAATAGGTATAGCGCTCCTGATGGGCTATCGTTTCATGGAGAATTTCAACGCTCCATTCAAGGCTCAGAGCCCTACGGAGTTCTGGCACCGCTGGCACATCTCGCTTTCGACATGGCTGCGCGACTATGTGTATATCCCGCTCGGCGGAAACCGCTGCTCGCGCTCGCGGATGTATTTCAATCAGTTCGCCACTATGGTCATCGGAGGTCTTTGGCACGGAGCGTCGTGGATGTATGTCATCTGGGGCGCTATCCACGGCGGCATGCTCGTTGTCCACAAGATGATACGTAGCGCTTTCCCGGTGGAGATGTCGCAGCCGGTTGTGACGGAGAGCGGCGAGATGGTGATGGTCAAGACTCGTGGCGGCTTCGTGTCGCAGTGGATGAAGGGATTCAATATGGTTTTCACATTTCTGCTTGTGGCCGTGACATTCATGTTCTTCCGGGCACCCTCGCTTGAGGATGTCGGGATGATGTGGCATCAGATTATATTCGATTTCCATCTGTCGGTGGCTCCGCAGTTTGTTGAGGGCTATCTGACTATTGTGTTGCTGATGGTGGCGGGATATGTCATCCACATCTCCCCCTCGCGGATAACCTCGCAGCCCCGCCGACTTTTTGAGGCTTCGCCCGTCTACGTCCAGGCCATAATCCTCGCAATCGTAATTCTCATAGTTATCCAGGTCCGCCAGAGCGATATTGTGCCGTTCATTTACTTGCAATATTGAGTTTGGTTTGAGGGTTGGGTGATACCTTAGCGGTCTCCTTACGGTTTAAGGTTCAGATAATACTGTCCGGCGCGGAAATTATCTAAACCTTAAACCGAAATATTTTTCACCCGGGTACGGTTTATATTTAAAAAAAATAGTTAACTTTGGGTTGTAATAATTTTAACACTTAAAATTGCAAATGCTATGCTAAGACCCGAAGATCTTGAACTCCTGAAAAACAAAGGAATAAGCGAGGCAGAAGTAGAATCGCAGCTTCAGCGCTTCGTGACCGGTTTCCCTTATCTGAAAATCAGTGACGCCGCCCGCGTGGGCGCCGGAATTTTCCGTCTTGATGACGAGGAAATCGCAGCGGCACTTGAACGTTGGAAAGAATATCTGGAACACGGCGGAGAGGTATGTAAATTCGTTCCCGCATCAGGCGCTGCATCGCGTATGTTCAAGGCACTCTTTGAATATGTCGACGGCGGAACTGACGAACTTAAGGAGGGAACTCCCGTGGCCAAGCTTATTGCCGGAATCGACAACCTTCCCTTCCTTCCCGAGCTTCGTGAGACCGTGAGCCGTCTCTACGGCAAGAGCCTCGACGAACTCCTCGCCGAAGGTCGCAACCGCGACATAATCGCCGCTATCGTGAATCCCGAAGGCATGAACTACGGCGGTCTCCCCAAAGGACTTCTGAAGTTCCACACATATCCCGAAGGCTCGCGCACTCCGATTGAGGAGCACCTCATGGAAGGAGCGCAGACGGCCGCAAACTCAAAAGGCATCGTCAACCTCCACTTTACTGTGTCGGCCAACCACCGCAAACTCTTTGAGGAGAAACTTTCGGAGGTTATCCCCGAGACAGAAAGGCGCACAGGCGTGAAGTTCAACGTCAGCATGAGCGAGCAGAAGCCTTCGACCGACACTATCGCCGTTAATCCCGACAATACTCCATTCATGGAGAACGGCCATCTGCTGTTCCGTCCCGGCGGTCACGGTGCGCTCATTCAGAACCTGAACGACATGGAATCCGCTGTGGTGTTCATCAAGAATATCGACAATGTGGTGCCCGATTCGAAGCGCGGCGACACTATCCGATTCAAGGAAGTGCTCGGCGGCCTGCTCCTTCAGGTGCATGACCAGATAGAGGAGGACCTCCAGGCCATTGACGAGAAACTCTACACCGCCGACGACGTGAAGCGTATGCTTGACTATCTCAACAATGTGCTCAATGTCCGCGACGCCAAGCTCGAAAGCATGGACGACGACAGCGTGGTCGCCTACATCCGCGAGAAACTCAATCGTCCTCTCCGCGTGTGCGGCATGGTGCGCAACGAGGGCGAGCCCGGCGGCGGTCCGTTCATCGCCTACAATCCCGACGGCTCAACTTCTCCACAGATTCTCGAGAGCAATCAGGTCGACCCGAAAAACGAGGAATATATGAAGATGATGTCGACCGCTACACACTTCAATCCGGTGGATCTCGTTTGCTATATCAAGGATATTCACGGCAAGAAGTTCGACCTTCCCAAGTATGTCGACCCCGCTACCGGCTTCATATCCTCGAAGTCGAGCCACGGCAAGGAACTCCGCGCCATGGAGCTCCCCGGCCTTTGGAACGGCGCGATGAGCGACTGGAATACGGTGTTTGTCGAAGTGCCCATCTCGACATTCAATCCTGTCAAGACTGTCAATGACCTTCTGCGTCCCGCCCACCAGCAGTAAGAATCAAATGATATCCGGCAAATTTGTCGGACGGCTATGAAATATAAAGTATCTGTCGCCCGGACAGTCTCGTGAAATGGGGCGGCAGATACTTTTTTGAAATCCCGCGCCACCCAATTCTCTTCTTGCGTGTTATAAATAATAAAAAACGATAATTTCTGTCAGTCGCCGTCCGAAGATTCAGAGGGAGACAACGGTATGACGAATTAAAATGTGATTAAATCCACCAGATAATGAGCAAGAGAGATGATATAAAGAAAATATGGTCGGAATGTTTTGACGACCCGCGTCAGTATGTCGACATGTATTTTGATCAGGTCTATCGTGATGACGAGGCGATGACGCTGACGGATCAGTCGGGAGCAGCAGTCAGCAGTCTGCTTCTGCAGCACTACCGACTCTCGTTTCACGGTGAGGAACCGGCCATAAGCTACATAGCCGGGGCTGCCACGCGGCGTTCAAAACGCGGCCAGGGGTATATGTCGCGGCTGATGGTCGACGCTCTCAATGAGTCGGCGCGGCGCGGCGACATGCTCTGCTCGCTGATTCCGGCAGACGAGGCGCTTTACTTTTTCTACCGGCGATACGGCTTCTCGACCGTCTTTTACACCAAGGAGCAGCGCTTCACGGCCTTCCACGGATTTCCCGTCAAAGGGGAGTATCATCACGTGGAAAATGACACCGGCGATGATGTGTGGTGTGCGTTCAACACCTTGCAGCACCGCAGGAAGTGCTATGTGCTCCATTCGCAACGGGATTTTTTCAACATACTCTCCGATCTGAAGCTCGACGGCGGAAACTTCGTGGTCATGGCGCGTGACGACGAGGACCGCGGCAGCGAGATTGTGTCGATGGCCTGGGGAGTGAAGCGCGGCGACCTTCTGCTCGTCACAGATGTGATGGGCATAAATGAGGATGCCCGTTGCGCCGCCTTGCGCCAGTTGCGCTGCATTAACGGCGATATGCCGGTGCTGCTCTACGGACATCCCGACGACTCAATGGGCGGACGCCTGATGCCGCGCGGCATGGGACGGCTCGTCAACGCAGGCATGGCCCTCTCGATTATCGCGCGCGCTTATCCGGATTTCAAGTGCCGCCTGAAAATCGCCGACAAGCTGCTGCCGGAGGTAAATTCCCACACATATATCATAGAGAAAGGGGAGTGTGTGACAGACGACAGCTACTCCGGGCGCCTGGATTTCGATGTGACGATAGATGTGATGACCGACCTGTTGTTCAGTTCCGAGGCCATAGGCTCAATTGTGCGATTCCCCTCCGTCAGACCGATGATAAGTCTGATGCTCGACTAATATTCAATAAAACAAGAAATTATGATTGTCAATACAGCCCGTTTTGTAGTATCCAACTCCTCAGTGTCAAAATGTCCTAAAGAGAAGCGTCATGAGTACGCCTTCATAGGCCGGAGCAACGTGGGAAAATCCTCGCTCATAAATATGCTCACCTCGCGGAAGAGCCTGGCCAAGACATCGTCGACACCCGGAAAAACCATGCTTATCAACCACTTTCTGGTCAACGACGAGTGGTATATCGTCGACCTCCCGGGCTACGGATTCGCCAGCCGCGGCAAAAGCGAGCGCGAGAAGCTTGAAAAGATAATCAAGGGATATATATTGGAACGTCAGGAGATGACAAATCTGTTTGTGCTCATCGACTCGCGCCACAAACCGATGAAAATCGACCTTGAGTTCTTCAATTGGCTCGGGGAAAACGGTGTGCCTTTCTCGATAGTGTTTACCAAACTTGACAAAATGGGCTCGCAGGCAGGCAAACGCAATGTTGAGGAGTATTGCAAGATACTGCTTGAGACATGGGAGGAGCTTCCACCGGTGTTCCTGACATCGAGCGAGACAGGGCGCGGCCGTGATGAACTGCTCAGCTATATAGAGGAACTTAATAAGCTCCCGCTGGAAGAGGAATAGTTAATGATTTAGGGTTTGGGTTTAGGGTTTAAACCGGGACCGGAATCCAAATTTTAGGCTGTGGGGCCGAACCGTTGGCACAGGAGATGTGTTTATTTTATAAAATTTAAATATCTGAATTATGGAAAAGAAAAATAAACACGTTGACGAGGCCAAGGCCTCAAAGGAATATCGCGGAGTGGATGTGAATATCGCTGACGACGAGAAAGTGACCCCCAGTATGGTCAAGAAGGATGTGAAAGAACTTAACAACAATCCACGCAACGATGATATGAACGAAGGTCTCTGACGAACCATTCCGTCACCCTCCGGTATGATGAAAAGAAAAAGCGAGCCGCCTGTCTGCTTTTGTAGCTGTCGGCCCGCTGTTTTTTGTATCTGCGGAGCTGCGACAATCTCTGAATCGCTATTGCTATTCTGAAGAAAAATCTGTAACTTTGTAGGTTGAGAAACCCCAAAACAGATTTGTTCCGGCCACATGAAAAGAACCCATATCATATTACTGATTTCGCTTATAATCTGCCCGCTGTCGCTCGGCGCCTCCTCGCTTGTGTGGAGCGGAAGTGACAGGAATGTCATCAGCGTCACCCCTCCTTCGTCGACCGGTCTCGAGGAGGTATGCGTGGCATATTCGACCGAGGGGCTCAAAGTGGCGTTTCCGGCCGCATCAGCCTCGGCTGTGCGCTGGATGCGCTATTCCAATCTCGGGGGTGGTTATGCGGAGGAAGTCACCGGAGTGACTTTTGCCGACGGCATGTCGGTGCTCGGCAATGTCGAGGGCGATATGGGATACATAGTCGAGACCGGCGGGCGTCAATATTGTTTCTGGGTGGTTGACTACAGCCGTCACCGGCTCGCTGTCAGCTCGATTTCGGAAGCCGCCGAAAAGGACTGCTCGCTGACGATGCTCGATGTGGAGGGTAGCGGCGACGAAATAGCGTATTTCAGCATCAATGGGCGCCGGATGACTCTCGACCGCGACATCAGACTCGCCTACCGCAGTCTTGTGGCCGACAATGAGAACCTCAGCTACACCGAGACTCAGGAAGAGGAGAGCCTGGAATATATCACCCGTCCGCTGCGCGTCCCCGCGCCTCTCTGCCCGACTGAATTCACCCTTACAGGCGACAGATTCCTGAAAGAGTGGGGCGAGGAGGTAGAAGTGGTGTCACCCACTGTGCAGCCATACGCTGTGCAGGCCATCACCCGCGCCGAGCAGACAGTCCGCGATGCCGACAATGAAGTAGGCTCTGGCTCTGACGCCGGAAGTTTCGGCGGTTCGGCTCCGTGTGAGATAAAATTCGAGGCTGCGGTGACTGACGGTGCTCTCTTCAGGGAATGGCAGATTTCGTCGCATCAGGATTTCGAGGATGTGGATCTGCGCATGTCGGAACTGAGCTTCATCCACACCTTCACCGAGGCCGGAACCGTGTATGTCCGCTTCATGTGTGCCAACGACGACGGCACCTGCGAATATTACGGCGACGTCTATTCCGTGTCAATCGGAGCATCCTCGCTGCGTTGCCCCAATGCTTTCTCGCCGGGCAACCAGGATGGTGTCAACGACGTGTGGAAGGTGAACTACGCAAGCATAGTCAGCTTCGAGTGCAGCATTTTCAACCGCAACGGCCGCAAAATCATCAGTTTCACAGACCCCTCGCAGGGCTGGGACGGAAAATATAACGGCAAACTCGTCCCGACAGGTGCCTACTATTACGTCATCAAGGCCAAAGGCGCCGACGGCAAGGACTATAACCTGTCAGGCGACATAAACATCGTGAACTATAAATACTGACATAATAACTCCACTTATCCCATAAACGAAAATGAAAAACTATCACAAATTCATAGCAGGCGCGGTAGGGGCACTGACTCTGCTCGCCTTTTTCGCTCCGACAGAGGATGCGAGCGCACTCGAACCGGCTGAGGGACCCGAGACTGTCGGGTCAGTAGTTTATTCAGAAGTAGTCAACCCCCGCATACCCACGAGCATGAAATTCGCGGGCAAGAAAGTTGACCTGGACAAGACCGACCGTTGGGAGCGCCTCGACCGCGAACTCACGGCTATGGTCTACACACACGGCAACACTCTGCTCGCCATCAAGAGAGCCAACAGATATTTCCCCGTGCTGGCTCCGATACTGAAGAAAAACGGTATTCCGGCCGATATGATATATCTTGCGGTCATAGAGAGCACTCT
Source organism: Bacteroidales bacterium (assembly GCA_019416285.1). Classification (GTDB taxonomy): domain Bacteria; phylum Bacteroidota; class Bacteroidia; order Bacteroidales; family Muribaculaceae; genus Duncaniella. Next base: position 176,881 of record DXXM01000002.1, read on the forward strand.
CAATCCCAAGGCTCTCTCTGGAGCCAAGGCTGGAGGCCTGTGGCAGTTTATGCCCGCTACCGGCAAGGAATACGGCCTTGAGGTCAACGACTATGTCGATGAGCGCTATGACCCCGTGAAAGCCACGGAAGCCGCCTGCCGGTATCTTAAAAACAGCTATGCCAAATACGGCAACTGGGAGTCGGTGGCCGCGAGCTACAACGGCGGCATGGCCCGCATCACCAATGAGCTCGCCGCACAGCAGGTCGATACCGCCTACGACCTTTATCTCGCCGACGAGACAATGCGCTATATGTTCCGTCTCCTCGCCATGAAGCTGATTCTCGAGAATCCGCGCGACTACGGTTTCGTCCTCTCGGCCGACCAGCTCTATCAGCCGATAGAATACAAGACCGTAGAGGTCAGCACCCCCGTGGAGGACTGGCCCACCTGGGCCAAAGCGCAGGGGATAGACTACATGACACTGCGCGAACACAATCCGTGGATACGCGCCAAATCTCTCCCCAACAAGACCGGCAAGACCTATCTTGTCAACATCCCGACAAAAGACTCGCTGTCGAGGGCTCGGCAGAAAAAGTCAGTCTACAATCCCGCATGGGTGACGGACTGATGAAGATAAAGAGATTCCATCACCGATAACTGAAAATGACGACTGAAAACAAACAGAATACGCAATATAACAATATCCCGAATCCCGGCGCAGGCTGCGTGAGCGTGCAGGGTGCGAGAGTCCACAATCTGAAAAACATCGATGTGGACATCCCCCACAACGCCCTGACCGTAATCACCGGTCTGAGCGGCAGCGGTAAATCGTCGCTTGCCTTCGACACTATCTTCGCCGAGGGTCAGCGACGCTATATAGAAACATTCTCGGCCTACGCCCGCAATATGCTCGGCAATCTCGAGCGTCCGGACGTCGACAATATCACGGGTCTCAGCCCGGTCATAGCCATCGAGCAGAAAACCATCAACAAAAATCCCCGAAGCACCATCGGGACCACCACCGAGGTCTACGACTTCCTGCGCCTGCTCTACGCGAGGGCCGGAACCGCCGTCAGCTATATCACCGGCGAGCCGATGGTCAAATATACGCGCGAGCAGATAGTGAATCTCATACTTGAGAAATTCGACGGCCACAAGGTCTATATCCTCGCGCCTCTCGTCAAGAACAGAAAGGGTCACTACAAGGAGCTTTTCGAGCAACTGCGCAAGAAAGGATTCCTGACAGTGCGCGTCGACGGCGAACTGCGCGACCTGACGCTCAATATGATGGTGGACCGCTACAAGAACCACGACATAGAGCTCGTAATCGACCGTCTGAAAGTGTCGCAGAAGGATCTGAACCGTCTTGACGCAACAGTGCAGGATGCGCTCCGGCAGGGCGACAAGCAAGTGATGGTCTATGATGTCGACAATGACAGAGTGACATATTTCTCACAGACTCTCATGGATGCGGCGAGCGGAATTTCATACCGCGAGCCCGCACCCCACAACTTTTCGTTCAATTCTCCGCTTGGAGCCTGTCCGTGCTGTAAGGGCCTCGGCTATGTCAATATCATCGACCGCGAGAAAATCATACCGAATCCTTCGCTGTCAATACATGAGGGAGCCATCACGCCTCTCGGCAAGTACCGCAACGCGATGATTTTCTGGCAGATTGACGCAATCTGCAAAAAATATGGTTGCACGCTGAAAACTCCTGTCAGCAAACTCCCCGAGGAGGCCATGAACGAAATCCTCAACGGCACCTCGGAGCGTCTCGTTATCGAAAACGAGACCATGGCGACATACAATTATTTCCAGACCTACGACGGTCTTGTGAAATATATCGAGATGCAGCAGTCGGACGAGGCGTCGGCTGCGGCCAAGAAGTGGAGCGAAGGATTTTTCTCGCGCGGCGTCTGTCCGGAGTGCAACGGCGACCGTCTGAACAAGGAAGCACTGCACTTCTTCATTGACGGAAAGAACATCGCAGACCTCTGCCGACTTGATATCGCAGACCTCTACGAGTGGTCGCAGGGGCTTGAGGAGCGTCTGTCGCCCACGCATGCCGTCATAGCCCATGAAATCATGAAGGAAATCCGCGGCAGGCTGAAATTTCTTATCGACGTGGGGCTCGACTATTTGCAGCTCAACCGCGCGTCGGCCACACTGTCGGGCGGCGAGAGCCAGCGCATACGCCTTGCCACGCAGCTTGGAAGTCAGCTTGTCAATGTGCTCTACATTCTCGACGAGCCCTCCATAGGTCTTCATCAGCGCGACAACCGCAGGCTCATCGACTCGCTTAAGCAGCTCAGGGATGCGTCCAACTCGATTCTTGTGGTCGAACACGACAAAGACATCATGCTTGAGGCCGACCATGTGGTCGACATCGGGCCGCGCGCCGGACGCAAGGGGGGCGAAGTGGTGTTCAGCGGAACTCCCGCCGAGATGCTGAAAACCGACACTCTGACAGCCCGCTATCTCAACGGCCAGGAAATGATTCCCTGGAAGAGCACTCCGCGGAAAGGGAGCGGCAAGAAGCTCGTGCTCCGCGGCGCGAAAGGTAACAATCTCCGGGATGTCACTCTGACTCTTCCTTTGGGTAAGCTCGTGTGTGTCTCCGGAGTGTCTGGAAGCGGCAAGTCATCGCTTGTCAACGCTACCCTCCAGCCTATTCTGAGTCAAAAATTCTACCGCTCGCACACCGCGCCGCTTCCTTACGACAAAATCGAGGGTCTTGAGAATATCGACAAAGTTGTGACCGTAGACCAGTCGCCTCTCGGCAAATCGCCGCGCTCGAATCCCGCCACATATACCGGAGTGTTCACCGCCATCCGTGACCTCTACGCCTCGCTGTCAGAGGCCAAAATCCGCGGTTACAGGCCTGGGCGTTTCTCCTTCAACGTGGCCGGCGGTCGCTGCGAGACCTGCGCGGGCAACGGCTACAAGACAATCGAGATGAATTTCCTGCCGGATGTGTTAGTGCCCTGCGAGACCTGCGGCGGCAAGCGCTACAACCGCGAGACTCTCGAAGTGCGTTTTAAGGGCAAATCCATAGCCGACGTGCTTGACATGACTATCAACCAGGCAGTGGAATTTTTCTCGGGTATCCCGTCGATTCTAAACAAAATCAAAGTCTTGCAGGATATAGGTCTTGGCTACATCAAGCTCGGACAGCCCTCGTCGACCCTTTCGGGTGGAGAGAACCAGCGCGTGAAACTTGCCACCGAGCTTTCGCGCCGCGACACGGGCAACACTCTATTTATCCTTGACGAACCGACTACGGGTCTGCATTTCGACGATATCCGCGTGCTGCTCAACGTTCTCAACCGGCTTGTCGACAAGGGAAATACAGTCCTTGTCATAGAGCACAATATAGAGGTGGTCAGCTCCGCGGACTATATCATAGACATGGGCCCGGGCGGAGGCAAGAACGGCGGTCATATAATAGCCACCGGGACTCCGGCGCAGATTGCAAAGACCGATTCGCCCACGGCCTCCTTTATCCGCGAGACAATCGAGGCACAGAGCAAATGAGCAAACGTTAATACCATCACCTAAATGACAGGAATATGAATGACTCTCCGAAAAACAAAAAGAAAATCTGGACCGGATTTTTCCTGACGGCCATTCTGTACACTGCGGCTCTAATAGGCACCAGGTATCTGCTGTGGAGTGGCGACAGCGAGAGCAACTCAGGATGGATAATTTGCGGAATCTTCCTGCTTTACGGCTACTATCAGGCCATACGCTGGCTCCGTGACCAGCTCGACAAGGCATCCGGCGGCGTGACCGAGTGAAGATTGACTGAAACGTCATTTTATCCCTATAAAAAATGAGCGATATCAATCACGATACCGCTCATCATTTTTGTCCAGATTCAAGTTATACACAAAAAATTACAAGTTATATGTAGAAGTGCTGCTTCCTTTTGTATTGATGAATTTTATCAGCGCTGGGCGTGATATGGGAATACCTTTATAAGTCCGTTGTCGATATAGAATGTGCTGTCGGCGACAGCGTTTTGTCCGGCTGCGGTCTGCTGATTCCTCATTTTTCCGTTACTTTTGCGGCGGTCAGCCTTGTTGCCTTTGTGGTTTTTGCCACCTCTCATAGCCTGAGCTTTCTTACCGTTGCGGTTTGCCTTGGCGATATTTCCATGGCGTCCGCCGGGGTGCTTCATGCCCTGATCAACATAGCTGTTCTCAAGGAACTGTATATACTGCTCATGGGTAAGGATATTCTTGACTTTTGCGAGATAATCGCGGCGAGCCTGCACGCGGGCTTCCATCTTCTGTTTTTTCTGAGCCTGTTTTTCAGCCTTGGCTGCTTCCCTGGTCTTGGCATCCTTGGCTTTGGCATCCTTCATCTGGGCTTTCAGAGCCTGAAGCTGTGACTGTTGCTGTTCGGTAAGATTGAGTCCGGCGAAAGGATTATATGCGGGAGCGCCCTTGGCGGCACATCCTTTGGTACATTCAGTCTTTGTCCTGGCAGTGGTTGCATCGGCGGGTGTCTGTGCCGAACCCGACACACCGGCTATCGAGGCAAGGAGGACTGCAATGCTTAAAAATGTTTTTTTCATAATCAAATGTATTTTAGTAGAATTTTATTTATCGAGTTTCTTTGTGCGGCCCTTATCCGTGGCCGTTTATTCATAAGACAATCGGGGAAATCAATGGTTTAAAATATTATATGCTGATTTAACATACTTTGTGTCAATGGTTAAAGGTGATTTAATATTGCCCCGTGAAGCCGATTTAACGACAGAAAAACTTCTTCGGTATAATTTGTCTTGAATTTTAGAGGGAAAATGACTAAATTTGCGTGTTAAAAACAACCCTAATACATAGCAATGAATAAATCAGGCAAATTTATAGCTCTTCCTCTCCTTGCGCTTCTCGCAGCATGTTCGGGAGGCAACAAATGGCATCTTGACGGTAAAATCACCGGACTCGGCGAAAACGATATCGTGGTCATCGAAGGCAACAACCAGGGCTACTGGTATCCAATGGATACGGTAAAGGTTTCATCGGACGGTTCTTACTCATATAGCCGCGAGGCTCAGGGCTATCCTGACATCTATCGTCTGAGAGTAGGGGACAAGGCCGTTTATTTCCCTATTGACAGCATTGAATCCATCACTATTTCTGCAACCGCGCCCGATATCGAGAGCAACCACACCCTGAGCGGTTCGCCCCAGGCCGAGAATCTGGTGCGCGTCGACAGTATGCTCGTTGCGGCCGCGGCCAAGAACGGTGCAGCAGCTGTGGCATCCGATTCGGAACTCAAACGTGCGCTCGGACAGATGGTGATTGCCGACCCCGCAGGTATCGTCACCTATTATATTATCAACAAGAGCGTGGGCGGCAAGCAGCTTTTCAGTCCTGCCGTGAAGGAGGATCTGCGCATTATCGGTGCCGTGGCCAACGCTTTCAGTGAGCGCCGTCCCGATGACCCCCGCACAGGCTATCTGCGCCGTCTTTTCCTCAGCAACCGTCCCAACGGCGGACGTCATGTGGGCGGCGGTAAATACCCAGTGGCCAATGAGGTGAGGGCTTTCGACATAAAGCTGTTCGACAACACCGGCAAGCAACATTCGCTTCTCGACCTCACCGCACAGGGCAAGGTCGTGATTCTCAATTTCACAGCCTACGGTGCGAATGAGTCGCCTCTATTCAACATAGAACTCAACAAGGTTTACGAGAAATACCATTCGCAGGGCCTCGAAATCTTCCAGGTTTCATTTGACGAGGATGAATATGTGTGGAAACAGACCGCCAAGAATCTTCCCTGGATTACAGTTCTCAATGGCCCGACTGATGGTGACAAGGCTCTTCGCGACTACAATGTCGGGGCTCTTCCCGCAATCTTTATTTTCGACAGAAACGGCGACATTGTCGAGCGTGTGACCGATATCACTACACTTGATTCAGCCGTGGCCCGTCGTCTCTGACGAATCGTACTGCTGTAAAATGCTGTCCTTGGCGTGATGTTCACGAAACGTCCGCATCAGAAGGACGGATCGGCAGGCTGCGATGAAATATTATCCACAACGCTTTGAACATCAGCATTTGAGTTGAAAACACTCTATAGGATTCTGCGTTTCACTCTTGTGATTGTGTTAGTGCTACCCTTGGCAGTGCCTTTCATTCTGTATGTGCTCCTGTCATTGCCGGTGGTACAGCGCAGCATAGCCGGACGAGCCGAACACGAACTCACGGCCCTTCTCGGGACGGAGGTTGAAATCGGCGAAGTCGGGCTCGCTCCTTTCAACCGCGTGGTGCTGAAAGATGTCGTGGTCAGGGACTCCCTCGGAGCCGAGGCCCTTTCAGTCGGCCATCTCGGGGCCGGCATCAGCATCGGGGAAAGCTTGTGGAAAGAACGTCCGATAATCTCCTACGTCGAACTTATAGACCTCAGCCTTCATCTTTACAAGGTGACGGCTGAGGCTCCTGTCAATATACAGCCCATCCTCGACCGTTTCAAATCCAAGGAGGACAAAGGGCCGTCAAAGTTTGATCTCGCTGTCAATCTGGTAGTGATACGGCGCAGTTCTCTGAATTTCGATGTGCTCGACGCTCAGCCTGCCGACTCGGGACGCTTCGACATAAACCATATCGCGGTCACGGGATTGCGTGCCGACATCCGTGCACCGCGAATTTCTGACAGCAATATCGAGGTCGAAATCAAGCGAATGGGCGCGCAGGAGCGCTGCGGACTGCTCCTGAAGGAGCTCACTGCTTCAGTGTGGGTTGACAAGGATGAGCTGACGGTCAATAATTTCGTCATCGAGCTCGGCAATTCCCGCCTCGCCCTCAACGACATGGCTTTCACATCGCCCCTCGGACGGCCTTTAAATCCGGCGGAGCTGCTTCAGTCGCCGGTGGAGACGCTGCCCGACAGTTATGTGACGCTTTCGGATTTAGGCCCCTTCGTGAAGGAGCTGGGGGATGTGGACGAGCGGATTGACATTGATTTCGAGCTCGAAGGCCAGCTTGACAGCCTGGCGATAAAGCGCTTCGACCTTGAGATGCCCGAGCACGACGCCCGTGTGAGTGTCCGAGGCCTCGTCGAGAATATAGGCAAGGGCAAAGACTCAATTTCGGCCGACTTGCAGCGGCTCAATGTGGTGATGAATATGGAGCGTGCGCTTGATTTCACGGTTTCGCCGTCGAGCCTGCTCCACAAGTATCACAAGACGTTGCTTCCGCTTGCCACTTTAGGCGACATAGATTTGCTCGGAGACCTGATGCTGACCCCGAAAAGCATAGATTTCAACGGCTCGCTCAATACCGCCTGCGGAAATCTCGACATAGACTGCGGGATGATAAAGGGGCCCGGTTCGCAGATGAGAATCGACGGCGGCGTCTCGTCGGCATCATTCAACCCGTCGACACTTCTGCCGCAACTCGCCGCGCTGACACAGGTCTCGTTTGAGTCGGAGGCCGATGTGACACTCGCTCCCAGCGGAGAAATCAACGGAGTGGTCAGCCTCGCCATTCCCGAAGTGGTGTGGAACGGTTATGATTTCACTGACCTCACGGCCCGTGCGGACTTTTTCGGCTCCCGTTTCGAGGCAGAGCTCACATCGCTCTCTCCCTTGCTTGATTTCAGCATCAACGGCGGCGCCGACCTCAAGGGGGAGGATGCTCTGAGCGAGTTCTATGCCGATATACGCCATCTGTCGCTCTCGCCATTCGTGAAATCGGGACGTTTCCATGACTATTCGGTTTCATGCGGCGTGGATGCCTCCGTACAGGGGCGCAACCCCGACACGATGACCGGTTGGGTCAATGTGGGCAACCTCGCTTTCAGCGGCGCCGACGGCAAGAATCTGACCATCCCTTATATCGAATTTGACGCGCTGTCGATTGACTCCGTGAGGACGCTGAGTCTGCGCAGCCCGATGGCCGATGCCGATCTGACGGGCCGTTTCAGCGTCAAGACCTTCGGAAGAGATATCCACGGCATTATCGCATCGGTCTTTCCCGCGCTTCTGAGTCCAGGCGACAAACTGCCCGGCGATGTGGACTTTAAACTCGACATGACGGTTAAGGACGACACCGCCATTTCCCGTTTTTTCAGTCTGCCGGTCGACATCATCTATCCCGCCACTGTCAATTCTTATGTACGCGGAGGCGCGGACCCCGTGATGGGATTCAGTCTTGACGCGCCATACCTGCGCAACAAGGACAAACTTGTGGAGGGGAGCCGCCTCTCGGTGCTCCTTGACGGTTCGGAACGTCGCTCCGAATTTACCGCACATACAGCTTTCCCGACCAAAAACGGACTGCTCGACCTCAATATCAACTCAATGGGCGGCTGCGACTCTATTGACACGGATATTTCATGGAAAATCGACCGTCAGGCCGAGTTCAGGGGACAGGTTGACTTCGCCACCATGTTCAGCCGCGACTCGCTGAACAATAATCTGTTTACCGACATCGCGTTCAAGACATCGCAGATGGTGTTCAACGACTCGGCGTGGACCGTCAATCCCGGTACGGTACATGTGGCTCCCGGACGTATCACTGTCGACAATCTCAACGGCGGACGCCGCGGTCAGTCGCTGCGCATTAATGGCGTGGCCTCGGCCGATTCGGTCGACCGCCTGGTGGTAAGTCTTAAAAACATAGACCTCGACTACATTTTCGAATCGCTCGAACTGAGCGATGCCGTGCAGTTCGGAGGACGTGCCACAGGCGATTTCTACGGCCTGCGGCTGCTGTCCTCTCAGCCGGTCCTCTACACTCCCCGCCTGCAGGTCGAAGGGTTGAAATACAACAAATGCGTCATGGGCGACGGCGATATACGCTCTTTCTGGAACAATGAGACCAAGAGCGTAAGCATCAACGCCGTCATCAATCAGATAAACGGCAAGCAATCCCTTATCGACGGATATATCAAGCCTATGACTGAGGAGCTCGACTTTCAGTTCAAGGCCCGTAGCGCACCTGTCGGGTTCATGCTTCCCTTCATGTCGGCCTTCACCTCGAGAATCGGCGGTGAGGTGTCGGGCGACGCCCATCTTTACGGCACATTCAAGGATATCGACATGACCGGCGACATTTTTGTCAAGAATCTGTCGATGAAACTTGATTTCACCAACACGACCTACACCACTACCGACAGCATACACATCACGCCGGGCAGAATCCAGTTCGATGACGTCAGGCTTACCGACCGCAACGGCAAAAGCGCTATGCTGAGCGGCTACGTGACCCACAACTATTTCCATGACCCGACATTCCGTTTCGATATCAGCGATGCAAAGGATTTTCTCGTCTATGACGTTAAGGAGAACCAGACGGAGGATCCGTGGTACGGCCGCATCTACGGCAACGGTTCCGCGAGCGTAATCGGCGTGCCCGGTCGGGTGGACATCAACGTGAACATGGCCACGGCGCCCAAGTCGACCTTTACATTCGTGCTCAGCGATGCGGAGCAGGCTCTCGACTACACATTCATCACCCTGCGTGACCGCGACAAGGCCAAAAAGGATTCCATTGCCGCCCTCGATCCCACGCCGCTGATTGTGCGCCAGCTTAAAGAGCGCATCCGGAAGCAGGAAGAGGGCGCGCCGTCGGTCTACGCCATGACTTTCGACGTGGACATCAATCCCACGGCGGCAATCAATCTCATCATGGACCCGGTGGGAGGCGACAAGATAACGGCCTACGGAAGCGGCCACCTGCGCATGTCGTATTCGTCGGACGGCGACCTGCGCATGTATGGCGATTACACCATCAACCGCGGTACCTACAACTTTACCCTACAGGATATAATCGTCAAGGAGTTCAATATCCGCGAGGGTAGCCGAATCTCTTTCCTCGGCGATCCGTATGCGGCCCAACTCGACATCATCGCGTCCTATACCGTCAACGCCAACCTCAGTGACCTCGATGAGTCATTCCTGGCGGACCGCGAGCTCAACCGCACGAAAGTGCCGGTGGACGCCCTGATGATTGTGCGCGGCGACATCCGTCAGCCCGACATCACTTTCGACCTCGACTTCCCGACACTGACCAGTGACACTTACCGCAAGGTGCGCTCTATCGTTTCGACCGAGGATATGATGAACCGTCAGATTATCTATCTGCTCGCGCTCAACAAATTCTATACGCCTGACTATATGTCGGCCACCCATGGCAATGAACTTGTGTCGATGGCGTCGTCCACGCTGTCGTCGCGTCTCGGTTCCATGCTCGGACAGTTGAGCGACAACTGGAGCATCGCGCCGGCCATCCGCAGTGACCGCACCGACTTCTCCGACATTGAGGTCGACGTGGCCCTTTCAAGCCATCTGCTCAACAATCGCCTGCTCTTCAACGGCAACCTCGGATATCGTGACAATTCGCTTAACAACAACAGCTTCATCGGCGATTTCGATATCCGCTACCTGCTGAACCGCTCTGGCACCATACAGCTCAAGGCCTACAACCGCTACAACGACCAGAACTATTATCTTAAAAGCGCTTTGACCACCCAAGGTGTCGGCATCGTGTTCAAACGTGATTTCGACAACATCTTCTCCTTCCTGCGTCCCTGGAAAAAGAATAAGGATGAGGACGGAGACGATGAAAAACCTGCGGCTATCACCCCTGACCGTCCTGCGGCCGGCGCGAAGGAACAGGAGCGCAAGCGCATATCAGCCGATGATATTTTCGACGGAAAGGCCGGCGAAAAATAGGCGTAAGGTCAACCTGTTGTCAAACATCTCACCGACATCGGAAAATCAGCCCTGGCAATGTAACTATTGCGGCATTTTCGCGTCTGATATATGTATGGCTGTTGCAAATCGAACATCATTCATCAATCACATAATTATTGCGTAATGAGAAAAAGTTTTTTATCAGTGGCTCTGCTCGCGGCTTCGGCCCTCGGAGCCGGCGCTGCACCGCTCTGGCTGCGCAACGTGGCTATTTCTCCTGACGGCTCGACGATTGCGTTTACCTATAAGGGTAACATATTCACAGTGCCGGCCAAGGGTGGCGACGCTCGTCAGCTTACATCGGGCAGCAGTTACAACACGGCTCCCGTGTGGAGTCCCGACGGCTCGAAAATCGCTTTCGGAAGTGACCGTGACGGCTCGATGGACGTGTTTGTTGTCAACAGCAAAGGCGGTGTGCCCAGGCGTCTGACCACCAACTCAGGTGCTGAGATACCTCTTGCTTTCAAGGATGACAACAATGTGCTCTTTAGCACCTATAATCTTCCGTCGCCAGCAGCTGCGCAGGCCGGTTTCAGCCCGCAGGTCTATACCGTGGACCTCGACGGTCATCGCCCGAAGATGTTCGTGTCGCTCACAATGCCCTCGCTGAGTGTCAACCCCGACGGCCGTATTCTCTATCACGACAAGAAAGGCGTTGAGAACGTGTGGCGCAAGCATGAGCGCTCGTCAGGAACATCGGACGTTTGGGTGCTCGACAACGGCAGGCACACGAAGCTCACAGACTTCAACGGCCATGACTTAAATCCTGTGTGGGCTCCCGATGGCTCATTCTATTTCGTGAGCGAGGAGGACGGCACTCTCAACGTCTACAAGCGTTCAATCGACGGCAAGCAGAAAAAGCAGCTCACCAAGTTCACGACACATCCTGTACGCTCCCTCTCGGCCTCGAAAAACGGCACTCTCGCTTTCAGCTGGGACGGTGAGATTTACACCATGAACGAGAACGGCGCCCCGCAGAAGGTGAACGTGGAAATCATTACCGACGACTATGCCTCGCCAGCGGAAAAATCCATCCGCCGCTCAGGTGCCACAAGCATCGCGGTGTCGCCCGACGGCGAGCTGGTGGCTTTTGTGCTACGCGGAGATGTCTATGTCACCTCCACCGAATACAACACCACGCGCCGCATCACCGACACTCCGGCGCAGGAACGTTCCGTGGACTTCGCTCCTGACGGACGCAGCATTGTATATGACAGTGACCGCGACGGCATCTGGCAGCTTTTCACAGCTGAAATCAAAGATCCGTCCGAAAAATCGCTCCTCTATGCCACAGAAATTGTTGAAAAGCCCCTCTACAAGAGCGACAAACCCGCTTTCTTCCCCGATTACAGTCCCGACGGCAAGAAAGTGGCCTTCCTTGAGAACCGCACCACTCTTCAGGTGCTTGACCTCAAGACCAAGAAGGTGACTACTGCTCTTGACGGCAAGTATAACTACAGCTACTCCGACGGCGACGTTGGTTTCGAATGGGGTCCCGACAGCAACTGGCTCCTCATCGACTATATTGGTGTGGGTGGCTGGAACAATTCTGACGTGGCTCTTGTCAAGGCTGACGGCAGTCAGGTGGTGAACCTCAGCGAGAGCGGCTACAGCAACGGAAATCCCCAGTGGGTACTCGGCGGCAAGGCCGTGGCATATACCACCGGCAAGTATGGCTACAAGAGCCACGGAAGCTGGGGCAACGAGAGCGACGTGATGCTCATGTTCCTCGACGGCGAGGCCTACGACCGCTTCAACATGACCGAGGAAGAGACAAAGCTCGCTGAAGAGGCCGAAAAGGAGAAATCCAAGAAGGACGGCGATAAAAAAGACGGCGACAAGAAGGATTCCAAGAAAGGCAAAAAAGATAAGAAAGGAAAGAAGGATGACAACAAGGCCGACAAGAAGAAAGATGAGACCAAGCCCCTCGTGTTCGACCTCGACAACCGCCGTCACCGTCTGGAGCGTCTCACCGGCTCATCCTCGGCGCTCGGCGCCTACTATGTGTCGCCCAAGGCCGACAAGCTCTACTATGTCGCATCCAGTCCCGACGGACGCTCTCTCTATGAGCGTGACCTCAAGGAAGGCAGCACAAAGGTGCTTGCCAAGGGGCTGAGCGCATGGGGTATGATTCCTGACAAAGATGGCAAGAATGTGTTTGTGATGGACCGCAGCGGCATCAAGAAAGTGACGCTCGCCTCGGGCAAGCAGACTCCGGTGTCATTCGAGGCCGAATATACCCTCCGTCCCGCCGACGAGCGCAATTATATCTACGAGCACATGTGGCGTCAGGTACTCGACAAGTTCTACGATGTGAATCTCCACGGTGTCGACTGGGCGAAGTATAAGGAAGAATATGCAAAATTCCTTCCCTATATCAATAACAACTACGATTTCTCGATACTTCTCAGCGAGATTCTTGGTGAGCTCAACGCATCACATACCGGCAGCGGCTATCGCGGCGGTTCCTCGCGTCTCTCAACCTCGCAGCTCGGCGCTTTCTTCGATGAAAGCTACGAGGGCGACGGTCTGAAAGTGGCCGAGGTAATCAACATGGGTCCCCTCTCGCCGAAGAATGTAGGAGTGGAGACAGGCGACATAATCCTTGCCATTAACGACTCTACCATTCTTGCCGGTCAGGACTATTTCCCCCTCCTCGAAGGCAAGAAAAAGGTGAAACTCGATGTGCAGAAACGCAACGGCGACAAGAAGAGCGTCTATGTCAAGACTGTAGGCGCCGGAACTATCCGTGACCTTCTCTACAAACGCTGGGTTGAACGCAACGAACACATAGTAGACAGTGTGTCGGGCGGCCGCATCGGTTATGTACATGTCGAAGGGATGGACGGAGCGAGCTTCAGCGAAGTCTATGACCGTCTGCTCGGCAAATACCGCAACTGCGATGCAGTCGTGGTGGATACCCGTCACAACGGCGGCGGCTGGCTCCACAATGACCTCGCCCTCCTGCTCAGCGGTAAGGAATATGTGCGTTTCAGCCCCCGCGGTCAGTATATCGGCACAGAACCTTTCTCACAGTGGACCAAACCCTCTGTGATGCTTGTCGACGAGAGCAACTACAGCGACGCCCACGGTTCGCCCTACGTCTATCAGACTCTCAAAATCGGTGACATTGTCGGAGCTCCCGTCCCCGGAACCATGACTGCCGTATGGTGGGAGACTCAGATTGACCCGACTCTCTATTTCGGCATCCCACAGGTGACTTCGCTCGACCGCAATGGTGAGCCGCTGGAGAACAAGCAGCTCAATCCCGATGTGCTCATCTACAATACTCCTGAGAATGTGCTCAAAGGTGTTGACGACCAGCTCATCGGCGCTACCAAGCACCTTATGAAGAAAACTGCCAAAAAGTAAAATCTACTGACAAGGCATAAAAAAACTCCACCCGCGTCAGGCAATCGGTTGCCGGCGCGGGTGGATTTGTTTTTCGGGGTGGGAGAGGGTTTATTCTTTCGACAGAAATGTCGGGGTGACGGTTACTGGGCCTGAAGAATCAGAACGAGTATATATGCGAGATAGCAGAGAGTGAGCGCTATGCCTTCGATGCGGGTGATGGTGCGCTGCTTGAAGAACCATCCGAACAGCCAGAAGAGCACGCAGGCGCCTGTGAGCACGAGGAGGTCGAGATTGCCTATGCCGCCGAAGTCGAGCGGACGGATGGTGGCTGTGGCGCCGAGTACGAGGAAGATATTGAAGATATTGCTTCCGATAACGTTGCCAACGGCCATGCCGCTTTTGCCTTTTAGAGCAGCGGTAACGGATGTGGCGAGTTCCGGTAGAGATGTACCCGCGGCGACTATGGTCAGGCCTATGATTGCATCGCTGACACCGAAAGCGGATGCTATGCCGGAGGCTCCGGCTACGAATCTGTCGCCGCCGTAAACCAGTCCGGCCAGACCTCCGATAACCCATATCAGAGCTTTCCATAACGGCATTGCCTTGACCGGTGCATTTTCCGGCTCAGATGCCGGAGCCGTGTCGGATTTTGCCTGCGAGAATGTGTAGCGCATGAAAATTATGAAGAAAAAGAGCAGGATTATGCCGTCGGCGCGTGTAATCATCGGCCGTGGAGCCCCGTCAAGCAGCGGGCCGTTGCCCATTGTGAGCAGGACGAGGGCAGAGAGAATCACGAGTGGAATTTCGTTTGTCATGATGCTCCGCTGTATCTTTATCGGTGCAAAAATCGCGGTTACGCCGATAATCATGAGCACATTGAAAATATTGCTGCCGACAACATTGCCTATCGCCATGGCCGGACTGCCGTTGACAGCCGAGATAATGCTGATGGCCAGTTCCGGTGCCGAGGTTCCGAAGGCAACCACGGTGAGACCTATCACGAGGTCACTGACGCCCCAGCGTCTTGCCATGGCCGACGCCCCGTCGGTCAGCGCATTGGCCCCCACAAGAATCAGCCCGAGGCCAAGGAGAAGAAAAAAGATATTCAGAAGCATAATGATGATTAGAATAAATTGGAATTTTATTTGCAAATATAAGATAAAACGGATTCAGAGAAAAATATGTTTTAGGAAGTCTGTTAATAGTATTATCACAAGAAATCTTATCAATAGTTCTTCATTTGCAACCAAAATGTTATCTTTGCAAAGTAATAGTTTAAAAGATAATGGCATTATCACTGACAGAAATTATATTTGACTCTCTGAATAAGAGCCGCTGGCTTGCTAAGATTAGTGAGCTTTATTCTGTGTATGCCATGCCGATTCCTGAGAGTCGTATAACGCTCAAGTTTGACGATAAATTAAATGTCTCACAGATAGAGCCTGTACATTTGGTAACGCTTGCCTGCCTGATACAATATCTGTTCGATAAAGGACATAAGGTATATATGAGCAGTACAAATGTCGAAATACATGACTATATATTCAACGACCTGGATTTTTCAGCCTATTGGAAAGGCGGAAAGAATCATGTCAACGCCCACAGATCCAATGATATATTTAATCTATGGCGGATAGTTGAGGCTGAGAAGGACTGAAATGTATGAATAGACATAAACGAATATGAATAGCAAGTACGCATTATATCAGCGAGTTGAATGTGGGTTGAATGTTAATAAATTCATGGTTGTTCTTTTCAGCGCACTTTTTGTTGTGCAAAAACGTTATACTTGCACAACGCATATAAATTCGCACAACGACTATGGAAAGAATAACGATTTACCTCCGTACAACAAAGACCAGCGGCAAGATAAAACTCAGGTTTCGTCTGACCGAAGGCCGGAGTGTGCAGCTCTTTCATAAGAGCGATATTGAGGTCGACCTCAATGACCTAAAGAAGTTCAACCCTGACGGTTCTCTTAAGCCGCGCATTACCGTATATAACGAGGATTTGCGAAAGGCATTGGACAGGGAGATTGACGCTATGCGGGAAGCCTATTCCCAACTTAAACAGAACGCCTCAAACGGAACAGATTATGACGCAAAGGATTTTGAATTGCGGATAGACATGATTCTTAATCCTGATAAATATGATGCAGACAAGGCTTCGCGTAAAGAAAGCCTGATTGAACGTTTCCGCAGATATATTGACGGACTAAGGGAGTTCGGTACGGTAGCTCCATCAAGGGCCGATATCTACAAGACAACCTGCGACAAACTGGAGCGTTATCTTATCATAACAAAGAGATCCCGTTACCTCCCCGAAAATTTTACAACTGAGGATATATGGGGATTCCGCGATTTCATGATCAATGAATACAAGTATGTAGCCAAATATCCGAAGTTATACGAAGGATTAAGGAAAACTTCCGTGCCACAGCACGTGGCCACGCAAAATACGGCAACAGCAAAACTCAGGACGCTCCAATCATTCTTTAACGACCTTGAAGGAGATGATGAGATAGTCAAATCTCCTTTCAGACGGCTTTCAAGAGGCAGAAGGAATGAAATGATGAGAGAACAATACGACGAACCATATTTTCTGTATCACGAAGAGTTTCAGACTATTTTGAAAACGGAAGTTCCGGAATCACTGTCCTCCACCAAAGACGCCTTTCTTCTTCAATGTGCGATTGGCTGTCGCATCAGCGATTTCAGAAAACTCACGATGGATAACATCGCAGTAACAGAAGATGGGATACCTTATGTCAGGTATCTTCCGAAGAAAACCATGAGGTCGCAACTCGACCGCAAGGAGAAAACCACTCCTCTGATGCTGTTTGCGGTAGAAATCATCAAACGTACTGGATTAAATTTCGATGTGGTCAGACAAAATCTGGGCACCAATATATACAACAAGAAAATCAAGGAGCTTCTTGAATATTGTAAAATAAATCGCATTGTCAGCCGGTTTAACGAGGCATCGGGAACAATGGAACGAGTTTCGTTGTGTTCGTTGGGCAGTAGCAAACTGTGCCGTAAGACCCACATAGATATGGCAAGCAAAGTTCAGGTAAATATGTATGCCACCGGGCATCATTCCATTGGAAGCGCGGCAGTAGGTCATTACTCAGTGCTTGAGATTCGTGACCTCTTTATCCTTCTTTGCGCGGCTTTTCGCCAACCACAGTTTCGGGTTGACAGTAATCTCAATGTGATTTCAGAGTCGGACATAATCTTATGATACAGCCCGATCAGGTGACAACCGCCCCGAGAATCCCGCCCCGAGATTCGACAATCATCTTTTTTGGCCGCTTATTAAGCTGATTATGTGAGAAATTTGTTGTATCTTTGTACTTGAATTAGAAACAAGGAGATAAAACTATGGCAATGACAATTAAAACATCCCCCGAACTTTGGGGCGAAGATGCGCGAATCTTCACCGAGGAAGCGGAGCGCAATGGCAAATTGCCCACGCCAAAACTCTCGGAATCACAGCGTAAGGTGCTTTCCACCATGTTGGACAGTGCCAAGAACATTATATTCCCTCCCCGCAAAGGCTGACAATGGCAGAATATAGTTTTGTAGATAACACCTTTATGGTGCCTTATACCAAGGAGGTCGCAGATTACTGTGACCCCTTTTCTTGTGGAGACGAAGACCTTGATGATTTTTTCAGCCACGATGTGTTTCTCTACGAGGAAGAATTGCTCGGCAAAACGTATTGTTGGATAAACAGAGAGAATCAGCGTGAAATTGTGGCGATTGCAACTCTTTCCTATGACGGCATAAAGACATATACGCTTGACAATCCGTCCCGGAATGCCCTACAACGCAAGATACCACAGCAAAAGCGACACCGTAGTTATCCGGCTGTATTGATTGGTCGTCTTGGTGTGAACAAGGTATTTCAGGGACATGGATTGAATATAGGAACTCAGCTTATGGATGTCCTCAAATACTGGTTTGTGGATGAGAACAACAAGGCTGCGTGCCGTTATATGCTTGTCGATGCTTACAACACCGAATCTACTCTGCATTATTATTTGAAAAACGGATTTAAGCCACTCTATAAGACGGAGCAAAGCGAAAAAGACGCTTTCGGAATATCAGAGGACGATGTTCTGAGAAGCCGTGTCATGTTCTTCGATTTGAAGATGATTACAGCATAGAGATTGCATTTTCTGCATTATCCGCATTTTGTAGTTGTCCAACTAACTTATGGTTTTTTGTGGAAGATAATCAGGCGAGTGTAGCCGGTTTATCGCCGAATTTTCGTAATTTTGCATACAGAAAGACTAATGGAATGAAAGCGCCCGACGAATTTTTCATACCCGACAATGAGGTCAGGCTCCCGGAGGAGCTTGATTACAGTCGTGTGGATGAATATATCCGCTCGGCTGAGGCTTTTTCGCGCTCGTCTTATCAGAGCGTCTATATCATCGACTATTTCAGGCAGAACTTCCTGTATGTGTCGCCCAATCCGATGTTTCTGTGCGGACTGTCGCCGGAACAGATGAAGGAACTGGGCTATCGTTTCTATCTCGGCTATGTGCCGGAAGATGAGCAGCCGATGCTTCTGACGCTCAACAAAGCCGGATTCGCTTTCTACAACGATATCCCGGTCGATGAGCGTAAGGACTGGTATATCTCCTATGACTTCCACATTCTCAACGAGGGAAAGAAAATCCTTGTCAACCACAAGCTGACGCCGCTTGCCCTCACCTCCGACGGCAGGATATGGCTTGCTCTGTGTGTCGTGTCGGCGGCCACACATACCGATGCCGGACATATTGAGATGCACCATGTTGGCACATCGGAGTTCTTTGAATACAATATCAGTTCCCGTCGCTGGAACAGACATCAGATGCCCACGCTATCTGACGGAGAGAAGTCGGTGCTGACTTTATCCATTCAGGGCTATACCATGTCGGAGATCGCCGACAAAATATGCCTCTCGCCCGACACTATCAAGAAATACCGTAAGCGCATATTTGAGAAACTTGAGGTGAGCAACATTTCGGAGGCGATAGTGGCGGCGACCAACAACAAGCTACTCTAAATTCTTGCAGAGATAGAATCTCGGAAAATGCTTCACCTCGCGGCCGACGGCGATGTTGGCGGCTATCCGTGCGCAGATATGCGCCGCTGTCCGTTGTGCCGCCTCGCTCGTCTTACTCTTTCTCATCGCCAGCAGAGCGGACTGTAACCAGTCGCAACCCTCCATATTCCAAAAGGCGCAGTACCCGGCCATATACTCGGCAGCCCATAGACGCGCATTTGCCTTGCAGTGCAATTCGTTGTCATCGCTCGGCATCACTACTATTGCACCGGCTCCGTCAACAAAATCAAAAGGATATATTATAGGTATGGCGGCATTACCCTTGACATGGGTACAGTCTTCGCCCGCATACTCGGCTACCATATCCACGGTTTCAATTCCCGTGTGGACATCGTTCCCCGACACAATATTTATAGACTTGAAACCAGACTTATAAAGTTCGGTCTTTACATTGTCGATAAAATCCGATGCACCGATAATCATAATCCGGCAGTCTGCGATAAGGCTTTTTTCCTCGCTTGTCATATTTGTTAGTTTTACTCTGCAAAATTAAGGCTATCCCAATCGCTATGCCATACCCAAAAGGGTACGTTTTCACTCCGAGGTGTAATCGTACCCTTTTGGGTATGGCAAGGAAATTTCAGCGGTTGTAACTTTGCATCAGAAAAGTTAAAACAAGACGAATATGAAAACAATACTCTCTTTGATTCTTGCTGTGATAGCCACAGCAACAGCAATGGCTCAGAGCATAACCGGCAAAGTCGTGGATGAAAATAATTCTCCACTTGATTTTGTTAATGTGGTTCTCCTGAAAGCCGACTCTACCTACATAGCAGGTACGGTAACTGACGAATATGGAGTTTTCCTGTTAAAGGAGTATCCGGATAATCCCAAATTCGTAAAAATATCGTCTATCGGCTATGCCGATCAGACAATGAACATCCCGCCATCAGGGAATATGGGTATAATTACCCTTAATCCGGAGTGCGTCATGCTCGGAGAGGTAGTTGTAAAATCCAACCGCCCTGTTACCGCTATCAAAGGTGATGCTCTTGTCACCAATGTGGCTGGATCGCAACTTGAACACGCTGGTACCGCCAATGACGTGCTTACACAAGTGCCTATGGTACTTGGTCGTGATGGTAATTTCGAGGTATTCGGCAAAGGTTCTCCGGCTATTTATATAAATGGCCGGGAGGTACAAGATCTCACCCAACTTTCGCAGTTAAATTCAGCCGACATCAAGAATGTTGAAGTTATAACCAATCCCGGAGCCAAATACGATGCCTCGGTCAAATCGGTAATTCGTATCCGGACAAAACGCCCTCATGGAGATGGCTTTAGTGGAACGCTCCGCGCTCAAGGCGTTATGCAAAAGTATTTCCGTACTGTCGATCAGGCTAATTTCAAATTTAGAACCGGCGGATTGGAATTGTTCGGTAATTTCGGATATATAGGCGGCAAATTCCAGAGCAGCAATAAGGTTGATATGTTGACTCAATCCACAACCGTGTGGAATCAATTTCTCACACAAGACGGCTCCATGAAAACAAATGAGTTTTTCGGAAAGACTGGTTTCTCGTATATGTTTAACGAAAATCATTCAATAGGAGCATATTATTCCAATGGATTCACAAAACAAAAATCGGAACATACAGGAATAAGTCGTGTGTTGGCTGACGGACAGCCATACGACAATCTCTCAATGTATGGTCGCAGTAATAACAATACTCTTCCAAAACATCACGCTAATCTATACTACACTGGCGAAATCGGAAAATTAGGCATTGACTTCAACATGGATTACATGTGGCGAAAAAATCGCAATTCCATGTTTAACGATGAAACAAGCGACACGCAGGACAATTCGCTTGTAAATTCTATCGGAGTAAGCAGAAGCCGCATGTTGGCTGAAAAACTTGTATTCAGCTATCCTTTTTGGAAAGGTGGCATTGAGTTTGGAGAGGAATATACGTCATCGCGTTTCTCGTCTGAATACAATACTGATGCCGCTTTGGTCGGCAACGCCGATTCAAAGGTTGACGAAAACAATATTGCTGGATTTGTGGAAATCGGCCAGACTTTCGGCCAGTTCAATATAGGCGTTGGATTGCGATATGAGCATGTAAAATTTGAATATCTCGAAAACGGACAGAAAAAGGAAGATCAGAGCAGAACCTATAATAATCTGTTTCCCTCGCTCTCACTGTCAACAATGATAAAAAACGTGCAGCTGTCAATGAGCTATACACATAAGACCCAACGTCCAAGCTATGCAGACCTTGACGGCACAGTGGATTATATCAATCGCTTTACTCTCGAAGGTGGTAATCCGTTCCTAAAACCGGAAAAAATACATTCTGTTGAGCTTATGGGAGCATGGCGCCAGTTCTTTGGACAGATAACCTACACCTATAAGAAAGACCCGATAATGAACACCACCTATCCGTATGCGGATGATGCCGAGATCAAACTTATAACGATGGCAAATTTTCCCAAGATACAGAATCTTCAGGCATTTGTCGGCGCACAGTTCAAGGTTGGTGTATGGCAGCCGAAAGTAAATGTCGGTATTATGAAACAATGGCTTTCCATAGATTATGCCGATGGTCGTAAGAACCTGAACAATCCCATAGGACTCGTTCAATTCCAAAACGCCATACATCTTCCTTATGATATCTGGCTGAACGTGGATATGCAGTGGATGAGCGGCGGTAACAATGACAACACGAAGCAATCTTCATCATCATACTTCAATGCCAAACTCTATAAAGCATTCTTCAATAATCGGTTTAGTGTAACTTTGGAAGCCAACGACATCTTTAATAAGAGTAACCGTGATGCCACGTTGTTGAACAAGGATGTAACCATACATAAATTCAATACGACAAATAACCGCACCTTCATGCTGACCTTGCAATACACCTTTAATTCTTCCCGCGACAGATATAAAGGACAAGGTGCCGGAACAAATGAGATAAACCGATTCTAATAAATCCCAATAACATGAAACCGTTTATAATTTCATTCATTCTTTCTCTTGTTTGCGGAATAGCATACGCAAAGCCGCACTGTCAGGGATTCAACAACTACGACAACAAAGTCACTATCGTCTTTACTGATGATAAAGCCGGTAGCCAGTACGAGGTTTCGGATGTAAAACTCGTTACCTACGGGAAAGAATACTCTGCCACTTCTGTAACTACAACCGTCAAAGATGGTACGGCGACGGTAATACTTGTCTTTCCCCATATAACCCAATTCTCTAATCCGAAAGTATCACTCCGCATAAACGGAAAGAAAACAAAATTCAAAGTTTGCCAATAAAATATTGATATATAAAAGACTGGATTGAAAAAGCAGTTTAATTCATGCAAGAATACATATAGACAAAGACAGACAATCCCGGCAGTGATGTCGGGGTTGTCTGTCGTTAGGGATTGTGAACTATTGCTCAGGGGATATTATTCGTAGCCTTCGGGTAGTTCCGGCTTGGCGTCTTCTGGGATATTGGGACTGGCTCTCATATCTTTGATAGCTTGGATTTCGCCGGGTGTCAACCTTGATTTACGTTGATGCGGCAGCGGCCATCTGTCGATCTCCGTTTCTTTGGAAGGTTTTGTTTCCTCCGGCTGAGGTTTAGGCGGTTCCGGTTTCCAGTCGTCATGCGGCTGAAAATGATGGAATGGGATTCCCTTTGCCTCATGTTCCATTATGGTTGTCTGCCAACTCTCGCGCTGCTCGTCAGTGCCATACAGTATCTTCTGCTCCATGCTGTTTATGGAAGCGGTGTCTTTCGGGTTTAACATTGACCGCAAGCCTCGATAGAGCCATTCGACACGCATGAGTTCGTTGCGTTCCTCCCGGAGTTCCTTAGCCCACCAACCGAGTAACCACGCGATGTTGAACAGGACAATTATAACGATGACGAGATTGCGGTTGACTTTCAGTAGTCCGGCATATTTCTTTTGTATGTCAAATTTGTTATTCGTCTCTTTTAGCGTCTGATGTATGCTCGCTGCATCATCAAGGCTGATTCCCGGAGCGTTCATAACGCCGTGGCGCATAGCCTTTGCCGTCGAATCGTCAATCTTCGGAGTGAGATCGTCAACAACTTCCCGTGCGGTTTCCTTCGCCACTTTCTCGGCTATGGACTGAACATCAGGCTTGGGCATTGCGGCAAATGCTGTCTGAATATCGGCCAGCCCCTGCATTACGAGCGCGACAGTGCCGTTCAGGGTCTGTATCATCCCTGCCAAAGCCCGTATGTCGTTACTCTTTGCGAGGTTGTCAGGCAGACTTACCTCTATCGGCTCCTGCGGCAGTGGCTCCGCCGGTGGTGGAAACACCGGTTGCTGTGCCGGGATGCTGCCGATGCGGTCGTTGACTTCGGTGAACTTGTCGGTGAGCATTTTTTCAAGACGCGCCAACTGGCGGCGCAGTATCTCGATGTCGGCGTTCTCACACTGTACGCCTTGAACTTCATCTTTCTTTGCCATGACTATTATCTTTTGATTCCACGTTTAGGATTCGGTTTCTTGGGATGCGCGAGTTCCCATGCAAGGCGTTCTTCCTCCGGGTCGTATGCGGGGCCCGGCTGGAACAATCCGCCTATGAATTGCCCGACGCTCTCTCCTATGTCCGCCGCCATTCCTGCTGCGGTGGCAGCCGTAGCCTTGACAGCCCGCATTGCCTCATCGGAAATTGACGATGCACCGGACTGCGGGGATTTGGGCTGCACTGTTGCCTTTTTAGGAGCTGACTGACGGTTGGCTTGTGAGAAATAACGGTCGAGATTCCTGAACTTGAAAGCCTCGCCGACATCAGAGCCTTTGACTTTATAGTCGCCCATCTGAAAGGATATGCCCTGCATTTCGTTGGTGCCACGGCGGTATTTCGGAATGATGTGGATATTCTTCCGTGCCAACAGAGCTGCAAAAGTGTTCCAGTTGCGGGCATTGCGCAGAGCCTCGGTAGCGACAATTCTAATCTCGGCTTTCGCCCTTTCAAGACCGTGGAGTTTCTCCATATCGGGTGTTTCCTGCTTTGGCAGAGCAAGGCGATAACGCTTCGTCAGTGCCTCGCAGACGCGTTTGTTCCGGTATCGGTTGCGCCCCGATTCCATGCGTTTGCCGTTGTCGCCAACCATGTTGAACACGATATGACAGTGCGGCTTGTCGGTTTCGTAATGGCGGACTATGAGGAACTGCGTCTTGTCAAGACCCATCATCTTGATGTAGTCAAGGGCGATTTTAAGCATCTTTTCATCGCTCAACTTGGGCTTGTCATCGGCGGCAAAAGACAATGTTATGTGTCCGGCTGGGTTGCCGATTCTCCGGTTCTGCATTGCCTGAGCCTCGAAGCTCGCCACTATCTGATTGCGCTTTTCGCCCATCAGACCACGGCTGCCGAGTATCTTCCAAGTGTCGGATGTAAAGATTTTCTTGTCGTGTTTTTCGCGGGTTACATAATCGACTTTTGAGCCGAATGACCCTCCTTTGAGTATTTTTCCTATCATGATTTCATGCGGTTTGTGAGTTTGAGAACAAAGGCGGCTATGCGGTCAACAAGGTTTTCAGCCTTGTCCGCCGCGCCGTGATAGCCCTCGGCATTGGCTTGATGGGCTATCTGGTTGAGATTCGGGCCGAGCTTTTTCAGCTCGTGAAGGAGCATCTTTTCCTCGTTGGAGAGTACGCCGGTGACCTCGGCGTTCAACGCTCCCTCCCTAACATATTCAGCCCGGCTCAAACCGGCGCGGGATGCCTTGATGTCTATGATGTCGAACTGAGAATCGCTGAAACGTACCGTCACAGTATTGCTCTTCTTCGCCTGTCCGAGAGGCGGTCTGCCGGTTGATTTCTTCATTGGAAAATCGGTGTAGTCGGTGTACTGATTGCACCGGGTTGAGCGACCATCGGGAGGCAGGCAACAACCGCCCGGACGGGCTGTTTTGCCCCTTTTGAGAAACTCAAAAGGTATCTTGCCTTACCAATCTAAAAGACGCTACTGGATATCGGGCGAAGCCATCCCTGCGGGACTTGCCGCCTCACGATTTAGCCGCTGATCCGATGCGGTTTCGATCTCAGAGTTTGCGCCAGATTTCGATGTCCGGGGAGTAGGCTCGCAGATGGTCGGCGAGGACAGCGTTGATGTAGCTGGCGACGGTGGTGCCACGCTCGCCGAGGATGCGGGCGATGCGTTCAAGCTGCTCCCAGATGTCGTCCTCGATGTTGACCGGATGGCGGTTCACCACCTTTGCCGGAGTGAGGAACGTTGCCTTGAACTCGGCAAAATCCGATTTGCGCTGCTGCTTGCCGATGCGCTGTTGCTTCGGCGGTTCGGTTGTGGCTGTTGCCTCGGTTGCTGTCTGCTCGTTGCCAAACAGATTTTCTTTGGCAACGGCGTTGGCTGTGGTGCAGTTAACAGCGTTGTCGCTGTTGACTGTGGGATTGGGGTTGGTGGAGTTATCTGAATTCATAATAAAATCGGGATTAAGGGTTGATACTTTGGTTTCGGGTGCATCTGTCAACTTGGTTGACTTGGATGCGGTGGTTGTGGGTGTTTTTGTGGTTTTCATTGTTTTGGTGGTGTTGAGGTTTTGTTGATTGCATCAGTATCCGGGTTATACCGTTCAACAGACACGAGGGTGAGTTGCAGTTCGTCGATGAGTTTCTGCAACATCGGATTTTTTCTAATCATAGTTTGCAGCACAGCTTGGTCGGGTTCGATTTGCAGGAGGTAGTCTGCTATGTCAAGTCCGGCTGTTCGCTCGTCATCTGTGGCAACATCTTCAAGGAAGTTAAAGATGTTTGCCTCGATACCGAGATTGCAGAGCAAACTCAGTTTCTGCCGCCATTGGTCGGTCGCGCCTATATCGGGATACAGAATTACCTGACGGCCTCGGAGAACACGTAGAGCATCGTTGTTGAAGCAACCGTTCTTACCGCCGGAAGCGAGCCACACATATTCGGGCAGATAATAAGCTGCCACAAGTGCCGTCTTTTCGCTCTCGACAATGGCAACCGGCTTGCCCCTGTTCATCGGCAAGAGATGTTCACCGAAAAAGCACTGACGCAGATTGAACGCGGGCAACTTCAACAGCGAATGAACCCATGTAACATGGTTGAACGGGTGCTTTACACGTTTGCCGTTGTCGGCATCGTAGAGCATGACTTTCCCGGTGCGTACACTGCCGTTGATGTCGGTCTGCCAGAATACACATGAACCCGGCCAGTGCTTTGATGTGCCGACGCGATAGTCTCTCATCAGTCGTAGGGCTTCCTCGGTTCCGAACTTGGAGCGGAGGAACAGATAGAGATTGTTTTTCTCATAG
>DXXM01000020.1 GCA_019416285.1 Bacteroidales bacterium
TTATCTAAAAAATTCGCTGCCCCTCATTTCTCTTTTGTTTTTAAACAGCCTCTAAACAATTTTCCGTAAAGATAGGAAATCCGCGCGGAATCTCACTGCATCTCGGTAAGATATTTCCAGAATCTCACCGGCATGTCGGCCCGCTGTTTGCGCGGATTGGTGCGCTCGGCAATGGCTATCGACTTGACATAGCTGCGCCAGAGTTCCTGATAGAGCCTTTCCTGCGGGTCCATCATCTCGTCGGTTAGGCGCCCGGTGGCCATGTGGTAGCCGTCGGACTGCAGTGTGATGCGGCGCAGCTCGGTGCCGTCGTAGTGATAGCCGTAGTCACGGCAACGGTCGTAGATGATGAAGGGCTGATCAGAAAAACGGTCGGCGAAATGCTCCACGGCAAAGGGAAGCACGTCGAAAATCGGCTCTATCATCGAGAAATATGTACCGTCGGCGGATTTCTGAAACCTCACGAATTGCAGAAGCCGGTGAGCTTCGGCGCGCACACGTCGCGCCTCCTTGAATATGCCGAGCACCGCGGGGTCGGAGAAATCGCGTTCTATCGACCTGTCGGAAACCACGGCCCGGCTGATATAACGCAAGGCAAGGAGCGGCACATCCGGATTGTCGCTCAGAAATGCCGCCGTCAGCGCTGTCCTCGCTCCCTTCGACATGACTTTGCCGAGTTTACGCCACACGCGCGTGCCTTTTTCAATATCCGTCACTACCTCATGCAGCACATCGTAAAAGAGCGGCATATCCCCCTCGGGCCCGAGAAGCATGTCGGGATTCTCCTTACGGGCAAAGGAGTCGAACACGGCCGTGAGCAGTCCGTCGAAACTGCCGTCGAAACGATAGATTGTCATGAGAAATCAAATGACAGTTGCAGAGGATTGTCGCGCCGGTTCTTGCGCGCCACAAGCAGACTCCTCACATATTCCGGCGATGTGTCGGCGATGGAAGCGGCTGTCAGTTCCCCGCAGGTGATAAAATACTTGGCCCTCTTCATCACGACTCCGATTTTCGAGAGGTGCGAAGAGGTCAGATGCCTGAAACGCCGGGCATTTACAATCAGCATGGCCGATTTCACGCCCACGCCCGGAATACGGAGTATCATCTCGTATGGCGCCCGGTTGACATCGACGGGAAATGCCTCGGGATGCCGCAGGGCCCAGCCGAGTTTCGGGTCAACCTCCAGGTCGAGGTTAGGATTGTCGGCGTCGGCTATCTCCTCGGCCTTGAACTGGTAGAATCTCATCAGCCAGTCGGCCTGATAGAGACGGTTTTCCCTCACGAGCGGAGGCTGCTTGAGCGCGGGCAGGCGGGTGTCGTAGGCGTTGACAGAAACGTAGCCCGAGTAATAGACACGGCGCATTGTCGGCATACCGTAGAGAGCCGACGAGGTCAGAAGTATGTCGCGGTCAGTGTCGGGCGACGCCCCGACAATCATCTGCGTGCTCTGACCGGCCGGGACGAAGCGGGGCACATGCCTCATCCTCTTCCTGTCCTCCTCGGTCTGAAGCACACCTTGCCGTATGAACGACATCGGCTCGTAGACGCTCTTGTGGTCCTTGTCGGGTGCAAGATATTTCAGAGACTCCTCACGCGGGATCTCTATGTTGACACTCATGCGGTCGGCATAGCGCCCGGCCTCGTTGACAAGCTCGCGCGAAGCTCCGGGGATACTTTTCAGATGGATGTAGCCGTTGAAACGGTGAACCTCGCGCAAATCCTTGGCGATGCGGGCGAGGCGCTCCATCGTGTAGTCGGGATTACGCACCACTCCGGAGCTCAGAAAGAGCCCTTCCATGTAGTTGCGTCTGTAGAACTCCATAGTGATGTCGACCACTTCGGAAACCGACAGTGTGGCGCGCGGGATGTCGTTGCTGCGCCGGTTGATGCAGTAGGCGCAGTCATACATGCAATAGTTTGTCAGCATGACTTTCAGCAGAGCGATGCAGCGGCCGTCGGCTGCGAAACTGTGGCAGATGCCCACTCCGCCCACGGTGTTTCCAACGCCTTTGCCATTGTTGCGACGCACGGCACCGCTCGACGAACATGACACGTCATATTTCGCCGCCTCAGCCAGAATCTTCAGTTTGTCGAGCGTTGCTTCAGTCATAACAGCAACAAAATTACACATCGCACGTGTCAAAGCGCCGCACATGCAAGTTAAAGAATGTTTAAACGACTGTTAATCCTCCTTTCCTCCCCTACCCTCCCGTCACGCATTTCCCTTCAAAGGGGACAAAAAAGACAGAATCTTTCCCTCCAAAGAGGACAAAAATCACCAAATCTTTCCCCTCAAAAGGGAATAATTTCGCAAAATTTGTCCTCTTTAAAGGGAAAAATCATTAATAAATCATTTCATCAGCGTGATTCCGAGGCTGATTGTGCGGGGGCGGAGGGTATAATTATAGGTATAGGTGTCGAGGCCGCTGTAGATTGAATAGTAATAGTTGCGCGTGTCGAGAATATTGTCGGCGCGGAGAGTCAGTTTGAAGCGTTTTGTCTTGTAGCTGACGCCGAGGTCGAAAAGCGAGATGCTCTTACGCGTCCCGTCAGTCAATTGCTTGCGCATCAGCTCCGCCTCACCGAAAAAGTCCCAGCCCGAGAAGGGATAGAGCGAGAGGCGCAGGTCGTTTCCGAGCATGTCGTACGAATCACGGACATTGAGGTAGCGGCTGAAGGTCTTTGAAAACGAACCGCTCCAGTTCAGTTCCATCCACTTCCACGGTGCGAGAGTGAGCCGTGGAGTCACCGAGAAGGAGCGCCTGAAGTAAGGTATAACCCGCTCCTGCTGCATCATCTCGCTGCGCGACCACGAGCCGACGCCACTCAGAGTGGCCTTGATTCCGAGGTCTACAATCTGTTTCGTCACCGAAAGGTTGACCGACGCGTTCTGCGAAGAGTTGTCGGCCGCGAGACCTCCGGAAGTGACCTCCGAGGAGGAGACATATTGCGAGTTGAGCACATTGCGCTTCGAGCGGCTGTATGACACACCCGCGTTGGCAAACCAGAACTCCATCGGCTTCTTGAAATCAATGCCGATGCGGGAGTTGAAGGCATCGTTGCGCGCCAGTATGCCCGAAGCCGACTTACGTGTGCGCCACGAAGTCATTATCGGCTCTGTCAGCAGGTCGAGCACATCGCCGATACTGTGGTCAAACCCGGCATTGAACTGCGCGCCGAAATTCGGTGTGAAATTGTATTTGAACCGGAAATTCGGATTGAAGAAGGGGCGCTCGTAGGAGAAACCGGGCCTCACACCTCTGTTGCGCGCATGAAACACCAGCATCCCCGCCGACACACCGCCCGAGATTTCAAACAGGCGTCCGGGAGCCGTGTACTCGAAGCCCGGCGAGGCGGCGGCCTGCAGACGGTTGCCGCGGACATCATTCTCAAACTCCGTGCCTGCGATAAGGCTCTCCACCACATCGCGCCTGAACATGGCCGAGAGGGGAAGATAAATCCTCCAGCCGCCGAAGTTCCACGAGGTATTGGCCGTGGCCTCCGACTGAAATGTCGTGCCCGACATGGTCTGCAGGGTCGACTGACCGGAATCAGACGCGCTGCTCACCCGCAGGTCTGTTTCGGGCGAGCGGTTGTAGCGCAGATTCAGCCCGAGTCCCCAAATACGGCGTCCGGTCTTTATGCGCCACGAGAAATCGTTGCTGACGTCAAAGGCACGCAGATTTTTCCGCTGGCGCAGGTCAAGATTGTCGCTGAGCGTGTTGAAATCATTGTTCAGGAAGATTCCCGAGGCCGAAAGGCGGTTATAGAGGTGGCGCGACTCGCCGTTATCGGTATAACTGACGTCGAGCGAGGGATTATGCGTGTGACTGGCGGGAGTGTTGCGCTCATTGACCATCACCTGACTCTCGCCGGCATAGTAGGTGCTCGTCTGCGAATAGGAATAGTCCGTGGCGCTGTAGGCGTATGAGGCGTTCACCTTCACGGAGCGGTCATCGCCGACTTTATTCATGAAATTCAGGCTGACGCTACGATCCATCGGCGAGATATAGCGGCTCGATTTCAGCGGCGGAGAGCTCCCGCCGATACTCCCGAGCGCATCCGACGCCAATCCCTCCCTCGACTCGCTGAAACGACGGATGACCACGTGCTCCCGCAGGTCGCCGAGGGCAAACTGATTGAAATTTCCTGCCTTGGCCGAAAGCATGGTCTGAAATTTCGGAGTGAACATCATCCCCGTCGCCCCCACGCGATATAGCCACTTGTCACCGTAGCCGACGAGCGCTTCCGAGGTACCCACAGGCTTGAACTTCACCTGCGATTTCAACTTCACGTTGATTGCCACGGCATCAGACTGCGTGCCCTTGTCGATTTTGGCCTCCTGATGATTGTTAAGTACCTCGACATCGGTCACGTATGAGGCAGGCAGATTGCGCGTGGCCTGGCTGTAGCGTCCGCCGAGCATATCCAT
Organism: Bacteroidales bacterium; assembly: GCA_019416285.1. Lineage (GTDB taxonomy): Bacteria > Bacteroidota > Bacteroidia > Bacteroidales > Muribaculaceae > Duncaniella. Next base: position 4,436 of record DXXM01000020.1, read on the forward strand.
GCCCTCGATATAGAAATTGCTGATGCCCTTGCCTTGATACTTTATTTTTCCACTCCCCTCCACCTCGACTCCGGGGAGTTTTTTCAGGCCGTCCTCAAGCGTGAGGTCGCTTTTGCCGAGATATGAGGCGAGATTATATATCAATGTGTCGCCGAGCTGATTGATGCGCGGCACACTCACCTGCACCTCTCGCAAAGCAGTCGAGCTGACCGACATGCTGAAATCAACCTTCGCCGCCGCGCGGTTGGCCACCCGGCGCGACTGCTTCTCATAACCAATGCACTGCACTGTCAGAGTGAGCGAATCGGCCGCGAGCGCCGGGATTTTCAGCGAGTAGGCACCGTCGGACTTCACCGACGCGAAAGCCTTTATCTTTCCGTCCGCGTAGGCCCTTACGACAGCGCCCGGCAGCGGCTCACCATCAGCAGAATCAGCCACATGACCTGACAAAACCGCCTGCCCCGAAGCCGTCAGGCTGACGGTCAGGGCAAGCAGAGTAAACAATAAGATGCGGAACATCCTATTTCAGTTCTATGGGAGTGTAACCGTTGGGGCGCTTCGGAGTGTAGACGCCGTTGACCATCATAGCACCTCCCTTTTTGATTGTTATATCACGGATTGACTCCACGGGGATATTCTTCATCGGATCCTGCTCGAAGAAATTCTTGGCCTTGATGAACTTGTCGCGCGAGGTGTTCTGAAGCTCCTTGTTCTGCAGTTTGACAATCCCGCCGTCGCTCTTGCGGAGCGCAGTGGCGGTGAAAGTGTGGATGCCCTCGTCATCGCTAACTTTCATGATGAGTCCCGGGAGTCCTGTGAACTTCCACGGGCCGAAGCCCACTGGAATTTCCTCCGTGAACCATGCCGTCCAGTTCCTTCCGCCGTAGCTGCATGTGGCCTTGACGCATGGATAGTCGCAGACGGTCAGAGTGTCCTCGGTCAGAGTCCAGTCGAAGGGCGCGAAATCCTCCTCATACTGCATGGTGCTGGGAGTGATGATGTCGACATAGGTCATCTTGCCTTCGGGATAGTTCTGAAACACCTCCCCCGTGAAGAAATACTCGGCTTTTCCGCGTGCATCGTCGAGGGCGTTGACCTCCGCCGTATTGTCGCCCGGAAGCGAGGCCAGCGAATCGACACGGAACGATGCCATGTCAGCGAACCTGGCCACAGAGGGGTCGAACTGGAGTATAGTGGCATACTGTTCCTGAGCTTTATCGCCGTTTTTTCTGGTTGCGACCACGTCGTAGGCATAGATGCACTCATATTCCGACTGCCCGAGGCGGTCATAGCCGCGCACAACCTTGGTCTGGCTCGTCGGTTTCGAGCTGACGCCCGTCGCTCTTACGTTTATGTCGGCTGCGCCCTGAGCAAATGCGCTGATACTTATACACATGCAGATTACTGCCGAAAATATTTTCTTCATTTCAAAAGGTATTATTATCTACCCGTGGGAGGTGAATTAAATGGTATGTGAGCCGTCGTTAACCGGCTTTGTCTCTATCAGTATACGTGTAGCCTCCGGGTTATCCTTTTCGACAGTTACAAACTTGATGCTGCTGACATTGATGTCGGCGAGACTGCCGTAGAATCTCTCTCCGTTGAGGAAAATTGTCGTACCGTCATCCGGAATCAGTTTCTCATTCTTACGGACAGTTCTGACGTCATTACCTTTCTTGACGATGGTGCCTGTTCCGATGATTCTAAGGCCATCGGTCCAGGCGATTGGCTTCGCCTCCTTGGTTATGACAGTCACACCCTCAGTCATTTTATCCGGTAGTGCCTCATCGATGTTTTTGGAAAGTTTGAACGTCACAGGCAGTGTGTACCATACGGACACCGGCTTACCGCCTATCTCGCCGGGTGTGAACGTGGGGAGACTCTTGATGACACGCGCCGCCTCAGCGTCGAGAGCGTCACTGACTTTGCGGATGATCTTCACATCGCCGACCGAGCCGTCGCTCTTCACGACAAACTGCACCACCACGCGGCCCTGATTCTTCTCATTCTTTGCCACCTCCGGATAACGCAGATTCTCACCTATGTATCTCAGCAGTTCGGCCTCTCCACCCGGAAACTGAGGCTTCTTTTCAACAACGGTGTAGACCTGATTGGGGTCGGCAGGCTCCGAGGCAGATGAGTTTCCGGCGTTGTCGCCTTCCAGTCTCACCACCTTACCTCCGCCGGCAATCTTAAACATTACCGGTAAGGTGTACCATACGGACACGGGCTTCCCATCCATCTCGCCGGGTGTGAAAGCGGGGAGACTCTTGATGACACGCACCGCCTCATTGTTAAGCTCTTCATCGGTACCGCGCAGAATCTTCACCTCGCCGACCTTGCCGTCTTTCTGAACCACGAACTGCACTATCACGCGGCCCTGAACCTTATTCTTGAAAGCATTTTCGGGATAGCGGATATTCTCGCCGACATATTTCATCATTGCAGCCTCTCCTCCGGGAAACTGGGGTTTCTTTTCCACCACGGTATAAACCTCGTTGGCGGCAGTGGCGGCGGTTTTCTCCTCCTTCACCGGCTCTGCGACAGATTCAGCGTCCTGTGCAGGCTCAGATGTTTGCTCGTCCGAAGAATTTTGCGTATTTTTGTCGGCGACAACCATCATCTCCTCGAGAGCGATTGCCTCATCGGAAACCGCAAGGTTGTCTGTAAGGGTCTGAGGCTCTTCCTCGGATTCGATTATGACTGCCGAGGCGGTATCGGAAAGCACCGACGCCACGGCGTCGAGATTGGTCACTGCGACGGCTATGCCGAGAGCAGGCACGAGGGCCAGGGCGCGCAGGCGCCGCGAGGCCGAATTGTTTTGATTGTACATCATGGTGATACGTTTTTTAAGTTTACTATGATTCAGGCTGTTGGCAAGTGACGGGAATCTCGCGCCGACAGCCTTTTTTATAAGTAGCATCTGATAGTCGCGCACACCCACGCCCGAGCTGATTACGGCGCGGTCGGCCTGATATTCATGCACGGTCTTGAGCTCCTCCCTCATCAGCCACGCGGCGGGATTATACCACTGGATGATGCCTATGAGCTGGGCCACAAGGAGGTCTATCCAGTGCCGGAGCCCGAGATGCTGGAGCTCATGGGTGAGAATCATCTGCCCGCTTTCATCCCAGTCGCGGCGCGACATGACCACATAGCGGCACCAGCTGAACGGAGCTATTCCGTCGTCGTCGATGATGATGATTCTGTAGGGCCCGTGTTCGATTCGCTCGCCACGGGATATGATGCGCGAGAGTTTCACGGCAATCAGCGCCGTCTGACCGAGAGTCACGGCGATGCCTGCCGCATAGATCCAGAGCAGCAATGTCAGATAGAGCGGCTGACCGACGGGAATGTCAGCCGTGCCGTCGTCAATCACTGTCATCATGATTTCACCCACCTCTATATCGGGAATCGCCACAGGTTCCGGAACCCAAAGCCCGCTGACATACGACGTGACGGGAAGCGCCAGCAGCGAGACGGCATAAATGCTCCACAGAGCCACCCGGTTGAAACTGTGTTGGTTCTCGCCCGCCAGTACCCACTTGTATGAGAGGTAGAGAAGCGCGAGGAGAATGGAGCTGTAGAGAGAGAAGGAAAACAAGGAGCCCATGACGGTAAGAGGTTTGGTTTGTGATGAAAATGGATGGTGGCGGGAGAGAGGATGGCGTAGAGGGAAATGTGACTGAGGCCGGAGGCGAATTACTTGGTGCCTTCGCCTGTTTTGCTTTCGATAAGGTCGATAATCTCGCGGAGTTCGTCAACCGACACCTTCTCCTCCTCTACAAGCGCGGACACGGCGTTTTTGTAGGAATCGTTGAAGTAATCTCTGACGAGGCGGGCGAGGGTCTTTTTGCGGAAATCCTCTTTCTTGGCGATGGCATAGTAGCGGTGTGACGGTCCGAATACCTCATGACCCACATGGCCCTTCTCCTCAAGAATACGCACAGTGGTCGAGAGAGTGTTGAAATGAGGCTTGGGGTCAGCGTAGAGGTCTACCATCTGACGCACGAAGAGAGGTCCGTGTTCCCAGAGCATCTGCATCAGAACCAGTTCCTTTTCTGTAATCATTTGGGGCTTACGTCCGGCTTTCATAATTCTTAACTGTTGTTTAGAGGTTAATAATTTTTTATTTTAAGATGTATAAAATCACTTTGCGGTGCCAGTGAAAAAAATCACTTGACACCGCAAAGATAAAACTAATAGGCAAGTTTTCAAACTAAGCCATTAGTATTTTATAGTTAATTTCTGTTAAATCTTTCGGTTTCCCCAATATTTCTTAAAAAAGACGGTAGGAAAGGGTGAAAGTCAGCACCGGATAGACCTTGATGCCCTTGAAAAAGTCCACATAGTCACCCGGCTTGCCCTTGATGTTGACCACCTCCGATGTGAGGTCGACACCGTCATGAGTCACAATGCTCGGCGAACCGCCCCACATCATCATACCGCAGTCCACGTCGAAATTCAGGCGCTTGTTCTTAGTCAGCGGCCCCGTGTAACCCAGACCCACATACGGGCGGAATACATTGGCATAAGCACTGGCCTTCACCATACCATCCTTATCCGGCTGCATCATATAAGGCTTCCCATCCTTGAAATCACCGATATGGATACCCATGTGGCCGTTTTCCTCAAGATCAGCCCTGACATCTTCCACCAGGAATGGGTCGAGATAGAAATCACCGTAGATAGGAGTCTCATAGAAGTCCGTCTCCATGAAGTAGTCATAGAAATGATTGTAGATGTTGACAGCGAGCAGCGAAGGCATCTCGCCCATGGTATTGAGCGATTTGGCCACCTTCTTTGAGCCGATATACATACCGGCCGAGAAGCGCCACCCCTTGTCGGCCCAGGGATAGACATCGAAAATAAGTTTGAAGTTATACATCAGCGGCTTGCCGTCCATCTCCACGCGGTCGTCCACGTCGATACCGGTGAGACGTTTCATATAGTTCTGCATCGTGGCGAAATTTCCTGAATGGACACCACCGTCGGTATAGCTCTGCAGACTAAACGATAGCGGCACCGTGAAACGCGGTATAAAGTCGAAACCTGCGCGGACACGGATATTCTCAGTTATTCCCGAAGCAAAATTGATACCCAGTCCTGTCGTGCCGACCGACACTCCGAGATCGAGATGCCTGAAAAGGACTGAACGCGATGTTGTATTGACAGACTCCGGTTCATGCTGCTGGATTTCCCGAGCAGATACGGATGTTAATAACAATAAATTAAGGATAAGGCACACAGACATACGTCGGAAGGCCATAGAGAGATGTGACATGATGTAAAAATCAGATTGCTCAGTAAGGATATATTCAATTACTCAATTGTGAATGTATGTGCAAAATTACAGTTTTTTTAGCACTAATCTCTATGCTCTAAAACATTTTTTCATTAAGATTTGTTATTATTGGCGTAAATTTACTAACTTTGCCACCCAATAGGAATTAGAAAAGTGGAATTAACCCCCTACTTATATATAATACATGACGACATGTTTACATCGTTTTCAACTGCGTGTACGTTGCTTTGAGACCGCTACTTAACTGATAAAACCTATACATGCCGTTTTATCAAGCAGAGAAATACACATATTTCAACTACCACAATTCAACTAAGACAAAAATACAATTGCAAACATACTTAAATTTTAAACAAACTGAAATGAAGAAAAAATTCATCACAGGATTGCTTCTCCTGGCGGTTACTGCCACGGGATTCAGCACATTCACGTCGTGTAAAGACACCGATGATGACCAGTTTACCGAGTTGAAAGGCGATCAGGCCACACTCAAGGCCGCCCTTGACAAACTCAGAGCTGACCTTGAGGCCAACAAGTGCACCTGCGCCGACAAGCTCCTCACAGAAGCTCAGGTTAAGCAGTGGATCAATGATCAGACCAAGGATCTCGCAACCAAGGCCGCTCTTGACCTCATCGATAAGGAAGTTCAGAAACTCACAGGCAACGGCCTCGTGAATCTTACACAGGATCAGGTTCAGAACCTCGTTTCGCTCGCAGCACAGGCTCAGACACTTCTCGGTCTCAGCAACTCCGTCAACGACCTTCAGAAGTGGTTTGACGGTATCGGAATCGACGTCCCCACCTTCCAGGAATATGTAAAGGAAGGCCAGTGGGTTAAGACCAACAAAGCTGTCCTCGACGCAATTATTCTCAAGAAAGCTGAGATTGACAAACTCAATGATGCAGCTCTCACCGCTCTCAACACATATTACAATGATCTTTCTAAGGTCAGCGAAATGTACAACATCCTCTTCCCCGAAGGCACTGCCGATGGTGAATGGTGGAACTACGCTGAGGTGATGCAGAACATCAAAAACAACCAGACTGCCATCCAGACTCTTCAGCAGGATATCGACTCTATTCTCGGCCGCATCAACGACATGGTGACAAGCCTTCTCCTCCAGGCTACTGCCAACCCCGTGTTCGGCTCTATCAACACTCCCTTCGGTGTTAACTCGATGGTTCTCATGTCATACTACGGCAAGCTCGCTACTTCAATCGAGCAGTTCCCTGCAAAGGGCGTAGGCGCTGAGTACAACGGCAAGGATGTCGACGTTAACTGGGCTGCCCTCACCAACGGCAAATACTATCAGATTCAGGATCCCGACAACATCATCTCACTCGACGAGAACGGCATGGCAACTCTCGGTGACCTTTGGTTCACCGTCAACCCCGGAACTGTCAACAACCTCGCTCTCGACGGCTTCGCTCTCGTCAACAGCAAGGAAGAAGTTTCCAAGGTTACTCTCAGCAACATCCACAAGGACGACGAAACCAACTTCAAGTTCGGTATCTCCCGTGCAGCCGGCAATGGCAACGGTCTTTACGCTGCTACAGCACTCGTGGCTCCCTCTGACCTCGACGCTATCAAAATCAACATCGAGCCCGGTCTCAAGGACGCACTCGTAAACGCTGTCAAGAACCACACTGCTACCGACATCGCTCAGATGCTCAAAGCTATCTATAACCAGCTTCAGAACGTATGCGATGCCAACGCACTCCGCTACACCTGGACTTCTAAGGATGTTAAGGACGAAAACGGCAACTGGCTCACCCGCGAAAACAAAGTTTACTCTAACTACGGTCTTGCAGCAACCGCTTTCAAGCCCCTTTCATTTGCTACTCTCTACGGCGAATCATTCCGTCAGATTCCTACCATCGATCCTATCGAACTCGACAAGAGCCTCGTTGACCTCGACCTCAAGCCCTTCAAGATCGGCGATGTAACTCTCAATATCAACATCAACATCGAATCTATCAAGATTGATCCGGTCGGCAAGACTATCATCACAGTCAAAGTTCCTAAGAAATTTGATGTATCAGTCGAAGGAGATGGTAAGGGTGAAGCTGTTCTCCCTGACGGTTGGGAAAATAATCCGGCATACTACGACACTGTTGACGTAGACATCACCAAAAACCTTCAGGAAGTTGTTGACAAGATTCAGGCTTCTATCGACACCTGGATTCTCGGCGACGAGCAGAACCCCGGTCTCAACGACCAGATTAACAATGCTATCAAGGATGCAGTTGACGAAGCCTTCAACGGCCCCAACGGTCTCGTGACAAGCATCGAAAACCAGGTTAACGACATGATGGGCTCTATCCAGGGCAAACTCGACTCACTCGTTGACAAAATCAACACTGACTATCTCGGCAAAGTCAACAGCCTCATCAATAAAGTCAACAGCGTATCAGCCCGCATCAACAAGATTCTTGCTGATCCCAACCACTACCTCCAGGCCACCATGCTCTACAAGAACGGCAACGGCCAGCTTGCTCTTCTTTCCACCAACCCCAACCAGCCTTCTCAGTTCAAGGGCAACGGTGAGGCTATCGAACTCTGGGCTACTACCTATAACTTCGAGACTCTCTGCCCCGTATTCAAGAAGTTTGTCGGTGTGACCAAAGTAACCAAGAACGGTACTGAGGATTGCCCCGCTCTCGCAGCAGCCGCCAACAAAGCAGCCAACAAGATGGCTACCGTCCTCAACGGCGATGCCAACCGTGTTGCTCTCGACGTCAAGGGTGCTACTAACGGTGTCTACACTTATGAGCTCGCTTATCAGGCTCTCGACTACACCGGCCACACCTCTACCGTTAAGTGCTACGTTCAGGTAGTAAGATAATCAGAATCCTCAAGGCTCAAAATCTATATTAAAACAACAACATGAAAATTAATAAGTTATTCCTATCTGCCTCACTCGCCCTCTGTGCAGCCTTCGGCGCCAACGCACAGACAGTGGAGGAAGAGGTGACTGAATACGTCTTCCAGCCCCACTGGTACATCCAGGGTCAGGTTGGTATGCAGGAGACCTTGGGCGAAACCAGCTTCGGTAAGCTCGCCTCGTTCAACGCCCAGATCGGCGGCGGCTACAACTTCAACCCCGTTCTCGGCGCACGTCTTATCTTCAACAGCTGGACCAGCAAGGCTTCCATCTGTGTCAACGGCGACCGCCGCAACTGGAAGTGGAACTACCTCGCTCCGAGCGTCAACCTCACCGCTGACCTCGTAAACCTCTTCGGCGGTTTCAACCCCGAGCGTAAGGTGAGCGCAGGTCTCTTCGCCGGTATCGGCATGAACATCGCCTACAACAATGACCGCGCCAACGCTGTCAACGCAGCCCTCCGCGACAAGGTCTATGAGGCCCTCCCCGCCGGCGAGCGTCCCAATCCCCTCGGCAACATCTGGGAAGGCACCAAGGTGCGTTTCCTCGGCCAGTTCGGTGTCTTTGCCGACTACGCCGTTTCCAGCCGTGTCAAACTCGGTCTTGAACTTCAGGCCAACGTCCTCCCCGACGGCTACAACTCAAAGAAAGCGCCCAATGCCGACTGGTACTTCAACGGTCTCGTTGGTGTCAAGTACACCTTCGGTCCCTCTTCACGCAAGCAGACCCGTAAGGTGTCCGTGCCCACGGCTACTCAGATTGTAGAGAAGATTGTAGAAGTTCCCGTTGAGAAGGTAGTAGTCAAGGAAGTCATCAAGGAAGTACCCGCCGCTCTCACCCGCGACGTATTCTTCAAGATTTCCACTACCAAGGTAACAAAGGACGAGATGTATAAAGTAGCTGAAATCGCACGCTACATGAAGGAGAATCCCACTTCTACCGTCACCGTCACCGGCTATGCCGACAAGGGTACCGGTAGCCGTGCGCTCAATCTCCGCCTCTCGGCTCAGCGCTCACAGGCTGTTGTCGACGCTCTCATCAAGGAGTTCGGCATCTCTGCTGACCGCATCCAGACCAAGAGCATGGGCGAAGACGAGTATCAGCCTTATGACAAGCCCGAGCTCAACCGCGTGGCTATCTGCGTGGCTAAATAAATCTGACCGTCTCTATCAGTAGGGCAAAGCCCTGCAACTCTTATTTCTCATAATAGGCCGGATCCGCCGCAACGAGGCGGGTCCGGTTTTTATTGTATACGTCTCCGCATTTAAAGACTATTTCACTACCACAGAGCCATTTTTAACATCTAAATTTTCGATATTAGCGCTTTTTATAGTAATTTTACACCCTCAAAAAATTCCCCATACATTCACATATATTGCCGATTGCTGAACCGCCCCCTAATCAGACGGCAATCCATAACCAACATTGACCATAGCATTGTCAGTTTATGAAATCAATCCTTACTACATTTATTGCTTCATCCATCGCCATTACTACCCTTGCAGGCGTTCATGAAGGAGAGGGATATTACAGAGTACAGAATTACCTTACCGCCCGCTATGTATATGTCACCGACAACCGCGGCTCACTGAACTTCCAGGCAACCACCGCCGAACTTGGAGCAATAGAACTCTGGAAAGGCGAAGATAAAACCATATCAGACCCCGCTTCGGTAATCTATATCAAAGATCTCGATGGCAAAGGCCGCGACTTTGACCTTCAGACACAGGGAACGGGAGTGAAAACAATCATCGACTACCCTGTCAGCATCATTGAGAATAAGTCTACCAAACCTCTTACCCACCGCATATTCGGACGCAACAGCGGTCTTACAAGATACATCGGCGACGGCACCGGTTCAGATGCCGTCATTGACCTCGAGCGCGGCTACGCAAGCTCCCAGCTTGCAGGTGGAGACAAAGCCAATCTCTGGTTATTTAAGAAAATATCGATTTCCGACAATTATTTCGGAATCACTCCCGACCTCCGCAACGGCAATGAATATTATTCGACAATCTATGCCGGGTTCCCCTTCTCCCTTGCATCGCAAGGCATGAAGGCCTACTACATCACCAAAGTCGGCAACGGCATGGCGGCTATTAAGGAAATAAGCGGTACAGTTCCCGCCGGCACACCTGTCATTGTCAAATGTGCTGCCTCTACTGCCTCCGGCAATAAGCTAAACGTCGGAGGAACAGCCTCGGCTCTGTCTGGCAACAGACTTGGAGGAGTATATTTCAACAACACAAGTCTCAAGCACAAGAATCAGACACCCTACGACAAAGAGACAATGCGTGTCCTCGGCACACTCTCCGACGGCTCAGTCGGATTCGTGGCTTCGGACACACTTAAATTTCTCCCCCGCAACAAAGCATATCTCACAGTCCCGGCAGGTTCACCGGCAGAGATAAGACTCGTCAGCGAAGAAGAGTTTGACCATGCATCCATCATATCGGTCAATAAGGACCGAGTTTCGGTGCGCATCGAAGACATGACCCTTATTGTGGAAGGCGATACTCCTGTGGAGGTCTTCACAGTAACAGGCCAACTCGTCCGCCGAGGAAATTTCAGCAGCCTTCTCCTCCCCGCTCCCGGTATATACATTGTAAAGACAAGCTCAAACGCAACCAAACTGATTGCCCGCTGACACACGTCCTCCGCGACACCTGATCTGACACTTACATACCGGCATCTGGTCTTCAGCCGCCACCGGATATACAGCAAAAACGCCTGCGCTAAACATTCATGTCCGCGCAGGCGTTTTGCCCGTATGAAGAGATTAACCGCCATGCTGTCCGCCGCTCTACCTGCACTCCTGCCCCTGGTGGCATGCGCGGGACAGTCACGCGAAAAAGAAAGCACAATGAACAGCAACAATCAACTCGAGACAATCTATTTTGCAGGGGGGTGCTTCTGGGGCACAGAACACTTCTTCAAGCAGATTGACGGGGTGGTCGACACTGAAGTCGGCTACGCCAACAGCACTATCCCCAACCCTACTTACAAAGAAGTATGCACGGGTGAGACTCACGCAGCCGAGGGAGTGAAAGTGGAGTATGACACTACCCGAATTGACCTCCCCTTCCTCATCCAGCTATATTTCATGACCATCGACCCGACATCGGTCAACCGTCAGGGCAACGACATGGGCACCCAGTACCGCACAGGTATCTACTATACAAATGCCGCCCAGCAGCGCATAGCCCTCGCGGAAATCGAAAAGGAATCGCAGCTCCATTCGCACCCCCTCGCCGTCGAGGTCACGCAGCTACAGAACTTCTACCCAGCCGAAGAATATCATCAGGACTATCTCGACAAGAATCCCGGAGGCTACTGTCATATTGACCCGCGCCTCTTTGAAATCGCACGCAACGCCCGCAGACCGTAAGCAATCCTTCATCCCGGTTGTGTCTCTACAGTATATTGACAAAAAGCAGCCTGCAATCTTTTCGGGATGCAGGCTGCCGGTTTATATAGACTTTAGTCCGTAAAAGACGTCACACTCACTATCCGAAAGCGTGTTTACTTCTTCTCGATAGTGACGGCACGGTCGAGAGAGACGAATTTCTCGCCCATGTCATTGAGATTACCGTTGTTGACGGTGACATCAAGCTGTGAGGCGTCAACGCCGTTGCGGAGGAGAACCTTTTCAACACCGTTGGCACGTGCATGACGCAGACGCTCGTTGACAGCTTCGGTACCAGTATAATTGTCGGCCCAACCGGTGACAGTGTATTTCTGGTCAGGATTCTGCTTCATTACCTCAGCTACGGCACCGAGCACTTTGTTGTCCACGCGGCTGAGACGTGAGCTACCGATGGTATAATAAATAGTGCATACCGGACCTTCCTTAGCCTCTACTTTCTCGACGGGACGGTTGAGGCAGTCGCGGAGCTGACTTTCGAGGTCTGCAATACGGGCATTGGCAGCCTGCAGACGGGCCTCGATTGCGTCGCAGTTGGTGGGCTCGGGACATACAGGCACGATAGGAGCGCCCCAGGTGCTCTTGTTGAAATTATAGGTCACACCGAGGTAGGCCTGAAGGTCCATGTACTGATGTGAATTTTGTTCAGCGCCGAAAGCAACCGCACGGAGATCAAGATAGATGCTGAAATTCTTGTTAAGGGCGAAACTGTTGATAAGACCTGCGTGAACAGCAACGTTCTTGTTGTGACCGCTGCCCCAGCCGTCGCGCTCGCCGTTGGCCTTGTAGTCGGGCACATACTGGAGGTTCATGCCGGCACCGCCATAAAGAATACCATTGTAGACACGGCCGGGACGATAACCGCACCACCAATTAGTCAAGTTGACCATAGCATCGAAGTTAAGACCGAATTCATTACGGTGAAAACGGCTGTAGCCGTTATCCCAACCGGCATAATATCCGATACCTTCCTTACCGATACCCTTAAGCTGTGTGAAATTAAGACCGGCACGGAGTCCCACGATGGGAGAAAACCATTTGCCTACCCAAAAACCGGCATTGGGTGAAAAGCGGTTGAAGAAACTGCGGTCGGAATTGTTGTGGCGGTAGTAGTAGTTGATACCACCTTCAACCGAAACAAACCAGTTGTCGGAAAAACTGTTGAAAATGTAGCCCTGAGAGGGATCCTCTACATAGCTTACTTCCTGATTGCTCTGCGCGAGCGCGCTCTGACCCATAAAAAGGGCGGCAACCAAGCCAAGAATCGTACTTTTTCTCATAATAAAATAGAATTACTGTAAATAGTGAACTTGTTCGTCTCTTACTCTGTAAATGTGATGTCTCAATTCTCTTCGCTACAAGTTAACTACTTAGATTATTGCACATTTATCAACACTAACGTAGCGTTTAATGCCACGCTTTCGTGTTAATTTCCGCCAAAGTTATAACAAATTTTCCATTTAGTCCACATTTTTATAAATTTTTATTAAAAAACCATAATATTTTAGGACGCCACCTATATATATAAATATATACTTATTAAAAATACACAGCTCCCGCAGTAACGCCTCCTTATCAGGAGCGCTACTGCGGGAGCATGATATAGGTTTAAGACGGAATCCAACCGGATATATCAGAAATATCCGCTTCTATCCGAATTTACTTTGCGAGGAATTTGTCGACGAGGCCTTTGACGTGGGCGGTGGTAAAGCCGAACTTCTCGTCAAGCACCTTGTAGGGTGCGGAAGCGCCGAAGTGGTCGAGACCGAACACCATGCCGTCGGCACCCACAATCTCGCGGAGAGTCGAGGGGAGACCTGCGGTGAGACCGAAAGCGGGAACACCGGGAGTCATCACTGCCTTGCGGTAGTCGGCATCCTGGAGGAAGAAGAGACCAAGTGAGGGCACGGAAACCACGCGGGCCTTCTTGCCTTCGGCCTTGAGCTGCTCGGCTACTTCACAGAGGAGCGATACCTCAGAACCGTTGGCCACGAGGATTACGTCGGGGTTCTCGGCTTCTACGACAACGTAGCCACCCTTGCGGCAGCCTGCGTTGGCTTCGGCGAAGCGGTCGCCCGAGGCTGCGGGAAGGTCGGGGAGGTTCTGACGCGAGAGCACGAGGGCCGAGGGAGTCCTGAAGTTCTCCATAGCCATAGCCCATGCCACAGAGGTCTCGGCAGCGTCGGCCGGACGGAGCACGAGCATCGAGGGCTCGCCGTTGAAGTTGCGGAGCTCTTCCATGAGACGGAGCTGTGCCTCCTGCTCTACGGGCTCGTGGGTGGGACCGTCCTCTCCTACGCGGAAGGCGTCGTGTGTCCAGATATACTTGACGGGGAGCTCCATGAGAGCGGCCATGCGGACTGCGGGCTTCATATAGTCGCTGAACACGAAGAATGTGCCGCAGGCGCCGATGACACCGCCGTGGAGCACGATGCCGTTCATCACGGCAGCCATTGTGAGCTCCGAAACACCTGCGTGGAGGAAGGCGCCGGAGAAGTCGCCGTTGGTGAAGGGATGTGTCTTTTTGAGGAAGGCATCGGTCTTGTCGGAGTTGGCAAGGTCGGCCGAAGATACAATCATATTGTTGACCTTCTCGGCGAGCACGGCGAGCACGTCGGCTGAAGCCTGGCGCGATGCGATGTTTGCCTTGTGGGGAATGGCCTTCCAGTCGATTTCGGGAAGTTTATTGTCGAGGAATGTGTGGAGTTCCTTGGCGAGTTCGGGATTTGCAGCTTCCCATGCGGCCTGCTCAGCACGCTTTGCCTTCACGATTTCGCGGAGTTCGGCGCGGCGGCCGTCGTAGAGAGCCTTCACGTCGTCGAAAATCACCCAGGGATTCTCGGGGTCTGCGCCGAGATTCTTCATGGTGGCGGCATAGTCGGCGCCCGATGCGCTCAGGGGCTGTCCGTGGGTAGAGCACTGGCCTTCGAAGTTAGAGCCGTCGGCTTTCACCACTCCCTTACCCATAACAGTGTGGCCGATGATGAGTGTGGGACGCTCCTTCTCATTCTGAGCAGCCACGATTGCACCGGCGATTTCTGTCGGGTCGTTGCCCGCGATTTCAATCACGTTCCAGTTCCATGCGCGGTACTTGGCTGCCACATCCTCGCGGTCAACGGCGTCGACCATAGTAGAGAGCTGCACGCGGTTGCTGTCGTAGAACATTATGAGGTTGTGGAGACCGAGGTAGCCGGCAAGACGGCCTGCGCCCTGCGAAATCTCTTCCTGGATACCGCCGTCGGAGATGAAGGCATAGGTCTTGTGGCTCATCCACTCGCCGAAGCGTGCGGTCATGAAGCGCTCAGCGATGGCGCAGCCCACAGCCATGGTGTGGCCCTGGCCGAGAGGACCTGAAGTGTTCTCGACGCCACGCTCGGGATGGAGCTCGGGGTGACCGGGAGTGGGCGAACCCCACTGGCGGAACTGGGCGAGTTCGGCGAGAGTATAGTGGCCGAAGAGGGCGAGCACGCTGTAGAGCATCGGCGACATGTGGCCGGGGTCAAGGAAGAAGCGGTCACGGCCGAGCCAGGTGCCGTCGTCCGGGTCGGTGATGAGGAATTGCGAGTAGAGTACATTGACAAAGTCAGCACCACCCATGGCGCCGCCGGGGTGTCCGGATTTTGCCTTTTCAACCATTGAGGCAGCGAGAATACGGATATTGTCTGCTGCACGGTTAATTGCTGTCAGATTCATGGAATTTAATTATAGTGATAAAAAGAATGATTTATAATGATAAAAAAGATTGATTGCCGTGTCGTCGAAAAGTAAAGATTCGTCAGATTAACTCTTGAGAGAGCATTGCAAATTTAGTAAAATTCATCGAAAAAACAGAACATCGCTACGATTAATGATATAAATATACATTTATTTGAGTGAAATACATACAAAAACGAATTCCTTGTCGTGTAAGACAAGGAATTCGACACACAATAGTAACAAATAATAGATGCACCCCTTTTCACAAAGAGGATTATCACCTATGCTTTGATCTTGAGCCAATATTCACTAAGATCAAAATCTTCATTCGTGATTTCCCCTTCGCACTTTGCGGCACCCGGATGTGTCGTGACAAATAGTGAAGGGGACTTCGGACCGCGACCTGTTAGGCGCTGATCCTATATGCTCGTTAGTTGAAGTCCCCTAAAGACAGAAGCCCGGTCACGGTGAGCAAACCGCCGCCGCTGCCACAGGCAACGGCTATGAGTCCTCATCAAATACTCTTGTACGGCGACATGCCGACAGCGGCAGAGAACGGGAGCCGAACTCAGCTCCTCTGTTTCGGGGAAATTACATGTTTTATATCTTTAGTCCGCAGAATCCTCATGACGGCGGAATGAACCATTTCAGTCAGTGGGATAAGATAATTGATTGTATGATTAGAAATACAATGTTGTTTTTATGTCTCAGTGACTACGTTTTTATTAATTTTAAGATTGTAAGATTAGTTTGCTTATGCCTATTCTGGCTTCAGTCTTTGATTTCACCGAAAAACGCCGACTGCGGCAAACGTCTACAGAATTGCGACACAAATTTATATAATGTTGACGAAATGACAACAATCTGAGGCGATATTTTTTCAAAAAAATTCATTTCACGGCACTCAAAAGGGATTTTGGGAAAATATCGCGGAGATTCAGGCCACTTTTATTCCGCTTTGACATGCAGGACTCCGCCGGACTTCCTGCACGCCGGATTTATTTACGCCACACACGGCCTGAGTTGCAGCCTCACGGAGCCATTAAACAATTATTGTTAATTTTGACATACATATCAATAATAATCGCACGATTCCTAAAAAATCGAAAAAGAATCGCTATCTTTGCTGTGCCATGATATTTTAGCCGGTTTCCACCGGTAGGCCAGTTTCTAAGACACCATTTTAATTTGCGGCAATTATTAAAATTTAATCATCTTATAAAAACAAATCTTTTATTATTCTACTTAAACGTAATGGAAACTACTGCTAAAAACAACACGCGAATAGTAGCCATAGTCACGATGTTCTTCATCTACGCTATGATCTCTTTCGTGACAAACCTCGCGGCTCCTATCGGCACAATATGGGGCTATCAGTTTGAGGGAAACTCGGTGCTCGGCATGATGGGCAACATGATGAACTTCCTGGCCTATCTCTTCATGGGTATTCCCGCCGGCAACATGCTCGTCAGAATCGGATACAAGAAAACAGCTCTCTGGGCGCTCGGAGTAGGAGTGGTGGGCCTCTTCGTGCAGTTCCTGTCAAGCATTGTGGGCACTGACACGGTCGTGACCGCCTTCTCGTCGACCAACGCTGAAGGCATCGCAACCTCCTTCCCCATCACTCTCAACTTCTTCATCTACCTCCTTGGCGCATTTATCTGCGGTTTCTGCGTATGTATGCTCAACACCGTGGTCAACCCGATGCTCAACCTCCTCGGCGGCGGCGGCAACAGAGGCAACCAGCTTCTGCAGTTCGGCGGCGCGCTCAACTCTCTGTCGGGCACCCTCACTCCCCTCTTCGTCGGCATGCTCATCGGCGTGCTCAGCAAAGGGACTCAGATAGGCGCCGTCAATCCGCTCCTCTTCATCGGTATCGGCATCTTCGCGGTAGCTTTCGTAATCATGTGCTTCGTGCCCATTCCCGAGCCTAATCTCAGCGCTTCGGGTCAGAAGGTAAAATATTCACACTCGCCCTGGAATTTCCGCCACACCGTCCTCGGTGTAATCGGTATCTTCTTCTATGTAGGTATCGAAATCGGTATCCCCGGCACCCTCAACTTCTATCTCGCCGACCAGAGCGCAAACGGTGCAGGCGTGCAGGGTCAGGCTTCAGCCATCGCAGGCGCCATCGTCGCTGTCTACTGGCTTTTCATGCTCGTGGGCCGCACACTCTCGGGCTTCATCAGCGGCAGCGTGTCATCGCGCACTCAGCTCATCGCAGTTTCCACAACTGCCATCATCCTTATCATCCTCGCAATCTTCATCCCCAAGACCACCACATTCCCCGTGCCTGAGTTCCTCTATGAAGGGGGCGCACAGGTTCCCGTGAGCGCGTTCCTGCTAATCCTCTGCGGTCTCTGCACCTCAATCATGTGGGGCGGCATCTTCAACCTCGCAGTCGAGGGCCTCGGCAAATATACCGCACAGGCTTCGGGTATCTTCATGATGATGGTGGTTGGCGGCGGCGTCATGCCCCTCATTCAGAACGCCATCGCCAAGGCAAGCGGCTACATGACTTCCTACTGGCTCGTTGTCGCCATGCTCGCCTACCTTCTCTACTACGGTCTCATCGGCAGCAAGAACGTCAACACCGATATTCCCGTAGAGGAAGAGGGTCCGGATGCCCGCAATCTCTGATTCCACCCACTCCGCCACAACGGAGAAAGGATAAGACACAAAAACGTCTCTCAGAAATTCTGAGAGACGTTTTCTTTTTGTAGCGCTGCAAAATATATCATCAGTTTGTTGTAGGAGGGTGTTGCAGAACTCAAATTTTGAAATTTCAATGTGCCTCACAAAGCCTACATCGTGTTAACAAACGTGAAAATACTCCAATTTTGGGAGTTCTGCAACACCCTGACAGCAGCATGGCAATCAGCAGTCCGAATGTGGACGTTTTGAAAAACGTCCCTACGGGCGCACCGGATTCTGCAACACAACCTTTATCTTTTGTCTTTTACCCGCTTTCATTTCTTTCATTTCTCCACTCATCCCGCGGTCTTAGTCTCGTTAATTGACCGGTTCGTCGAGGGGGCTGCGTTGCGGGAGGGATTGAGATGATTTGTTCTGCTGGGAGGTCGACTTCGCGGACTTCCGCTTTGGACGCGACTTCACTTCAAGACTATCGAATTTAAGGCTTTCCGAGGCTTTCTGAGCGCTCATGGAGTCATTGCTGGGAGATGTTTCAATCATTACGTCCGCGCGCTCTGGGGGCCTCTCTGCCGCCGAGAAGCGGCCGTCGAGCATCAGCTTGCCCAAAACTATAAGGGCAAGCAATGCAATCAGAGCTATAAGGCCGCGGCGCTCCCCGCCAGTAAAGTTTTTCATAAGCTGAAATGAGCGAAAAGCTGATATAAAAAATCATCGCCTGACCTCGGAAGGCCCGGCGATGATTTTTATTTATTGTCTCTACAGAGTAGAAATTATTCTGCTGCGGGAGCCTCAGTAGCGGGAGCTTCAGCCTTGGGAGCCTCGGCTGCGGGAACTTCTGCTGCTGCGTTCTTGCCACCGCGACGTGAACGGCGAGTGCGGGTAGATTTCTTTGCACCGTTGTCCTTGAGCATGTTTTCGTTGTAGTCAACGAGCTCGATGAAGCAAGTCTGGGCGTTGTCGCCGAGACGGTTGCCGGTCTTGAGGATGCGGGTGTAACCACCGGGGCGGTTAGCAATCTTCTGAGCGATTTCGCGGAAGAGTTCAGTCACGGCCTCCTTGTTCTGGAGATGAGCGAAGACGAGGCGGCGGTTAGGGGTGCTGTCCTCCTTAGCGCGGTTGATGAGGGGCTCGGCATAAACGCGGAGGGCCTTAGCCTTGGCGAGTGTGGTGAAGATGCGCTTGTGCATGATCAGCGAAATCGTCATATTGGCGAGCAGAGCGTCACGGTGAGCCTTCTTGCGACTGAGGTGATTGAATTTTTTATTGTGTCTCATCGTTATAATTACTCTTTATCAAGTTTATATTTTGAAATGTCCATTCCAAACGACAGGTTGAGGTTCGCAAGGAGCTCATCGAGCTCGGTCAGCGACTTCTTACCGAAGTTACGGAATTTCAGGAGGTCGGTCTTGTTAAAGACCACCAGTTCACCAAGGGTCTCAACCTCGGCGCTCTTCAGACAGTTGAGTGCGCGAACCGAAAGGTCCATATCCACGAGCTTGCTCTTGAGGAGCTGGCGCATGTGGAGCACTTCCTCGTCAAATTCCTCTTCGCCGTCAGTCTCATCCGTCTCAAGAGTAATCTTTTCGTCGGAGAAGAGCATGAAGTGGTAAATGAGAATTTTGGCGGCTTCCTTGAGAGCATCCTTGGGGAGAATCGAACCATCGGTAGTGATTTCAAGTGTGAGCTTGTCGTAGTCGGTCTTTTGATCGACACGGAAGTTCTCCACTGTGTATTTCACATTCTGAATCGGGGTATAGATCGAGTCGATGGCGATAACGTCGATGGCGTCATTGGCGTTGCGGTTTTCCTCGGCGGGAACCCAACCACGACCTTTGTTGATGGTGAGGTCGATAGTGAAGCTGGCGCTCGGATCCAAATGACAGATCACAAGGTCGGGATTCAGGACTTCAAATCCTGAAAGGGCTTTGCTTATGTCACCGGCTGTGAACTCTTCCTGACCTGACACAGTGATGGTAGCCTTTTCGAAGTCGGTATCTTCAACCGTCTGCTTGAGGTTGACTTTTTTGAGGTTAAGAATGATGTTTGTGACATCTTCCTTGACGCCGGGGATAGTGTCAAACTCGTGTTTCACACCGTCGATGCGGATCGACGAGATGGCAAAACCTTCGAGTGAGGAGAGAAGGATGCGACGCAGGGCGTTGCCAATGGTTATACCATATCCCGGTTCCAATGGCTTAAACTCAAATTTACCGAAATGATTATCGGCTTCCAACATGAGGACTTTGTCGGGTTTCTGGAATGCTAATATAGCCATGGATCTTAATTTAATGATTATTTAGAATACAACTCGACGATAAGCTGCTCTTTGATGTTCTCGGGGATATCTTCACGGGCGGGAACGTGGAGGAATTTGCCAGCCTTGAGGCTTTCGTCCCATTCGAGCCAGGGATATTTGCTGTGATTGAAACCGGCGAGTGCGTCGGCAATTACTTCGAGAGACTTTGATTTTTCGCGGACACCGATTACGTCGCCGGGTTTAACGGCGTAGGATGCGATGTTGACAACTTTGCCATTTACCACGATGTGGCGATGGAGGACGAGCTGACGGGCTGCTGCGCGGGTGGGGGCGATGCCAAGACGATAAACTACGTTGTCGAGGCGGCCTTCAAGAAGCTGAAGGAGGATTTCACCGGTGATACCTTTTGCGCGTGATGCCTTGTCGAAGAGGTTGTGGAACTGCTTCTCGAGCACACCGTAGGTATATTTGGCCTTCTGCTTTTCGCGGAGCTGTACGCCATACTCGGAAGTTTTTCTTCTCTTGTTGAGTCCGTGCTGGCCCGGGGGATAGTTCTTCTTGGCGAGGACTTTATCTTCACCGAAGATGGGTTCGCCGAACTTGCGGGCGATTTTGGTGCGGGGACCTGTGTATCTTGCCATTTTAGTGTTTGTTTGAAATTGTCTGTCTCACTTCTTTGTCCGGTGGGTACGCAGCCCGGGGTGACAGCCGCGACCATAGAGAGGTGAAAAAAATATGGTCTATTTCACTGGGGGTCTGGCCCGGTTCTTCAATCGACAGGAGAACGCCGGTGAGTGGGACTTGTGTAAATTGATGAATCAAAATTTACTTTTCTTTTGCCGGCCGCTGAGCTTCACAGTTTTGTCATGAAAGTTAAGAGCGGGAAGCTGCCTGTGGCGGCGTGGCGGAAGCGAGGCTCGGGCGATTATACGCGGCGACGCTTGGGAGGACGGCAACCGTTGTGGGGAAGCGGAGTTACGTCAACGATTTCAGTAACTTCGATGCCTGCGCCGTGAACGGTACGGATTGCTGACTCGCGGCCGTTGCCGGGACCCTTGACATAAGCCTTCACTTTGCGGAGGCCGAGGTCATAGGCAACCTTTGCGCAGTCCTGAGCTGCCATCTGAGCAGCGTAGGGAGTGTTCTTCTTTGAGCCACGGAAACCCATCTTGCCTGCGGATGACCAGGAGATGACCTGACCCTCGGAGTTGGCTAAGCACACAATGATGTTGTTGAAAGACGAGTGAACGTGAAGCTGACCGGCGGCGTCAACCTTGACGTTTCTTTTCTTTGCTGCGACTGTCTTTTTTGCCATGTTGATTTATTATTTAGTAGCTTTTTTCTTGTTAGCAACAGTTTTCTTGCGGCCCTTGCGGGTACGGGCATTGTTCTTGGTGCTCTGGCCACGCACGGGGAGACCGTTGCGGTGACGGATGCCACGGTAGCAACCGATGTCCATGAGACGCTTGATGTTGAGCTGGATTTCGCTGCGAAGGTCACCCTCCACCTTGTAATCGCTGCCGATTACTTCACGAACCTTGGCTGCCTGGTCGTCGCTCCAGTCCTTAACCTTGATATTGACGTCGACGCCGGCCTTCTCGAGAATTGATTTGGCTGCGCTGCGTCCGATACCAAAAATATAGGTCAGGGCGATTTCACCTCTTTTGTTCTGGGGGAGGTCAACTCCCACGATTCTTACTGCCATATAATAATTTGATTACTTGACTAAAATTTTTGCAAAGGTAATACTTTTTTACTGACTGAGAAGCGGTTGACAGGCAGTTTGCAACACTTATTAGGAATCATTGGGAAATATTAACTAATAAGACGCTACAAGAGAGCTGTCCCGCCCGGGGATCAGCTCGTTAACCTTGACGCTGCTTGTATTTGGGGTTCTTTTTGTTGATGACGTAAAGACGTCCTTTGCGGCGCACGATTTTGCTGTCGGGAGTGCGCTTTTTAACTGAAGCTCTTACTTTCATTGGTCTATCGGTATAATTTGATGATTTTATTCTTTAGATGTCGCGGAGAGAGCGGGAGGGGGGTCCGGCTTATTTGTAACGGAAAGCGATGCGGCCCTTCGAGAGATCGTAGGGCGACATCTCTACCTTCACCTTGTCGCCGGGAAGGATTTTGATGTAGTGCATGCGCATCTTGCCGGAGATGTGGGCCGTGATTTCATGGCCGTTCTCAAGTTCGACGCGGAACATCGCGTTTGACAATGCTTCGACGATTGTGCCGTCAAGTTCGATTGCTGCCTGTTTTGCCATATCCTGATTATAGGGGTTTCAACAATGATTTTAAGTTTGGGAATCAAATGAATCTGTCTCCGAGAGCTTCCTCGATGTAATCGAAAGTGGTCATGATGCGCGGTCCCTCGGGCTCGATGGCGATGGTGTGCTCATAGTGGGCCGACGGTTTGCGGTCCTTTGTGCGGCACTGCCATCCGTCTTTCTCGATGACGATGTTGCGGCTGCCGAGATTGATCATCGGCTCGATGCAGATACACATCCCTTTCTTGAGGAGCGGGCCCACACCGCGGCGCCCATAGTTGGGAACCTCGGGGTCCTCGTGCATCTTGCGTCCGATGCCGTGACCGCACATCTCGCGGACCACGGTGTAGCCGTGGCGCTCGCAGTAGGTCTGCACGGCATTGGCGATGTCGCCTATGCGCTTGCCCTCCTGAGCGGCTGCTATGCCCTTGTAGAGCGACTCTTTCGTCGTCCGGCAAAGGGCGAGGACTTCAGGCGCCACCTCCCCCACCGGGAAGGTATAACACATGTCCCCGTTGTAGCCGTCGAGTTCGACCACTGTGTCGACTCCTATGATGTCGCCCTCGCGGAGCTCGTAGCCCGAAGGGAAACCGTGGACCACGGTCTCGTTGACTTCGATGCAGAGAGTTCCGGGAAAGCCTCCGTAGCCGAGGCAGGCAGGCTTGCCTCCGTTATCGCGCATGAACTCACGCGCTATGTTGTCGAGGTGACGGGTAGTCACGCCCGGAGCCACCCACTTGGCGACTTCGCCAAGTGTGCGGCTCACAAGCGTGCATGCCTGTTGCACTTTTTCGATTTCTTCCGGTGTCTTGAGATAAATCATTTATCCTTTGAAAAAATCTGCGGTAATCGAGTTTACGGCTTTAGTATGCCGAGCCGGTTGTGCGGCCCTTGATTTTGCCGTCTTTCATCAGACCGTCGTAGTGGTGCATCATGAGGTGACTCTCGATCTGCTGGAGTGTGTCAAGGACAACTCCGACGAGAATCAGCAGTGATGTTCCTCCGAAGAACTGCGCGAAGTTCTGGCTGATGCCGAAGAAGCGTGCGAAAGCGGGGAGGATGGCCACAATGCCGAGGAAGATAGAACCGGGGAGTGTAATTCTCGACATGATTGAGTCGAGATAGTCGGCGGTTTTCTTACCGGGCTTGACGCCGGGGATGAATCCGTTGTTGCGCTTCATATCCTCAGCCATCTGGGTGGGACGCACTGTGATGGCGGTGTAGAAGTAAGTGAAGGCCACAATGAGGATGAAATAGACAAGGTTGTACCAGAAGCCGTTGATATCCGAGAAGGCTGCGTAGAATCCCGAGCTGCTCTCTGAACTGCCGAATCCGGCGAGAGTGATGGGGATGAACATGATTGCCTGGGCGAAGATGATAGGCATCACACCGGCGGCATTAACCTTCAGGGGGATATACTGACGTGCGCCTCCATACTGGCGGTTGCCAACAATACGCTTGGCGTACTGCACGGGCACCTTGCGGGTTCCCTGGACGAGAAGCACAGCGCCCACTGTCACGGCGAAGAGGAGGATAATCTCCACTACGAACATAATCAGACCGCCCTGGCTGCCGGTGGCACCCGGGAGACGGCTGGTGAATTCGTAGAAGAGCGCTCCCGGGAGACGGGCAATGATACCAACAAGGATGATGAAGGAGATACCATTGCCGATACCGCGGTCAGTGATGCGCTCGCCGAGCCACATGATGAACATAGAGCCGGCGGCAAGGATCACAGTAAGGAAGGCGAGAGTCCAGAAGCCCATGTGGGCGCCGCCGGTAGCGGCGCTCACATGAACCTGGAGATTTACAAGATAGGCAGGACCCTGGAGCAGCAGGATAAGCACAGTCAGGTAACGGGTGTACTGACTGAGCTTCTGACGGCCGCTCTCGCCCTCGCTCTGCATCTTCTGGAAAGAAGGGAGCACCATGCCCAGCAGCTGAATCACGATGGATGCAGTGATGTAGGGCATGATACCGAGAGCGAAGATCGAGGCCTGAGAGAACGCACCTCCCGAGAACATGTCGAGAAGCTGCATCAGACCGCTCTTGTTAGTGAACTTCGACAGGGCGTCGAGGTCCTCAGGCGAAATGCCAGGGAGGACGACGTAGCAGCCGAGTCGATAAACCAGCACCAACAGGAGGGTGACGAGAATACGTTTTCTCAGTTCCTCAATGGTCCAGATGTTACGGATTGTTTCAATAAATCTCATTTCGAGGAGAAGGGGGATTAAATTTTATTGACAGTGCCTCCGGCCTCAACGATAGCCTTCTCAGCGGCAGCGGAGAAAGCGTTGGCCTCAACTGTGAGCTTCTTGGTGAGCTGGCCGCCTGCAAGAATCTTGACGGGCTGCTTGCCGTTGACAACACCTGCTGCGATAAGTTCGGCTACGCCGATTTTCTCGAGGTTGGCGCTGTTGGCGAGTTCCTCAAGATCAGTGAGGTTGACAGCCTTGTACTCAGTACGGCTGAGGGGTTTGAAACCGAATTTGGGGAGGCGGCGCTGAAGAGGCATCTGACCACCTTCGAAACCTATCTTACGGCTGTAGCCTGAACGAGACTTTGCACCTTTGTGACCGCGGGTAGATGTGCCACCCTTGCCGGAACCGGCGCCACGTCCGATGCGGGTTTTCTTCTGCACGGAGCCTACAGCGGGTTTTAAATTGCTTAAATCCATAGTTGTGTTAATGATTTTTAGAAATTTTAGGCGTTGGTCACTTTTACCAAGTGGCTTACTGCTTTAACCATACCCATCACCGAGGGAGTGTCCTCAAGGACAACCGAGTGATTCATTTTTTTCAAGCCGAGGGCATCGAGAGTACGCTTCTGTACGGCAGGAGCGTTGATGCGGCTCTTGATCTGGGTGATTCTGATATTTGCCATTTGATATGATGGAGATTAGCCGTTAAACACTTGTTCGATTGAGATACCGCGGTTCTGAGCCACCTGAGCGGGTGAACGCATTTCGCCGAGAGCGGCGATAGTGGCTTTCACGAGGTTGTGGGGGTTGGAAGAACCCTTTGACTTGGCAAGCACGTCAGTGATACCTACGCTCTCGAGCACGGCACGCATCGCACCACCGGCCTTAACACCGGTACCGTGGCTTGCGGGCTTGAGGATTACGCGGGAACCGCCGAACTTGGATACCTGCTCGTGAGGAATGGTGCCGCGGTGAACGGGAACCTTGATGAGATTCTTCTTGGCAGCCTCTACGCCCTTGGCGATAGCGGCCTGCACTTCATTGGCTTTGCCGAGACCCCATCCTACGATACCGTTTTCGTTACCTACAACGACGATGGCTGCGAAAGTGAATGTGCGACCACCCTTTGTAACCTTGGTAACGCGGTTGATGGCAACCAGACGATCCTTGAGTTCGAGATCGTTGGTGGATTTGACTTTATTGTTCTTGTATGCCATATCTTCTTAGAATTTAAGGCCGCCTTTGCGTGCGGCGTCAGCCAATGATTTTACTCTGCCGTGGAAGAGGTAACCGTTACGGTCGAAAACGACTTCGGTGATACCTGCTGCGAGAGCCTTCTGAGCGATAGCCTCGCCAACCTTGGCTGCGATTTCACACTTGGTGCCCTCTTCGATGCCCTTTGATGAAGTTGCGCAGACGGTTGTGCCTGCGAGGTCGTCGATAAGCTGGACATAGATCTGCTTGTTGCTGCGGAAAACCGACATGCGGGGACGGGCGGCGGTGCCGGAAATCTTACCGCGGATGCGGGCCTTGATTTTATTTCTACGTTGTATCTTAGAAACCATTGTTTTAATCAATTTAATTATTTAGCACTTGCCGACTTACCCGACTTGCGACGGATAATCTCGCCCACAAACTTGATACCTTTGCCCTTGTAGGGTTCGGGCTTGCGGAGGGAGCGAATTTTTGCGCATACCTGGCCGAGAAGCTGCTTGTCGTCGCTCTCAAGGATGATGAGAGGATTCTTGTTGCGCTCGCTCTTGGCCTCAACCTTAACTTCAGGGGGAAGTTTGATATATATAGCATGTGAGTAACCGAGCGAAAGCTCAAGCACCTGTCCGGTAGCGGCGGCGCGGTAACCCACACCCACTAATTCCATTTCCTTGCGATAGCCGGTAGAAACACCAACGACCATGTTGTGAAGGAGGGCGCGGTAGAGACCGTGCTGTGCGCGGTGCTCGCGGTCGTCGCTCGGGCGGGTCACTACGATGTGGCCGTCCTCAACCTTGACTTCAAGTTCGGGATTTACTTTCTGTGTGAGTGTGCCCTTGGGACCCTTTACGGTTACTTCATTATCCTTGCCGACAGTAACCTGGACGCCGGCGGGGATTTCAATGGGAGCTTTACCTATACGTGACATAATTCTGTATCCTCCTTATTGATTAGTAAACGTAGCAAAGGACCTCGCCACCGATCTTGAGGTCGCGGGCCTTCTTGTTAGTCATCACACCCTTCGAGGTCGAGAGGATGGCGATGCCGAGTCCGTTCAACACACGAGGCATATCTTTGTAGCCGGTATAACGGCGGAGACCGGGACGTGAAACACGCTCAAGGCTCTTGATGGCGTTGACCTTGTCAACGGGATCGTACTTGAGGGCGATTTTGATAGTGCCCGCGGGATTTTCGCTCTCCTCAAACTTATAGTTGAGGATGTAGCCTTGTTCGAAGAGAATCTTGGTGATCTCTCGCTTCAAGTTTGAGGCAGGAATCTCTACCACACGGTGGTTGGCTTTGATTGCATTTCTCAATCTTGTCAGATAATCTGCTATAGGATCAGTCATTTTGAAAAATGTTTAAATTGATTGGGATTTTCCCAACAATATTTAATACTCACTGTGATTCTTTGAGCGGTGGAGGATGAGAGGTTGAGAGTGGGGGCGATTTCCCTTTTGTCGGACGGCTGCGGGCCGGACCCTGTGGGATTGGAGTAACTTTCCGGGCCGGAACTCCGCTTAGAGGTAACGACTCTCGAGCCGTCGACTGTCAGGAAACTGCGGGGGGATGGAAACGCCGGTAAAAACCTCGCTGAAACGCGGGGCGCGATGCTGCGGGGGATTACCAGGAAGCCTTCTTCACACCGGGGATGAGACCGGCTGAAGCCATTTCACGGAACTGAATACGTGAAATGCCGAACTGACGCATGTAGCCTTTCGGACGACCGGTGATCGAGCAGCGGTTGTGGAGGCGTACGGTGGAAGCGTTCTTGGGAAGAGCCTGGAGACCTTCGTAGTCGCCGGCAGCCTTCAGTTCAGCTTTCTTCTTGGCATACTTGGCAACGAGCTTTGCGCGTTTTACCTCGCGTGCCTTCATTGATTCTTTTGCCATAGCGGGAGCTTAGTTTTTAGCGTTTTTGAAAGGGAGACCGAATTCCTTGAGAAGAGCATAACCTTCCTCGTCGGTGTTGGCCGAAGTCACGAAGGTGATGTTCATACCCATGAGCTTGTTGATGGTATCGATGTTGATTTCCGGGAAGATAATCTGCTCAGTGATACCGAGGGTGTAGTTGCCACGGCCGTCGAGCTTGCTGTCGATACCCTTGAAGTCGCGGATACGGGGGAGAGCCACACGGATGAGGCGCTCGAGGAATTCATACATTTTCTCACGACGGAGAGTTACCATCACGCCGATAGGCATCTTTTTACGAACCTTGAAGTTCGAGATGTCCTTGCGGGAGAGGGTTGCCACAGCTTTCTGACCGGTGATGGCGGTGAGCTCGTTGATGGCAGTCTCGATGATTTTCTTGTCCTGAGTGGCAGCGCCGAGACCCTGGTTGATGACAATCTTCTTCAACTTGGGCACCTGCATGGGGGTGGTGTAGTTGAATTTCTCGGTCAGGGCGGGAACGATGCGTTCCTTATAGTCTTGTTTAACTGTTTGGGTGCTCATTACTTAATTTCCTCTCCTGATTTTTTAGAGATTCGTATTACCTGACCTTTCTCATCGCGGCGGCAGCTCACGCGGGTGGGTTTGCCAGACTTGGGGTCGATGAGTGAAAGGTTGGAGATGTGGATGGGAGCTTCCATCTTGATGAGGCCTCCCTGGGGGTGCTGTGCGTTGGGCTTGGTAGCTTTGGTCACCATGTTGATACCTTCAACGACGGCTTTCTGCTTCTGTACGAGAACCTTGAGCACACGACCCTCCTTGCCACGGTCTTCGCCGGCAAGAACATAGACGATGTCGCCTTTTCTGATATGTGATTTGCTCATTACGTTTATTGTTTTTGACGGTTGAGATGATTAGAGGACTTCGGGTGCGAGTGAGACGATTTTCATCTGGTTTGCAGCGCGGAGCTCACGAGCGACGGGGCCGAAGATACGGGTTCCGCGGAGCTCGCCTGCGTTGTTGAGAAGCACACACGCGTTATCATCGAAGCGGATATATGATCCATCGGGACGGCGGATTTCCTTTTTGGTGCGGACAACCACTGCCTTGGACACTGTGCCTTTCTTAACGTCGGATGAAGGGATGACACTCTTGACAGAAACGACAATGATGTCACCTACAGAGGCATAACGACGGCCGGTTCCACCAAGAACGTGGATGCAGAGCGCTTCTTTAGCGCCGCTGTTGTCGGCTACGGTCAAACGGCTTTCAGTCTGTATCATAATTTACTTCACTTTTTCGATGATTTCGACAAGGCGCCAGCGCTTGGTCTTGCTGAGGGGACGGGTCTCCATCAGGCGGACAGTATCGCCGACCGAACATTCGTTCTTCTCGTCGTGGGCGTGATATTTCTTGGTTTTGTTGACAAATTTGCCATAAATGGGGTGCTTCTCTTTCCACTTCACCATTACGGTGATGGTCTTGTCACCCTTGTTGCTCGAAACAACCCCGATGCGTTCTTTTCTTAAATTTCTCTTTTCCATTTTCGTGGGGGAGTTTTATTTGTTGTTAAGTTCGCGCTGACGCAACTCTGTCTTTACGCGAGCGATAGCCTTGCGTGCATGTGTAATCTTCGCGGGGCTGTCAAGGGGCGAGATTGCGTGGTTGATCTTGAGCTGGGCATAGTCCTTCTCCATCTCAGCCAGGCGGTCGCGCAGGTCCTGAGTGCTGACTTCAGTGAATGATTCTTTCTTCATGACGGGTTACACATTTTGAGTTGGGTCATAGTCACGACGGACAATGAATTTGGTTGTGACGGGGAGTTTCTGAGCTGCGAGGCGGAGGGCTTCCTTTGCGATATCATAGGAAACGCCTTCAACCTCGATTATGATGCGGCCGGGGGTCACAGGTGCAACGAATCCTTCGGGATTACCTTTACCTTTACCCATGCGGACTTCGGCAGGCTTCTTGGTGATGGGTTTATCCGGGAAGATACGAATCCAGATCTGACCCTGACGCTGCATGTAACGTGTCACAGCGACACGGGCGGCTTCAATCTGGCGACCGGTGATCCACTTAGACTCGAGGGTCTTGATGCCAAACGAACCGAAGGCCAACTGGTTGCCACGCTGCGCATTGCCTTTCATGCGGCCTTTTTGCGCGCGGCGAAATTTGGTTTTCTTAGGTTGTAACATTGTGTTGTTGAATCAATTGGTGGGGTTAACGGTTGTTTTTGGGTTTGCGGAAACCGCCGCGACGGGGAGCGCCATTCGAAGATGAGTTGCGGGTGTCCTTCTGGTTGGCCGTGTACTGGGGAGCGAGGTCACGCTTGCCATACACTTCACCACGGCAGATCCAAACCTTCACGCCGATCACACCTACCTTGGTGTGTGCCTCTACGAGAGCGTAGTCGATGTCGGCACGGAGAGTGTGGAGCGGTGTGCGGCCTTCCTTGAACATCTCGGAGCGGGCCATTTCAGCGCCGTTCAGACGGCCTGACACCTGGACCTTGATACCCTCGGCACCGGCGCGCATGGTCGAAGCGACTGCCATCTTCACTGCACGGCGATAGGCAATCTTGCCTTCGATCTGGCGGGCGATGGTCGAAGCTACGATCTGAGCGTCGAGTTCGGGACGCTTAACTTCGTAGATGTTGATCTGGACATCCTTGTCTGTAATCTTCTTGAGCTCTTCCTTCAGCTTGTCAACTTCAGCGCCACCCTTGCCGATGATGAGGCCCGGACGTGAGGTGCAGACAGTGATGGTGATGAGCTTCATGGTGCGCTCGATTACGATGCGCGAAACGCTTGACTTTGCAAGACGGACATTGAGATACTTGCGGAGTTTCGAGTCCTCGAGCAGAGTATCGCCGTATTTCTTACCGCCATACCAGTTAGAGTCCCATCCACGGATAACTCCCAGGCGATTGCTGATTGGATTTACTTTCTGTCCCATTTGTTAAGCTTTAGCGTTTTTGTTATCAATTGTGTCAACAATCAATGTGACGTGGTTTGCGCGTTTGCGGATACGGTAGCCACGGCCCTGGGGAGCGGTGCGGAGACGCTTGAGCATAGGAGCACAGTCAACGAAGATAGTGCTGATATAGAGCTCGCCGGCGTCTGCCTTGCGCTCGTTCTTGGCTTCCCAGTTGGCGATGGCCGAGCGGAGGAGCTTTTCTACACGGGCAGCGGCTTCCTTGTTTGAAAATTTCAGGATGCCGAGAGCACGGTTGACCTCTACCCCGCGGACCATGTCAGCGACAAGGCGCATCTTGCGGGGGGAGGTGGGGATGTTGGTCAGCTTTGCGAAAGCTACCGTTTTCTGTTCGGCTTTCCTGAGGTCGGCTGAATTTCTTTTTCTTACACCCATTTTATTGTAATTCTTTTCTTTTTTACAAATGAATTAGTTATATCAGGGCCCTAATTATTTCTTGCGGTTACCGGAGTGACCACGGAAAGTGCGGGTGGGAGCGAACTCACCGAGCTTGTGGCCTACCATGTTTTCAGTAACGTAGACAGGGATAAATTTGTTACCGTTGTGAACTGCGAAAGTGTGGCCTACAAATTCGGGGGCGATCATCGAAGCGCGGCTCCAAGTTTTGATAACCGACTTCTTACCGCTCTCTTCCATTGCAGCGACCTTCTTTTCGAGCTTCACGCTGATAAACGGGCCTTTTTTTAATGAACGACTCATGATAAGTGTTGCTAATTTAGATCAGATTACTTTTTTCTTCTTTCAATGATGTACTTCGAAGAATGTTTCTTCGGGGCACGAGTCTTGAGACCCTTAGAGTAAAGACCCTTGCGTGAACGGGGATGACCACCGGAAGCGCGGCCCTCGCCACCACCCATGGGGTGATCGACAGGGTTCATGACTACGCCGCGGTTGCGGGGACGACGGCCGAGCCAGCGTGAACGGCCGGCCTTGCCTGAACGCTCGAGAGAGTGCTCCGAGTTTCCGACCACGCCCACAGTGGCGCGGCATGCGGCGAGGATCTTGCGGGTTTCACCAGAAGGTAATTTGACGATGGCGTAGGTGCCTTCACGGGAAATCAGCTGGGCGAATGTGCCTGCTGAGCGAGCCATGAAAGCGCCCTGGCCGGGACGCAACTCAATGTTGTGGATGAGCGTACCTACAGGAATGTTGGCCAGCGGGAGGCAGTTTCCTACTTCCGGCTGCGCCTCGGGACCTGAAAGGAGCACATCGCCAACCTTTAAGCCGTTGGGTGCAATGATGTAAGCTTTGGCACCGTCTTTGTAGTAAAGGAGCGCGATTCGGGCTGAACGGTTAGGATCATACTCGATGCTCTTGACTACTGCGGGAACACCGTCTTTGGTTCTCTTAAAGTCAATCATGCGGTATTTGCGCTTGTGGCCACCACCAAGGTAGCGGGTGGTGAGATGGCCTTCGGCGTTACGTCCGCCGGAGGCCTTTTTGCCGACTGTAAGAGATTTTTCCGGTGTAGTAGCAGTGATCGTACCTTTAAATACACCGATAACTTTGTGTCTCTGCCCAGGTGTTGTGGGCTTGAATTTTCTTACTGCCATTTTATTATTTAGATATTGCTATAGAAGTCAATATTCTGTCCGTCAGCCAGAGTCACGATTGCCTTTTTCCAGGCTGCTGTCTTACCGCGGAGCAGACCGCTCTTGGTCCAGCGTGACTTGTTCTTGCTGCGGACGTTGATGGTGTTTACGCGCACAACCTTTACGCCGTAAAGATTCTCCACGAGCGACTTGATCTGATACTTGTTGGCCTCGGGAGAAACAGCGAAGGTGTAGCGGTTAAGCTTCTCGGTGAGATTGCTTGCCTTCTCTGTTACGATGGGTTTGATTGAAATTTCCATTGTTGTCTGTTTTCTCAGGTGAGGTTAAAGTTTATTAATGAAATCAAGGCTGCTCTCGGTGAGGATTACAGCGTTGGAGTTCATGAGCACGTAAGTGTTAATGTCCGATGCAGAGATAGTTTCTGCGTTGGGAACATTACGGGCCGACAAAGTTACGTTTTTATTTTGACCCGGTAAAACGAGCAGGATTTTTTTGCCGTCAACTTTAAGATTTTTAGCAAAATTTACAAAATCTTTAGTTTTCGGAGCCTCGAAGTTGATGTCCTCAACAACGAAAAGCTGGGAATCCTGAACTTTGTAGGTCAACGCGCTCTTGCGGGCGAGCTGTTTCACTTTCTTATTCAACTTGAAGCGATAGTCACGGGGACGGGGACCGAACACACGGCCACCACCCACGAGGACGGGCGAATTGATGTCACCGATACGGCTGCCGCCGCCGCCCTTCTGCTTGTGGAGCTTGCGGGTAGAACCCGAAACTTCGCTGCGTTCCTTGGACTTGTGAGTACCCTGACGCTGGTTGGCGAGATACTGCTTCACATCGAGATAAACGGCGTGCTCGTTTGCATCTACTGCAAAAACTTCGTCGCTGAGCTGTGCCTTGCGACCGGTGTCTTCACCTTTGATATTGTAAATTGCGACTTCCATTATTTCTCAATTAAAACGATTGAACCTTTACTTCCGGGGATTGAACCTTTGATGAGGAGCAGATTGTGGTCTGCGATCACCTTAATCACCTGGAGGTTTTGTACTGTCACTTTCTCGTTGCCCATCTGACCTGCCATGCGCATGCCTTTGAACACTTTGGCGGGATAGGAGCAGGCGCCGACCGAACCGGGAGCGCGGAGGCGGTTGTGCTGACCGTGAGTGCTCTGGCCTACGCCACCGAAACCGTGACGCTTAACCACACCCTGGTAGCCCTTACCTTTCGACGTACCCTGGATGTCGACGAAGTCGTTCTCTGTGAAGAAATCGACTGTGATGGTGTCACCGAGTTTGTACTCGCCGTCAAATCCTTTGAACTCGGCCAAGTGGCGCTGGGGAGCTACTCCGGCTTTCTTGAAGTGACCGGCCATAGGAGAAGTGGTGTGCTTGTCCTTCTTCTCTACGAAACCGAGCTGCACGGCCTCATAGCCGTCTTTCTCTGCCGTTTTAATCTGAGTAACTACGCAGGGGCCTACTTCGATAACAGTGCACGGCACGTTCTTGCCGTCGGCACTGAAAACGGATGTCATTCCGATTTTCTTTCCTAATAATCCTGGCATTTCTCTTTGATTTAAAAAATGTGAACTGTTGTGGGAGTTGTTTTTGTTTACTTAATCTTGCGGTAACTTATAATTCTTACCAGGCGATTACACCTTGATTTCCACTTCAACGCCTGAAGGGAGTTCGAGCTTCATCAGAGCGTCCACAGTCTTGCCGGTGGAGTTGTGAATGTCGATCAGACGCTTGTAGGACGAGAGCTGGAACTGCTCGCGTGACTTCTTGTTGACGAAGGTCGAGCGGTTGACAGTAAAGACGCGGCGGTGTGTGGGCAGGGGAATAGGTCCGCTGATGACAGCACCGGTAGCTTTTACGGTCTTCACAATCTTCTCGGCCGACTTGTCAACCAAGTTGTAATCATAAGATTTAAGTTTGATTCTGATTGTTTGGTCCATATCTTTGTTGAATGAAAGTGTTTGTCTTACTTGATGAGGTCAACACGGCCCTGGCACTCGGTGAGGACTGCCTTGGCAATTGAGCTGCTCACCTCTGCATAGTGGCTGAATGTCATGGTCGAAGTGGCGCGGCCCGAAGTGATTGTACGGAGGGCGGTCACATAACCGAACATTTCGGCGAGAGGAGCCTTGGCCTTCACGATGCGTGCACCTGAACGGCTTGTCTCCATGCCTTCTACCTGGCCACGACGCTTGTTGAGGTCACCGATCACATCACCCATGCTCTCCTCGGGAGTAACGACCTCTACCTTGAAGATAGGTTCGAGAAGCACGGGACCTGCCTTCTCCGATGCCTTCTTGAAGGCCTGGATAGCGCAGAGCTCGAATGAGAGCTGATCTGAGTCGACCGGGTGGAATGAACCGTCGATAACAGTCACTTTCAGACGGTCGAGGGGATATCCGGCGAGCACACCGTTCTTCATAGCGGTGGTGAAGCCCTTCTGGATAGAGGGGATGAATTCCTTGGGAATGTTACCGCCCTTGACCTCGTCGATGAACTGGAGGCTGCCTTCGAAGCCTTCGTCAGCGGGCTCGACACGCACGATGATATCGGCGAACTTACCGCGACCACCGGTCTGCTTCTTGAATACTTCGCGGAGCTCGACGGGCTTGGTGATGGCTTCCTTGTAAGTTACCTGGGGACGGCCCTGGTTACATTCAACCTTGAACTCGCGGCGGAGACGGTCGATGATGATATCGAGGTGAAGCTCACCCATACCGGAGATAACGGTCTGGCCGGTCTCTTCGTTAGTCTCTACACGGAAAGTCGGGTCCTCTTCAGCGAGCTTCTGGAGACCCACGCCGAGTTTATCGAGGTCCTTCTGAGTCTTAGGCTCAACTGCGATACCGATCACGGGTTCGGGGAATTCCATAGCCTCGAGAACGATAGGATGGTTTTCGTCGCAGAGAGTATCACCGGTGCGGATGTCCTTGAAACCTACGCCTGCGCCTATATCGCCGCAGTCGATTGATTCCTTGGCGTTCTGCTTGTTTGAGTGCATCTGGAACAGACGGCTCACGCGCTCCTTCTTACCGGAACGGCTGTTGAGCACGTAGCTGCCGGCAACGACGTCGCCCGAGTAAACGCGGAAGAATGTCAGACGGCCTACATAGGGGTCGGTTGCAATCTTGAACGCGAGGGCACACATCGGAGCTTCCGAAGAGGGCTCGCGGGTCTCGACCTGCTCGGGATCATCAGGGTTGGTACCCTCGATTGCTCCTGAATCGAGCGGGCTGGGAAGATATGCGCAGACAGCGTCGAGGAGACACTGAACGCCCTTGTTCTTGAATGAAGAACCGCAGATCATGGGGACTACCTCCATCTTGAGGGTAGCGTTGCGGAGTGCGCGGCGGATTTCGTCCTCGGTGATGGTCGAGGGATCGTCGAAATACTTCTCCATGAGAGTATCGTCGAACTCGGCGATTTTCTCGAGCATCTTGTCGCGCCATTCCTCTGCCTCGTCAACGAGACCGGCGGGGATTTCCTCTACAGAGTAGTCGGCGCCCATGGTTTCGTCATGCCAGAAGATAGCCTTCATTGTGATGAGGTCAACGACGCCCTTGAAAGTCTCCTCTGCACCGATAGGAATCTGAATGGGGCAGGGATTTGCGCCGAGCACATCCTTGAGCTGACGTACTACCTCGAAGAAGTTTGCTCCCGAGCGGTCCATCTTGTTGACGTAGCCGATACGGGGCACATTATATTTATCGGCCTGACGCCATACGGTCTCCGACTGGGGCTCGACACCACCTACGGCACAGAAAGTAGCGACAGCGCCGTCGAGTACGCGGAGCGAGCGCTCTACCTCGACAGTGAAGTCAACGTGTCCCGGAGTGTCAATAAGGTTGATTTTGAACTTGTCACCGGCATAGTTCCAGAAAGTGGTGGTAGCGGCCGAGGTGATAGTGATACCACGCTCCTGCTCCTGCTCCATCCAGTCCATGGTGGCAGCGCCGTCATGAACCTCACCGATTTTGTGGGTAAGACCGGTGTAGAAGAGGATACGCTCAGAGGTAGTGGTCTTACCGGCATCGATGTGGGCCATGATGCCGATGTTACGGGTATATTTTAAATGTGCGTCTGATTTAGCCATTTTGTTTTGCGAATCTGAATGTTCAATGAAAAATGTCTTGCTGTAATTCGACCTTTGGCTTAGAAGCGGAAGTGAGCGAAGGCACGGTTAGCCTCGGCCATCTTGTGCATGTCTTCTTTACGCTTGTAAGCACCGCCCTGGTCATTGAAAGCATCTACGATCTCGGCAGCCAGCTTCTCAGCCATTGTCTTGCCGCCGCGCTTGCGGGCGTAGAGGATAAGGTTTTTCATCGAGATAGATTCCTTACGGTCGGGACGGATTTCGGTAGGTACCTGGAATGTTGCACCGCCCACACGACGTGACTTAACCTCCACCTGGGGAGTTACATTCTCGAGAGCCTTCTTCCAGATCTCGAGAGCGGTCTTTTCTTCGTTGGGAAGTTTGTTCTTCACGAGATCGAGAGCGGAGTAGAAGATAGTGTATGAAGTGTTCTTCTTGCCGTCATACATGAGGTGGTTGACGAACTTCGATACTCTCACGTCATTGAACACGGGATCGGGGAGAATCACCCGTTTCTTAGGTTTTGCTTTTCTCATTTTTTGAGCAAATGTTTTGTTTTTGGTTGCTTGGTTGCTGCATCTTTTAATCTTCAACGGCATCCCCTCCGGGAGCCATTTACTCAACCTGATGTTTTAGCCTTCCAATCAAATCAAAAACGAGGGGTTAACGACTCGGTTTTTAATTTAATTAATTGTTTTCAGAAAAGGTGCGTGATTATTTCTTAGCTGCTTTCGGACGCTTTGCGCCATACTTGCTGCGACGCTGGGTGCGATCCTTCACGCCGCTGGTATCGAGTGTACCGCGAACAATGTGGTAGCGCACACCGGGGAGGTCCTTGACACGACCGCCGCGCACGAGAACGATTGAGTGTTCCTGAAGATTGTGGCCTTCACCGGGAATGTAGCTGTTGACTTCCTTTCCGTTGGTCAGGCGCACACGAGCCACCTTACGCATAGCCGAGTTAGGCTTTTTGGGGGTGGTAGTGTACACACGCACACACACGCCGCGACGCTGGGGGCATGAGTCAAGTGCGGGTGACTTGCTCTTATCTTCGAGAGCCACACGTCCTTTTCTTACTAATTGCTGAATAGTAGGCATCTTAGTTTCTTTTGATTATTGAATAATGATTAGTGATATGTCTTTTCTGATTTTACACACATTCCATCGCCATCAACCCCGCTGACTCTCAATGAGTTAACAGTGCCGTGACGACAGATTGCTCCTAAAAGCGTTGCAAAATTACAACTTATTTTCCTAACTGCCAAATATTTCCGCATTTTTCTCACAGTCTTTCAAATTCTTGTTTCTGTTCTTGTTCAGGCGCTGACTCCGCAGGCGGCGACAGACGAAAAATCGCACCTAATCCGGCCTCGAAACCGGCATGGGTGCGATTATAACTTGCAAAGCGGCAAAATACCGTTCAGACAAGATGCAACTGGCTTAATTCCTGTCCGAAAGCATTTAAGGCCGTCTGTATTTTAGCCGTGGTCTTGGCCGACGGCGTGCGGTAGCCGGATATATACTGCGAAAGTTGAGCGGCAGAGATACCTGTCAGTTTCGCAAGTCCCTTGTATGAAATCAAATCAGCATAATAGACAAGAAATGACGGCAAATCATACGAGAAAGCGAAGTCCACCTCCTCGAACTCACGTCCTTCAGCGGCGGCAGCCTGTTTCAACGCCTCATAGACATTCCTGAAATCCTCGACAGCGGCAGAGGCTGATTCGCCCTCACCGATTACGCCATACGACAGATTGTTGTCATCCGGCATATAGGCTCCGTAAGAACCATCCCTGCCTCGTTCAATAAATACTCTTACAGTCCTCATATCTATTATATGCTATATATCTGTTTAACAAATTTGTTTCGCTTATGTTAATGGAAGGGCACACACGAACTCCAGCCTTCACTTGATTCCGGCATCTCTGAGGATTGACCTGAGAGTTCCGTTCTTCACCTCCTGAGCCTCATGATGGCTCGTCGTAAAATACTTCCCCGTTATCGGTGAGTACCATTCGGGATGTCCGGCGCGGCTTTCACCCGTCATGTAACATCCGAATTTCCGGAGTTTTCTGTGTAGTTCCGTGTATTTCATGTTTTTTTGCTTTGATCCGCACCGCAAATATAATGCTAAATTTTTATTTAGCAAAAATCTCTACAAAATTTTATTCGCGAATTCAACCGTGATTCGTTTTCCGCCCTATCTGACTACCAAAATCCCCCTCTCCACACCTTCTTTATAAAAATTTGCCTGCGGCTGCTATGTTTTTTCCCTAATAAGCGCTAATTTTGCACTTTAAAATCAGCCGGGGCGCGTGGCGTCCCCCATGGAAATTCACATATCAATAATTATGGAAAAGAAATTCAAGCGTACACTCATCACCACCGCCCTCCCCTATGCCAACGGGCCCGTTCACATCGGACACCTCGCCGGAGTCTATGTCCCGGCTGACATCTACGCGCGCTACATGCGTCTCAAGGGCGAGGACGTAGTGATGGTCGGCGGCAGCGACGAACACGGTGTACCCATCACCCTGCGCGCCCGCAAGGAGGGCATCACCCCGCAGGAAGTGGTCGACCGCTACCACAAAATCATCAAGGACTCTCTCGAAGAACTCGGAGTCAGCTTCGACATATATTCACGCACCACTTCCGAGCTCCACCACAAGACAGCGTCGG
The DNA here is from genome assembly GCA_019416285.1 of Bacteroidales bacterium. Classification (GTDB taxonomy): domain Bacteria; phylum Bacteroidota; class Bacteroidia; order Bacteroidales; family Muribaculaceae; genus Duncaniella. The sequence goes on from DXXM01000020.1 coordinate 43,566, forward strand.
AATTTTTCCGCCGTCTTTACGACAAGGGCGAGTTCACCGTGCAGACAGCCCTCCAGCCCTACGACGAAAAGTCGGGCGAGTTCCTCGCCGACCGTTACGTGGTCGGCACCTGCCCCCGCTGCCACAACGAGAATGCCTACGGCGACCAGTGCGAGGCCTGCGGCTCGTCGCTCAACGTGACCGACCTCATCAACCCCCGCTCTGCCCTCACCGGCGAACCTGTCAAGATGCGCGAGACAACCCACTGGTATCTCCCCCTCGACAAATGGGAGCCCAAGCTCCGCGAGTGGATTCTCGAAGGCCACAAGGAGTGGAAAACCAACGTCTACGGCCAGTGCAAATCGTGGCTCGACGCCGGCCTCCAGCCCCGCGCCGTGAGCCGCGACCTCAAGTGGGGTGTCCCCGTGCCAGTGGAAGGCGCCGAAGGCAAAGTGCTCTACGTGTGGTTCGATGCCCCCATCGGCTATATCTCAAACACCAAGGAGCTCCTTCCCGACACCTGGGAAAAATACTGGAAAGACCCCGAGACACGCATCATCAACTTCATCGGCAAGGACAACATCGTGTTCCACTGCATCGTGTTCCCCTCGATGCTCATGGCCTACGGCGACAACTTCCAGCTCCCCGACAACGTGCCCGCCAATGAATTCCTCAACCTCGAGGGCGACAAGATTTCCACCTCGCGCAACTGGGCCGTGTGGCTCCACGAATACCTCCGCGACTTCCCCGGCAAGCAGGACGTGCTCCGCTACGTTCTCACCGCCAACGCTCCCGAGACCAAGGACAACGACTTCACCTGGGCCGACTTCCAGGCGCGCAACAACAACGAGCTCGTGGCCATCCTCGGCAACTTCGTCAACCGCGCCGTGGTTCTAACCCACAAATACTTCGGCGGGGTAGTACCCGTCCGCGGCGAGCTCACCGACGCCGACCGCGAGGTGTTCGCCGAACTCGGCCGCATCAAGGAGGCCCTTTCCGAAGCGCTCGGCACCTTCCACTTCCGCGAGGCGCTCAAGCAGGCCATGGAAATCGCCCGCCTCGGCAACCGCTACCTCCAGGAAACCGAACCCTGGAAACTCGCCAAGACCGACATGGCCCGCACAGGCACCATCCTCAACATCGCGCTCCAGCTCTGCGCCAACCTCGCCATAGCCTTCGAACCCTTCCTCCCCTTCACCTGCGCCCGTCTCGTCAAGATGCTCGGCGGCGACAAGATTACATGGGACATGCTCGGATGTTCCGACCTCGTCCACGACGGAGCCGAAATCGCCCCCGCCGAACTCCTCTTCGAGAAAATCGAGGACGCCGAGATTCAGGCTCAGGTTCAGAAGCTGCTCGACACCAAGAAGGCCAACGAAATTGCATCGTGGAAGCCCGAGCCCCAGGCCGAGACCGTAGAGTTCGACACTTTCGAAGCCTGCGACCTCCGCGTCGGCACCGTGCTCGAGTGCGAGAAAGTACCCAAGGCCGACAAGCTCCTCCGCTTCCTCATCGACGACGGCATGGAGAAACGCACCATCGTCTCCGGCATCGCCAAATTCTATAAGCCCGAGGACCTCGTGGGCCGTCAGGTATGCTTCATCGCCAACCTCGCCCCCCGCAAGCTCAAAGGCATCGTCTCGGAGGGCATGATTCTCTCCACTGTCAACTCCGACGGCTCTCTCGTGCTCATCTCTCCCTCTGCACCCGTTGCTCCCGGGGCGAAAATCGGCTGACGTCTGCCAATTCATAAAGAGGAACTGCAAAACCGGGCCACCGTGAATGGCCATACCGACCATCCCGCGCGGTCCGGTTTTGCACACGGCCTCTTTCCCGCTCCTCCCCTACCCTTTCATTTCCCATCGCTCTCCTTCTTCCTTTTCAGTTAACCTTACCACATCTATCCGCGACACACGCTTTAAGCCCATGACACAAACACATCGCCCCCGCCTTCTTATCATCTACACCGGAGGTACCATCGGGATGATAGAGAATCCCGAGACTCACGCATTGCAGCCATTCGATTTCAGTCACCTGATTGACAATGTGCCCAAAATCAAAAAACTTGCCTACGACATCGACAACATCCAGTTCGACCCCATCGACTCAAGCGACATGGACCCTGTCGGGTGGGCGGAAATATCCACCGCGATAGCCGAACACTACGACAACTACGACGGCTTCGTCGTGCTCCACGGCACCGACACCATGGCCTACACAGCGTCGGCCCTATCTTTCATGCTCGGCAATCTCCACAAGCCGGTAATCATAACCGGTTCGCAGCTCCCCATCGGCGAAGTGCGAACCGACGGTGAGGAAAACCTCATCACGGCCCTTCAGATTGCCGCCACCACCACCTTCGACGGCTCGCCGATGGTTCAGGAAGTTGCAATCCTCTTCGAAAACTATCTCTGGCGCGGCAACCGCTCCACCAAGATGAGCGCCGACAATTTCAACGCCTTCAAGAGCAACAACTATCCGCAGCTCGCCAAAATCGGCCTCGGCATCCACTTCGCCGAGGAAGCCCTCTGGCGCCCCAAGGAGAAGAAGCCCCTGCAGCTCAACACCCGCATGGACCACAACGTCATGTTCATCGACCTCTACCCCGGCATGACCCAGCAGACCCTCCGCCACCTCCTTTCCGCTCCCGGCATCAAGGGCATAGTCCTGCGCACCTACGGCGCGGGCAACGCTCCCACCTCCGGATGGTTCATCGAGGAGATAGCCGAGGCTGTGAAGCTCGGCATTGTCATTGTCAACGTGACCCAGTGTGTCAACGGAGGCGTCCATCACCGCCGCTACGTCGCAGGCGACAAGCTCGCCAACGCTGGCGTAATCTCCGGCCACGACATGACCTCCGAGGCGGCCATCACCAAGCTCATGTATCTCTTCGGCCTCGGCCTCACCCCCTCCGCCGTCGCCACCCGCCTCAACACCGACATCTGCGGCGAAGTCACACTCTGAAAAAGCACTTCCTACCCCATTCTTCCGACTGAAAATCAGCCAGCAGAAATAAAGGGCACAAAAGAACAGAAGGTACAAAAGGGAATCTTGTGTCTCTTTTGTACCTTCTGTTCTTTTGTATTTAAAATTCCAGCGATGGCCGGATATTTCTATCCGAACAGCGGAGTGGAAAGGTATCTTTCACCGGTGTCCGGCAGGAGCACTACGATATTCTTTCCCCGGTTCTCCTCCCTGCGGGCGATTTCGCTTGCCGCATATAGCGCGGCACCCGACGAGATACCCACCAGCAACCCTTCGGTAGCCGCCAGGCGACGCGTGGCCTCGAAAGCCTCCTCCGTCCCTACGGTCATCACCTCGTCGACCACAGTGGCATTATATATCTCGGGCACGAAACCCGCGCCTATTCCCTGCAACTTGTGCGGCCCCGGCTTACCGCCGCTCAACACCGGCGAATCCACCGGCTCGACAGCCACAATCCTCACTTCCTGGTTGCGCTCTTTCAGATAACGGCCGGTACCGCTGACAGTGCCACCCGTGCCCACTCCGGCCACGAAGAAATCCACCTTACCGTCTAATGCCTCCCATATCTCGGGCCCCGTGCTCCTGTAGTGCGCCTCCGGATTCGCGGGATTGACAAACTGGCCCAATATCACGGCGTCAGGAGTAGCCTCGCGCAGCCTTTCGGCCTCCGCTATCGCGCCTTTCATACCTGCCGCGCCCGGAGTCAGCACGATTTCCGCTCCGAGAGCCGCCAGGAGCTTGCGCCGCTCGACGCTCATGGTCTCCGGCATGGTGAGCACCACCTTGTAGCCGCGCGCCGTGCCGACCATCGCAAGCCCGACGCCCGTATTGCCGCTCGTCGGCTCAATGATAGTGGCACCGGGCTTCAGCACCCCGGCAGCTTCAGCACTATCAATCATACTGAGGGCCACGCGGTCCTTCACCGAGCCTCCCGGATTGAAAAATTCCACTTTTGCATAAATCACACCCTGCGCACCGATTGCCTCATCATAGCGGACGAGGCGCACAAGCGGGGTGTCGCCTATCAGTTCTGTGACTGACGATACTGTCTTGCTCATAAATCTTCTGAATTGAAACGTTAGCACTATTTATATATGTATATATAATATCTCTACATCTTCCGTCGGCCGATTGTTCACAGCCGCCCCTCGTCATTATAGGAATACATCCTGCCGCGCGCTATAATCACATGGTCAAGCACACGCATGCCGAGTATCTTCGCGCCCTCCTTTATCTGACGTGTCAGGCGGTCATCCTCAGCGCTCGGCAGATGGTTGCCCGACGGATGGTTGTGGACAAGTATCAGACCTTCCGCAAGACAGTCGATAGCACGTTTGAGAAGCAGTTTCACATCGACTACCGTCGCCGCCGTTCCACCCTGCGACACACACCTCTTGTATGTAACCTGATTGCTGCGCGAGAGCATCAGCACCCAGAACTCCTCATATTCCAGCCCTTCGAGCAGCGGCGCCATAAGTGTCCTCACATCCTCGCTCGACTTTATGACCGGCCGCTGATTCCCCTCTGCCTGCTCGCGGTTGCGCCGCCCGAGCTCGAAAGCGGCTGCGAGGCTCACGGCCTTAGCCTGCCCCACACCCTTATACTTGCTCATCAGCTCATTCATGCTCAGACGGGCCAGATTGTCCACCCGGTTGTCGCAGTCATGCAGAATTTTCCGGGCGAGGTCCACCACCGACATTCCCGGCAGTCCCCCGCCGAAAATTATGGCTATCAGCTCCGCATCGCTCAGCGAGCGTATTCCGAGACTCAGCGCCTTCTCCCTCGGCTTATCATCATCGCCGAGGTCCTGAATCCGCACCGAAGTAAATGGGTTTCGCTCCATGATTTTTATAGTTTAAACTCCTTTGCGCATCATCACTTCCTCTTCCACATTGCGGCCTTTGCCGAGGAGGATTTTGATGATGTAGGCCTTTAGGAAACCGCAGCCGTAGCCGCAGATCTGAATCACACTCGCAGGTACAGCCTTGGCTGCAATCACCACCGAGTGGGTCGAGGCAAGTGCCGCAGCAAAGATTGCAAGCAGATAGAGACCCAACGGGAGCAGGAACCACGGCGACACGAAGATTGACAACGCCACGAGCGCCAGTCCGATAATCACCGCCACGGCCGGCAGAGCGTGCACAAGTTTCAGCGAGCCGGGATAAAGCAGTTTCAGGGTGATGCGCGACATGCCGAACACATACACCTGACGGAGAAATTTCCTGAAATCGACACGGCGCTTGTGATATACGAAAGCCGGACGGATGAGCGCCACGCCGAAACCCGCGTTGCGTATGCGCGTCGACATGTCGATGTCCTCCGAAAACATCTCCCGGAAGCCTCCCACCCTGTCGTAGACCTCACGGGAGAAGCCCATATTGAAAGTGCGTGGCACGAATTTCTCAAGACTCACCTTGCCCCCGCGTATGCCTCCGGTGGTCAGGAAAGAGGTCATGGCAAAATTGATGGCCTTCTGGGTCGAGGAAAACGACTCATGAGCCGAGTCAGGGCCACCGAAGCAGTCGGTCGGCGCCTTTTCGAGTTCGCGGCTGAGAGTTGCGAAATAGTCAGGGGGAATCACGCAGTCGCTGTCGAAGAAAATGAAATAGTCGCCCGTGGCACGCTCCATACCGTAGTTGCGGGCAATCGAGCGCCCCTCGTTCTCCTTATAGAAATACTTCACGTCGATGCCCCAATCCATCTCCACAACCTCGCGGCAAGGCTGCGACGAACCGTCCTCGACGATTACAACCTCGAAATTCTTCGCCGACTGCCGGCTGAGACTCTCAAGCAAATCCCTCACCTCGTCAATGCGGTTATAGACCGGCACAATGACCGAAAAACGCAACCTTTCCATCAGCCTCTCTTTTATATTTTTAATTCTATTATCAAAAGAAGAATAAAACCGCTCTCAGCACATCCTCGACTTATAATCCTCATAGTCGAAGCGGCGGAGATAAGTGCAGTCGCCGTTTGCGTCACACATCACCATAGCCGGGTGCTGTATTCCGTTAAACATCGTGGTTTTCACCGTGGTATAATGGTTCATATCCTCAAGCGTCAGGCGGTCGCCAGCTTTCAGCGGCTTCGGGAAACACCAGTCGCCCACATAGTCACCGCTCAGACAGGAATTTCCGCCCAGGCGGTACTTCGGCAGCCCCTCGGCCTCCTCCACGCTCTCCGTGATGGCCGGTTTGTAGGGCATCTCCAGACAGTCAGGCATGTGGCAGGCGAAACTTGCGTCAATGATGGCCGTCTTTATGCCCTGGTTGTCGACCACATCGAGCACCTCTGTAATGAGGTCGCCCGTGCGCCACATCCATGCGCTTCCAGGCTCCATCACCACCTTCAGCCAGGGGTAGCTGGCGCGGAAATCGCGGAGCAGCCCCACGAGATGGTCGATGTCGTAGCCCTCGCGCGTCATCAGATGGCCCCCGCCGAAGTTCACCCACTTCACCTGCGGGAGATATTGTCCGAACTGCTCCTCGAAAGCCTTCAGCACCTTTTCCAGATCATAGCTCGAGCTCTCGCAGAGGGCATGGAAATGCAGTCCCTCTATGCCTGCGGGCAGTGTGCCGCCAAGCTGCTCGGCTGTCACTCCGAAGCGCGAGCCCGGGAGAGCCGGATTGTAGATTTCCGTGTCGATTACCGAGCACTGCGGATTCACCCTCAGTCCCGGCGACACACCGGCCCCGATTGTCCGCTCCCCGTAGCGTTCCCACTGGCTGAGGGAATTGAACGTAAGATGCGTGGCGCGCGAAAGAAACTCGCCGATTGTCCCCTCGGTGTAGACAGGACAGTACACGTGTGCCTCTCCGCCTAATTCCTCGTTGCCGAGACGCAGCTCGTTGAGCGAGCTGGCGGTGAAGTCGCGGTTATATTCCCTCACAATCCCGAAGGAGCGCCACAGGGCGTTGGCCTTGAAAGCCATGATGATGTTGACTCCCGCCTCGCGCTCGACACGGGTGATGAGTTCGAGGTTGCGGCGCATACGGTCCTCGTAGACGATATAAAACGGTGTGGGTAGCTCGGAGGCCTTCATATATCTGATGATTTCTTGTATTTTCTATTCTGATTGTATCGGTTTTCACTCTACAATGGTGAACTTGGCGAATTTCAGCATGAGCGTGCGCGTGTCCGTCGAATCGAACTCCACGGTGACGCGCGCGTCGGGCCCGGAGTTGTCAATGTTGACTATGGTGCCCGGGCCGAACTTGGCATGCTCTATCCTCATGTTCTCCGCCAGTTCCCCGGCGGTATGGGTGCTGTAGGCTCCCGCGCCTCCGGCTGCCGAAGCGGATGCAGGAGCGGACGACATCGGACGCTGCGAAAGCGGTGTGGGATATGACGCGGCCGACGGCCGCTGCGCCCCCGCGCCTCCGCCGTACGGTGGAGCCGACGGCTGTCGCTGACGCAGTGAGCTGAGACTGCGGGCGCTTCCGGCGAGCGAGGCCGAATAGTTGACCGTGGGGCGCGTGAAGCGGGGCTCCTCTTCGCCGAGGCGGTCGTTGGTGGCAAGGTGCAGAAACTCCGGATTGATGTCGCCGAGGAAGCGAGACGGACGGCATGCCACCGTCTGCCCGTTGCGGAAACGGGAACCGGCATAGCTGAGCATGCAGAATTTCTTCGCTCTCGTGATGGCCACATACATCAGGCGCCTCTCCTCCTCTATCTGCGAGGGCGAGTCCTTCGACATCGCCGAGGGGAAAAGCTCCTCCTCCACACCTACCACAAAGACGTTGTTGAACTCAAGTCCCTTGGCGGCATGCACCGTCATGAGCGTCACGCGCTCGTCGGTATCGCCCGAGTCAGAATCCTGGTCGGTTGCGAGGGATACTTCGGCCATGAAAGCGCCGAGCGACACATCCGTGTCACCCTCTTCTGTGCGGTTCTCCACAAATTCCTTCACTCCGTTGAGAAGCTCCTGCAGGTTGTCCTGCTTCGAGATGCTCTCGGGTGTGTTGTCGTGGACCAGCATCGAGAAAAGCCCCGTGCGGTCTATTATCATTTTCGCAAGGGTGAAGGCGTCGGCCCCCTTGCGGTTTGCCTGGGTAAATTCGGTAATCAGTCCGGCGAATTCGTCGATGCGTTTTAGCGTGGCCGAGGTAAGCCCGGCGGGATGCTTGTCAGGTTCCTGAATCACGGTCCAAACGCTCACATTGTCGTCGATGGCACGGCGCACGAGCTTGTTGAGCGTCGTATCGCCGATTTTGCGCGCCGGGAAATTGATGATGCGTTTCAGCGCCTCATCGTCGTCGGGGTTGAGGGCCATGCGGAAATAGGCAATGGCGTCCTTCACCTCCTTGCGCTGGTAGAACGAGAGGCCGCCGTAAATCCTGTAGGCCACATTGCGTTTTCTCAGCGCCTCCTCAAGCACGCGGCTCTGCGCATTTGTGCGGTAGAGTATGGCAAACTCCTCAGCGCTGTCGCCTGAACGCATCTTGAGCTGCGACACGCGCGAAGCCACCTGATAGGCCTCCTCGAAGTCGCTGAAACACTTCACTACCTCTATCGGGGCGCCGTTTTCGTTTTCGGAATAGACCTGCTTCGGAATCTGGTCGCGGTTCTTGTCGATGAGCGAACCCGCGGCGTTGATGATGTTACGCGTCGAGCGGTAGTTGCGCTCCAACTTGAATGTGGCGAGCGTGGGATAGGTCTTTCGCAGGTCGAGGATGTTGCGGATATTGGCTCCGCGGAATGAGTAGATGCTCTGCGCATCGTCGCCAACCACACAGAGCTTGCCGCTCTCGCGCGTGAGCTGGGTCACTATGACGTGTTGCGCGAAGTTCGTGTCCTGATACTCGTCGACCAGCACATAGCGGAAAAACTCACGGTAGTGGCGGAGCACGTCCGGATTGTCACGCAGCAGCACGTTGGTATAGTAAAGCAGGTCGTCGAAATCCATCGCTCCGGCCACAGTGCAGCGGTCGCGGTAAGCGCGGTAGATTTCATGTAGCTCGGGGCGCTTCGCCTGCCGGTCGGCCTCCATGACGTCGCGGCTCATGGCATAGTCCTCCGGAGATACCAATGCGTTTTTAGCTCCGGAGATGGCCGAAAGCACAGCCGACGGCTTGTAGATTTTCTCGTCGAGCTGCATATCCTTGATTATGGTCTTGACGAGCGACTTGCTGTCGGCCGAGTCATAGATTGTGAAATTGCTTTTGAACCCGATGCGCTCCGCATTGGCGCGGAGGATGCGGGCGAAGATAGAGTGGAAGGTACCCATCCACAGTTTCGAGGCCGTTTCGGGCCCCACGAGGTCTTGGATACGCTCACGCATCTCTCGCGCGGCCTTATTGGTGAAGGTCAGCGCCAGAATCCGCCAGGGCTCGTAGCCGAGGCGCAGAAGATGCACAATCTTGTAGGTGAGCACGCGGGTCTTGCCCGAGCCTGCACCGGCAATCACCAGTTGCGGCCCGTCGCAATACTCCACCGCGCCCCTCTGCTGTTCGTTGAGCTTATCAAGATAATTTTCAGTCATAAATCCTTATTTTGGTGTCCGGCAGGGATATATACCGGATATCCTTTTATGGAGGATGTTGCAAAACCCACCATCAGAATATCCGGTAGGGACGTTTTTCAAAACGTCCCTACTGCCGACATTGGATTTTGCAACATCCACACAAAGTATCTTACTTTATGCGCAGGTGGTCGCCGGTCTGGTCGGCGATAGAGCGGTAGTAGCGCTCGTCATAGCCGCCATAGATGGGCGACACGGGCATGCCCTCGGGCGTACGCTCGAACTTGCCGTCCTTCTCGCGCTTGATATTACCGTCCATGTACTTCACAAGGAGATAGTCGCCGAGGTCCTTGTAGCGCTTCACATAGCGGGTCGAAGCCTCCGACGAGTGGCGGCTCAGGCGCTCGCGGGCCGAAGCCTCGTCGAGAGAGGCTACTTCGGTGAGCATCTTCTCAACCTCGCCCTCGAGGGTCGACTCCTCGTTTTTCTGCACCTTGCGGATATCGTCGATCATCTTGCTGTACTGGTGGTAGGCCTGGTTAGCCACATAGCTGGTCACCCAGAAGGCGGCGTCCCATGAGAGGGTCAGCAGGTCACCGTTGCCCACGGCGAACTCGTGAGGAATCGAGGTGATGCCGTTATACATCGGGACATACACACAGGTATTGGCGTCGTCGACACCGAACCAGAGGATGCCGCGCATCAGTTCCGGGTACTTGGCGTTCATCTGCGACACGAAGGAGAAGCCGGTCTGCTGTGTGGCGATTGCGCGCTCGTTGAGATACTGCTTGTCGTCGACCTTGAAGGTCATCGGGCGCCAGCGGTAAGGCACTGCGTAGGGGCCTGCGCCTATATCCTTGGTCATATCCATGGGAGTGCCCTCGAAATGGTCGCGCATCATCCACTTCATATCATTGAGGCTGACCTTGCGGTCGGGCTTCACCCAGAGCGGGAAGGCCTCTCCCTCGCCGTGCATCACGTAGGGGAGATACTTGTCCATGCCGTCGGCAAAACGGTTGAAGTAGCTCCACACGCGTCCGTCGCAGCCGCGGGTAGCTGTGGCGTCGAGCTCGCCGTAGGTAAGCGAGAAGCTGAAATCCTCGTCCTTGCCGTTGTAGTAGCCCATCTTGCGGGCGAAGTCGATGACGTCAGGCGAATAGAGGGTATTTTCCTTATCGTTGAGGGGGAATTTGTGGATGCGGGGATGATTGGCGTGGCCCGAGATGCAGTCGTCGGGGATGCGGCGTGCCACCCACACGGCACCTTTCTCCTTGCCACCCTTGCCGATGAGTTCCATAATCCAGGCTTCGTTGGCGTCGGCTATAGAGAATGACTCGCCACTCGAATGGTAGCCGTATTCTTTCACGAGGTCGGTCATGATTTTGATGGCCTCGCGGGGAGTCTTGGCGCGTTCAAGCGTCACATAGATGAGCGAGCCGTAGTCCATGATGCCTGTGGTGTCCTCAAGCTCGGCGCGTCCGCCCCATGTGCTCTCGGATATCGTGAGGCCGTGTTCGTTCATGTTGCCGATGGTGGTGTAGGTCACGGGAACCTGAGGGATGTCGCCGAGATACTTGCCGGTGTCCCACTCGACAATTCTGCGGACCTCGCCCTTAGCGTGTTTACCGCCCGGACGGTTGTAGAGCTCGCCGTAGAGCGTGTGGCTGTCGGCGGCGTATGTCACGAGCACAGAGCCGTCAGGAGTGGCGTTCTTGCCGGCTATGAGGCTTGTGCAGGCGAAGGCTTCCACCGGAAGCAGCGCCAGCATTGCGAAAAAAAGTGATTTTACTTTCATAAGACTCTGATTGATTTTTTCATTATCGGTTTTCATGGTTTTATTAACGCAAATTTACGCATAAAATTCGAGATTCTGAACGGTCCTCTTTATATTATATGTGTAAACGGCCCATATTCTTTTGTTTTTTGCAAATTTTGTTTACCTTTGTCAACATTGGCAAGCCCTTTTCCGTTACAAACTTAAAGGTTGGTTAAAACCAAGCTCTAAAACCGTGTTCATTTATAATCACGCTTAAAATCACATTTACGTTCAACTAAATTTTCTAATTAATGAAAAAGTATCTCGCAGAGATGATCGGTACATTCGTACTGGTACTCATGGGTTGCGGTAGCGCAATCTTCGCCGGCATCGGTCTCGGCACAACAGGCTATGGTGTGACAACCCTCGGTGTCGCAATGGCTTTCGGCCTTTCAGTAGTAGCTATGGCCTACACAATCGGCAACATCTCCGGTTGCCATATCAATCCGGCAATCACTCTCGGCGTATGGTCGAGCGGCCGCATGAGCGGCAAGGAAGCCGGCGGCTATATGCTCTTCCAGTGCATCGGAGCCATCATCGCATCATTCGTGCTGTGGATTCTCGTCCACACCGGAAATGAAGCCGGAGTGGAAGCCGTGTTCAACAGCACTACCACCACCGGAGCCAACTCCTTCATGGTAGGTAACATCGTGCCCGCCTTCATCGCAGAATTTGTGTTCACGTTCATCTTTGTGCTTGTGGTTCTCGGCTCGACCGACGAGAAGAAGGGCGCAGGCAACTTCGCAGGTCTCGCAATCGGCCTCACCCTCGTGCTCGTGCATATAGCATGTATCCCCATCACCGGCACATCCGTTAACCCCGCCCGTTCACTCGGCCCGGCTATCTTCGCAGCAATCGAAGGCAACAGTGTGCCCATCCAGCAGCTCTGGCTCTTCATCGTGGCTCCCTTCCTCGGCGCCCTCGCCAGTGCAGGTGTATGGAAAGCACTCAAAAACTGATAGATAATACCGACAGATAAAACCACTCCTGTATGAGACTCAACGGACGACGTGAAAGCTCCAATGTCAGTGACCGCCGCGGAAGCGGCGGAGGACGCGGACTGAAAATCGGCGGCGGTATAGGCGCGGTGGTCATCGCGGCAATTATCGCCTGGATTTCAGGCGGCAATCCTCTCGATGTCCTCACCTCCGGCGTCGGCAACATGATGTCGGGCGAACAGACAACCGAAAACTATACCCCGACCCAGGAGGAAGAGGAGCTCGCACGCTTCTCGCGGCAGATTCTTGCCGGCACGGAGGATGTGTGGACCAAGCTGTTCGCCTCGATGGGAAAGGAATATGAGCCGCCGACGCTCGTATTGTTCACCAACTCCGTGCAGAGTGCCTGCGGCAATGCTACGGCAGCCGTGGGGCCGTTCTACTGCTCCGCCGACGAGAGTCTCTACATCGACCTGTCCTTTTTCCGCGACATGCGCAAGACGCTGGGCGCCGATGGTGATTTCGCCTACGCCTACGTGATAGCCCACGAGGTCGGCCACCACGTCCAGCACCTCCTCGGCACTCTCGACCAGGCACACGCCGCCATGAACCGTACCAACGAGACGGAGGCCAACAATATCAGCGTGCGCATCGAGCTCCAGGCCGACTATCTCGCGGGAGTGTGGGCGCATCACGACAACGCCATGTTCAACTCGCTCGAGGATGGCGACATAGAGGAGGCTCTTAACGCCTCGATGAAAATCGGCGACGACTATCTTCAGAAAAAGGCCCAGGGCTACGCCGTGCCTGACTCCTTCACCCACGGCACCTCCGAACAGCGCACCCGCTGGCTCAAAAAAGGTCTCACGACCGGCGACATCTCCCAGGGCGACACCTTCTCAATCCCCTACAATCGCCTCTGAATCTCGCAAAGAGCCTTTGCCAAGAGCCTTTGAGCCCCAAAATCCACCCCGGTAAAAACCTATACCTAAGAAAGATGAGGGATGTGGCAATGCCGCATCCCTCATCTTTCTTATTGCGTTTATGATTTGAATCCTTAAATGTATTTGTCCTTAGTGAGGGTGTTGCAAAACTCCCATTGAAAAAATTAACAAAAGCCTCAACTTTCACAA